>NZ_SZNM01000009.1 GCF_005870085.1 Aquibacillus sediminis | reverse complement strand
GCTTCTCCTATACCTACTTTTCGTTGTTTCATGCCATTCACCCTTACAATTTTGGTAATTTATTACTTTAGATTTTACCATTTATTATAAGGTTTTATCAATTAATTGTTAACTGTTTCAACCTCCTATTATGCTTAGTTTATCACCATATGGATTGTGGTGCCAAATCGGGGTCCCTTGGGAATACAATTGTCCACGATAGAAGACAGTTTATAAGTGCTATTATGTTTTCATAGTGCCATGTGTCCACCAACAAAAAATGCAGAACAAGAAGAATTAACGATGATTAATGAATGGGACTAAATTTGTTATATAGAAAGTTAGAGAAATGTGATATCGTCAGAGTACAGAGCGAAAAATTACGAGGATAAATCGTGATAGCTATGTGCGAGCTAAAGGTGGAGCAATTAGGGGGAAGTAGCAGGAAATGATCCCTTCTTTTGTCGCTCCTATGACAGGGAGGTAAATAGAATGTCAAGAAGTTCTTTTAAAGAGTTTTGTAAACACCATATTGAAGGACTAGAGAAGCAACTATCAAACATGTATACAATTGATAAACCAAAAGATTACTTAAATGAAAATGCTGGGGATAGAATCAATGTACGAACAGAACTAGAGAAATTAAAAGCAACAGAAGATATTTATTCAGTTGTTGAAACCCAAGGTATTGCAGAAGGTGAAGTATATAATAAATACAGTGAGTGGTTAACGGGTGTTAGGGATGCGATCAACATTCTAGAAAAAGAGAAAGAGGTAATCGATCGCGATTTTGCTGCAGATATTACCAATGCAAAACTTCTTATGGATAAATTTGAAGATTATATAAATAATGCTTGAAAAGAAAAAGAAGTAACCCCTCCGCTCTCGACCAAGAATGTAGGGTAGTTACTTCTTTTCACTTAAAATAATGGTTAGCTGCTAGCTTGCGGCATGTAGTTGCTTTTTTCAATATCACAACCCATCCCCCAGGTCCGTTTATGCCGCATTATAATTTGTGTTATGTTGTTTTATATTTCTGTGCTTTATGATTTGGACGACATACCATAACACGACGACTGCAGTTAGTAAAAGACCGATTGTCATAGAGAACTGGTAATCAAGGTTTAACCCTTCTGGTGCATAAAAGATATAAGTACATACAGCTGCTGTCATGAATATCGCAGGTACGCCGCAAATCCAATGAAACTTGTGATTTTTCAATAAGTACATGGCCCCTGTCCATAACATGACGGTTGCTACCACCTGGTTTGTCCACCCTACGTATCTCCACAAGAATGTATAATCAATCGTTGCTAGGAAAAATGCTGGAACCGAAACAGGGATGGATACTAATAAAACTTTCACCTTACTTTCAATATGAAAGAACTTGGATAGCACTTCCGTTAAAATCATTCTAGACGAACGAAGCGCTGTATCCCCAGTCGTAATCGGTAAAATAATAACGCCTAGTACAGCAAGAATTCCTCCAAATGTACCAAGTAATGACGTAGAAATTTCATTTACCACACCAGATGGTCCACCAGCAGCTAGTGCTTCTTGCAAACCTACCGTACCATTAAAAAATGTCATTCCCGCTGCTGCCCAAATCAAGGCAATAATCCCCTCTGTGATCATGGCACCATAAAAAATTTTACGTCCTTCTGATTCCTTCTTCACGGTACAAGCAATGATAGGACTTTGTGTACAATGGAAACCAGATATTGCACCACAGGAGATTGTCACCATCAGCAGTGGCCAAATTGGTAAATCACCAGGATGGAGGTTCTGTAAGGTAAGGTTTGGTATTGGTTTACCCGAGAAAAGCAATGCAACAGCTACAGCACCTGCCATAATTAATAAGATAGCCCCAAGAAATGGGTAGATACGACCAATAATCCGGTTAACCGGTAAAATAATTGCTAAAGCAAAATAAGAAAAAATAATAACCAATGCCACAATAAAACTTACTGGCGTAATTTGTGAAATTAGTTGGGCTGGCCCAGCAGTAAATGCTGCAGCAACTAAAATCATTAATACAAGCGAAACCCCATTAATAATGGTTTTTACATGCTTTCCCAAATAGCGGCCAACCAATGCTGGGAATTGTGCTCCACCATGTCTTAAAGACATCATGCCTGAAAAATAATCATGAACTGCTCCTGCAAAAATACAACCTACAACGATCCATATAAAAGCGACTGGCCCATATAGCGCACCTGCAACCGCACCATAGATTGGTCCAAGACCAGCTATATTTAGTAGTTGAATTAAATTACCCTTCCACCAGCTCATTGGAACATAGTCCAAGCCATCTGATTGACTATAAGCCGGCGTAGGTGTTGCATCATCAATCCCAAAAACCCGCTCTACGAATTTAGAATAAAAAATATAACCGCCGATAAGTAAAATAAGTGCTCCGAAGAATGTGATCATACCGACTACCTCCTGCTGAAAATCTAGTAAAGTATAATAATAGTAACACTAATTTTCAAAAAGTAAATACAATTTTCTGAATAAAATATATATTCAGTTTACTGAAGCGATTACATTATTTTATATGATAGAAGGGCTGTTCATAACGAAAAAAATATACCATTGGAATGGTGCATGTCACCGTTCGTCACCTATAGTAGAAATATATATACCAATCTATCAGTTGATAGACGTCTTTAATGGTACGCGGCTTCTGGATACGGATTGGTTCTTCTTTAAGACGACCTAAAAAACTTTCTATTGGCGCGTGATCCTAGCAGTTTGGCACGAGAAGATAAAATGTTGAGAAAATTGCGGGAATATGTCGAATTGCGTTGAAATAGGTCGTTAGTTGCTGTATTATATTGTATATTGAGAGACTAAAGTTTGGTTATGCAGCTATAATAAAACTGAATATGAATTGAAAAGGCAAACCATTTGAAAGAATGGGACGCAAAGTCATGGGTCTAAGGTAAGAAGCTTTTCTTGCTATGATTGCCAGATTGCCAAAATTAGTATATAACATAATGATCTAATTGGCTGTTCTCGATATTGAGGATAGTTTTTTTTTGCCATTACGAGAGTGAATTTAACGGACGATAACACCCCAATAGGTTCACAGTAGGGAGAGCAAAAACCCCACTGAATGAAGTTTCACTTTATTTAAATGGTTTTGAACATTCAATTGGATGATCATGTATCGAGACTAAGGGAACTAATCAATTTGATATCGCACCATGTTGTTATTTTTCATAAAAACATCGCGATTTCAGTGAGATGGTAATGGCGCATTGATGGCAATGTAGACTTACTAGAAGCATGTGATAGCACCAAAAGTGAAAGCAGGCTATGAAAAAGTACGGAAGATCTCATCAAAATTAAGAGCAAAAGGGAGTTTTATAAGTTGGTTCAATTAAAAAAAGTCATGTCATTTAAAAATTGGAAGTTACGAACAAAGCTGCTTGTTTCGTTTCTATTAGTTCTTTTTATACCAAGTATAGCCATCGGTCTAAGTTCCTTTCAAAAAGCGCAATCGGTCCTAGGTGATGAAATACTTAATTCTGCATCGAATAACATAGATGTAATTGATAAAGAAATCAATGAAACATTTTCCCCCAAAATAAATGATATAGACTATCTTACGAATGAGGTGAAAACTTCAGCAGGTGAAGATGAAATCCTTAGACAATTTTCGCAATATTTGGACCTTCATCCAGAAGTATCTGCTTTATATATAGGTATGAATACTGGGGAAATGATAACAGAACCTCAATTAGATTTACCATCTGATTTTGATCCAAAGGATAGAAGTTGGTATCAAGAGGCCCAGTCTAACCAGGGAGAAGCTGTGATTACTGAACCTTATGAGGATGCATCATCTCAAGAAATGATGGTAACAGTAGCTAAAACGATGAATGATGGTTCTGGGGTAATCGGAATTGATATAAGTGTGGAAAACATAACCGAATATGCAAATGGTATAAAAATTGGGGAAGAAGGTTATGTCATCCTATTAGATGCTCAAAATCAATATTTGGTGCACCCAACGGAAGAAATAGGGGTGAAACCTACGGAAGAATGGACGGAAACAGTGTTTAATCAACAAGAGGGTGACTTTTCTTACTTACTTGATGGAGACCAAAAGGAAATGGTCTTTTCATCCAATGAGCTGACAGGGTGGAAAGTTTTAGGGACCATGTACACGAGTGAATTAGAAGAAGCGGCTTCTGGAATTTTGGTTACAACGATGATTGTTATCTCGGTATCTTTACTGCTAGGAATTGCCCTTATTATAGTGATTATCCGATCTATCACAAAACCGATTAATGAGTTGGCTTCAGGTGCTAAAAGAATTAGTGAGGGAGATTTGACTGGAGAAATTTCAGTTGAAAAAACGAATGATGAGATTGGACAACTTGCTTTAAGTATGAATGACATGCAGAGCAGTTTGAAGCAGGTTATACAAAGTGTTTCTACAGCTTCTGAAAACGTAACAAGTCAGAGTGAGGAGTTAACACAATCCGCCAATGAAGTGAAAGAAGGCGCCGTTCAGATATCGACGACGATGCAAGAAATGGCATCAGGCTCTGAAACGCAGGCGAACAATGCAAGTGATCTTTCTTCTGTAATGGATTCCTTTACTGCAAAAATGCAAGAAGCAAATGCAAATGGAGAAGATATTTATCAATCTTCCACTGATGTACTCGGCATGACGACAGAAGGTGCGCAGCTAATGGAAAAATCCGTTCAGCAAATGTCCAAGATTGATGAAATTGTACAAGATGCCGTGCAAAAGGTAAAAGGATTAGATACACAATCACAAGAGATTTCTAAGTTAGTATCTGTCATCCAAGATATCGCCGACCAAACCAATCTGTTAGCACTAAACGCTGCGATTGAAGCGGCACGTGCAGGCGAACATGGAAAAGGGTTTGCGGTTGTAGCTGATGAAGTACGTAAATTGGCAGAACAAGTAGGAGATTCTGTAACGGATATTACAGGAATTGTGTCTAATATCCAAAAGGAATCTAATGTGGTAACAGAATCCTTACAAGGTGGTTATGAAGAAGTAGAAAAAGGGACAGAGCAAATCAAAACAACTGGAGAGACGTTCACAAACATAGAGAGTGCTATAAAAGATGTCGTAAGTAAAATCGAAACAGTGACAAATAACTTAGCTAACATGTCATCAAGCAGTCAAGAAATGAACGCATCTGTGGAAGAAATTGCGTCTGTCTCAGAAGAATCAGCTGCAGGTGTGGAACAAACTTCAGCATCGGCACAACAAGCAACAAGCTCCGTTGAAGAAGTGGCAGAAAGTTCAAATGAATTAGCTAAACTGGCAGAAGAATTAAATGGATTGATTCGTCAATTTAAATTGTAAACACCATAAATAGGGGTCAGACCCCCTAAAAATACAACTGTCCACGTATGGGGGACGGTTTATGAACATGTTTTTCCCTAGTATCATGCGTCCGCCAACAAAAGGTTTATAGAAAAAATGAAAAGTAGAGTCAATCATTCAGATAAATGATCGACTCTACTTTGTATTATAATAGATTCTTATGTTCGTTCTTGCTAAAAATTAATTTTAGCAAATACTTGGCCATCTCCCCAAAGAAGGGAGGTGGTTTAAATGACGATATATAAGACAAAGCCCATTCATCTTCAACTGGAAACGATCGATCACCGACCATCCTACAGGCCACATAATGAAGCATGTCCATTCCATTATTCCACCTATTTTAACCATAAATACCACTTTTTGGCATTGTGTACGAAAGTAGCTATGGTTGCGAGTTACTTTAGTAGCGGTAGTTAAGCTCATCATCTTGTCTATGAAGGTAGCCCGCCTTGCAACTGATCATGTTAGATTTGCTTATATATTAATAGGGTGCTAAGCTTAATATAGGAAGTATTATAAGGAGGGAGTTAAATGAGTTTATTTTTAAGAGAAAAACTTGAACTCTCCGCTATTGATGAATTGAATTTCACCGAAAGAAAGAAACAGGTCCAAGAGACTAGACATAAAATTAGAATGCCTAAGGATAACTATTTAAAAGTAACGGCTGATAAAAATAGTAATGTTTATGAAAGATATCAAGTTGCTAAGGTTCATAAAAAAAATGAGGACAATTCAGCAAGTGCTAGAATACTACGCTCTAAGCAGCTTTGATTTAAATGAGAGGTATAACGTTGTCTCCATAGAGGATTTTTGCGGTGGTTTTAATAAAGATAATTGGGAAGAATTAAAACGATTTAAGTGTGGAAATGAATCAAGGGAAAGATTTATCGCGCAGAGTGCTTTTTATTATTCCATCGAGTTTGAGGGTAATACAAGCTTAGTTTTGAATAAAGACAATAAGGTTATTGCTTATTTTACTTTAGTTCAAATGGAGATAAGATTTCCACATAGCACTTTTCCCTGTATGGAAATAGCACGGATTGCAACGCACTCATCAAATCAGAGACAAGGTATAGGATCATATTTAATTAGCAAAATTAAAAAAATCGCAATTCAAACGAATAGGCGATTTCTTACATTAGATGCAATAAAGTCAAGGTATGAATGGTATAATAAACATAATTTTTTACCGATAAAAGAAGAAGAGGTTTATGACACTGAAACAAAAATGGTTTACATGTATCATGATCTCTATGACGAGGATATTGTCGAAACTTTTTTAGATACCGGGGGTCATACCCCTTAAAAATACAAGTGTCCACGTATGAAAGACATCTTATGAATTCTATCATGTTTACTTAAGTTTTATAGATTAAAATGCAAAGAGAGTCAATCATTCAGCTGAAATGATCGACTCTCCTTTAGTATTTTGTTCTTGCTACAGATTTGGTAGCTATTTAGAGTGGAGGGGCGATTGGCCACTTCCTATGTGACTGCGCATGGTGACATGTGGAGCAATAATTTTTGCTAATGTTATTCTTTGTTTAAGTCTTTCCATAAGATTCCCTCCCTTTTGACATTTTCCATTAATTCCTTGCCTACATGATTTAAATTAACTATCTCGACTTTATATGGAATGGTGGACTCTTCCACCGTGTCTATTAAATCAGTCCATTTCATGGGTGAGAGTTCGAATTCTGGTTCTATAGCAATATCAATATCCGAACTATTTTTCTCCTCTTGTCTTGCCCAAGAACCAAAGAGATATACTCTTACCTTCTCGTGAATAAGTTCATTCAAAAGAATATCACGAAGCTGCTTTAGTATTTCTTCACGCATGTTAAGCTCTCTCCCTTTTTATTATATTAAATAACTTATTCGTTTTGATTAAAAGTATAAGTTAAATGGTGCTGTTACGGCCATTAAAACAGGATTAATCAGTCGACAGATAGTGACTATTTTCATTTTGTGTAGTAAAATAGTAATGCGATTTTAGTCCTTTTTAATTAATTGAAAACGGCAAACTTATCGAAAGGTAAGGACGCAAAGCTACGGGCCTAATGTGTTCACTATGGTAGCCGGGTTGCCAACCATTATGTTGATCGTATTTTCGTACTTGTGGCAACCCAAGCATTTAGGGTTGCTTTTTGTTTTGGCTAAAAGGAGGAAAAGGAATGGGATCGTGCAAATTGGTTTTTTTATAGGTAGTTGAGAAGGGGGAGAATCAGGTGGCAAAACCAACTAGAAAACAAAGGCAGAAAGATGTTTATACAGTTGTTGCTGGACCTATTTTGTTACTAGGGCTTTGGATCATGTTTCAATTTAATTTTACGAATTTATATTACATAATTGGATTAGTGTTTTTCGCGGTTATAATGGGAAGTATTTGTGCTTCTTTTGTTCCAGATATGAGAAAAAAAGAGAACAAACACAAAAATATGTACACTGGTTTAACGAAGGCCAAAACGAAGAATGCCAGCTATAATAAGGCGGTAAAAGATAACAGTTCAAATCTATTAAGGACAGAAAAAGAGATCTTGAAATTACCATTAGAGAAACTTTCTTGGAGGGAATTCGAGGAACTATGCTACCTTTACTATAAAGCCAAGGGGTATAAACCAAGAAGAACATCTGAAGGTGCTGATGGTGGAGTAGATTTAATCATCTTTGATCGTAATCATAATACTGAAGTTGCCATTCAAATTAAACATTATAAAAAAGGGAAACAAATCGACGTTAAACTAATACGAGAGCTTGATTCAGCTAAGAAAAATCATGGCTGTATCTTAGCTGAAATGATTACTAGCTCTAGTTTTACCAATCCAGCTCTTGTTGAGGCAGACCGTAGAAATATTAAATGTCGAAGCAATGAATGGGTGCATTCAAAATTACTACCGTGGCGGAAACAACAGATGAAGAAAAAGGGATTGGCGTAAAAGTACTGGTGGAAGCATGGGGGTAGTTCTCCTGCTTCCTTTTTCACGAGTGGTGCCTGTCACCGCCTGGATTTAGTAGACATAAAAAGATTAAGGGGCGAGGGTCTAACTAAGCGCTAATTTTGTTTGAATTGTGTTGATACTAGTGATTTTATGGTTGTAGAAATCCATATACCAATCTATCATTTGATAGTTTCCAGGTGAGAGGAAAGGAAATAATATGAGAGAGTATGCGTACAAGTGAAAGAAACAAAGGAAGAAAGCAACAAAAAGTAACCCACTGTTAGCATATTTATACTGCAAATCAGTGGGTTGCCTTTACTTTAGATAAATAAAACACATTGGGGTAAGGAAAAATTAAAAATGTAACAGAAACTTACATATTACTTGATGAGATGAACATTATGTAATTTGGTTATAAATTATTTCACTATCTCATTAGATATTTCCTATTGTACTCCTGTAAATCCCCATCGGAATACTCTTATCATTAATTATTTTCTTCACATTAACAATAGCCTTTCTTGATAAACTTGTCCCATAATATATCCTATTTTTTCGCCTTCTTGTTTACTTGTTTTTGCTTCATAAGCAATTTTGAAACCATTGGCTAATTTCCATCGGAGAAAAATTCGAAGCTATTTATACAACGCTAATGACTTAGCTTAACTAAATGTTAAATTTAAAGAGCATATACACAACATTATGTCCGAATATTTAATAAACTCAAAATAGTATAATAGTTGCCAGGAACATAAAAAAGGAGGAAAAAAATGAATAATAAACCTAAATTTGGACCAAGCCACCATTCGACAGCGCCTAGATACACTGGAATACGAACTTATATGAAACTCCCTAATGTACAGGAAACAGAAGATGTTGATATTGCGGTTGTAGGCCTACCATTTGATACAGCAGCAAGTTATCGATCCGGAACTCGTTTTGGACCTTCAGGAATACGTGAAATTTCTATGCTATTAAGACCATCCAATGCCTTTCATAAAATTAATCCATTTGATTACTGTTCAGTCATCGATTATGGAGACCTTCCATTAATACCTGGACATATCCATGATACTTATGAGGTGATTAGAGAGAATTATCGTCATCTCGCTGAAAATAATGTGATACCTATTGGTCTTGGGGGTGACCATTCTATAACCCTAGGTGAGCTAAGAGGCCTATCAGAAGTTTATGGTCCATTAAGTTTAATCCATTTTGATGCACACGGTGATACATGGGACAACTACTGGGGAAAGAAATATACACATGGAACCCCTTTTAGGAGAGCGTTGGAAGAAGACATTTTAGATCCACATTCTTCGATCCAAATAGGGTTAAGAGGCACCGTTTATGATCCATCTGACGTTGATGAAGCAAAAAATATGGGTTTTGATGTTATCACGACGGACGAATTACGTAAATTAACACCAACCTCCTTGAGTGAACGGGTGAAAAATAGAGTGAATAATAAACCTGTCTTTTTAACATTTGATATTGACTTCTTTGATCCTGCATATGTGCCAGGTACAGGTACACCAGAACCTGGCGGGTTAACAAGTATAGAAGGGCTAGATTTTGTAAGACACTTATCAAAAGATCTCAATTTTGTAGGGTTTGATTTAGTAGAAGTTTTACCAGCACTCGATCATGCTGAGGTTACAGCTCAGTTGGGAGCAAGTATTGTCTACGAATTTATTTCCTTACTCGCATTACAAAAGAGGTCTAAATAAGAAAAACGTACGTAATCCCTTTCACAGAACCCTTAACTCTACTCTCAAAGGGAAACTATATATATAACACTAGGGAGATTTGTTATATGGATCACAAACTGATGAGTATCTTTTTTCGTAAAAGTCACTTGAGAATGCGACAACTAATAACAAGTTTTAGGTCAGTACTACGAAACAAAAATCAGCAGTATGATTATCTACAAATGCTCGAATACTTTCCCTTTGTGGGTAGGTGACCCATATTCAAAATATCTATGTAATATATTTTGTATTGTCAAATGTAGATTTTTAAATTATTCTTCTATATTTTGCTTTGTTAATAGGTGCTGATGTGGATAGTTTAAGAAAATAAATGACCGAAGTCAATATATGTTATGATTTTTTTCTTTCGTCGCTAGCAACGAAAAATAGAATGCTAAGGGTGAATAGGTTGACATAAGTCAAATATTAGCCTACTTGCTCACTAAACAATAGCTGCATATATAACTTGTCAACGTCACTTGTTTATTTTTCTGAATATTTAAAAAACAAAAGGAGTGCTGCCCATGCTATTGAAAGAGGAAACGGGAAAAACGTTAAGTTTGAAAGAAGAATTAGGTGAACAAAAGTATTATAGTAATTTACTAAAATCCTTCTTCTGTTTAATTCTGGGAGGTTTGGTATTCTTTGTTCCTTTTCAAACTGGTGAGGAAGGGACAAATATTTTGTTTGGTTTAATTGTTAACTTTTTTGTAGATGGTTTAGGAGAGATCTTGTTTTGGAGTGTCACGGGAATTATAGTATTGAATGCATTAGGTTTTCTGTATAGTAAATATTTCATAACAGAAGACAACTGGCTAAAGAAAATGTATAAATCCGACTCACTTGTGCTAGGATCCATTTACGTTTTAGCATCGGTATATGCAATCATGTTTGCATTTCAGGTCGGTCCTGAAATGGTTAGAGGTGATAACACTGGAGGGGTTATTATTAGTTCTATTGCTCTTCCTGTTAGTTTGATAGTCGCCTTAGGTGGAATGTTTGTTGCTTTCTTTATTGCATTTGGCGGACTACAGTTTGTGGGCACTTTACTAGAACCTGTTATGCGCCCGATATTTAAGATACCTGGATTTGCTGCACTCGATACAGTTGCCTCTTTTTTTGGGGCATCATCGGTGGGAGCTTATGTAACGAGTAAATTATATAAAGAGAATATTTATACGAAGAGAGAAGCAGCGACCATTGCTACATGCTTTTGTGTGGTTAGTATTGGGTTTGCGGCTTTAGTAGCAAATACGGTTGGGTTATTACCGATGTTTACAACGGTTTTTTTCGTAGCCTTCCTTGTTGTGCTAATTACGGCATTCATTATGGTTAGAATCCCTCCACTTTCCCGAAAACCAGATGTCTATTTTAATGGGCGTGTTCAAACAGATGAAGATAGAAAGGTAAATGTTAAATATAATGGACAGTTATTTAGAAATGCTATTAACCGTGCGGTAAGTAAAGCCAATGATGCAGAATCTATTATGAAAGAATTGGCAAAAGGTTTTATGGAAGGCGCCCGATTAACTCCCAAGATTTTATGTTTAATTACAGCTGTTGGTTTAACAGGTTTGATTATCGTGGAATATACACCAATCTTTACTTGGCTTGGTATGCCGATGGTCCCTTTTTTATCCTTATTTGGTATACCTGATGCACAAGTAATTGCGGCTTCAACATTAGTTGGGATAACGGAAATGTATTTACCAGTTTTACTTATAGCGGAAGCTGGTGTAAGTATTCAAGCTGGTTTTTTCATAGCAGTATTAAGCTTAGTTCAAATTATTTTCTTTGCGGAGACAGCAGTAATTATTTTAGCAACAGGTGTACCAATTTCTGCAAAAGAGCTAATCATTGTTTTTTTCGAAAGAACAATTATCGGCATTCCGATTATTGCAGTATTCATGCATTTATTGTTTTAGGTAATACCGCGCTTAATAAAATTTGAAAGAATATTATCTATTGAGAGATCGTCCCGAAAGGAAAGTCCACCTTTAGGAGACGATCTTCTACATTCATCTATCTTTGTTAACACTACTGTTCATTAGGGACGATACATAAACTCGGGGTATCAGTACCGGGTACCCAAAAAAAACGATTGTCCATAATAGGTGGCCAACGATATGGTGGAAGGAGTTGACGAATAGACTGGTAGCTCTCTATTTTTGTTTGTTAGAGATTTCTTGAAAAAATTGTATGTTTTAACGGTATATTTGTAGAACATGGCGAAAATATGTTAATAGAAATATAGTCACTATAATGCTTATTACCTCCCCTCTACAGAACTTTTACTTTCCAATGAACCGTTACAATAAAATAGTCTCGGGAGGGTAGTTAATTAGTGTCTGTCACAACCCGGATTTTGTCGAAGGAATAACGTTGAGAGAAGTCGGCAGATCCTGTAGAAACAGTAGTTGTTGAAGAAGAGAGAAGGAGAGCTTGATCATTTACTTGGAATGACAAGCTCTCCTTCTCTTGTTTTCCCTGATTGAAGGGGGGGCACACCCTTTTTTGTCCGCAATAAATAGAACCTTAATAAGAAGTGATGGATACTCTATTTGAATCTTTTAAGACGGTTAGATTTACATGATTATCCTCTTCTGTGATGTGTACGAAAGTTATAATTTTTTCAGCTAATTCTAATTGTATTAATGGGGTGAGTTCCCATTACATTTCAGAACAAGAAGAATTATTAAAGCGAAAGAATTAAAAGTTGAAACTAGTTGATTATTGTTCTGTATCTGGGACCCACTAAAAGAACTTTTTCTAAGGTGGTGGACACGTATGTTTGATGACCACTTAGGAAGGGTCCCTGTGGTCACTCCAGCTAGATTGATTATCAAAAGATTTATAGAAAAGCATGAAAAGGAGAGTCAATCAACGACATGATTGGCTCATTTTTTATTTCAAAAACACTATGTGAAGTTTTCTTACACAATGGTAGATGGTATTTGAAATATATTTTACAATCACTTTATAATAATCAGAATTTTTTAACTAGTTGAATTGAAGAACATCTTAAAAATTAGGATAGGGGTTGTAGTGATGAGGGAGTTTGATACGTTTATTTCAGCACGTGACCTTGCTAATGCTATACAACAACGCAAAATTTCGGTTCGAGAAATAATGGAAAAATATTTAGAACAAATTGCAGCGATTAACCCTAGTGTAAACGCGATTGTTTCATTAGATAGTGATCGAGCATTAATGGAAGCTGATTATGCAGATGAGAAGATTGCTGCTGGAGTGAACATGGGACCCCTTTATGGACTTCCTATTGCGATTAAAGACATGCATAACGCAAAAGGTTTTCTAACAACCAGTGGATCTTTAGCCTTACAAGATAATATAGCAACAGAAGACGATTTGATTGTGCAACGTTTGAAAAAAGCTGGAGCGATTGTAATTGGGAAAACGAATGTTCCAGAATTTGGAGCAGGGGCCCATACTTTTAATGAAGTGTTTGGTGCAACAAAGAATCCTTATAACCTCGACCATACTGCGGGTGGAAGTAGTGGTGGTGCAGCAGTAGCGGTTGCATGTGGCATGCTTCCATTTGCGGATGGTAGTGATATGGGTGGTTCCTGTCGATTCCCTGCTGCTTTTAATAATGTAGTAGGAATGAGAACTTCACCAGGTCGGATTCCTACATATCCTAAGCCGGCACTTTTTTCTACACTTTCTGTTCAAGGACCAATAGCAAGAAGTGTGGAAGATGCGGCGTATATGATGTCAGTGATTGCAGGCCCTGATGACCGGTCACCAATATCACTTCAAGACCCTGGAGAAATTTTTCTTGAACCACTTGAAAAAGATCTAACAGGCTTACGAGTCGCTTGGACTGCAGACTTTGGAGGAAAAATCCCTGTAGATCCCGCAATAAAAGCGAATATGGAAGAACAAATCCAAATTTTTACTGATTTGGGATGTGATATCGTGGAGGATTATCCAGATTTAACGCACGCGAATGAAGTGTTCGATACGTTGCGGGCTTGGGAAATGGAAATGTCATACGGTACATTATTTGATCAGTTTAAAGAAGTAATGAAACCTAGTTTTGCATGGAATGTAAAAAAGGGTCGTGATTTGCTTGGTATCGATATTGGGAAAGCAGAAAGACTACGGAATCAGTTATATCATAGAACACGAACATTTTTCGATAAGTATGATGCATTTTTATTACCAGTAAGTCAACTTCCACCATTTGATGTTCATTTAGAATATCCGAAACAAATTAATGGTGTACAAATGGAAACATATATTGATTGGATGCGCTCCTGTTATTATATTTCTGTTCTTGGTAATCCAGCTTTATCCGTACCAAGCGGATTTACTTCAGACGGACTTCCAATGGGATTACAAATTGTGGGACCACATCGAGCAGATTTTGAAGTTTTACAAATTGGTTATCAATATGAACAAGCCACTGGTTATGGAAAAAGACGTCCTGAAATAGCTACGTATAATGATGTTTCGACTAATTGATAGATACAAATAGGAAAGGATGATACAGGTGCAAGAACATTTATTTGCTAGATTAGAAGAGGTTTACCCTGAATTAGTAACTTTTAGAAGAGATCTCCATATGTATCCTGAGCTTTCACATCAAGAAGTAAATACGCCAGAAAAAGTAGCAGCATTTCATAGAAAACTAGGTTTAGAGGTTAAGACTGGTGTAGGAGGACGTGGTGTTATCGGAATCTTAAAAGGGGGAAAGCAAGGTAAGACAGTCGCTTTACGGGCGGATTTCGATGCACTCCCTATCCAGGACGAAAAGGATGTCGAGTATAAATCACGTATACCTGGAGTGATGCATGCGTGTGGTCATGATATTCATACAGCTGGTCTTCTAGGTGTAGCTAAAGTATTGAGCGAAATGAAGGCCGAATTACCAGGTACCATTGTGTTTATTCACCAGTTTGCAGAAGAGGTTATACCAGGTGGGGCAAAGTCTATGATTGAAGATGGATGCCTCAATGGAGTGGATGTCGTGTATGGAGCGCATATCAGTTCCATAGATCCCCTGGGGGTAGTAGGAATTAGAGAAGGTAATGCGATGGCAAATGGGGACACATTCGAAATTGAAATTACAGGAGTTGGTGGACATGCGGCAAATCCGCATTTAGCGGTTGATCCCCTCGTCGCAGGAAGTCAATTAGTTGTTAATTTGCAGCAAATTGTTAGTAGACAAGTAGATCCAGTAAAGTCAGCGGTTGTTACAGTAGCATCGATGGACGCTGGTGATAGTTTTAATGTTATCCAAGATAAGGTAACGATTCGTGGAACGGTACGGACCTTTGATGATGATGTCCGTGATTGGGTACAAAAGTCAATTGAGGAGATGGCTACTTATACATGTAAAGGTTTAGGGGCATCCGCATCTGTTCAATATGTACGAGGTTATCCAGCTGTTCGCAATCACCCAGAGGAGACGGAACGTGTTGAAAAAATAGCAGCAGAAATATTTGGTGAGGATAAGGTTCATCAAGTACCGCCACAGATGGGGATGGAAGATTTCGCTTATTACTTAAAAGAAGTTCCAGGAACATTTTTCTGGGTCGGAGGAGCGATGAAATCTGAAGAAGATATTTATCCACACCATCATCCGAAGTTTGATGTTGATGAAGAAGGCATGATGTATGTTGGAAAACTATTTATAGCTACTGTTTTGAATTATCTATCACAAAAAGAGGATAAACCTTATCTTGAGGAACAATCCATCTAATAAGTGCCACTAATTGAATTAATCTCAACTATATAAAGGAGGAGTAGCTTATGGGAGATGTAATGGCAATCGCCAATAGTGCACCATTTTGGATCATTGCTTTTATCGTTGTCGGTATTGTTTTTTTTCAAGCCATTGTATTTATGAGGATCGCAAGTAAATCTGCTCCTGAAGTGGGAATGACTTCAAAAGAAGTAAAAACAGCAATTCGTACTGGATTTGTAAGTTCGATTGGTCCATCTTTTGGTATTGCAATTGTCCTTGTTTCACTAATTGCATTATTAGGTTCGCCAATTACATTAATGAGAATCGGGATCATAGGATCGGCGGCAACGGAAACAGGGGCAGCAGAGATTGGAGCGGGTGCTTTTGGAACGACTTTAGGAGCTGAGGACTTTTCTATCGAAGCCTTTACTACCATTGTTTGGACGATGTGTTTGGGTGGTACTGGTTGGTTACTATTTACCGCTTTATTTACAAAAACGCTCGGAAAATCACAGGAAAAAATTGAGAAGAGAAATCCAAGAGTAATGGCTGCTGTCTCTTTAGGGGCCATGCTAGGTGCGTTTGGTTATTTAGCTAGTGAACAAATGGTTGCTAGTATTAGTCACTTTACATCTGGGATAGTCGCCTTAGTAGTAATGGTGATCATCATGACTGTTGCAGAGAAGGTAAATGTTGCTTGGATTAAAGAATGGGCGTTAGGAATTTCCATGCTAATTGGAATGGTTAGTGCTTATTTTGTATCGATCATATAATGTTTTCATATAAGGAGGAATAAAATGAACGTATATCCTGAAAAAGCCGTGAAGAATCATGTCACAACTGTAACTCCAACGAGTGCTTCAACTTGGACTTTCCATCGTGAGGCGCATTTCTGGGGGCGGATTACTTTATTCAGCTTAATTCTAATGAGTTTAGTTCCACCTTTATATCTATCTTTTGTATTAGATGCACATCCAGGTTGGGGAGCAATCATTACGGGGCTTGTTGGTTATGCAGGTTTTGTCGGTATTCTTTGGGTGCTAGAACCTATTACCTATTATCCTACATTAGGAGTCGCGGGAACTTATTTAGCCTTTTTAACAGGTAATATTGCGAATATGTGTCTTCCTTGTTCTTCTGCAGCTCAAAAAGCAGTGAATGCCGAAACGGGTTCAAGAAAAGCAGAAATTGCTGGTGTTTTCGGGATAGCGGTTGCTTCGATGACAAATATTACAGTCATTATCGCGATCATTTTTGGTGGAACCTATATATTATCTGTCATACCTCCAGCTGTAGAAAGTGCCTTTACCTTTATTGCTCCTGCAATCTTTGGTGCTGTCCTTGGGCAGTTTGCCTATAAAAATCCATTATATGGGGGAATCGCAATTGTAGTTGGAATGCTTGTTCTTTTTTCACCAATCATTAGTTTTATCAAAATTGCAGTAACAGTAGGAATTGTCATTGCGATTATCATATCTATGGAGAAAGCAAAGGAGAAAAAAGCAACTACGTCATAAATAAAGGTTTTAGGAAGGAAATAAAATCCTCCTCTCGTGTTAAGAGAAATAAGCTACTTAGAGGAGGGTTTTTATTTCATTTGACTGTCTGTTTTCCAAGGATTTCCAAGAGGGTACGTGTTTGGATGATCATTACGTGAAGTGAAGGGATGGAGGAAAAACATGAAAATTAATGAAGGACGTTTATGGAATCGCATAAATGAACTGGGGCAAATAGGTAAAAGTGAAGGTGGGGGGATCAACCGATTTTCTTTTACTGATGAAGAACGAAAAGCGAAGGAATTAATAAAGCACTATATGACTGAAGCGGGTTTAACCGTTAGAGAGGATGAAATAGGTAATGTCTTTGGTAGACTTGATGGTAAAGGACCTGGTGGAAAGACTGTATTAATTGGTTCGCATATTGATACAGTACTAAATGGTGGAAAATTCGATGGAGCTGCAGGTGTACTTTCGGGTATAGAAGTGCTACAAACAGTGAAAGAACAGGACATCATTACCGAAGATTCGATTGAGGTCGTTGCATTTACTGATGAAGAGGGGACGCGTTTTTCAACTGGATTGTTAGGGAGCGAAGCGTATGTCGGAGAGTTAACTTATAGTGAGCTTTTCGATCATATTGACCAACAAGGGATATCCATTGCAGAAGCGATGATAAGTCAAGGATATCAGCCCGAAAATATAGGGAATGTTAAGGTGAATGCTGA
Organism: Aquibacillus sediminis; assembly: GCF_005870085.1. Taxonomy (GTDB): domain Bacteria; phylum Bacillota; class Bacilli; order Bacillales; family Amphibacillaceae; genus Aquibacillus_E; species Aquibacillus_E sediminis. The sequence continues at coordinate 111,275 of NZ_SZNM01000009.1, read as the reverse complement.
TGATATAAAGGGTTATTTAGAAGTACATATTGAACAAGGAAAGGTATTAGAATCACACAACGTACCGGTTGGTTTAGTCACAGGGATTGCTGGTTTAAGGTGGTTAAAAATAAAATTAAGTGGAGAAGCTGGCCATGCTGGAACTACGCCAATGCCTATGAGAAAAGATCCACTAGCTGCAGCGGCTGAACTGATTTATCGAGCAGAAAAATTAGTAAAGCAACAAGAACAAACCGTAATGACAGTAGGACAACTATCTGTACAACCAGGGGGAATTAATGTTATTCCTAGTGATATAGAATTTACTATCGATATCCGTGATCTATCCGAGGAATTACTAGACCATTTGGTGAATAAACTTAATGAAATAACGAAAGATGTTTGCTTAGAAAGAGGGATTTCGGTCCAAATAGAAACATTACATAAAGTAGCTGGAGTGGGTTGTTCTGCTAAGATAAATTCAAGTATCCAATCATCAATAGAAGGTAATGGGATTGAAGTAATTAAGCTACCAAGTGGTGCGATTCATGATGCGATGGTCATCGGGAAAATGACAGACATTGGAATGATTTTTTTACGTACAAAGGATGGAATTAGTCACACAGCGGAGGAGTGGTGTGATAAAGAAGATTTATCCATGGGTGCCCAAGTACTCTTGGAGGCTGTTGTTAAATTAGCAGTAAACGAATCCGTCAATGTTTAAGCCTATTTCAGAAGCAAGAACTAATTTAACATAGAAAGAAGACGGTACTATGGCTTGGATTATTTTATTAATTGTTGGTTTTGTAGGTGGAACCGTTGGTAGTATAGCGGGACTTGGGGGCGGAATTGTCATTGTCCCTTCTCTCTTGTTTTTAGAGACTAGTCTTGGTGTGATATCAAATATGGGTCCTCAAATTATAGTAGGAACATCTTATCTAGTATTAATTGCAACAGGATTATCTTCTACAATAGCTTATATGAAACAGAAAAAAGTAGATTTTAACAGTGGATTTATCTTTTTTATAGGTAGTGGACCTGGAGCGATTGTCGGGGCATTGATAAATAGGTTCTTTGAAACCGATCAATTTGCAGGTGTTTTTGGTTTGCTAATGATAGGTATTTCCCTTCTTATGTTTTTCACTAAATCGATTAAACCAATCGGAATAATAAAAACAGGGAAACTACATACCTATACGGATGAGAACGGGATGAGTTGGGAATACAAATATTCGACTATACTTGCGATTATTATCTGTTTTTTTATAGGTATTCTGTCAGGTTTATTTGGTATTGGTGGTGGTTCTCTACTCGTGCCAATTATGCTTTTACTATTTGGTTTTCCAACAGCTGTCGCTATCCCAACTTCCATGTTTATCGTATTCTTGTCAGGGATTACTGGTTCTGTTACACATGTGAGTCTTGGTAATGTCCATTGGCTTTACGCTTTGGCATTAATACCTGGTGCATGGTTCGGAGCTAGGTTCGGGGCATATTTGAACAGGAAGCTAAATGAAAAAGTCGTTGTGACAATTTTTCGACTAATACTAATTATCATTGGTTTCAGAATGGTGATAAATGCAATTATTGGATGATCATTAGTGCCTGTTGTCAATGGGTTCCTGTCACAATCCGGGTTTTTAGATGAATTAGAGGAAGAAGAAATGCCAGAAGTCATCCAGTAAATGCGCTATATAAAGGATAAAGTTAATAAAAGGACTTATACAGATAAAGATGTTTTTGTATGATCTGTTGTATTTAAGTTAGGCTGCAAAATATAAAAAAACAATATAAACCAACTAGAAAACGAAAGAGAAGCACTGCTCACCTTATCTGAGAACCCCCTATCATAGAGGGATTCTAGACAGTTCACTAAAAGGTGTAGACAGTGCTTTTCGCTTACGTATTAGAGGTTTTAGAATAATTTATGAAGTTAAAGATAATATTTTTTTGATAAAAACGACAAATTTCGGGGTGTGACAGGTACGGGAAGATAAGTAAACTATCCCTGTGCAAAGTATCTTTGTGGTTCATTTTTATCAGAAAAAGTAGTTATAATTGGATCGTAACTTTATAGCATGGTGGACGATTGGCCATCTCTCTGGTAGAAGGGAGGTGGTAGAGTGACGGCTTATGAAGCTTTAAGTTTAATAGCTCAATTTAGTTTAACATTGTTAGCTGCGCTTACACTTGTTGTAACTATAGTCGTCTATCTAAACAAAAAGAAATAACCGTCCCCACTACCAATGGATTAGACGGTTACTTCTTTGACGAAACACCATACATTTGGTCAGCCGCTCTTTATGCGGTTTGTAGTTACAATTGCCGAGTGGTTACTTCCGCTCGGTATTCTTATTTTATATTATAATTGTAATTATTAAATAGTCAAATTGAATTGGTGCCTGTCACAATTATTTTTGTTGCAAATTTGAAACAGTCTAAGTTTAGGATTATACATGTTGAGAATGATTTAAGCAAAAATCTTAAAAAAGCAAAATAACCGCATTATATGAACTACTAAAGTCCTCACTTTCTCATTCTTTCCCGGATGAATTGCCTCATGACCCTCCAGATTACATCATAAACCATGTCCATTCTCTTTATACCTCCTATTTCAAGCCTAAATATCATGTTTCAGCCCTATGATGGTGTCACCTCCCGGGTTAAAATGGTAGGATTAAAGAAGTGATGGTTATCCTGCCTTAACGGCTAGTAATACCCCTACTTTAGGATTCGGAAAAACTAGTTGGGGCGCCTGCGGGGGTCTCTCTTTACAGTGCTAATCATCAGTGGGAGGCTATGATAGAACTCCCCACTTATGGAAATTTCCCTTTTTATAGATATATTGGTGGTGAAATAGATTGGTCAGAGATTATTTTATGAAGCTGGTTCGTTGGATTTGGACACGGCTATTAACGATTCATGAAAGAGACGGCAATTATGGTAAATGGTTTATGATTGGATTCTTGATTGTAACCATGACAGCCTCGGTGATACAAGCAGTCGGTCATCCAACTGGAGCAACCCTGCATGCACACCTTACCAATATAGCGCGAGAGGTATCTACTAATGGGATGTATTTTGTTATTTGGACAACTGGGGTAGGTGCGTTGTTGTCTTTCTTGTATATACCGCTCCCACGTCTTTTTGTGGGGAGTTTTAGTTATACCATTTACTTGAGTGCAACTCTATTAATAGAAGAAGAAAGTGGAACACTATTTTCCTATATTGTGGGTGTCGGCTACAGTATAGTGACGATCGTCGTCGTGCTATGTTTTATTGTACTTTTTCGTAAAAAAAATAGAAGTGTTAAAATCTCGATACTTACTGGGATCCTTTTTCTAACTTCTATGTATGTCGTGTTATCGGATAACGACAATGAAACTACTAGTGATCTAGAATCGATATCGGAAGAAAATCCTGCCCAAAAAGGAGATTTTCCTTATACATTTTTCAGTTATGGTAGTGGTGAAGATAAGTATCGCGAAGCTTTCGGGGAGGGTGTAGATATTGTTACGCCGGCGGTTGATGCTTCTAGTTTTATAACTAAGTGGAGTGAAGAACGAACAGCATTTTGGGGATTTGATCAGTCTCAATTACCGGTAAATGGAAGAGTATGGCTGCCAGAGGGGGAAGGTCCTTTTCCAGTTATTCTCATTGTTCAAGGAAATCATACAATGGAATACTTTTCAGCGAGCGGATATGATTATTTAGGTGAACTGTTAGCGAGTCGTGGGTTTGTGACAATTACAGTCGATCAAGACTTTATCAATTATTCCAATACCTCAGGGATTCCTGATCGCAATTATGAATTACGTGCATGGGTGATTTTACAACATGTAGCCCAATTACAAACAATGAACCAAACACCTGGAAATGCCTTCTATCAAAAAATAGATTTCGATCAAGTTGGCTTAGTTGGTCACTCTCGTGGAGGGCAAGCAGCTCAAATGGCAGCAGACTACGAATCGTTTTTTGATGATGAAAGATTGCTAGAAAGTATGGATCAGGTCAAGATACAGGGAGTCGTTGCGCTTGCTCCAACAGATAAACGGATTGATGGAAAACGGCCCATGTTGGATAATACCTCCTACTTACTCATGCAAGGAGCCCGCGATGGAGATGTGACTATATTCCGTGGGGAAAGGCAATATTACCAGATGAACTTGGATGAGAATGAACAGGCGTTTCGGTCATCCCTTTATATTGCGGATGCCAATCATAGTCAATTTAATACGAACTGGGGACGAATGGATAGCAGTTTACCGAGAGGGCTCTTTTTAAGTCGAATGCAAACGATGGAGCCAAATGATCAGCAGCAAATCGCAAAAGTGTACATTTCTGCATTTTTTGAAAGTGTTTTGCATGGGGATGCTTCTTTTGAAAAGTTATTTCGCGATTATCGGTATGGGGAAAGCTGGCTTCCAAACACGACGTTCGTCAATAAATATCACCATGCGAATTACCAATCAATCATTGAGTTCAAACGTAACAAAGTAGAGGCTTCGGACGGAGTTATCACAGTTGCAGAGGGGTTTGATGAGATGGATGTCATCACACCTGAGGATCGAGGTGGAAATGATCGCCCTGTAGATGCCGTTCGTCTCGAGTGGAAAGATGATGTATCGTACACCGTTCATTTGCCTGATGATTATATGAAGCGGATCGGATGGGGGAGTGAGGCTGGGAAAAATGGAAGTAGGGAGCGGCTCATATTTACGATGGCGAACATCGTTGGTGAAGTAGAACAGGAAAAAAGACCAGAAATTGAAGTGGAATTAAAGACGACAGATGGTGATGCTGTTCAATTGCCATTGGATGATTTTATGCCGTTCCCGCCAGTTATTACTACCGATTACACACCATTTGGCCTGTTCGATGATATATTTAGAGAGGGGAAATACGAAACGTCGTGGGAACCAGTTTTCCAAACATTCGAAGTCCCACTCGAATCATTTGAACAACAAAACGCAACATTTAATACGGACAATATTGATGAAATAAGATTACACTTTAGAGGGGATGCAGGTGGGATTTTGTTGGAATCAGTGGGGTGGGGTCAGACCCCTTAAAAACACAACTGTCCATGTGATGAGGACAGTCTAAAAGTGCTATCATGTTTTGCCAGACCTATGTGTCTACCAACAAAAGATTTATAGAAAGAGAGAGTCAATTATTTTAGATAAAATGATCGACTCTCTCTTTTGTGGTATGCCTGAATTCGTGCAATATTCTCTCTAAGCTTTACAATGTTGATCCATATAATTCCGGCCCCAATCTTCCATCGCTTTCAAAATTGGAAAAAGGCTTTCTCCTTGTTTTGTTAAGGAATACTCCACTTTAGGTGGAACAACTGGGTAAGCTTCTCGGTGGAGCAAACCGTCGTCTTCTAGTTCTCTAAGTTGATTGGTCAACATTTTCTTGGTTACGTTAGGTATTAATTTTCTGAGTTCTCCAAATCGCTTTGTTCCTTTTAAACCTAAATGACATAAAATGCTTAGCTTCCATTTACCTTCTATAACAGACAATGTGAGTCTCTTCTCAGAGTATATGCCATCAACCTTTTCAGTCATATGTTTTAAATGATCTCTACCCCAGTCATACAGCATATCTAGAATAGGTAGTAAACTTTCACCTTGTTCTGTTAAAGAATACTCTACCTTAGGAGGAATAACTGGATATGTCTCGCGATGAACAAGTCCATTTTCCTCTAATTCTCTCAGTTTATTCGTTAACGTTTGTTGTGTAATCTTGGGAGTTAACTGCTTGAGCTCGCCAAATCGCTTTGTCCCTTTTAAACCTAAGTGACAAAGAAGCGTAAGTTTCCATTTTCCATCAAGGATCGATAACGCTAATTCTTTTTCGGGATATATGCCATTTATTTTTTTCGTAATCATCGAAATCCTTCTCTCTCTTTTATAGTCTAGTTCAAGTTACTATACCAAACTTAAGGTACTATATCAGAAAAAAGTGCCTACTTACATAAAATATATTTTGTCTTTATCATTGATTATACTACTCCGATATGATGGTGGCTATAGCTACCAACAAGGAGAAAAAGATTTATATAAAATGGTAGGAGGAAATCAATCAATGAAATTACAATTAGCGTTAGATCTTGTCAATATTCCAGAAGCAAAGGAGGTAATCAAAGAAGTAGAAGCATCTATAGATATTGTTGAGATTGGTACCCCAATTATTAAAATTGAAGGGCTAAAAGCTGTTCAGGAAATAAAAGAAGCTTTTCCTAAATTGCAAGTATTGGCAGACCTAAAAACAATGGATGCTGCAGCATATGAAGTGCAAAAGGCATCCGAAGCAAAGGCGGATATCGTAACGATTCTAGGTGTAGCAGAAGATGAGTCGATAAAAGGTGCAGTGGAGGAAGCGAAAAAACAAGGTAAAGAAGTTCTTGTTGATTTAATCGCCGTGAAAGATATAGCAAAACGAGCAAAAGAGCTCGATCTATTAGGTGTCGATTATATTTGCGTTCATACTGGTTACGACTTGCAGGCTGTTGGTAAGAATTCATTCGAAGATCTCCAAACGATTAAAGATGTTGTGAAACATGCCAAAACAGCAATCGCTGGCGGAATCAAACTAGATACACTGCCAGAAGTAGTCAAAGTTCAACCGGACCTTGTGATAGTTGGTGGGGGAATTGCTGGACAAGAAGATAAAAAAGGTGTTGCAGCAAAAATGAAAGAAATAATAAAACAAGGTTAAGCACTATGAAGACTACTGAATTTTTACAAGAAATTATAAATGAGCTAAATCATTCAGTAGAGTTAATCGCTGATGAGGAAGCCGAAAGATTAGTAAACGAAATTCTTGAATCCAACAAGGTCTTTGTAGCTGGAGCGGGTAGATCCGGGTTTATGGCAAAATCGTTTGTGATGCGAATGATGCATATGGGTATCGACGCTTATGTACTAGGTGAAACGGTAACCCCTAACTTTGAGGAAAATGATATGTTAATTATTGGATCAGGCTCAGGGGAAACAAAAGGTTTAGTAACCATTGCAGAAAAGGCAACTAGTATCGGTGGAAAAGTTGCTGCTGTTACGTTAGCGCCAGAATCTACGATTGGTAAGCAAGCTGATTTTACCATAACATTACCTGGTGCACCCAAATCTCGAACAGATAACACCAATTATAAAACCATCCAACCAATGGGTTCACTATTTGAACAAACCCTTTTACTTTTTTATGATGCAGTAATCTTAAGGTTTATGGAGAAAAAGGGATTAGATACAAATAAAATGTATGGAAAACATGCTAATTTAGAGTAGGAAAATGGAAGCAGGAGGACGGTTCTCCTGCTTCTTTTAATAGGGAGACAGTGTGCGTTTTATGGAGGGGGTCAGACCCCTTAAAAACACAACTGTCCACGACGAAAGGACAGTTCGGATTCCTAGCACCATCGTTATAGCAACTACATAAAGGTAGATGGTAGCCGAATTCCCTGTGATATCGGGGTTTGAAGGGTTATGACGACATACGGGATAAGCTCTATATGAAAAAGGTATTGTACATGGTAACGACATGAAGGATCAACTTTTTGTTAGCTGCACCTAACAAAAAAAGAAGTAATCACCCACCGCTCCGACCAAAGAGTTGGGTAATTACTTCTTTATTTAAGGATCCCTTTATCTTACATAATGATAGATTCCCCTCGCAGGATTTTGGCTCGCAGTTTGTAAACATCTACATCTCACTCACCTTTGTTTTTTGCAGAGGACTTACCCCATGCTTACATTTCTCCAGTAATTTTTGACTATATCCTAGTGAAACTTGAATAATCGGACCAAGTGCAAAAGCCATGATGATGGTACCAATTCCGAGAGGTCCACCTAATAAATAGCCTACAATCGCAACAACTACTTCCATGGTGGTACGTGCTACCGTGATGCTGCAATTAAGTTTTTTCACTGCAAGTAACATTAAGGTATCCCGTGGTCCTGCCCCTAAATTGGCTGAAATATAAATACCGCAACCAATAGCTAACAGTACAACGCCGAGAATAAAATCGACTAACTGTATCGAAAAGGTATGGGCATCTGGTAATACCCAGTTAAAGAAGTCGATAAATAAACCAACAAAAATCATATTCATAAACGTTCCGATTTTCGGAAACGAATGTAAACCAATCGAAGAAATAACGATAATAAGAACACCAATAATAATCGACCAAAGTCCAATCGATAATCCTAAGTTTTTAAACAAACCTACGTGCAATACGTCCCAAGAGCCTACACCTAAACGTTGACCTTTGATTGTTAGGGAAACCCCAAGTCCCATCACCATAATGCCAACAAAAAAGAACACCCATTGAAAGCCTCTTTCCTTTATCATCTGAACCCTTCTTTCTTTTAATAAAAACAGAAAAGCCACTCTATGTATACACATAGATGGCTTTTGTATCAACTAACCTATTATAACAGAAATTGAGCATGTTTAAATAGATTTTTTATTCATAGCAGCAGTTCTTGACGTGAAAAAAATTAGTGTTGATTCGGTGAGATTTATTACCAAAATGTATTTTAAGTGTCAAAAGTTTGTGAACATCCGTTTACAAAAAAATTTCACTATGATATATTAAAAAAGTTAAGAATGTTAAATAAAAATTTAACAAACTTAATAAAAAGTGTAGGTCACCGCTTGGGAATTGGATGGTACCAGTTCTTAAGAATGGGCAAAACACTATTATGTTGCATAACGAAATGCAATTGGACGTGCTGCAGGAAAATTTGGATTGAAAAAGTACATAGAAACAATAAAGTAAGATTATGAAGCATGATCCACTTGATGAATGTAAGTAAAAAACTTATAAAACTACTATTCTACTAACTAGTTTAAATAACTGAAGGAGGAATTATGATGAATGCTTTTATGATAGAAGAGATCGCTGCATTCAATTATAACTATCTAAGGAGGGACGCAAGATGAATCAAACATATGATTACGTAGTCGTAGGTGGCGGTAGTGCGGGTTCCGTACTCGGCGATCGTTTAAGTGAAGATGGTAAAAGCAGTGTCCTTGTTTTAGAAGCAGGACGTAAGGATTTTTCATGGGACTTATTAATCCAAATGCCAGCAGCATTGCCGTTCCCTGCAGGAAAAAGTCTATATGACTGGAGATATGAATCTGATCCTGAACCTTATATGAATGGTCGACGTGTAAAGCATGCCCGTGGGAAGGTGCTCGGAGGTTCGGGCTCCATTAACGGTATGATTTTCCAACGTGGTAATCCCTTAGACTATGAACGTTGGGGAGCAGACCCAGGTATGGAAATGTGGGATTTTGCACACTGTTTACCATATTTTAAACGCATGGAAAATGCATTAGCCGCAGATAAAGATGATGAGTTTCGTGGCCATGATGGTCCTCTTAAATTGGAACGCGGACCAGCTACTAACCCTTTATTCCAAGCTTTCTTTGACGCAGCCGTCGAGGCTGGACACACCCGAACTCCTGACGTAAATGGTTTTCGACAAGAGGGATTTGGCCCGTTTGATAAACATGTGTATAAAGGTAGAAGGTTTGGTCCTTCACGTGCCTATTTACACCCGAACATGGGGCGTAAAAACCTTACAGTAAAAACGCGCGCATTTGTTAGAAGCATTAACTTCAATGGTACTAGAGCAAGTGGTGTGACATATGAACGAAACGGGAAGACTCATCATGTCACTGCAGGTGAAGTTATCCTTGCTGGTGGTGCAATTAATACGCCACAGCTTCTTCAATTGTCAGGTGTTGGTGATGCTGAGCACTTGCGTTCACTTGGAATCAAACCAGTAGTTGATCTACCTGGTGTAGGGGAGAACCTTCAAGATCACCTTGAAACCTACATCCAATATGCGTGTCCATTACCGGTTTCTGAACAGCCTAGCTTAAATAAAGCGAAAATGCCTTGGATTGGTTTGCAGTGGTTATTAGGGCGGAAAGGTCCAGCAGCAACGAATCATTTTGAAGGTGGAGGTTTTGTTCGTTCGAACGAGGAAGTCGACTATCCAAATCTGATGTATCACTTCCTACCGGTAGCGGTGCGTTACGATGGGCAAAAGGCAGCAACGAAACACGGATTCCAGGTACACGTTGGACCTATGTACTCTGATGCAAGAGGGTCATTAAAGATTCGTTCGAAGGATCCTAAAGAACATCCGAGCATGGTGTACAACTACCTTTCAACCGAACAGGATCGACGTGAGTGGGTTGAAGCGGTAAGAATTACTCGTGAAATCATGTCTCAACCAGCTATGGCACCATACAATTCTGGAGAAATTTCACCTGGTCCTTCTGTTCAAACAGATGAAGAAATCTTGGAATGGGTAGCTGAAGATGCAGAGACTGCCCTTCACCCAAGTTGTACGGCGAAGATGGGGCCTGCTTCAGATCCAATGGCTGTCGTAGACCCACAAACCATGAAGGTCCATGGGCTCGACAATGTACGTGTGGTCGATGCATCTGCCATGCCTTATGTAACGAACGGTAATATCCATGCACCTGTGTTGATGTTGGCGGAAAAGGCATCAGACATCATCCGTGGACGTAAACCGCTAGAGCCTATCCATGCCGACTTTTACCGTCATGGAGTCCATCCAGCTGACGCGGGCACAGTAAAAGCTTAAATGTTTTCTAGGGGAAGATCTCTTTCAACATGTATTTGCCAATCAAGGCAGATATGGAATGGAAGAGGTCTTTCTTTTTTTTTATTAGGCTGTTTTCGTAAAGTTAGTTGTTTTTGTAAATTTTTAACTTAATAGTTATAAAATTGAAACTTTTTACTTCGCAAATCGTATTAACTCTTTAAGGGGGGTATATTATTCTTAAAAAGGCATTAGGCATAACTACTGTAATTATAGGGATGATTCTACTTCTTTATTTAATCGTGAATGTTTATTACAACCTGAATCATTCAGACGGTTCACTATCTGAAGGTGAGTTTTCCTTACTTTATACCAAATTATCATTATGGGCTTTTCTTTTCGGTGTTTTAATGGAATGGAATGGGATTAGCAGAATTATCCAAGGGGAGTGGAAGTTTAATTGGGTCACATTAATTCCAACTGCTATAATATCAATTTTAGTATTTATACCGAATTTCTATTGGGTAAAGTGGTACGGAGCAATAGGACCAGAAGATTTTTTCTTAAATATATTTCAAATACCCGAAACTCATATAATTTTAGCAGTGTTGGCTGGAACCCTCCTTGTTCGTTCATTTGAAAAGTAACATTAAAATATAGCCTCAGGCCTCTTAATTGAGGTCTTTTTTATGCCCCTTTAAACATTTGAACTTTTCTATAACTAGATTTTTGCCACGCTGAAATAAACATTTTACCAAACGTTAAATCTTTACCTATTTGAAGCGAAGCCAACGTCTTTTCCATTTGGGATATATAATTCAATATTCTCTATGCATTCTATAATATGACGCAAATAATTTTTGTCATTTTTCATAGTTGAATGGCTCCGTTTAATACATCTTCTTTCATACTCCAATGTAACAATTACTTTTCAAATATCCTTTCCTTGTTTCAGAAATGCACCCATAGTAAATGTTATCCCGGTGCAATTTTATACAAAAGTGCTGTTTTCTAAAAATATTTTGTTTTGTTGCATGCAGATAAACTCCAGTATAACAGTTGTGAGAAAGCTGTCTTTCGTAGGGACCCGTTAACTCGTAATCGAGAATAAAAATAGTTCATCATCTGTTCGTATTGAGAAAGAGTGGTTGTTTGTGTGCAAAATCATTAATTTTTTACACTCTCTCGGTAGATTCAGTCCAAAAAGGAAAGTGAATCAGCCGAGACAGGTGCTCTCACGGTAGATTCAGTCCAAAAAGAAAAGCGAATCAGCCGAGACAGGTGCTCTCTCGGTAGATTCAATCCAAAAAGGAAATCGAATCAGCCGAGACAGGTACTCTCACGGTAGATTCAGTCAAAAAAGAAAAGCGAATCAACCGAGACAGGTGCTCTCACGGTAGATTCAGTCCAAAAAGGAAATTGAATCAGCCGAGACAGGTGCTCTCACGGTAGATTCAGTGCAAAAAGGAAGCCGAATCAGCCGAGACAGGTGTTCTCTCGGTAGAGCGTAAGTCTACCAGCTCACTTTCCTTATTACAAAAAAGCTAGTCCCTCACCTTAGGAGAGACTAGCCATACCTTAATCTAGTATCCTTATTTTATCCATTCATCAATCAACTCTTGATTCTCTTCAATCCATTTCTTAGCTCCATCAAGAGGGTCTTCGGCGCCTTCTACATCATTGATAAGCTGCCCAATTTGTTCATCATCCATCTTCCAATTTTTAAACCATTCACTTATTTCTGGATAATCTTCTGCAAATCCATGTCTTGTTGCATGGTGGATTTTTTCTACACCACCGAATGTGTTTTGTGGATCATCTAGGAATTTCAAGTCATATTCGGAAAATACCCAGTGCGGGCTCCAAAGTGGTGCCACGATTGGTTCTTCTTTTTCTACTTTATTTCCAATTTCAGCTAACATTGCTGGCTCAGAACTTGTTAATAGTTCATAGTCAAGGTTATAATCTTCAATTAATTGTTCTGTTACTTCCATTGTACCTGCTCCAGGGTCAAAACCTACAATTTCCCCCTCAAATAAATCCTTATGCTCATTTAAATCTTCAACACTATTAACGTCTTCTAAATAGGTTGGAACAACTAATCCTACTTTCGCTGTGTCATACCAAGTTTCTTCTGAGAAGTTAACACTGTCTTGATACTGTTCTAAGTAGTTTGCATCCTGAACGGGTAACCATATTTCTAAACTAGCATCTAGTTCATTGCTTTCTAAAGCTTTCATGGTAGTACCCATGTCTAAAACGCTTAACTTCACGTTATAACCTTTTTCTTCTAATATTGCTTTCCACATATTTGTTACTGCAATATTTTCAGCCCAGTTAATTTGGCCAATCGTTAATTCTCCATCCGTTACTTCTGCACTTGCTTGTTCACTGTTTGATTCCCCCTCAGTGCTTCCGCAGGCTGTCAGTACTGCTACCATTAGTAATACTAAGATAATGCTAAGTTTTTCTTTCCATTTAAACACGTTACAAAACTCCCCTTTGTTGTTTTTATATATTAAATATTCCAAACTTTAAATATGTTAAGAATATTTTTAACAAAAATATAAAACGAACCCCTATTCTAAAAGAGACAAATGTCATACTATATGCTAGGTAGTCAATAGCGATCATTCGATAAACTATAAACTACCTAATCACTTCTTTTCTATTAATCCTGCTTGTGTTTAGGTAAAAATTCAAATATTTTTTCACTTCTTATACTTGCGACTAAATCTTCTAACCAGTTGTAATAGGTTTTAGATTCTTCCAATTGATCATAGTATTTCTTGGCGGTAGCAACCGTCTCTGGTGAGCTCGTGGGATCTTTGATGACCGCAATTAAATCCTCTTGCGCTTCTTTAATTGCTTCCATATTCATTTTTGCTTCTCGTTCCCACATTTGACAATAAAACACCATAAAGGAACGGAAGAAGTTCTTTTCAGCTATATAAGTATGTTTTCTAGAACCACGTGTAAATGTTTTCTTCACCATTTCTATTTCTTGAAGCTTACGGACACTGGTACTCATACTCGGTTTACTCATTTCGAGCTCTGTACGCATTTCATCAAGCGTCATCTGATCTTTAAAGTACATCGTTGCATATAAGTTTGCAGCAGCTGGTGTTACACCATATAAATCCATTGTCTCCGCAATAGCACTAATGACTTTATTTTTGGCCTCTTCTATTTTATTGTTGGACCCTTCAGTAGATTCACTCATAAAAGTTGCTCCTTTAATCTAAAGTTAAGCGTGTTAAATACTTTTTAAATCTTCTTTACAAAAATTATGATACAGCGTTCAGATTAAATGTCAAATGGTATTCGTTGTTATATCGGAGTAAAAACGTCTAAGATCCCAGTATTGACAGTCGGTCTGGTGAATTTATATTCTTTCTAAACTTTTAAGTTTCTTTTAACTTTTGACAGTCTTTAAAAGACATGTTACTATTTGCAAAACGTTAAATAAATTTTTAACATATTTAATTTATTAAAAAACTGGAGTTGATCGATTTGGGTTTAAAACAACAACAATACATAAACGGTGAATGGACGAATGCGATTTCAGGTAACACGCGTGAGATTATTAATCCATATAATCAGGAGGTTATTGCTACTGTTCCTGAGGGAGATGAGGAAGATGCGAAAGCCGCGATTGTTGCAGCAAGAGAAACTTTTGATAGTGGCGAGTGGGCTACGACACCTGCAACAGAACGCGGTAGTATAGTAAGAAAAATTGCAGAATTAATTGAAAGAGATAGAGAAGAACTTGCTAGATTGGAGTCTTTAGATACAGGTAAAACAGTTGAAGAAAGCCGTGGAGACATGGATGATATTGCTGGTGTTTTTCGTTATTATGCAGAGATTGCAGATAAAGATGGGGGAGAATTAATTGATTCTCCAGTGCCAAACTCTATTAGTAGAGTCGTTCACGAACCTGTTGGGGTTTGTGGTCAAATTACACCATGGAATTATCCATTACTACAAGCATCCTGGAAGCTAGCTCCAGCCTTAGCAACAGGTAATACATTAATTATGAAGCCTAGTGAAATTACACCACTTACTACCATTAAAGTATTCGAACTGATCGAAGAGGCGGGAGTGCCTGCCGGTGTTGCGAATCTAGTACTTGGGTCTGGTAATACAGTTGGTGCAGAGTTATCTAGTAACACGAATGTGGACCTTATTTCCTTTACAGGCGGAATTGTTACTGGAAAGAAAATTATGCAAGCAGCAAGTGTGAATGTGAAGAAACTTGCATTAGAACTTGGTGGGAAAAACCCTAACATTATCTTTACTGATGCTGATTTTGAGACAGCTGTTGATCAAGCATTAAACGGGGTATTTTTCCATGCAGGACAAATCTGTTCCGCTGGTACAAGATTAATTGTAGAAGAGAGTATTCACGACGAGTTCGTAAGCGCCCTTGTTGAACGCGTGAAAAACTTCAAACTAGGAAGCGGATTTGACGAAGATACACAGATGGGTCCACTTATTTCGGCCGAACACCTTGCGAAAGTTGAACAGTATGTAGAAACAGGTAGGAAAGAAGGTGCTACATTAGCAGTAGGTGGTAGCCGTCCTGAAGATCCAGAACTACAAAAAGGATTTTTCTACTTACCAACTATTTTCACAGACTGTACAACAGATATGAGCATTGTTCAAGATGAAGCTTTTGGTCCTGTGATCACGGTTGAGAAATTCCGTACAGAAGAAGAAGCGGTAAAGCTTGCTAATGATTCGATCTACGGGCTTGCTGGTGGCGTATGGACATCCGATATTGTAAAGGCTGAACGTTGTGTAGCCAAAATGCGCATGGGAACTGTTTGGATTAACGAATTCAATCTTTACTTCCCACATGCACCGTGGGGTGGATTTAAACAGTCAGGTATTGGGCGTGAGTTGGGAAGGTTAGGTATGGAAGAATATACAGAAACAAAGCATATCTTCCAAAACCTTCAACCTGAACCGATTAACTGGTTCTAAGCTTCCCTAAAAAAGTCAGTTGTTCATTATAGTGGACAGTATAGTAGAAGGAGTTGTCGGATCGGATGGCAGCTCCTTCTTTTGTTTTCTGATAAAGGGCAAAATTCGATGGGGCGTTAACGGACAGCAGCCCTTTTGAGAAAAACTAACCGGTTTTTTTCCTTATAATATGACAAATGTAATAGCCACAAATGACATTCGTAACTTCTATCATGTGTTTCTATCCTTTATGATTGTGAAAGACTAAACATACCGGAAAAGAGGAATAACGATGCGCACTTTATTATTTCAAGGATACATGTGGGGTTATATTTTAAGTAAAGCAAATAAATCATTTACGATCAATAAATTAAATAAGGCAGGTAAGAACAAAGAAAAATTAGAACTAATGGATAACATTATTTTAAAATGTACAAATAATTTAATTAAAATTTCAGGTGCCGACCTGACCATAACTGGAGCAGAAAATATACCTTTGGATGAACCTGTCTTGTATGTTGCCAACCATCAAGGGAATATGGATATACCAATTTTATATTCAACGGCCCCACGATCAATGGCGTTTGTTGCGAAAAAAGAAATGGAGAAAATTCCGTTGTTAGGTTATTGGATGAAAGAAAGAGGGTGCGTGTTTATCGACAGGGACAACGCTCGTAGTTCGTTGAAGGCGATTAATCAGGCAATAGACAGTTTAAAATCAGGCCATTCCATCGCAATTTTTCCAGAAGGAACGAGAAGTAAAGGACCTGAAATGGGAGACTTTAAAGCGGGAAGTTTACGAATTGCGATTAAAGCAGGGGTTAAAGTTGTTCCTGTGACGATTAAGGATTCTTACAAATTGATAGGGAAAAAAGGTAAGCATACACCAGCAAAAGTTTCTGTCCATTACGCTGATCCGATCAATTCAACAGAATTTAAAGATACCAACCAACTAGCATCAGCAGTATTAACAGAGATTGAGAAGCATTTGTAGACGTTCGGTTTCGGATGTTGGAAGAGAGAGAGGGTCGATCATTGATTGGCCCTCTTTTTGTATGTTTTTAGGTTGATGTTGTGGGGGAGTAGTGGTTGTTGGAGTGAATTTGGACTGGAGTGGAAGTGATCAGAAGAGTGATTGGATTGGTGAACAGAAAGAGGTGGGGGTGAACAAAAGAGTGTGATTGGTGAACAGAAAGAGGGTAGGAGTGATCAAAAGAGTGCGAATGATGAACAAAACTACAGGAGGAGTGATCAGAAATAGAAAGCAGCGAGATAGGTCTCCTGCTTTCTGTTGCAGTTCTAAATTAAAGGAAGTGGGACAAGTCCCAGTTCTAATACAAGGAGCAAAATCCTCATTTCGGTGAAACGAATAGAATGGTCAGCTCTCTTTTTTACGCTTTATTACATATCTAGTGGAGAAAAGTTATTTGGTGCCTAATCACCGTGTCCTTAGATAAATAGAAAAAATTTTGTGAAAGGTATTGAAAAATTATTCAATTCATTTAAAATAACTTGTATGAATTAACTTATATTTACCCGTTTTTTATAATCAATAAACACATGGTGCCATTTTTGTGTTGAGAGTGACGAAAGAACGGCGCAAATAAGGAAGGGAATTTCATATGGACAATAATACAATGCTCCTCGACCAATCCACCCTGAATAAAACAATACAGAACAAAAGACAAGAGATGATTAAATCAGGATTAGAACTGGGATTAAGCCATATAGAAACTATTAAAATAAGTAAAGAACTTGATAAATTAATCAATATTTATAACAAACGCATGAAGATGGGACAAGGGGACAGGGCACTTGTCCCAGATCCGGTGCTGGAAGTAAATTCGTCATTTTGATGAAACGAATAAAAGACAAGAGAGTTGACCATTTTATATAAAATAAAATGGCCAACTCTCCTTTTTTTTAGGAATCGCCAGCAACAAACTTCGGATTACGTGAATTTGAATTAATATGCCCACTAGGTGGCAGCCTAGCAAACCTAGTTACACTTAAATCAAATAAACTGATAATTGAATAACTGGGACAGTTACCCTGTCCCCATGTCCCAGGAGGAATGAAAGAAGCACAGGAACTGTTCCTGTGCTTCTTTCTATAGGTTTGCTACTAGTCGTCCGGTTATTTCGTGGCGCTCTAGGCGTTCGAGGCCTTCTGGTATTTCGTCAAAGGTAATTTCGGATAGGACTGGGTCAAGATGTCCTTTTGCCATTAAATCATAAACGGCAGCAACATCTTCTACTGTCCCGCCAACACTACCTTTTAGTTGTACAGATTTTAATATCATGCTACTAGTATTAATGGTGGAGGATAGTTTTCCCATCCCAACGAGCACCACTGTCCCACCAACTCCGACTGCATCGATCGCATCGGCAGTTGTGGTACCAAAACCAGCGTAATCGACGATTAATTCTGGAGCAATTTCTGCTAAATCGCTGACATTTTCATAGACTTCCTTACAACCAATTTCTTTTGCTACTTTACGGGCATCTGCACTTAAGTCTGCTGCATACACTTCGCAACCAGCGACAACAGCGGCACGTGCAGCCATTTGTCCTAACCCGCCAATTCCAATGATGCCGACTTTCATGCCTGCTTTTGCTCCACCTTTTTGGAACATTGCATGATAGGAGGTCATGCCTGCATCGGTTCCAGCAGCGGCTTGTCCAAAGCTGATTTCGTCTGGCATTGGAACTAAATCAACAGCAGGTACAAGTACTTTATTGGCATAGCCACCATCACGGCCATTGCCAGGTCCTAGTCCGTCTTTTCCGACCGGACAAACCCCAACGCGATCGCCAACTTTATAATCGGTTACACCTTCGCCCACTTCAGAAATAACACCAGCAATTTCATGGCCTAGAATAATTGGTACTTCTGCTAAAATATCCATCCAGCCTGGATCTCGTAACGTTCCTACATCGGTATGACATAAGCCTGCCGCTTTAACATCGATCACCACTGTTCCAGGTGTAGCGATTGGGTCAGGTTTCTCTACTAATTTCAATGGTTCGTTGGTACCGGTGAATTGCCATCCTTGCATGACTTCTACCTCCCTAAATTTGAAGTATCTTATAATTTCACTATATTGCAAATTTTGACAAGCTTCAATAAACAATAAGTGTATATTGTTTATTACTGTACAATTGGAGGGAAATTGTATAGTAAAATAAAACTAGTGAATCGAACTGAAACAAAACATAAAATCCAGAGGTGATAGATGATGACCGAGCAACTTGATAAAAGAGTCCAACGATCAAAAACTGCGATCAAGGAGACGTTTATAAAACTATTAAATAGGAAGAAATTTGATCAAATAACGATTTCAGAAATTGTTCGAGAAGCCAATTATAACAGGGGAACGTTCTATGCTAATTTTCAAACGAAGGAGCATCTACTTGAGGAGATCATTCAGGATCTTTTACGTGAAATGGTTAATGAAATCCGCAAACCGTATCAAAGCTTTGAGCGAGTAGATATGACCGAGTTAAATGTACATACCATCACGTTATTTTCCTATTTCCAGGAGAATGCATCCCTTTATAAATTGCTACTAAGTGACCATATCCAGGCAAACTTTCGCTTCCAAATCGCCAAGGCCATCGAAAAGCTGTTTATTGAGGAATATGAGTACGAACTGGATGAAAATATAGACATCGATACGAAGTGGCTTTATACCTACCGTGCTCACGGCATTGCCGGCTTGATCATTCGTTGGATAGAAGAAGATTTCCCAACCACCCCCGAATACATGACAGAACAAACCCTAAAACTCATGACCACCGCAACCAAAGCCTTTTATGTTAAATAAGTGGGACAAGGGGACAGGGCACTTGTCCCAGTTTAGCCACTGGAGCGGTGAGGTTACTTTTTACCAACTTTAAAGAAAAAAATTCTGACTCAGCCTTCTAAAATAGAAAGAAAAACCAAACAACAGTTTGAGGAAATTTAGGAAGGCTAGGTAAAATTATGTAAATCTACTAAAGCATTCAAACTAACTTACAAGCATGCTAGAATTATTGATTGTTGGAAAGCTCGAGGCTTTTTTATACCTTTACTGTTTTTGCTGGTGAAAATGGTCCTTTACTAAGGGCAATGTATAAATTACCTTATTTTAATAGGTAGTTAAGTTATATTTTAGGGGGGAAAAATTTGGATACTATTTCTAAGTTTCAGAGTAAATTAATGGTGTCTATCGGATTATTTACTTTATTAATTACTGGTGTACATACAACCGAGGCATCTTCTGCTGATTTTAATGATGTGAGTAAAGATGGACGATATAGTGAAGCGGTAGATTATTTGATTGATGAGCGTATTGCACAGGGACTTTCAGAGAATGAATTCGGTATAAAAGACCCGATTAAACGTGGTGATGCTATGGTAATGATTGCAAATGTACTTGATTTAAATGTCGTAGATGCTCCAAGCACACCATTTGCTGACTTAAATTACCGTGTAGAGCCTGCGGTAAATGCTACGTATGCAAAAGAAATTGTTAATGGAAAAACTGATACATCGTTTAAGCCTGCAGCCAATATCACGAGAGCAGAAATGGCAAAAGTAATTGCGAATGCTTACCAGTTAGATGGTGAAGGGATTCAAAATGAATTTATTGATGTGAACAGTAATTGGGATACCTATATAGATGCATTGGTACAACACGGTGTAACACAAGGAAAGACACCAACAATTTTTGGAACGAAAGAACCAGTTACAAGAGGTGAGTTTGCCTTATTTATTTATCGGGCAAAAGATGCTAATGAAGCGATTGGGTATCCTATGTTTACTTATGACGGCGAACGTACTTTCACTGTTGCGTATGGGGCTGATTTTGATTTACCCGAAGTTACCGCAACTGATGGAGCTGGTGGTTCAGCAAACATTACAAAAACAATTACGTACAACGATAATCAAGTAGAATCTGTTGATACAGAGCAACCAGGTACGTATACGGTCACATATGAAGCGGTTAGCCCGACAGGAAATAACGCAGTGATAATGGATATAACGGTGACAGTATTAACACCTAAGTATGACATTGATGATGTAAAAGCTATCGATAAAAATACAATTGCAGTAGTATTTAGCAATAAGGAAGAAATCGAATTTGACCTAGATCAAGCACTTGTGCATGGACAAAACGAAGTAACAGTCGAATACGAAGACCATGAATATAATACTATGGTAGAGTATGACGGACTGACACCTGTTGTGGAAGCTGCTGAACAATCAATTGCTACATTACCTGAAGCTATTACTCTAGATGATAAAGATCAAGTAACAACTGCTAGATCACTGGTAGAGGAAGCAATTGCTATGAAGGAAGACGTTGAAATTGACGGGCTTTCTAAATTAGAAGACGCCGAAGCACTTATTGACTATTATGAAAATGAACAAATCACTCTTAATGAAACAAGATATGTGCTAAGAACGGGCGAAGACTTACAATTAGAAGCCTCCGTAACACCTGAAAATGGCCCATCAACGACAATCACTTGGGATTCTAGTGATGCTGATGTCGCAACTGTTACAAGTGATGGGGAAGTTACTGCTGTCAATGAAGGATCAGCAACGATTACTGTTGAAACAGAAAGTGGTACAAAAGCAACTAGCACTATTATAGTTAGCGATGAACCGTTATTGGAGTTTCACAGTTACGCTTCGATCACGATGAATAATGTTATTCAAGGTTTCCGTACATCCTTTTATAACATGGATAGCCGTTCTGTAACGATAGACAAAATTGAGGTGTATGAAGGTGATCAAATTGAATCGACCTACACGCAATCCAGTTTAGAAGACGATGGATTTTCAACTACCATTGACCCTTATGAAAGTTTTGGAATGAGTATTAGTTACAAATACGGCGGACTTTGGGCGACAGAAGAAAACGTTGTGAAATACTATATTAGTGATGGGGAAGAGGAATTTGAATTCCTATCTATTATAGAGTAGGTCTATTGAATTTCAACCCATGCTTTAAAAAACCCGTTCCTTATCAAATCGATAGGGAGCGGGTTTTTCTTTATCTTGATGTAAAATGTATTAGTGTTATGAACACTATGCTAGCTAGAGGTTTGGCACCAAGTTTCCTTTACCCCGGTGTAAACGTTCGTAAGACTCCCACTTCATGAAGTGAAACGGAGATGCTTAAGTGTGTTAAACGACCGTTCGCTTTCACCCCGAATGGTTCAACTAACACTCAGTGGGGGAAGACAAAAATTCACTTTATCTAATCTGTCGAATCAATTTGACCAGTAGGAATACCCTAGCCATTAAATTAAATAAACTGATAATTGAATAACTGGGACAGTTACCCTGTCCCCATGTCCCACTTTATCTAAAAGGTGTTACGAAGTTTTGAGTGCCATAAAATGCACGATCTTTACCGTCTAAACCAACACCTAAGTGAGTGAAGTTTTCGTTCAACATGGTTTGTCGGTGTCCTAGAGAGTTCACCCATAGATAGTATAAATCAAACGATTCAAATACGCCTCCGCTTATGAATGCGATATTTTCACCAGCAGTTGTATAGTTTATGCCATTGTTGCTCATACGATCAAACGGATCCAGTCCATCTGGGTTTACATGGTCAAAATAATCACGGTTGAGCATGTCCGTACTATGTTCCCTTGCCGTTGTCGCAGCCGTTTCATGATGTTTCACGGGATTCTTATTGTATTTATACCGAAAGCTATTCGTTTGTTCAAAAATTTCTTTTTCCCAATCGGATAACATAGCCGATGTGATATTGTCGCTAGTGATCCCGGAATTTTTGAATATATATACTCCAGAAAGTATGTGGTTATTATGACGATCAAAATAAAACTTTACCGAATTATTATGAACCATATACGGTGTATCTGTTGTTCCAAAGGAAGAATCCATCTCCTTTTCCCCATAGAGCTCGAAGACATCTTCATTTGTAGAGTGATGGATGCTTAGTCCGTCAGTATGTTCCATCATGTCAGCGTTAGTAAATACAGCTACAACCTCATTGTCTTGTATCCCAATTTGCAGGGCCTTTTGTTCATCACTATAAATGTACCACTGATAACTTTTGCGACTTTGATCGATTCTTTTTGGCTCACCCAAAACATCAAGGACTGTTTGTTCTGAATCGCCGATACCGATCCCTTTAAATGTGAATTCTCGTTCGGATTCTTCTGCTTGATCTTCGGTGTTGTCATCTTTATCCGTTGTTTGGTCACTTTTTTCTTCATCTGTTGTTGAAGAGTAATCGAACGCCTCATTTTCTAAAACGTTGTGCATAAATACAGAAAATTGCGCTCTAGTTGTTGGGTTGTTAGGTCTAAAAGTTTTATCTGGATAGCCAGTGGTAATCCCATAGTCTGCTATCGTTTCAATCGCATGGTATGCCCAATGATTACTAGAGATGTCCGTGAAATCTTCCTCCCATGTGGAGTCGATTTCATACATAGAAGTTAAAACTACTGCCATTTCAGCTCTTGTTAAAGGTTTGTAAGGCATAAATTGGCCATTAGACCCACTGAATATTCCTTCCTTTGTTACAGCTGCAATGGATTTATAACCGGTCATATCTTCAGACACATCTTTATAGTCAATCGAAGGAAGATTGGTAGTGTCCAAATCTAGTGCTTTTGTAATCATTATTGCGGTTTGTATTCTAGTAATAGTTTGGTTTGGTTTAAAAGAACCATCAGAATAACCATTAATAATCTCTGAATCAGATAAGTAATCAATAGATTCTTTTGCCCAATAATCATTCCTAATATCATTGAAATCTTCTTGTGCGTATACGTGTTGAACCGTAAATAAACACAATAAAACAAAAAACATACATGTCTTTCTCATCATCCGTTCCTCCCTAAACTAGTTTAATAGATGTACAGCGGGACGGTTATCCAGCTTCCATTGTAGAATACGGCATATACGGAGGAAGCACAAGAAACGAAATACCTATGTGCGATGACTTAAAACTTACGATCAATGATAAGTAGAAAAAAGGAAAAAACTCTCTCTTCTGGGGGAGCGACTAAGGGGAAAAAGGCCTATGAATAGATTGAATTTACTTATTGTGCTTTTTTGCAAAACTTTCAATTAGTACTGTCCTGTGCTTCGTTAATTCCTCGTGTTCCACCATTTACCATATAATATTTATATTAATGGAATCCCCACCCTACAAGGTTTTTGCATATCAGAAAAAGTAACAATTTAGCAAACTTTCATAATAGGATTGAATATATTGTGCGGATAAATTAGTATTAAGATTAAGCAACTATGATTTTAACTATATTAAAACTGGAGAGGAAGTAGTTTACTTGAATATTTTACTAACAGGAGCAACAGGATTTGTCGGCAAACAACTCACGAAGAGGTTAGTAGAAACCGGTCATCATGTTTATGCGATTATCAGGAATGAGAAAAAGGCTGAAAAACTACTTTCATCTTTACCTTCAAACCTTAGGGGACGTTTGTCTATAGTAGAGGGTGATGTTACCCAACCTAAAGTAGGTATTACCAGTTCATTAATAGAAGAGTTATTATATAACAAAATTGACACCGTTTACCATATTGCGGCATATTTATCTTTTGATGAAACAGAGAAACAACGAACGTTCCAAGTTAATTATGAGGGAACGAAAAATATATTAGAACTTGCAAAACAGATAAAGGTTAAAAACTTTTTCCATGTTAGTACTGCATACACACTAGGTAAAAATGTTTATGCTAATGAACGTTTAAATCCAGTTGAAAATCGTTTTGTGAATTCTTATGAAGAAAGTAAATGTCATGCCGAACACTTAGTGTTTGAATATAATGAGTTTTTCCATGTGAATATCTTTCGTCCAGCGATTATTATTGGTGACTCCAACACTGGTGAAGCGGAGACGACTTTTGCCTTGCACGGTATCATTCGCAGTTTTAAGCTATTAAAACGAATGAAGGACCGCAAAGGAGATTGGAAACAAGGATTTAAATTTTTATGTAATAAAGAAACGAAACAAAACTTAGTTCCAATTGATTATGTGGTTACGGTTCTTCATGCTGCGTTATCTTCTGCGCAAAATAATAAAATCTATCATATCACAAATTCAAATCCACCGACTAACCAAAAACTTTTTGAGCTTATTCAAGAGATCATTGGGTTTGACGGGATCGAAATGGTTCCTACCAATTATACTGGCCAATTGACAAAAGAGGAACAAAAGTTCAATCAGCCAATTAATGTGTTTTATCAATATTGGGAAAATACCGTTACATTTGATGATTCCAATACGAGGGAACTATTAAGTGCAGCAAATATTTCACCTCTTAACTTAGATCAAGATGCTTTGAAAAAGATTATTTTGGGAAATCCTGCCGAGCAACCTGCTTAGAATGAGGCTGAGATGACAGAAAAACGATTAGATTATAACGTAGTTACCAATGGGCGTAGTAAGGAATGGGCCGTTTTTTTCCATGGAATTGGTGGGAATCATAGAATTTTTTATAAACAAATAGACATGTTTAAACAACATTACAATTTGCTATTTATTGATTTACCTGGGCATGGTAATTCCCCAGCCCTGCCATCAAACCAGGGGGTATTACCAGCTACTACGGCGATGGTGTTGGAGTTATTAGATGATTTGAAGATAGAGTCAGCACATTTTATAGGCATTTCGTTAGGTACGATTGTCATGCAACATATCGCCATCCATTATCCAAACAGGGTAGCATCAATGGTGTTAGCTGGAGCTGTTAATAGGTGGTTAAAGTGGGGGGAATTACTAGGGAGATTGGTCCTGTCAAGATGGCTAAGAAATATCCTCCCATATATGCTCCCGTATATTGTTTTTGCTTATTTGCTAATGCCAAATAACAACCATAAACAGTCCAGAGATATTTTCATTCGGGAAGCTTACAAGCTTGGGAAACAATCCTATCACCATTGGGCGTTTGTGCTACTGTACTCGTATAAAACGTATGATCAATTGATCAAATCTAGTAATGCTATTCCGAAGTTGTATATATCTGGAGAAGAAGACCATATGTTTATTAAAGGAATCACATCGTATGTTAAAGCGGAAAAAAACGCAGAATTGCATCTAATAGAAACGTGTGGACACGTGTGTAATATTGAAAAGCATATGGAATTTAATCACCAAGCGCTCCAGTTTATTCAAAGGAATAAACGTCCGATCGGAAGGGTTTCGTAGCGATATCGGTGGAGGGCGAACGATTAGGTGGGGGAGTTGTCACATAGGTGGCAACTCCTTATTTTTTGGTAAGGGGGCTCTAATAACTAGGTGGAGAGACAGTGAGAAAAATGTCTTACTCGTAATGTGTGCGAGTGATTGTTGCCGCGCTTTTCCTCGGTGTCGCATTGTTGCAGTGGTCTCCATGTTGCCAGTTCTTGTGCTGTGTTTGGCGGCCATTTATTCCGTTATTCTTGCGAAAATCAGCAATTTTTAGCTGGGTGCGGACATTTGTTCCATTATTTAATAGAAAAAGTGCTGATTCAGCTTGAATTAGGCTAAATAGCTCACTCGATGTCCGTTCAAACTGCTAAAAAGGGATTTTTTTAAAAATAGCGCACTGAATGTCCGCGTAGCGCAACGAGCACACGATAGTAAACCGTAGTTTTAGCGGAGCACAGTGCGGTTGCAAGCACGACACAGCAAAACGCGGTGTAGCTCATCACCGCAGTAAATCGCAGTATAGCACCGCCAGCGCAGATACTGGCTGCCACCTTTAAGTGGGACAAGTGCCCTGTCCCCGTGTCCCAGGGAAATTTCTAAACTATTCATGCCGAAATATGTAGAAATTTCCTTTGTTTTGTCATACTATATAGATAGATTGATAGAAATCGATGAAAGGGGATTAAGATGACGAGGTGGAACAACAAGATCATAGCGGGTTTAATTGTTGTCGTTTCTATTGTAAGTTTTTCGGCCCCAGCGACAGCATCAGCATACAATCATGCTTTCACTGATGTGAGGAAAGGGTCAACATTCTATACTCCAATCATGGAACTTACAGAGCGGGGCGTCATCAATGGGTATTCAGACGGCACGTTCCGAGGAAAAGACATCTTACAACGTCGTCATGGTGCAGTATTATTATACAATGCGCTAGATATGCCCCCATCTTCAAACGTTGAGGAGACATTAAACAAGTATTATGATGACGTTTGGGTAGGTGGTGCAAATGCAAACGAAATTGCAGCAGTAACCCCTTCCATTTTTAAAGGAAGTGGTAGAAAGTTTCAGCCTTTCGATGATATGACTCGTGAAGAGGTGGCAACAACATTTGTACGGGCATTTAATTTAAACGATAGAGGAACAGATCCCAAAGTGAATCTATCAAATGTATCTCCAGCACACAAAGATGATGTGAAAATCTTTGCGCAATATGAGATTACGAAAGCACTAGAGGACTTTAAACCAAAGGAAGCCATTACGAGAGAAGAGTTTGCAGCGTTTCTTTATAGGATCATGAATATAAATCAAAATGAGGACATTAGAGAGTATACACAATATAGCGTTGATTTTGCAGAAGTGGTTAATACCCAAATGACGAGGACGCCAAAAGTGGATGGTGCTGGTCAATTTTTAGCTAGTAAAGAATTAGTAGCGTATTATGCGAATCCGAATAATTTTTCTGAAAATTCACCCGAGTTTTTCCAATTTCTTTTATTATCCTATAGTGATGGGCTCAATGCCGCTGAAATTAATGAAAAAATATTAAAGGGTAAAGGAAGTTTGGAAGGTACAGCTGAGTCGTTTATTGAGGCTGGGAAGATGTATGATATTAACGTTATATACTTAATTGCCCATGCATTGCATGAGACGGGAAATGGTACTTCCGTATTATCGACTGGTTATCCTGTTTCAGAAGTGAAGGGAGAAGCAGTTCCTGAAAGAGAGACCTATAACATGTTTGGGATCAGGGCGTATGACTCTTCCCCGCTTAAGAGTGGATCAGAGCATGCGTATGAACAGGAATGGTTCACAAAAGAAGCCTCCATTATAGGAGGGGCGAAGTTTATTAATAGTGGTTATATTGGGAAAGGACAAGACACCCTTTATAAGATGCGATGGAATCCGATTTCTCCTGGTAGCCATCAATATGCTACCCATGTAAGTTGGGCAACCATTCAAGCACGACACATTCAAAAAATGTATGAGTTATATAATCTGATTGATCACTATGTATTGCGATTTGATATACCGAACTATAACAATCAACCAACAAATTCGCCAATGCCAACGGTCGAGAACCGGTATGCAGTTAACACTTCTGCTGAAGGCTTGATTGGTGAAACAACTACTAATCTAAGATTAAGAGTCGCACCGTCGACTTCTAATGCTATTCTGACAACACTATCTGAAGGGACAACCCTCGATGTGATTGGCGAAAATGGCGGCTGGTATAAAGTCGAAACCGCTAATCGAGTTGGTTGGGTGTCTGGAGACTATGTTGATTTTATTAATCTATTAAAGGTAGATGTTGGTAACAGCATTCTTAGAGTTAGAAGCACTCCTCAGATAACTAGTGGTAATATTGTTGGAAGTCTACAACAAAATGACACAGTTGCTGGAGTCATGGATGATCAAGGTAATTTTGTAACAGACGGAGATTGGTACAATATTATCTTTGAAGGAGAGGACGCTTGGATCCATGGGGATTATGTGAAGCGGTAGTGGGAGCGGAACTACTAAACAATGCTGCCTCTATTTGCGGGGTCAGACCCCCTAAAAATACAACTGTCCACATTGGAAGGACAGTTAACAAGAAAAAGCTCAACTCCCTGGTAAAAACAAGGGAGTTGAGCTTTTTTTGTGGGACATGATGATTCAGTTGGAAAAGTCATGTGATGGTAAGGTGCAAATCGGTCACCTAATGGCCACACTACCATCCTTTCCACCGTCAAGTGGGACAAGTGCCCTGTCCCCATGTCCCACCCAGGCCCATGTCCCACTATTGGTCTTTTACTTTGGGTACGTGTTTGAATATTTCTTGGGATTCTAGGAAGTCGACTAGTCGACGGATCCAGTCGTAGTATTCAAGTGATTTGTAGGAGTCTTCTAAATACGTTTTTGCTTCTTCCTTTATGTCGTCACTTGTTTGGTCATTTTCTATGATTTCATTTAAATCATGTTGAATTTTATGTTCGATATGATAGTTACGCGTAATGACTTCTTTCCAGTTGGATGTAAATAGGGATATGAAAATTTGATAGTAATCTCTTTCAACTGTATAAAAATCTTTACGTGATCCTTTGACGAAGGTTTTTTCTGCTATATTTAGACGAACCATTTCCCTTAAAACCTGACTCATCCTCGTTTTACTCATTCCGGTTTTTTCCGCTAGTGTATCTAAGTCTAATGGTTTTCCTTCATCGTAAATTAATGCAATAATTCGTCCAATTGTACTTGGAAATCCATAAGATTTCATATTTTCCGCAATTTGCTCAATGATTCTATTATTTATTGATTCTAATTTTTCTTCACTATTCATGCGACATTCATCCCCTATTTTGCTTAGTATCATTAGATTATCATAGAAAAATGGCAGTGCAAAGCTTACCAAAACATAGGATTTTGTCGAAAAAGAGAGGAATTTTAAGTATATAAACATTATGCAATCTATAAACTTAAAATTTTATAAAGTTTGTGCAATTAAAAGTTTATATCAAGTTTTTAAAAAAAGGAAATTTTCTATAAAATAAAAGACGTTGCAACAACAGAACGGATTTATTCATCAATTTCACAATGGAGGAGGAAAGACTTTGATTCAATTAAAGCGTATTAACAAGGTCTATGATGATGGTTTTCAAGCATTGAAAGAGATAGACCTTACATTTGAAGAAGGTAAAATCAATGTATTGATTGGCCCTAGTGGTTGTGGAAAGACGACTACAATGAAACTACTAAATCGGCTAACAGAATATACGGATGGGCAAATTTTAATAGATGGGAAAGATTTGAATCAAATCAATCCAATTGAGCTTCGTCGTCAAATGGGATATGTGATTCAAAATATCGGGTTATTCCCGCATATGACAATCTATGACAATGTTGCTACCGTCCCTAAGTTATTAAAATGGGATAAACAACGAATTAGAAAGCGGGTCGACGAATTACTTCAGTTAGTCAATCTTGATCCAGAAACATATAGGGGCCGGTATCCATCTGAATTAAGTGGGGGACAGCAACAACGGATCGGGGTTATTCGAGCATTGGCAGCTGAGCCGTCTACCATTCTTATGGATGAGCCCTTCAGTGCGCTTGACCCGATTAGTAGGGAACAGCTGCAAGATGAGCTAGTTCGCCTGCAACGCGAAATTAATAAAACGATTGTCTTTGTCACCCATGATATGGATGAGGCGATAAAAATTGCTGATCAAGTTATTTTAATGAAAGACGGTCAAGTCGTGCAAAAAGGTTCACCAAAACAGCTATTGGAAAATCCAGCGAATGAATTTGTCCGTGAGTTTATTGGAGAAAATCGATTGGAAAGCGCGAAAACGTTGCCACCATTAAGCGAGTTCGTGGTTGAGGGTTATCCATCCGTAACGGGGCAATCTGATTTACAAGATGTGATCGATGTTATGGTGGAGCACAATCTAGCTGAACTTCCAGTGGTAGATGGGGAGAACAAATATAGAGGAATCGTAAGTCTTTACCGTGCGTTATCGAACAAACAGGCTGTTCTTAGTGATGTATTAGATACATCCATTCAGGCTGTAAACGAAAACGAAGCGATCGACGACGTGATGAACCACACAAAGAATGCACCTGGTTCTGTTATACCAATTGTTTCCAATGAATCAGAACTGATTGGTGTCGTGAATCATAACCAGTTGTTTCAAGCTTTACATCAATTTTATCAACGTAAGAGTGGTGGAGAGTAAATGGATCTATTTTTGGATTATTTCGAATTTTGGCAGGATAAATTTGATTCCATTCTAGCGTACACGTATGAACACTTGATTATATCATTCGTTGTGATCGTTTTATCAGTAGTCGTAACAGTGCCTTTAGCCATTTATATGACGAAAATGAAAAATGAAAAAATAAAAAATCTCATATTTAATATTGCGAATGTTTTCCAAACAATCCCAACGATTGCTTTATTGGCGATCATGATTCCGATACTAGGAATTGGTTTTAAACCTGCGGTAGCAGCATTGTTTCTATATGCGCTGTTACCATTGTTACGAAATACGTATACCGGTGTAAAATCGATTGACCCGGGTGTTGTAGAAGCAGCGAAGGGAATGGGGTTTAGTACCTTCCAGCGATTGTTTAAAGTCGAACTTCCTGTCGCACTTCCTTATGTGATGTCCGGGATTCGTGTGACGACCGTTTATATTATTAGCTGGACAACCCTTGCTGCATTAATCGGTGCAGGTGGTTTAGGAGATCTAGTATTAGCAGGTATTGGCTATAACGATCAACATATGATTTTTACTGGAACGATCCTAGCGATTATGATCGCATTATTGTTAGATTTACTGTTTGGCAAGTTTGAAAAAAGGTTTTCAAAAGTTTAAAAAATATACATGTAAGGAGAATGTAAAATGAAAAAAATAGTAATGGCAAGTTTATTGACGGTATTATTACTCGTTATGGCAGCGTGTGGAGGTAATAGCTCTGCAGATGGCGGAGAAGTATTTGAATTTGGTGCACAGAAGAACACAGACCCTAAAGTGATGGCTCAAATTGTAAAACTATTAGTAGAAGATCAAACAGCACATGAAGTGAACATTACAGAAGATATGCCAGCTAGTCCACAAGTAATGGCGGCAATTGATAAGGAAGATTTTGATTTTGCATTACTTTATTCAGGTGAAGTATACAACAATCATTTTGACGAAGATCAAGTAGAATATACAACAAACCCTGATGAAACATTGGAACAAGCACAAGCGTTATTTGGTGAAAAATATGATATGAAATGGTATGACTCTGCCGGCTTTAGTAATCAGTACTCGATCGCAATCGAAGACGATTTTGCCGAAGAAAACAATATTACGACTATGTCTGATTTAGGGGAATATGCCGGTGATTTAACACTAGGTACCGACAATTCATGGATTGAACGTGCAAATGATGGGTATGAAGGGTACCAAGAAGCATATGGGTATGAATTTGCTGATGCACGCGGTATGGATGTTGCGTTAATGTATGAAGGAATTGCAAATAATGAATTAGATGTGGTAACAGCCTATACCGTTGACCCGCAAATTATTGAGTATGATTTAAAGGTATTGGAAGATGATGAAAAATTCTTCCCACCATATGATGCATCCTTAGTGGCAAGAAATGAAGTAATCGATGAGTATCCAGAAGTTGCTGACATTTTTGACTCGATTGTTGGCTCAGTAAGTACAGAAGAGATGACACTGATGATTCGTGAAGTAGATATGAATGAGCGTAGTACCGCAGAAGTAGCGAAAGAATATTTACAAGAAAAAGGGTTATTACAATAATTTTAAAAAGGTGATGTGTCATGAATTTTATCACTGAACTAAGCCAGTATATGGTGGAAAATGTCGGAGAATTAATGGCTCTAACCGTTGAACATATATTAATGGTCGTTTATGGGATTCTTCTTGCACTTGTTGTAGGAGTGCCATTAGGAATCATTGCTGCCAGATATGAGAAGTTAGCGCCGATTATTATTTCAATCACGAATATATTGCAGTTAATCCCAAGTTTAGCGATGTTAGCGATTTTGATGCTTTATTTTGGATTAGGTTTTGAAACGATGGTGATTGGCCTGTTCCTATATTCTTTACTTCCAATTGTCCGGAACACTTATGTAGGAATTAAAGAAGTCGATGATAGTATCACAGAAGCTGGAATTGGGTCTGGTATGACGCCGTTACAGTTACTAGCGAAGGTGCAATTTCCACTATCTATTCCATTCTTAATGGCAGGATTACGTGTAGCATGTGTTATTGCTGTAGCAGTAGCTTGTATCGGTCCATATATTGGCGCAGGTGGTTTAGGGAAAGAGATTATATCAGGTATTAGTTTGCAATCAGAAGTGAAAATCTATGCTGGAGCAATACCGGCAACGATCTTAGCGATTTTTGCTGATCTGATGTTAGGTTTATTTGAAAAACGTACGAAAAAGCGAGTAGCTTAATCGAAAGCAAAAAGTAGATGGATAGAAAGGTTGACAACATTGGTTTTTAATATTAAAGATTCCGAACGACGTAGAACGAAAACAGAATACCCAAGAGATGTGAAGAAAATGGAGCATGTATGGATTCCTATGTCTGACGGGGCAAAACTAGCCGCAACAATCTGGTTACCAAAAGATGCTGAAGAAAATCCAGTGCCAGCGATATTAGAGTATATCCCATATCGAAAGAATGATTTCACAGCAATTCGTGACTCAGCAAGACATCCTTATTTTGCTGGCCATGGCTATGCCAGTATTCGAGTTGATATTAGAGGTTCTGGTGATTCGGATGGTATTTTACTAGATGAATATTTAAAACAGGAACATGATGATGCCTTGGAAGTATTGGATTGGATTGAACAGCAAGCCTGGTCAACCGGTTCAGTCGGTATGATTGGAAAGTCATGGGGAGGATTTAATAGTCTTCAAGTAGCTGCCCGTCAACACCGTGCATTAAAAGCAATCATTACCTTGTGTTCAACAGATGATCGTTATTCCGATGATGTCCATTATCGTGGTGGGAATATTTTAGCTTCTGATATGTTGTGGTGGGCATCAACCATGTTTGCTTATAATGCTAGACCACAAGATCCAAATGTCGTGGGGCAAAGTTGGAAAGAAAACTGGTTAGACCGGTTGGAAAATACCCCTCCATTTGTCGAAGAGTGGGTTAAACACCAACGAAGAGATGCGTATTGGAAACATGGATCAATTTGTGAAGATTATTCCGATGTTGACATTCCAGTCTTTGCTGTCAGTGGTTGGCAAGATGGGTATACCGATGCAGTCTTCCGTCTGTTAGAAAAATTACCAAAGGAAAGTAAAGGGTTAATTGGACCGTGGGCACATGAATTTCCAGAAGTGGCCACACCGGAGCCTGCGATTGGATTTTTACAAGAATGTCTTAGATGGTGGGACCAATGGCTAAAAGGTGAAGATACCGGGATCATGGACGAGCCTAAATTAATTTCATGGATTCAAGATAGTGAATTGCCACAAGTAAGTTATCAATCTAGACCTGGAAAATGGGTAGCCGATCATGCATGGCCATCTGAAAACGTATCGGAAAACTCCTTATGGTTAACGGAAGGAAAACTTGTATCAGATTGTAAGCGAGAGGAAACGATCTCTATCCCAAGTGTGCAGGAACATGGTTTCTATGCAGGGGTATGGTGCCCATTCGGTCAACCAGGTGATATCGCAGCCGATCAACGATTCGAAAATGGAAAGTCTGTCGTCTTTACGTCAGCCCCATTTGAGGAAACGACCGATCTACTAGGGCATCCCGTCTTTCATGCGGAGTTATCTGCGGATCAAGAAAATGCCTTGATTGCGGTAAGGTTATCTGATAAGGCGCCAACAGGTGAATCTACTTTAATTAGTTGGGGAATGCTTAACTTAAATCACCTTCAATCGCACGAACATCCGGAAGCATTAGTGCCAGGGAAAAAATATCAAGTGGCAGTAAAACTAGATGCACTAGGTCAGCAAATTCCAAAAGGACACCGATTAGAACTTGCTGTATCACCGACTTATTGGCCACAAGCATGGCCATCACCAAAGCCGGTGACATTAACCATCCATGCTGGTGAAGCGACACGTCTAACATTACCAGTTCGTACACCTCAAGAAGAAGACGAGACATGTGGTCAGTTTGATGTTCCAGAAACGGCTCCGGTAATGGATAAGGAAATTTTAAGAACGGAAAATAGAACAAGAGAAGTGATCCACGATCCTGTAAATGGTACGTGGAGATTGGAAGATTTCTCTGATGAAGGACAGCGAAAACTACCTTCAAATGGATTAGAATATGGAAGTATAAACAAAAATACGTTTGCCATCGCCGAAAATGATCCATTAGCAGCACGCGTCACTTGTGAATGGGAATTAACAGTTGGACGAGATGATTGGCAAACAAAGTTAGAAACGTACAGTGACATGACAAGTGACGAAACGAATTTCTATATAGTAAATACTGTGACAGCATATGAAAATGAAAAGCAAGTATTCACTAAAACGTGGAAAAAAGAAATTCGGAGAGATTTTGTGTAGGGGTCAGACCCCATAAAAATACAACTGTCCACATTGGAAGGACAGTTAACTAGAAAAAGCTCAACTCCCATGGTAAAACAATGGAGTTGAGCTTTTTTTGTGGGACATGGGGACAGGGCACTTGTCCCAGAGGATAAGCTGGCGGAGTCCCAGGTCTGATATCGGGGGCCACCGCCATCTAACCGAAGTAGAGCGGTAGGAAAAGGATTGATTATCGAGTAATTCTATTAAAGAGCATCACAAAATTTAATATTCAGCTAGATAAATATCTCTTATTTTAAGAGGGTAATGGGTAATCCTGCCGTGCTCGTCTTCAACAAGTAAGCTCCTAATTTCATCTTCAATAGCATCAAATAACATGTCAGGGTAGTCCGTGTTCCAATTATCCGATAATAATAGCTCATTTGCGTCTACTTGTAGTAATTCGATTTCAGAAGACATCGTAACAAGTTGAGGCGGAATAGCCGATCTAAAGATACGCTCGATTGTTTCAGGAATTTCTCCCCTAATGGAAGTTGTGTATGCAGTCACTTCCTCTGCAACGACATCCACGCTACTTTTCACTTCGACATAGAAGCAATAATAGACTCTGTCGGGATTATAGTAATAATCGTTGGTTTCTATCGCGACTTCAACGGTTCCGAACAGCTCATCAAATATCTTTTGGCTATTGTATAATGACTCTACTTTGCTCATATTCCCGCCACCTTTTCTATCAAAATTCTTATTCTATTTGTATGAGTTAGTTAATAGATTATGCATGAACGACCATTTGCTGCGATATTAGTTTGACTAGTGCAGGTGTTACGGTTAGTGGGGACGATGGTGACGAAGCCGTGATTTCTCGGTGCCGTGCTGTGCTGTGCGGACATTTAATTCCTTATTCATGCAAAATATAGCAATTTTCAGGTGGTTGCGGACATTTGTTCCTCTATTTACCCAAAAAAGGGCCAATTCCGCTTGATTTTAGTCAAATAGCGTACTGATTGTCCGTTCAA
Source organism: Aquibacillus sediminis (assembly GCF_005870085.1). Taxonomy (GTDB): domain Bacteria; phylum Bacillota; class Bacilli; order Bacillales; family Amphibacillaceae; genus Aquibacillus_E; species Aquibacillus_E sediminis. The sequence goes on along the minus strand of NZ_SZNM01000009.1, from coordinate 75,508 downwards.
AGCACAAAACAGGGCAATTTTAGCCAAATAGCGCACTAAATGTCCGCACAGCGCATTCCAGCATCACCCCAGCGCCACCCCGGCGCACCCCAATCCAAGCAAATTACCAAAATCCCCACCTCAAAAGTGGGACAAGTGCCCTGTCCCCATGTCCCATTTCCGTGATAGAATATATTCTATATGTATGTTGGAAAGTGGGAAGTGTTTTTATGAATTGGGTTGTAAATAAGTTAAGAGGTATATCATTAAAACAACGAATTTTTCTCGTGATGTTGTTTGTTACTTTAATTGCGTCGTTTATTTTTGTTTACCAAAATCATGCGTTTTATGATCAGCCGATTGTTGAAGTGGTTGAAGTGACTTCAGAGGATCGGGAAGAGGTGGAGGATACGAATCAAAATCAGGATGTCGTCTATACACAGCATCTTGTTTCGGAATTGAAAAATGGAGAGCAAAAAGGTGAACTTGTTTATTTTACGAATGATTATTCAGAATCTAGTGCGCATCACCCACAACTTCGTGTCGGACAAGATGTGTTTATCACAGTGGATTCGAGGGATAGTGATGGGAATTTAACTGGAAGTATCATAGAAGTGAAACGCGATCACATTTTACTGATCGTTACATGGGTGTTTATTTTTGTATTACTCCTTGTTGGTAGGCGGCAAGGCTTTTATGCGATTATCGGTTTGGTTGTGAACGCATTGTTGATTTCATATGCGTTAGATGTGTATATTCACACTTCGGATATTAGTCTGTTGTTGATCATGAGTATCACGGTTATTTTGATGACGGTACTGTCCTTGCTGTTTGTTAGTGGATTTACTGAAAAGACCTATGCTGCAATCGTCGCAACGTTGTTAGGAACATTTGGTTTATTGTTCATTACGATTTTTGCATTGTGGTTAACCAATGAGCAAGGAATACGGTATGAAGAAATGGCCTTTCTAACTCGACCTCCTGAAGCAGTATTCATGGCAGGGGTGCTGGTTGGAGCATTAGGGGCTGTGATGGATGTAGGTGTGACAATCGCTTCTTCCTTGTTTGGTTTGTATGAAAAGAATCATCAAATTTCTGTAAAAGATCTCAAAGCATCAGGATACGAAATAGGAAAAGACATCATGGGAACGATGACAAATATACTATTTTTTGCATATGTGAGCGGAACGATTCCATCGCTTATTCTTTATTTTAAAAATGCTGCTACGCTAGAATATACGCTTTCGATGAATCTTTCGTTGGAATTAACTCGCGCATTAGCAGGTGGAATTGGCATTGTGCTAACCATCCCGATCGGTATCTATACAACTATTTTCTTTATTAATCGAAAGAGGTCGAACATATGAATGCATTAGTGTTATTATCCATCATTTTGTTTGCATTGATGGCTGTGATTGGTGGTAAAAAAGGGGTTCGCTCGTTTGTTGCGTTATTTATTAACTTTGTTGTGCTACTAACTACAGTATTAGTGATGACTGATCCGAGTGCTGATCCGATTATTTTAACCTTGATCGCTTGTACCATCATCAGTTGTATTAATTTGTTCTATATTAATGATGTAAATAAAAAAACGAAAACAGCATTTGTGTCCACGATGTTGACGACTCTTTTGCTACTTTTATTCATTTATATTGTGACCGAACGTTCTCTGATTCAAGGATTTGGAGAGGAAGAAGTGGAAGGTCTCACGATTTTTTCCTTTTATATAGGCATTGATTTTGTAAAAGTAGCTGCTTCTGTCGTTATTATGAGTACAATCGGAGCGGTGACCGATGAGGCGATTTCAATTAGCTCACCGATGTATGAGATCCACCGACATCATCCAACGATCTCGAAAAAGGATCTTTTTCTAGCTGGCATGAGTATTGGAAAAGACTTATTAGGAACAAGTGCCAACACATTATTTTTCGCCTTCTTTGGTGGTTATATCGCATTGTTAGTAAGATTCAAAGACATGAACTATTCTCTTGGTGAAATTATCAATGCCAAAGTATTTAGCGCCGAAATCATTACGATACTGTGCGGAGGCATCGGCGTCGCATTAATTATACCAATCACCGCCGCCATCACATCCTATGTATTGGTGAGGTCGGAATAGGTGGGACATGGGGACAGGGCACTTGTCCCATTTTTTTATCGAAATAATGATTACACTGAGTCAAAATAGAAGGCATTTGATTTAAATGAAGCATGTGCTCAGTTAAACGAAAGGATACTTATGAAATTCTATTAAATGAATATTACATTGCTCGGAAGTCGTTGATTGGCGAAGGGTAAGCGTGCTAATAACGGGGCTATTTTTTATAAGATAGTCATCTTTTTGAATTTCAGTTGCTGCTGACAATTTTAGTGTCACCAATTTAAGCTATGGTGTCATCATATGATCTATTTAGCAAGATTTGACCACACGAAAAAAGACTCATAATATACACAGGGAACAAGTATGTTTGGGCAATTATATGTAGTATTTTTAATTTTTCAGTACGACAAAAGAAGACAATATACATATATTTACAGTTGGAACTTTATCTCGCATGAAGAACATAATGCCATTGAAGTTCATACCGAAGAAGCGATTGAAGCTCAAAACCATAAACCAACAGCACTTATCAAAGAAAAATACACAAACTACAACGATTTGATTGATTTAAAATATATGGAGCACTAAGAAAGAAGCGTTACACGCACTAGCGTGAAACTTCTTAATTAAGTGTATTGTTCAATTTATGTAAAAGTGTAAATTTCATGGGACCTCAAAAAGACAAAATACCCTTGTCCGTTGCATAAAGGGAGTCCTGTTGATGAAGTGGGACAAGGGGACAGGGCATTTGTCCCACCGATATCAGGGGCAGTAAGCGTCCCCCCTGTCAAGTTGATACTAAGAGCCTGGGGTCAGGCAGCAGACCTAGGTTGATATTGTGTAGTTGCTTTTTGATCCTAAACCTTTTGCCTTCTTTTATTGTTATAGAAGTTCATTTGCCAATCGATTGTGCGTATCGGCGGGTTTCTTAATATATACAAAGGGCACCCTTTTATATGGGAGTCCCTGAATGACCTCATGAATTGGATCCCTGGTTGTTGGTTGTCTAAATTCTACCTATGTTAAAATAGGATAACAATTTAACATAAGGGGGAATTTTCTTATGTTTAAATGGTTGAAAAAGTTGGTGCAGCAACAAACATGTGCGTTCTGCCACAATAAACTGGAGCGATCACAGGACTATATTAATGATGTTGAAGAAACGATAAGTGTTTGTTATAAATGTGTTCCTTACGCAGAACGAAGAGCGTTTAGGAAAAAATAGTGTAAGAGGAGAGTTGTCACATTCTGTGGCGACTCTCTTGTTATTTAAGCGGGACAAGAGTGGGGTGGGGCACTTGTCCCACTTAATATCGTGGCAGCTATCGCTTGGGTGGGACAGCGGACCTGTCCCCATGTCCCTGCTAGCTTCCTCCTTTTATGCTGTTATAGCAGATCATGACCCTGTTCTATCGACATATTTCTAGTTCTTTTTCAGTAATTAATTTTTTCTAATATGGTAATGTAAACCCATTTTTTCCAATATTTGTATTTATCTATCATTTCATCTGTTACGATACTAGGTGGGTACAGTCAAAGAAATTTGACGTCACAAAGCAATAGGGGCTAAGGAGTAATCTATGCTAGCCTGCTGCCGTTACTAAATGATAGGAGGAATTGGTAATGAAAAAGAAGATTTCAATTTTATTTGCTGTGATGTTGGTTATGTCAACTGTTTTAAGTTCCCTTACAGTTGCGGCTAAGCCAGCACACGCGGGGCCACCTGCACATGCAGGAGGAGAAAAGGCTGAAGTTTCAAAGCCTAGTAAGGAAAAGGTAGAAAAATCGAATAAACAGAAGGTCGAAAAACCACAAAAGAAAGAGAAACAGAATAGAAATGGGATAAACAACGCTTTTGGCCAAAGAGTAGAAACGATCAATAACCATTTAAATAAAGTAGATACGAAAGTTGCTAGTGTAACGGAAGCTGTTTACAATGAGTTTGGCTCAGAAGAAGAAGAGATAGTAGATGAAGAATCTACTACCGAAGAAGAAGCAGCTGATTCAGAAGAAGCTACAGTAGACGAAGATGCAAATGAGGAATCCACGGATGTTGAAGAATCAACAACAGAAGAAAGTGAAGCAACAGAGGAAACTGTAGACTCCGAAACAACGGAAGAAGAAGCTGTCCAAGAGGAGCAAGATGCACAATCTTCTGACGGTGCTGAAACAACAGAAACCGAGGAAAATGAAGAAGAAAGTGAATCTGCACAAACAAGTGAAGAAGATGCACAAGAAGTGGATGAAGAACTTGAGAGCAAAGTAGATGGTTACCTTGGAAAATTAAACGGACAAGCTAACTATCTTAAAGCAATTCAAAAGCAAATAGATCAACTAGCTAGATTTGCTGGTGATTCTGATCAACTAGATTCTTTATCTAGTAAAGCTTCAGATTTAGATCAAACGATTGAGTCCGAAATCAATAGAATCATCGAATTGTATGAAGCGAGCAATCAACCAGCTGAAGAGGAGCAAGAATCTGACGCTGATGGGGAAAGTTCATCTGGGGAAGAAGAAACAGATGAAGCCGATGAAGAAGCAGACGAGGGTAATGAAGACTCTGATGAAGAGCCTGTAGAAAACGAAACTGAAGATGAGGAATCAGTGTAAGGAAGTCCATGCTGATGCTCCCTTCAGAAATTGGATAAACACTTCATTAAAAGAAAAACACTATGAAAAGGAGTTGTCACAGGATAAGGGGGCAACTCCTTTTTTGTGGCAATTACCTTGATCGATCACCTTTTGATTGAAAGGTTTCTTACTCAATTCGCTGTGTCTTGACATAATATCTAGAAGAAACTAACCATTATCACGCACATCTAAGATCGAAAAGTACGGATGATTTATAGCCGCATAATAAGAAACTAGTATCATTATTACAAAATAGAACATAAAGATCATATCAAACTTAGAAAAGCCTAATTGATAGTAATAGGTCCTGTTTACCGTATCAGAAAAACGTTTCGCCTCCATTGCAATAGCAATCCTATAAGCCTTCCTAATGCTTTGGGAGAGCATGGGGATGGAATAGGATTTTAATTTTTTGTAAAAACCTACAAAACCTTTATGATTTTGAACACCACGAACTTTTAATGCATAATGTAAGGTTTGTGTTTCCTCTATCATTATTGGGATCAACCTTACTGCAGCCATAAAGCTATAGGCATATTTCGGTTTTAACTTTAATTGTTGCATTAAGGAGTAAAACAAATATACAGGTCTAGTTGTCAGAGCAAAAATAATTCCTAAAGTTGCAAAAATAATCCCACGAAACCCCAAATGTAATCCCCGGAAAAAGCTTTCTTCCGTAATATGCACTAATCCCCATTTAATCCAAGTGATTTCCCCTTTTCCAAAGAAGATCATGGATGTAGATGATGTAAGAAAAATTAAAATAAATGGTATAGAAATAATCAACAGGCGTTTCCATGGATGACCTGTAAAAAACAAATAAAGAATAGTCATTCCTAGCATATAATTGATAATAAAATTTATATTATGAATCATTAATAAGTGAATAAATAAGATAATGATAATTATAAACTTTAAACTTGGATTTATTTTATGTAGCCATGTTACCTTATAAGAAAAATCCATTTGCATATTGCCCCCCCATATCAACTCATGGCTGGTTGTTTTTGATTATTTTTGGTATAGTTAGATGCTGAACATTCCTCAACGAGCTTTCCGTTAGAAATGTACCAAACTTTTGTAGCGAAGTGGTTAACGATCTGTAAGTCATGCGTAACCATAATGACTGTTGTTCCTTGCAATCTCAACCGTTCAAGCTGCTCAAGTATTGCGAAAGTATTTTTCGCATCTTGACCAAATGTAGGTTCATCTAAGAGTAATATTGGTTGTTCTTTGATAATAGCGGCAGCAAAACTTAGTCTTCGTTTTTGACCCATGGATAATTGATAAGGGTGTTTTTGTTTATGCGCTTCTAATTGATATAAATTCAAAAGCTGATTAACTCGAGTTAAAACCTGTTCTTCACTCCAATCTTCAAGTTGAATGGAGTATGCTACTTCATCAAACACTGTATTTGTAATGAATTGGAACTCAGGGTTTTGAAATACAAAACTCACATAATCGGAGAAGTTTTTTATCTTCCTATGATTTTGATCTAGTATATAGTAGGATCCTTTTGTTTTTATCAAATTCATAAGTCCCAGTAACAGCGTACTTTTTCCCGCTCCATTTGGACCGAGCACAGTTATCCATTCACCAGGATAAGCATCTGCTTCTTTTACATCTATTTTTTTGGATTTCTCTCGATAGCCTGCAAATTCAGCCAAGTGTAGATTTGGTTTTTCATTCACTTTATTTGATATCGGAAATTCTTTACGATTAACTTGAATGTACTCATCCCAGACACCCGGATACCAAATCCCTTGTTCTATAAGTACATGTTTATACTGGTCGAAAATTTTCCGTTTCGATCCGTCAGCAATGATCTCTCCGTTTTCATTCAGAAGAATAATTCGATCGACAAAGTCTACAATTTGTTCAATTTTATGTTCGACTATGACTACCGTTTTATCTTTACCAATATCTTTTAATGTGTCCCAAACACTTTGTGTTCCTTTTGGGTCAAGCATGGCAGTTGGTTCATCTAAAAATAACACTTCCGGTTCGAGTGCAAGAACCGATGCAATAGCTAATCGCTGCTTCATACCTCCCGATAAGGTTTGTATTTTCGTATGAATATTGTCAAAAGTTAATCCAACTTGATGTAAGTAATAATGAATAGAACTTTCCATTTGTTCTCTTGGCGTTTGAAGGTTTTCAAGGACAAAAGCGATTTCTTCGTCTACGTAAGGCATACAAAATTGCGTATCAGGATCTTGAAATAAAAACCCCCAAGATTCAGGAATTATCTTTTCCTCTGCTTTCATTGGTATTTCCACAGCATCAGGTACTAATCCCGTTAACACTTGTAGTAGTGTAGATTTCCCTGAACCTGATGGCCCCAATATTAATACTTTTTCTCCTTTATTCAAGGAAAGGGAGAAATCCTTGAATAACAAGGATTCAACCCCTGGAAACTTTAATCGCATGTTTGTGATACTAGCTATGGTTGTCATCAAAACACTCCCAATTTGTTAGTTTAATGCCTTATAATCTTCACTTGACGCTGGACGGACAAGATTTGTCACCCCTGTTTTTTCCAAAGCTTGAACTATTAGATAAGCGAAAATACCAGAAATAAGGATAGCACCAATAACTCTAGCTCCAAACATAATCAACAAATTCCAAATAGCCAGATCAGCGACATAACCATAGTAGTAATCAATACCAATAGACGCAAATGCCGAAGCAACACCAGCTAAACAGGCAATGAACATGTCAGATCTCTTATAACGAAAAGCTGCAAAAATAAGTTCAGCTGCAAGACCTTGACCTAAGCCAAACACGAGTGTAACTACTCCCCATTCCCCACCAAAAATAAATTCACCTTGAGCTGCTGCCACTTCTGCTAATAAGGCGACACCAGGTTTCCTTATGATTAAGTAAGCAACAATAGCAGCTATAAACCACATTCCATAAATCAGTTGTTCTATTTGAAGACCAAATGTCGAAACAACCCCATATAACGGCCCCCATAACTTGTAAATAATACCAAATAGAAGCGCGATAATTATAGTCACTAAAATATCTGTTAACTTTAACCCCTTTTTCATTTTCCAAAAATCCCCCCTTATTATTTTATATAGGCCATTTTTCCAATTGATAAGCCATTTTCCAAAACGAATATTCGTATTGACTACTTATGATGAAGTGCTCTTTCATTCGTTCGCGATCTGCTTCTGTCACTGTTTCGGCTATTTGGTCAAGTCTAGCAATTTGTTCTTCTACTAATGTTTTAAACCATTCCCCACCATATGCTGCAATCCATTCTTGATAAATTGGTTCTTCAGGAGTACATGATTGAAGTTTTTCCCCGATTTCATAGTAAAGCCAATAGCATGGCAATATGACTGCAATAACATCTCCTAAATGGCCTTGATATGCTGCGCGATACAAATGAGATGTGTATGCATATGCGGTCGGAGAGGGATAAAATGATTTTTGTTCATCTTCTGTAATTTCTAAAAGGTTGACGAATTTTTTATGCAAAGCTAATTCTGCTTCATATGTTCCTTGTGCATGAGCAGCCATTCGACTGGTCGTATAAAAAGTATCCGCTTTTGCCGCACCTAAAGATTGCACCTTTGCAAAATGTGATAAATAATACGCATCTTGCATGACATAGTAACGAAAACACTCTAAAGGCAATGTCCCGTCACCAAGCTCTTTAATAAAAGGGTGATGAAAGCTTGCCTCCCAAATGTCATTTACTTCTTTTCTTACCATCTCTGAAAATTTCATTTCCTAACCTCCAATTAATTTGTTTGTGAATCTGTGTTCCTCTACTCCAAATTTGGACAAAACAAAAACCACTTTCCATACCATCGTAGGGAAAGTGGTTGTATTGAAAATTAGGCATAAAAATGCACGCATCTTCACAACTCCACTTCCCTACGCTGGTATTACCCAGATCAGGTTCTAAGGGTCTTAAAGTCTGACTTTAATCTCAACCTTTAGTCAATAAGTGGGAAAGCAAAGATTGTACACTGTGTTAACATGTATGTTTTTAACACACATTTTCGTCAACAGCCTTGAATTTCTATTGCTAATCCCACTAATGAAGGTTCCCCTAGTGGAAAAACTTACTAATTAAATTGTATGTTGACACTCATAGTATCATAATATTTTTAATTGTCAAACATATTTTGGCGGGGACCTCCTAGAAATATGTTTTGCGGAAATAATCGTTTTTTACGGATTCATCAACTGGGACAATCGAGTGCGTTGTCCCACTTTAAACGGGTGATGCTGTCATCGCCAGTATCCAATAAAAAAAACCTCCCCATTTCCTGGAACTATTTGTTATAATATATATTCAGTTTGTGTAAAATTTGTCGAAATAAAATACAATTTGGAGGTTTATAGATGAAAAAATGGATTGTTATTCTATTATTTTGTTTACAAGTCATCGTCATGACGGGTTGTGCGGAAGCAGGGACGACCTCAGCTGTCGATGAAAAGGTAAAAATAGGTGTCATGTTGTCGGACGTCGGACTGGGTGACCAGTCATTCAGTGATTCAGCTTTTCTAGGGCTTGAACAAGCAAGAGATGAATTAGGTATTCTGTTTGATTATCGTGAATTAGAAACGGTTGGCGATTATGAAAGCGGATTAATAGATTTGGCCGAACAAGACAATGATTTGATCATTGGAGTTGGCTACATGATGGAAGAAGAATTAAAAAAGGTTGCCGAGGATTATCCTGATCAGCAATTTGTTATTGTTGATACTGTGATCGATCTACCCAATGTGACAAGTGTTACATTTAAGGAACAGGAAGGTAGCTTTCTGATTGGGGCAATTGCTGGCATGAAGACAGAATCCGATGTTGTTGGCTTTGTTGGTGGCGTCGATTCCGCGTTGATTCGCAAATTTTTAAATGGTTACGAACAAGGGGTTAAAGCGACAAATCCTGAAGCAGAAGTGGTCACACAATTTGCGGGTGATTTTGGTGACGATAAACTTGGTGCAGACATAGCTGATCAAATGATTCAAGAAGGTGCTGATTATATTTATCCATCAGCTGGTTTTACTGGAGTGGGCGTCATTCAAAAAGCAGAGGAACAAGGCATTTACTCATTTGGTGTCGACTCTGATCAGTATTTTTTAGGAGAGGAGACGGTCGTGACATCGATGATGAAAAACATTGATGTAGCCATGATGAATGTCGCAACGGAATTACATGAAAACGGTGAGTTAAGTGGGGAAGACTTAGTGTTAGGTTTAAATGAAGATGGTGTAGGCCTTGCACCCATTCGTGTGCTTTCTCTTACATCTGAGGAAAATAATCAACTGGAAAACCTGATGGATGAAATCACCTCAGGCGAGATTACGGTGAAAGAATAAGAGAAAGGGTGGGTGTAATGAAGTTTAAACAAAAGTTAATGTTAAATGCACTATTACCATTAGTACTTGCTTGTGTTCTGATCGGTTTGATCACTTATCAGATGACCCAAGTTCAATCATCGAACGAGGAAAACGTCCAACAACTGGTGAATGTGGAGAAATTAGCGAGTTCTGTTCTATCAGTTGAACAAGGACTGAGCAGTTTTTCGCTCAATAAAACCGATTCAAGTGCGGCATCCGTACAAACGAATTTAGAAAATACACGGGAAGAGCTCGATCAGTTAACTAGTTTAATGGATGATGATAAACAGAAACAAATGACTAAAATTGAGGAAAAGTTAACGGATTTACAAAATGAGACAACGGAAGCTTTAGACAATAAAGATGCAGCGGAGGCGAACCGACAATCAATTCGAACACGAGGCATACAGAACGATATTCATTTATTACAATTGATGATCGAAGAAGATTATCAACAGGCACAAGTAGCCTTGCAAAAGAAAATTGATTTCATTATTGGATTTGCTGTTATAGCCGGTGTGATTTTACTTATTGGAACAAGTGTATTTACGTTCATCATGACAAACCGAATGGTAAAACCAATTGATGTGCTAGCAAATCATGCCAATGCGATCGCGAATGGTGACCTCCGAAATGCGTTACAGGAGACGGATCGAAAAGATGAGATCGGCCAGCTACATAATAGTTTTGTACGAATGAATGATGATTTGAAAGACCTTATTTCCAATGTATTAGATACAACACAAAATGTAGCCGCTTCTGCTGAACAATTGAGTGCAAATGCAGATGAAACATCGACTGCGACCATGCAAATTGCTAGTGCGATTCAAGAAGTATCAGCAGGTACCGACAATCAATTGTCCAACGTCGACCAATCGAAAGGGAAGGTGGAACAAATTTCCGAAAACATCGATTCGATCTCGACTGAGATTGAACGTGTCACAGCATCCACCATCGAGGCTTCCCAACAATCGTCACAAGGGGTGGAAACTGTCGGCCGCGTGACAGAGCAAATGGGTATCATCAATCGCAATGCAGAAGATACAGGAAATGTCATTGCTGGACTAGATCAACACTCGAAAGAAATTGGACAAATTGTGCAAATGATCACCGACATTGCTGAACAGACCAATTTACTTGCCCTAAATGCTGCGATTGAAGCGGCTCGTGCAGGGGAGCATGGAAAGGGATTTGCGGTAGTAGCAGACGAGGTAAGAAAATTAGCGGAACAATCAAGCCAGTCAGCCAATCAAATTAGTGAGTTAATTTTAGTCATCCAAAAGACGACAAAAAATGTTGTCGAGTCGATGGATGCTGGCAATCAAGCGGTTCAAGATGGTTCTAAGTTAGTTTCTGAAGCAAATGATTCGTTCGAAAGTATTACAAAAGCCGTCTCAAGCGTCGAGGAACGGTTGAATGAAGTAACAACGTCACTGAGCCAAATTTTGACAAGTAAAGATGAACTCGTTACGTCGATCGAAACAGTCTCAGAGATTACCGAAACGACCGCAAGTCACTCACAGGAAGTGGCTGCTACAACAGAAGAGCAAACAGCTTCGATCCAAGAAGTGTCAGCAGCAACCACAACCTTAGCGGACATGGTTCAAGAACTACAGGATAAAATTAGTCGATTCAAGCTGTGATGGGATTTGGAATCTCGGCTTAGATGGGTGATGATCTTCTGACTAAGCTGAGATTTTGGGTTCTGTTCACTGTTTTGTGATCACTCAAAGCGGTGTTCTGATCACTGATCGCTGTTTTGTGCTCACTTAAAGTGGAGTTCTGTTCACTGAATATTGTTTTGTGTTTACTCAAAGTGTGTTTCTGTTCACTGATCTCTATTTTGTGTTTACTCAAAGTAAGGTTCTGTTCACTGAACACAGTTTTGTGATCATTCAAAGTGTGTTTCTGTTCACTGATCTCTATTTTGTGTTCACTCAAAGTAAGGTTCTGTTCACTGAACACAGTTTTGTGATCATTCAAAGTGTGTTTCTGTTCACTGATCTCTATTTTGTGTTCACTCAAAGTAAGGTTCTGATCACTGATCTCTATTTTGTGATCACTCAAAGCAGAGTTCTGTTCATTAATTTCTTTCAAGGATCAACTGCTTTGAGCTAAGCCCACTACTGATGAATGTATTGCTAAAAATTACATGAGAAAAGCAGTATATTGTTATTTACAGAAACTAAGGAAGCCTTTACAATTAGATGGTTGTAGATGTCATGATATGTTCGTTCATTCACAATAGATTATAAAGTTATAGGAGTTGGTAACAATGGCCAGTGCTCTAGCTACCGGCTTGTTAAGTGGAATATGGGCTTATATCGCCCCACTTTTTGGAATGTTAACCTGGGCTGGATTTGCCGGGTGTACCACATTTTTTGCTGTTGGAACGGGTGGTACGAAAGCGCTTAGGACAGCGATGATTACGAATACGACGGGGGTTGCCTGTGGTATGGCAATTCTCGGTCTATCCGCAACGATAGATATTCCTGCGGGTGCAGCGATTTTTAGCGGGATTATCACTAGTGTCATGGTTTTACTTGGAAATGTACGGCCAATGAATTATACGCCGGGAATTTTTGTGGGATGTTTTTCAACGTTTGCCGTCGGTGGAGATTGGCCATTAGTATTAATTTCCCTTTTGTGTGGTGTGTTACTTGGATTTTTTAGTGCAGAACTTGGTGGTAAATTCTCCAGCCTGTACCAGAAGATCGCACCGAAACAGGATGGTGAAATAGAGAAAACGCATGCTGAAGAAGAGAAGAAGTTGGCTTAGGTTGGGGAAGTGAAATAACAAGATAGGCTGTGTACAGGTCGACCCAAATACAGTCCTGGGTGTTGATTGACTTGGTTTTATCTATGTTAAAATAGGATAAGAGTTAACATAAAGGGGAATTTTCCTATGTTTAAATGGTTTAAAAGGTTGATGCAGCCAAAAACATGTGCGATCTGCCATAATAAATTGGAGCGATCCCAGGATTATATGAATGATGCCGGTGAAACGATAAGTGTATGTTATAAATGTGTTCCATACGCAGAACGAAGAGCATTTAGGAAGAAATAGTAAAAGGCGAGAGTTGTCACATTCTGTGGCAGCTCTTTTGTGTGGGACATGGGGACAGGTTTGTTGTCCCAGTTGGGTAAGTAAGGTGTACGGAAATAATCGTTTTTTTCACGGGATTATTGAGATTTTTACGGAATTCCACCTTTTTTTTTCACAGCATCAACATTACCAATCGAGCAGCGTACTTGTCCCAGTTAAAAATAGAGAGTTGCACTATTGCAACTCTCTTGAACTCTATCCCACATTAATTTAGATTGTGCTAAAAAGGTAGCTCATCATCTTTGTGCGTAAATTCCGCATTCCTTATATTGTCTTGGCTTGGTTCACTCGTATCTGGAGATAATGGATCCTGTTCCCATTCTTCCCATGTGATCCCAAATGGAACCCCTCCATCCGTATAGCCAGCAATATATGCATATGTCTCATCACACTCATCATTAAATGCTTCTTCTTTCATAGCTCGTTCTCGTTCTTTCTTTTTCTCAGCAAGCTGTATGTTTTTTAATTGTTGTTTATAGCTATCGCTAAAAGAATACCCTAGCATTTCTAACTCTTTAACAGCACCTAATAAATCTATAGCAAAGTGTTTACTGTAGCCTTTGGCCAAGTTTTTCCCCTCATATTTTGGAATCCAATGGGGAGCAGCTTGTAGTCGACCATCTCGATTTAATCTCTTGTGCCTGGGTGGTTTTGGTTCATTCTTTTTCTTTCCCATTTTAGCCCTCCTTTATATCTTAAATGGAGGTACCTGTCGTATGATTCCTTTTGGGAAGTGGGAGAGTTTCTATTAAATAGAACTGCCTGTCTTTTTTATCAGTTCTTCACTACTACCTCACCCAATACATATTCTTCTACAATTTTAGCCACGCCGTCATGGGTGTTAGTATCTGTCACAAGGTCGGCTACTTCTTTAATGTCGTCTGGTGCATTGCCCATGGCTACGCCAAGTCCAGCGAATTCTATCATTTCTTGGTCATTATAGCTGTCGCCAATTGCAATCACTTCCTCGCGCTTGATTCCACAAGTTTGGATTAACTGGTTAAGGCTTGTCCCTTTTGTAACACCTTTTTCCGTGAATTCGAGGAAATATGGCTTGGAGCGCATGATGCTATAGTACTCCGATAATTCAGCTTGTAATGTTTCTTCTACGGGTTTCAGTTTTCCTGGATCACCAACCATTAATGTTTTCACAACTGGCGTAGTGACAGCCTCCACATAATCGTCTACAACGTTAACTGGCAAACCAGTAAGCTCGGATTCGATCGTAGTGTATCGGTTAGCTTCTTCTGTGATAATTTCATCCCCGACATATGTATGAATAAAAACTTCCTCACGGCGGCTTAATTCATACAATTTTTGTACATCATCAACGGATAACGTACTGCTGAACAATTCCTCATTTGTGCGCCAATTAATGATTTTTCCTCCGTTAAAGGATAAAATGTAGCTCCCATATGTATCTAAAGAAAGCTCATCCGCAATTGCCCTCATCCCAAACGTAGGTCTACCAGAAGCAAGCACCACTTTCACATCATTTTCCTGTGCTTGTATCAAGGCTTGCTTTGTCCGTTTTGAAATCGATCCATCCTCAAGTAATAATGTATCATCTAAATCTAGCACGATCATTTTATATGCCATATTTGTAGTTCCTCTCTTTAAACATTTCTTTCTATTTTACTAGATTGGGGAGAAGAAGCAAGGGAGGATAAATGAATATACTGGACATCTGGACAGTTCACAAGGGAAACAGGGGACGGTTCTGCTGCTTCCGACGGTGGTGGCACCTAACACTATCAAGAGGGGAAGTGCAAGGATCGTCCCTATGCTTATCAAAACTTTCTCAGCAAAGTTGATAAGCGCTTTCAAATGGTGTATAATTTAAAATAAATCGATTTAGTAAATCGGTTTAGGGAGGAGGGGTTGCTATGGATAAAGTTATCATTCCATTAAATGCTTTTCCTGTTGATCAAGTTAGAACAGATGGACAAGCAAGCTTTGTGAAAAGTATTGCTAGGTCAGGGGCATATGGGATCGAAATTCGCCGAGAGTTGTTTCCGAAAGGCGAGTTACCGCTTAAAGAGACAAAAGAGGAAATTGACAAGTACAAATTACATACTGTTTTTTCTGTCCCAATGGAATTGTGGAGTAAAAATGGAACGTTAAACAAGACAGTGCTTAAACAAATTTTTGAAGAAGCAGTTATACTAGGTGCAAGTTGGGTAAAAGTTTCTCTTGGACATTTTCATCGGCAAAACTCTGATATACTAGAACTGGGTGAACTTTTAGATTGTTATTCTAATATACAACTTTTGGTTGAGAATGACCAGACGATGTATGGCGGTAATGTGGATAATCTTACAAATTTTTTCGATTGCGTCAACCAATATGCGATTTCTGTTCATATGACATTTGATACGGGAAACTGGTATTATACAAACCAAGATGTAGAATATGCCTTAACAAATCTAGCAGAATATGTTCGCTATCTTCATTTTAAACACGTAGTTAAAATAGAGGATCAACTTGTAACAGTGTCACTTCCAAAATTACAGGAAGCGGAGTGGAGACAGATTAGTCGCCGTGTTTCATCGGACGTTATGAAAGCGCTTGAATTCCCGATTGAGTTGGATGAATTACAGACGTATATTGAGTTGGTTGATCAAGATTGAAAGAAAAAGGTTATTATTGAAGACATGGCGTAAGGGATAGCATTTCGTTTTGTTCAGTTTACAGTCTAACTCCTTATAATTTTAACTATTTGCATACGCATCAATAGCTTGATATTGGGTGTCCCAAGCATATGAAGAAAAAGCAACTGCTTACCTTTGTAAAGGCTATCAGCAAAAAGACATAAACTAAGGGTTATTAACTAAATAAAGAGGTAGATTTTATGGGGAAAATAACGATGGCAGATGTTGCCGAAAAAGCAGGAGTGTCAAAAAGCACAGTTTCTCAGTTTCTAAATAAACGTTACCATTATATGCGGGAAGATACGAGAACAAGAATTGAAGAGGCAATAAAAGAGCTTAATTATCAACCAAATTATCTTGCTAGAAGTTTAAAACAAAAACGGACTTCTACTGTAGGGATCATCGTGGGTAATATTATGCACCGCTTTTCAACTGAAGTAAGCCGTGCAGTTGAGGATTATTTTATTCAACATGATGTCCACACCATTGTATGTAATGCAGATAATAATCCAGAGAAAGAAAAAAAGTATATTGAAATGCTTCGTGCTAAGCAAGTCGATGGTCTAATTATATTTCCAACTGCACCAAATCTTGATATCTATCAACAGTTAATCAGGGAAAATTATCCAGTGGTGTTTATGGATCGAAAGTTATCAGGTTTAAAGGCCCCATTGGTTGCATCAGAAAATAATGAAGCGACCTGGTCTGCGATTCAACACTTTATTGACCAGGGACATGAACGAATTGCAATTGTCACGGAGCCTTTAACGATTTCAACTAGGCTTGAGCGACGCGATGGTTATAAACAAGCATTAGAGGAAAATGGAATAGAAATAAAACCAGATTTCTTGGTTAGTGCAGAAATTAAACAAATTCAACAGGAGTTAGAAAAATTATTTGCTATAGAATCACCACCAACAGCAATATTAGCAGGAAACGACCTTTTATTAATTGAGGTATTGAAATTTGCTAAGGAAAAAAACCTTAAAATAGGTGAAGCATTTGCGCTGATTGTATTTGATAATATTCCATTTGCACACTTGGTGGATCCGCCAGTGACAACTATTAAACAGTCATCTTATCTAATGGGAGAAAGGGCTGCTGAATTGTTGCTGAAACAAATTAATAATCAAAAAATTGAAGCCCTTGAGATGAGGTTCCCATGTGAATTAATAATTCGTGATTCATCAAAAAGGTTAAAATAAAATTGGAAAAATAGAAAATTCTAAACCTACAAAATTAAAAAAAACACTTGTAAAACGCTTACAAATATTTTATACTATCACTAAACCGGTTCACTAAATCGATTTAGTAAATGGGTTTACCAAAGTAAAGTGCAAAATCATTGTTGGTCAAATCCAACTGAGACTTTGGTTAAAGCAGCATTGAGGAGGTGGTGTCATAATGAAACAAGTTACTAAAACAATATCTGATGAAGTAAGTGAAGTTTTACGGAATGTTAATACAACAGAAACCGAACTGTTAGCTAATGAATTGAAACAAGCGAAGAGGATATTTATCGCTGGCACTGGACGGTCTGGTTTAGTAGGGAAAATGGTTGCGATGCGTTTAATGCATAGTGGTTACCCTGTTTATGTGGTAGGAGAAACAATCACGCCAAGTATTGAAGCAGAGGATTTATTACTTGTTATTTCTGGGTCAGGCAATACCGAGATGCTAAAGTATTATGGAACTCAAGCCAAGAGTATTGGCGCGAAGGTAGCTTTAGTTACAACAAACAAAGACTCTGCCATCGGGCAAATGAGTGATTGTAACGTCGTCATTCCAGCAGCAACGAAAAAACGACTACCGCATGAACCAACAACAATTCAACCTTTAGGAAATCAGTTTGATCAGTCCGCACATCTAGTTTTAGATGCTGTGATCATATACTTACTACAATTAGATGACAGGGGAAACGATGGAAGTTTAAATAAAAAACATGCAAATTTAGAATAGGATGGATTATATCATGTCACTTGTTCAAAAAATTAGTGAACATAAGATAGTAGCAATTATAAGAAAAGCGGATGAAAATAACATTATTGATATTTTGAAAGCGGTATATGAAGGCGGTATTAAGGCTGTGGAAATAACGGCTGAAACCCCAAAAGTCACAACGTTAATTGAGAAAGCGGTTAATGAGTTTGAAGGGAAAATTGCAATAGGAGCTGGAACCGTATTAGACCCAGAGACGGCACGTGCTGTCATTATGGCTGGGGCAGAATTTATTGTCTCACCTACTTTAAATCCTGAAACAATTAAGCTTACGAACCGCTATGGAGTGTTAAACATATCTGGTGCATTAACACCAACAGAAATACTAACTGCCTATGAATCTGGTGCAGATATGGTGAAAGTATTCCCAGCTAATACTTTTGGTCCGAAATATATCAAAAATATTCACGGCCCATTACCACACGTTCCTGTTATGGCAACAGGAGGAGTGACGCTGGAAAACATGAATGAATTTATAAAACATGGTTGCAAAGCAGTAGGAATTGGAAGTGATTTGGTTAATGTATCTAAGCTTCAAACATGGGAAGACTATCAAGATTTGACCAAAAAAGCAGAAGGTTTTGTTAAACAATTAGGGGAATAAAATAGTTCTAAAATCTAAACAAAGAGGGGTATTAAAATGAAAAGGCTTACTTTTATTTTAATTGGATTGGCATTGATAATCTTAGGGGGCTGTGGAAATGATTCTTCATCTTCATCAGAATCGAATGGTTCAGGGTCGGAGTCTATAAAACTAGTTGCTGCACATAATCAAACATCAACAGAAAATCCTTATCAAGATGGCTTATTGAAATTTAAAGAAGTTGCAGAAGCTGAATCTGATGGTGCCATAGAAGTTGAAGTGCACGCAGGAACGATTGGAACTAGTGAATCAGAACTTGTTGAAAAACTACAAACAGGTGCTGCGGATGTAGTATTAGTATCCCCAGGATTTATGACACAAACAGGTATTAAAGAAGTGGATTTATTTGCACTACCATATTTATTTTCTAGCTACGATCATTGGGAAAGTGTAGTGGATGGTGAAGTTGGTCAGCAAGTTGCAGATTTAATTAACGAAAAGTCAAATAATGACTTTAAAATTGTAGGTTACTGGTCAGCAGGTGTAAGACATTATTATGGTAAGAAACCACTTGAATCAATGGATGACTTAAATGGTTTAACAATCAGAACACAAACTTCAGGTGTTGTAGCAGACTATTGGGAACAAACAGGGGCAGTACCAACTTCTGTAGCATGGGGTGAGCTATATCAAGGGTTACAACAAGGTGTAGTTGATTCAGCAGAAAATGCATATCCATACTTTGTTCAACAAAACCACCATACAACAGAAAATGGTAAATATATTACAGAAACAGGACATGACTATACAACACGTTTACTATTAGTTAACGGTAATACTTTTGATTCTTATACAGATGAACAAAAAGAAATTGTTTTAAACGCTGCAGAAGAGTCAGTTGAAGCTGAAAGAGAAGCACTATATGCACAAGAAGAAGAATATAAGCAAAAAGCTTTAGATGACGGTGCTGAAATTAACCAAATCGACAGACAACCGTTTATTGATTTAGCCCAACCACTTCAAGATGAAGCTGCTAACGAAATGGGCGTTGAAGATCTACTTCAACAAATTAGAGATATACAATAACAGGTGGTAAAAAGAATATCTACAACTAAAGAAAGGACACGTAATGTGTCCTTTCTAATTTAAAATACGGGTAAGCTAGAGCGCTTCTGTAAACACTGGGGCTTCTGTTGATTAGGGAAGTAAAAATGTAGGTCTAAATCAAAGGATCACCTTGATGGAATTGAAAAGTAGAAGGCGCTTTGCTTAGTAATTTATGTTAGGAGGTTCAACATGAATCGGTTTATTCAAACGCTAGAAAAAATCCAAATAACAGTAGGAGCGATCTTTTTAACAGTATTCTTTACTGTCATTGTGGTCCAAATCGTAACACGACAAATAGGAATTTCAGTCATTTGGACAGAAGAGGTAGCCAACTATTCCTTTATATGGGCAGTGTTTATGGGAGCGGCGGTGATGGTTAATAGGAAGGAACACTTTACCTTTGATTTACTGCAAAGAAAATTGAAAGATAAACCAAGAACGATTTTAAATTTAGTGATAGATCTTATGCTTATCCTATTTAATGTCATGGTACTCAATTATGGTATTCAAGTTGTGCAACGTTTCTGGAATTACAATTGGGTTGCTTTACAAGACATGAAAATGGGCTATGTCTGGATTTCAATTCCAATTATGGCTATTACGATGATTATCTATCTGTTAGGTCATGTGATTAATCATGTGAAACTGTTAAAAGTGAAGGAGGTAAGTGAATAATGGGATTTCTTCTAATTGGTGTGTTTCTTTTATTATTATTTATTGGGGTTCCAATTGCTTTTGTAATTGGTATTGTTGCGATGATAGGAATTACCAGTATAGAGTACATTCCTGAAATGTCTGTTCCGATGAAAATGTTAAACGGACTGAATTCATTCGTATTACTAGCAGTTCCATTATTCATCTTAGCTGCTAACTTAATGAACTCTGGGAAAATTTCAAGTAAATTAATTGATTTAGCCTTAGCTATTGTTGGACCAATTCGTGGTGGTCTAGCCCATTCAAATATTTTAGTATCGATGATGTTTGCTGGTGTATCTGGTGCTTCACAGGCTGACACGGCAGGTGTGGGTAAAATCCTAATTCCGAGCATGGTTCGTAACGGTTATGACAAAGAAATGGCGGTTGGCGTAACGGCAGCCTCTTCAACAGTTGGAGTGGTTATTCCACCAAGTATTCCGATGATTATTTTCGCTGGTATCGCTAACGTATCTGTCGGTGCTCTTTTCCTTGGTGGTATTGTGCCAGGTGTGCTAATTGGTTTAACCATGATGATTTTCATTTATATATTAGCAGTGAAGCGAAACTATCCAAGAACGGCAAAAACAGAATTCACTAAAGTTTTAAAGCTGTTTTTCGAATCGTTACCAGCTTTACTAACGGTCGTGATTATCATTGGTGGTGTTGTTTCAGGTTTCTTTACAGCTACTGAAGCCGCAGCGGTAGCTTCCTTGTACACATTGATCATTAGTATGTTTTTTTATAAAACGCTTACACTAAAACAGCTACCTAAAATATTGTTAGACACTTTAGCGTTAAGCTCCTTATCCCTATTTGCATTAGCTACTGCAAATGCGTTAGGTGAATTAATGAGTTATTACCAACTTGGTACATTAGCACAAGAGTTCTTTGCTAATAACATTGGTTCAAAAGTAATCTTCCTATTTATCATCATTGCATTCTTCTTATTTGTTGGAACATTTATGGATGCGATTCCAGCTATGATTCTGTTTGTGCCTGTTATTTTGCCAACAGCACTTCAGTTCGGCATTGATCCAGTCCATCTTGGTTTAATCGTTATTATTACGTTAGCAATAGGGTTAGTTACACCACCATATGGTTTATGTCTACTACTTGCTGCAAAAATTGGTGAACTTTCCATTGATCGGTCATTTAAAGCAGTTATCCCATATATAACCATTGTGATTATGGTACTACTATTTATCGCGTTCTTTCCGGACATTGCCTTTTATGTTCCAAAGCTAATTAATCCAGCAATGTTCTAAATCGCGCTCGATAATGAAGAAAAGGAGTTACTTGGTGTATGTTAACTCAAATGGAAACGGACAAGAAAATTACCGGTGAAGAGGCAGTTACTTATATAAAAGACGGTATGATTCTAGGACTAGGATCGGGCTCAACTGTCAATTGGATGCTTGAGAAACTAGCTGAAAGAATAAAAAATGAAGGATTGCAAGTAAAAGGGATTCCGACATCAAAGAAGACCGAGCGATTGGCAAAAAAGCTAGGTATCTCTTTAATTGATTTTACTGAAGTAGAACGTATTGACCTTGCTATAGATGGAGCGGATGAGGTAGATCCAAATCTAAATCTATTAAAAGGTGGTGGGGGATCGTTAGTAAGGGAAAAAATCGTTGATGTACTAGCCGATAAGTTAATCATTACTGTCGATGGATCAAAAATGGTACCACATTTAGGTGATTTTCCCTTACCTATCGAGGTTGTCCCTTATGGATGGAATATAACAGCAAAACGGATTGCGGTGTTCGGTTGTGAACCGGTAATTCGCAAACAAGATGAAGAAGTGTTTATTTCTGATAACGGAAATTACATTTTGGACTGTAAATTTGAAAAGATTCTTGATCCGAAAAAATTGCATCAGCATTTGAAGGCAATAGTTGGTGTTGTGGAAACGGGGTTATTTGTCGGCGTGACAGACAAGGTGATCTCATGTCGAAGCGGAAGTATGGAAGTGTTGGAGAGAAACATCCAAGAGCTAGATGAGGAGGAATGAACATGTATGATGTCATTACAATAGGAGAAGCAATGATTGCATTTAATCCTGGTTCAACAGGTCCGATGAAGTTCGTGAACAGCTTTAACAAAAATATTGGTGGAGCGGAGCTGAATGTAGCGATTGGTTGTGCCCGTCTAGGACTAAACTCAGGGTATATTAGTAGATTGGGAAATGACGAATTTGGAAGATATATTCAAACATTTGCGCGTGGAGAAGGGATTGACATTTCCCAAGTAAAGCTTGTTGATGGCTATCCAACGTCACTCAACTTTAAAGAGGTTATGGAAGATGGGAGTGTGCGAACGTTTTACTATCGTGATAAATCTCCGGTATTATCCATGACCCCTGATGATATAGATGAAGAATATTTTAAACAAGCAAGAGTACTTCATTTAACTGGAATTTTTCCGGCGATCGATCCGAAGAACATGGAGATTTTTGATCGTGCAATAGAGTTAGCGAAAAAACATGGTCTAATGATATCGTTTGATCCAAATATTCGTTTGCGGATGTGGAGTAAAATGGAAGCGAGAGAAGCTTTGTTAAAAATTCTTCCTTATGTTGATATCTTACTTGCTGGTGATGAGGAAATGGATATTATTATCGGAGAAAAAGAACCTAAAGCAATTATTGAATCCATTAAAGAGTTAGGAATTTCTTATATTGCAATTAAACAAGGCGGAAAAGGTTCTGTAGGTTATTATAACGGCGAATATTTGGAAGCACCACCTGCTAAGGCCCCAAAAGTTGTCGACACAGTTGGAGCTGGTGACGGGTTTGATTCCGGGTTCCTTTTTGGAGTGCTAAATGGTTGGCCATTAGGCAGAATACTCGAATTTGCCAACACAATTGGTTCAATGGTTGTTGGTGTGAAAGGCGATAACGAAGGATTGCCATACTATGAAGATGTCCAAGGTCGCCTTGGAGAAATTGAAGTAATCGAACGATAAGATTAGATCATGTAACCGGAACGACGATTAGAGGAGGGGTATAGTGCAATTGCAGTTAGCATTGGATCGGATGACGAGAAAATCATGTATCGAGATAGTGAATGATACAAAAGAGTCAATTGATATTATCGAAGTTGGAACAGGTGTAATTAAAGAATACGGAATGGCTATTGTTCGTGAGTTACGTGAGCTTTATCCTGAAAAAACGATTTTAGCAGATATGAAGACGTGTGATGCTGGAAAACATGAAGCAATACAAGCCTTTGATGCAGGGGCTGATATAGTAACAGTGATGGCTTTCTCAAATGATTCAACAATCACAGATACTCTGAAGGTTGCCGAAGAATATGGAAAACATATTATGGTAGATTTACTTGAAGTAGATTCAAGAGATCGAATTGAACAACTACAAGAAATTGGTGTTGATTTCGTTAGCCTTCACGTAGGAAAAGATAAGCAATCAGAAGGACAATTTAGTACAGACTTATTTTCGTTAGTAAAAGGGTATCGTTTTGAAACTTCTGTTGCAGGAGGAGTTAATTTAGATACACTACCAGGGATAGCCAAAGAGAACCCAGACATTGTGATTGTCGGAAGTGCAATCACCAAAGCCAAAGCCCCTAATAACGTAGCTGCGAAAATGAAACAAATAATAGATTCATAGAAGCATGGGGGGGACGGGGACAGGGCACTTGTCCCCGTGAAAAGTGTCGTTGGTAAGCGTGGTTGTCTCGTATCACAGTACGGTAATCGACGTGCGCGGACATTTATTCCTTTATTGGAGTTAAAAATAGTCTTTTTCTGCTGTTTGCGGACATCTTTTCCTATAATCAGCCAAAAATGAGTGAATTTTTCTTGATTTAGTTTAAATAGTGTACTAGATGTCCGTTCACACTGCCAAACAGGGGATTTTTGTTTAAATAGCGCACTAAATGTCCGCATCATCCTTGTTGAAGCATGGGACCGGTTCTCCTGCTTCCTAAGGTGGTGCCTGTCACCGTTAAAAGAAGCTTTCGATTGGTGCATTAGTTCCTTTGATTATTCCCACCGACGAAGCACTATGCGAAGTGATGACCTATCAACGTTCTCATTGACGAAGAAGGAAGTTAAGTTTATGTAATATTGTGGGCTATGGGGTACAGACCCCATAGCCCAGACCCTTGTCCGTCTATTTATCTACTTTAAAGTTAGTTATTTCTTCTTGAAGTTGTTGGGCTAATTCGGCTAATGATTCGGCAGCTTTTGCTATTTCTGTCATCATCGAAACTTGTTCTTCGGTTGCGGCGGACACATTATTTGCTAGATCGCTCGTATTGGTTGAATCGTTATTGACTTGACTCGATAAGTCATTGATTGTATTCATTTCACCTAACACATGATTCATTTCTGTCGTTAAATCAGTTACCTTAGATGATAAGTCAAAAATAGATGATGTGATCGCGTCAAAGGACTTACCTGCCTCTTCGACAGAATGAATCCCCTCACCAGCAATGGTTTGACTATTATCCATCATAATAACTGACTGAGACACTTCTTGTTGTATGCCGCTTATGGTGTTATTAATCTCCTGTGAAGCTTTTCCAGATTGTTCTGCTAGTTTACGAACTTCTTCTGCTACAACAGCGAAGCCTTTTCCTGCCTCTCCTGCTCGTGCAGCCTCAATGGCAGCATTTAATGCAAGTAAATTCGTCTGTTCCGTCACATCGGTAATTAAATTTGCCATTTGTTCAATTTGATCTGACTTTTTATTTAGGGAATGAATGACACTAGATGAATCCTTCACGTGTTGATTTAAATCAGTCATTTTCTTGATCACTTCTTCAATTGTATTGCTTCCTTTATCTGCAAGTTTCGTAGATTGAGAGGCCTTTTTTTCAATACTTTGAACAAAATTAGCCATTTGTTTCATTTTCCCTTGCATTCCCTCACTGGATGTCGATAAATCAACCGCAAGTCTGTTTTGGTTCTCTGCATTACTGGCGACATCTTGGATTGAGGAGGCCACCTCTTCGATAGAAGAATTAATTTCTTGAGAACTAGCAGATAACTGCTCAGATGTTGAAGCGACATTCTCAGTGCTTTGGGAGATGGTGGCTAACATTGTTTGTAAAGAGTGAATGGAAGAATTAAAATATCGGCCCATTTGCCCAAATTCATCTTTTGATTGCACATCGATCCGATGGGTTAGATCTCCTGAAGCTAGTGTTTCTAGATGGGCATTCATTTGTTTGGCATCTCTTGAAATTGTATTTCCGATAAAGTAAACAATAACGATGATCAATGCAATTAAGATAACACTTGTAATGATTAATTTACTTAATAAGGACGGTAAAGATGCATATAATTCTTCAGATGGGGCAAACAGAAGAACTTTCCATCCCACCTTTGGTAATGTTTGATAATACACCTCATATTCCTTGTCGTTAGCTTCAGAATGGATCGTACCGTTTGCTGTTGATAATAGATTTTCCACGTGTTTTGTCTCTTTTATTTGATTTGATATATCCGCGGAAAGAAGCCATTCAGTATTAGGATGAGCCAGATAGCCCCCATTTTCATCAATAAGAACGGCATAACCAGTTTTCTCTACTTGAATATCTGAAATTAGTGTTTGAATCGAATTTAATACATAGTCGCTTGTAATAACTCCTTCTGTTGTTCCATTTTGATTGGAAAAAGCAACACCGGTTGTGATAAAGGTTTGATCTAATGTCTCATCATAATAAGGAGCAGTCCAAACTGGTGTTTCTGACTGAAGTCCCTGCTTATACCAGTCAATCTCATGATAATTGTAAGACGGATCTTCATAATCCTCTGTGTATAGAATGCTATCTCCATCTTTATAGACATATGGGCCGAAATACTCCTCATTTTCGTTATATGTATAAGGTTCATACCATACCCCTAACCCATAGGTTTCTTCATTACTTGGTAGTAATTGTTCAAAGTAGGCACGATATTGGTCCCTAGTTAAATCATTAGCCCGCGATTCTACTAACGCTTTGGTTGTGACTAAGTTTCTTTCATGCGTTGTTAACTTCTTATCGACTATTTCAACTGTTTCATTTAGCTTTGATGCCATTCGATTGTCAATGGAATCATTTAATTCGCTCGATGCATTGTTGTAACTGATAAACGTTAACACTCCAAGAAATATAATAATGAATGGTAAAATTAGCATGATTTTGCCGAACATAGTGAACTTCTCTAATATTTTCTTCATTACTTCCCTTCCCTTCTAGCTGCACTAGTAAATAATAATGTTGAATTTTGTCAAAAAACTTCTTCTAGTGTAACATATCATTGAATTTTTGTTAAAAAAATTTTTAATAAATTAAATATATGAAGGCACTCTCACCAGTCTGAATGGTTGTTAACTAAATGGAATGAAAAGTTAATTTTATATCAAATCAGATAAGTTGCAGAAATATGTTGAATTGTGATGAAACAAGTCGTTTGTTACTGTTATTATTAAGGTCTAACAGATTGAAGTTAAGATTTTAGCGTTGTTATCAAAATTTAATATAAGTAAAGGCAAACCAATAGAAAGATTGGGACGCAAAGTCATGGGGGAAATGTGAATAAAAATTAAATGGACTGATTCGCCCATTTAAATTATAAGGAATACAAAAGAGATAACTATTTATATTAGGGGATAGGGACAAGGGGACAGGACAGGGCATTTGTCCCAGCGGGGAAGCGTGGGGACGGTTCTCCTGCTTCCGTTGGTGGTGCCTGTTACCATCTGTGGATACTAATCAATTATTGACACGTTACCCTTTTTCTAAGATGAATTATTGTTAACAGAACCCACCACGCCTCTCACAGATGCGGACCACGGTGGGTCTTTTTATTTTTAGGAAATTAAGTTGGAAAAGGATCTTTTTAATGTGGCTTTTTTCTAGAAATAGTAGCAGTGCCTGTCACCGGTAAGGAAGCACAAAAATCGTCCCCGTGCTTTACTTTTCGGAAAAATATAAATTTTACGAAAATTGTGTTGACTTTACATGTGAAAGGCGGTAGAGTACTAATCAGTATAAAAATTTCATAAGCAACTTTCTTATCCAGAGAGGTGGAGGGACTGGCCCTTTGATACCTCAGCAGCAGACTCGTGGAGTACTGTGCTAATTCCAGAAGCAACATGCTTGAAGATAAGAAGAGCAACAAAGCCTATGGTGTCAACCTCTTCTTTTTCAAGGAGAGGTTTTTTTATATGTTAAACACCAAAAAAGTGAGGGAGGAGGACGAAGGATCATTCAAAAGGAAAGGGGTTTGATTGATTGAACTTATTAACCGCACTCAATGACAAGATTTTGATTGGGGATGGGGCGATGGGAACGCTACTGTATTCTCATGGAGTGGATCGTTGTTTTGAACAAATGAACCTTACCCATCCGGAGGAAATACGGCATGTGCATGAGGCGTATATTACAGCGGGCGCAGATGTGATTCAAACCAATACGTATGGTGCCAATTATATAAAACTGGCGAGATATGGGTTGGAGGATCAAGTCAAAAAAATAAATGCTTCTGCTGTGAAAATTGCTAAGCAGGCGGCCAAAAACGAAGCGTTTGTCCTCGGTACGATTGGAGGAATCCAAGGCACGCAAAAACTTTTAGGAACGATGGAAGAAATTAAACGAAGCTTTAGGGAACAACTTTATTGCCTCTTGTTAGAAGGCGTCGATGGTCTGCTTTTGGAAACGTATTATGATTTAGAAGAATTAAAAACAGTTTTAGCGATCGTAAGAGAGGAAACGAATTTACCAATTATAACGAATGTGTCAATGCATGAACCTGGCGTCCTCGAAAATGGTACATTGTTGCCAGATGTGTTACAACGCTTAGAGGATTTAGGGGCGGATGTCGTTGGGGTTAATTGTCGACTTGGACCACATCATATGGTGAAATCACTAGCATCTGTACCGCTGCCTAAGCATGCTTATTTAGCGGCGTATCCTAATGCGAGTTTGCCAGCTTATCGAAATGGCAAGCTTATTTATAACAACCACCCAGATTACTTCATTCAATGTGCGAGAGAGTTCAGAGATGAAGGTGTGCGATTAATTGGAGGGTGTTGTGGAACGACACCTGAACATGTCCGTGCACTTGCGAATGGCATCAAAGGACTGCAACCACTACAAGAAAAAACACCGACAACAAAACAACCCACCATAGAAATACAAGAAAACCCAGTTCGAGAAAAGCTATCTTTACCGGAAATCACCAAAAAGTGTCATACGATAATTGTTGAATTGGATCCGCCCAAGCATTTGCAAGTAGATGAATACTTAAGCGGTGTAAAAGCGCTAAAAGAGGCCGGTGTGGATGCGGTCACGATCGCGGATAATTCATTAGCGACACCGAGAGTTAGTAATATCGCAGTGGCGACATTGATTAAAAAACACGATATCGGGATCACGCCCCTAGTTCATTTGACGTGCCGTGACCGTAATTTAATTGGATTACAATCACATTTAATGGGGTTGCACACGTTGGGGATCCATGAAATTTTGGCAGTTACTGGTGACCCCACCAAAATAGGAGATTTTCCTGGAGCAACATCAGTGTTTGATGTGACCTCTTTTGAGTTGACCAAATTAATTAAACAAAGTAATGAAAAGGGGTTATCTTTTTCAGGAAAATCGTTACGACAAAAAACGGACTTTCGGGTAGCGTCTGCTTTTAATCCAAACGTTGCTAACCTGGAAAAAGCAGTGAAACGATTGGAGAAGAAAATCGCGTGTGGTTCCGATTATTTTCTGACCCAGCCAATATTCAGTTCAGAAAAAATAAAGGAGTTAAAACAAGCAACGAAGCATCTCGATACGCCGATTTTTATCGGAATTATGCCGCTAACTTCGACAAGGAATGCGGAATTTCTGCATAATGAAGTGCCAGGAATGAAGCTAGAGGATAACACACGTGATCGTATGCGGGCGGTGGCCGAAAGTCGTGGAGAATCGATTGCAGAAGGTCTTACCATCGCCAGGGAGTTAATTGACACAGCGATGGAACATTTTCACGGTATCTATTTAGTTACACCGTTTATGCGCTATGACTTAACAGTTGAACTATCCAAGTATATACAGAAAAAGTTACGAAAAAGAGCATTATTATCCCAGTAGGATTATAAAAAAAATGGAGGAGGAATGTAACATGACAAATCTATTAAGTTCAAATCTTGGTTATCCAAGAATCGGGGAAAAAAGAGAATGGAAAAAGGCACTTGAAAACTATTGGAATCGGACCATTTCCGAGGAGGAGTTGCTAGAAACAACGAAGCACCTAAGACTGGAAAACTTAAAGAAGCAACAAAAGGCAGGGGTCGATCTCATTCCAGTTGGGGATTATTCCTTTTATGACCATGTACTAGATACTTCTGCGATGTTTGGCGTGATCCCGGAACGTTTTGATTATAATGGTGGAAAAGTGGATTTTGAAACGTATTTTGCAGTAGCTAGAGGCGTAAAAAATGCTGTTGCTTCGGTGATGACAAAATGGTTTAATACCAACTATCATTACATTGTGCCAGAATTAGAAAATGTGAAGCCAACCTTAACGGAAAATTACCCGTTAAAGTATTACACAGAGGCAAAGGAAGAACTGGGAATTGATGGGAAACCAGTGATTTTAGGTCCAATCACGTACTTGAAATTATCTAAAGGCTATGAGGAAAAAGATTTCCCAACGCTGTTGCAAGCATTTTTACCACTTTATATTCAAGTGTTAAAGGAATTAGAGGAAGCGGGAGCCGAATGGGTACAAATAGACGAGCCTATTTTTGGCACCGATGTATCAAAGGAAGTATTAGACTATGCGCATCGTGTCTACGCGGCGCTCGATGAAGCTACCCCGAAATTAAATATTATTTTACAAACCTATTTTGAACGCGTCATTCATTATAAAGAAGTGGTAGAATTACCTGTTCAAGGGATTGGACTTGACTTTGTTCATGGAGATTCACTTGCCTCCATTAAGCAACATGGTTTCCCTAACGATAAAGTTCTAGCCGTTGGTGTTGTCGATGGTCGAAACGTTTGGAGGGCGGATTTAGAAAATCGTTTGGAGTTAATTAAAGAGATTGAGCGATATGTAGAACATGACACATTGATTATTCAACCATCTTGTTCGCTACTTCATGTTCCAGTAACGAAAAAGCATGAGCAAGCATTGGATCCGGTTATCAAAGATGGACTATCCTTTGCCGATGAAAAATTGGAAGAAGTTGTTACCTTGACTAAAGGGGCCAACAACAAAAAGCAGCGTATTACCGAAGAACTGAAGGCTAGTGATGAGGCACTTACTAACTTAAAACAGTCCGATTATCGTAAAGATCATGATGTGAAAAGAAATGTGGAAAACCTTCGTGAACAAGATGCAAAACGTACGTTACCGTTTGCTAAACGTATCGAAAAGCAACAGGAGGATTTGCAACTACCGGTTCTTCCGACTACGACGATTGGAAGCTTGCCGCAGACAGCAGAAGTTAAACAGACACGAAGGAAATGGCGTAATGGTGACATTACGAACGAAGACTATGAACAGTTTATTAAAAATACTATTAAAAAATGGATTGCTATTCAGGAAGATATTGGCCTTGATGTACTTGTTCATGGGGAATTTGAACGGACAGATATG
Source organism: Aquibacillus sediminis (assembly GCF_005870085.1). Taxonomy (GTDB): domain Bacteria; phylum Bacillota; class Bacilli; order Bacillales; family Amphibacillaceae; genus Aquibacillus_E; species Aquibacillus_E sediminis. Next base: position 44,681 of record NZ_SZNM01000009.1, on the reverse strand, counting down.
GTCGAATATTTTGGTGAAAAATTAAATGGCTTTCAAGTGTCAGAATTTGGCTGGGTCCAGTCCTATGGTTCCAGATGTGTGAAACCTCCTCTAATTGTTGGTGATGTCTCTTTTGATCAACCGATGACAGTAAAAGAAGTGGTTTATGCGCAATCATTAACAGACAAACCGGTCAAAGGGATGCTTACCGGTCCGACAACAATTCTAAACTGGTCGTTCGTATATGATGATGTCCCACGTTATACGGTGTTAAACCAGATTGCTTTAGCGTTGAAAGAAGAAGTCAAGGCCATTGAAGAAGCAGGGATAAAAATTATTCAAGTCGATGAACCAGCGTTACGAGAAGGAACACCACTAGATTCAGCTAAACAATCTGAATACTTAGATGCAGCTGTTTATGGATTTAAATTGACCACATCATCAGTAAAAGACGATACACAAATTCATACCCATATGTGCTACTCTGATTTCCATAATATTTTTAATACGATTGATGCATTGGATGCAGATGTTCTTTCGATTGAAACATCGAAGAGTCATGGAGAAATTATTTCCACCTTTGAGGAAAATACGTATGAAAAAGAAATCGGCCTTGGTGTCTATGATATTCATAGTCCACGAATCCCTAGTAAGGAAGAGATTAAACAAAACATTAATCGTCCATTACAGTCCATTTCACCGAAGCAGTTTTGGATTAACCCTGATTGTGGTCTAAAAACAAGACAAGAAGGAAAAACAATAGAAGCACTTAAAGTCATGGTTCAAGCAGCAAAAGAAATAAGAGAATCAAAACTATCCAACTTAGTATAAGAATAAGGAAGCAGGGGGCGGTTCTCCTGCTTCCTTATTATGTATAAGATATTATTGGAACAAGTACAGCAATTACTATTAAGATTCAATTATGTTTAAACCTCAGGTTGTGCCAGACACGAAGCTGAAGGAAGCCAATAACCATCCCCGTGCTTCTTTTTTTTAATAAAGGTTCTTGCCATTCTAACCAACTTATGTAAATATATGTGTAAAGACACCTGTAAAAACCAAATTACCAACTACAATTCATTCCAATGTGAATAAACTCACAATCCAACAACTACATACAGGATACTTTAACCAAAATAAAGGGGAGATAGGATGAATCCACTAAAACTAAGGTCAATGCTCCAATCCTTTTTACTAGAGGATATTGGTGATCAAGATATTACGAGTCAATCGATTTTTCCGCTTGATGAAGTGGGAACGGGGGTGTTTATTGCTAAGGAAGATGGCGTTATTTCGGGGACGACCATTATTAAAGAAGTGTATCATTTACTAGATTCTTCGATTGAGATCAGAATACATATTTCAGATGGTGATCATGTTTCTGCTGGTCAAAAAATTGCAGAAGTAACAGGTCCTGTTGCGCATTTGCTTACAGGGGAAAGGGTTATTTTAAATTTGATGCAGCGTATGAGTGGGATTGCGACGATTACCAATCAATGTGTGGAAACAATCGATGATCCTTCGATTCAAATTTGTGATACAAGAAAAACTATTCCTGGCTTACGGATGCTTGATAAATATGCTGTTATTACTGGTGGGGGAAAAAATCACCGTCAAGGCTTGTATGATGGTGTGATGATTAAGGATAACCACATATCGTTCAGCGGATCGATTACCAAAGCCGTACAGACTGTTCGTGAAAAAGTTGGTCACATGGTTAAGATTGAGGTGGAAACAGAGTCAAAGGAAGAAGTATTGGAAGCCGTCGAGGCTGGAGCAGATGTGATTATGTTTGATAATCGAACACCAGAGGAGGTAAAGGAATTTGCTACCTATGTGCCTAGTTCGATCGTAACCGAGGCCTCTGGCGGCATTAACTTGGAAAATTTAGCTACGTTTTCAGGAACGGGCGTTGATTATATTTCGTTAGGATTTTTAACCCATTCCGTCAAGGCACTTGATATTAGTTTGCAAGTGAAACAGGGAAATAAAAAGGAGGCGTTTAGAAGTGGGGAACGTGTTAGTTAATAAGTTTCATCTATTCGGAGTATTGCTATTAAGTTTGTTGTTGACTGCATGTGGGGGTGCAGAAGCAACGAATTCAGAGTCTAGCGATACAGCAAAGGAAGAAATGGAAACGACCATTATCGGCGGACGTACTGGTGGTGCATGGTCAGTATTTACAGAAGGGATAGCAGAATCGATTCGGCGAGAAAACAAAGATGCTTTCATTACCGTTGAACCAGGTGGGATCGTTGAAAATCCCGCAACTGTTGGGACAAACACGATTCCATATGGCCTTTCCTATGCGATGACCGCCTATGCTGCTTACAAAGGGGAAGAACCGTATGACCAGGCTTATGAAGATGTTCGAGCAATTAGTGTTGTGATCCCGGCAAATTATTATCAATTTGTTGTAAAAGCCGATGCGGATTATGATTCTTTTGAGGAAATTGTTGAACAGGAAGTCCCCCTTCGTTTGGCTGTCGATCAAAAAGGATCACCGGGTGAAATGATTACAAGGAATATTCTGCAGGAATACGGGGTTACCTACGATGACATTATTGCATGGGGCGGATCTGTGGATCATTTAGGAGGAACCAAAACGTTTGAATTAATGGCTGATAACCGGATAGATGGCACTGGTGATGCATTGTCCGTTCCTTCTAGTGACATTCTCGAAGCATCAACGACAATGGACTTCAAGATGTTCTCATTGGATGAAGCAGTTATTCAAGCGGTGTCAGAAAATCTTGGAATGGAAGCTGGTGTGATTGAAGCAGGTGGCTATGACTTTTTAAAAGAGGATGTAGCGACGGTGAATACGCCAGTTATTCTGGTGGTGCATAAGGACGTATCAGAGGATGAAGTGTACCAAGTTACCAAATCAATCTATGAAAATATCGATTATTTAGGAACGGTGCATGAGGAATTTACCAATTTAACAGATGAAACGATTATGGATGTTGGTGCTGTTCCGCTTCATCCTGGTGCTGAGAAGTTTTTCCAAGATGCGGGATTAGTTGAAAGCGATGATGTGAACTAAACATGGAACTTTAGAAAAGAGGTCGTGATTCGTGAACATGAAAACGAGAGTAGTAGGATGGTTGGCAGCAGGAGAAAAGCGTGATTTGTCGGGTGGCCATCGGAAACTATTTAACATTATCGCCTGTTTATTATCCGTATTTCAAGTCTGGTCGGTTGTTTGGGGAAAATTGAACCCAATCAATCAGATGGCAATTCATTTGGCTTTTATCATTGGATTGACTTTTTTATTTTATCGTTATTCAAAAGTAGGTAAAAAAGCATCCAGTCATATGCCATCCTACCTCGATTATCTCTGTGCGTTATTAGCGCTTGGGGCGGGAGTCTATTTCACGATTCATGCAGACCGGATAGCACAAAGGATTCCGATTATGGACCCACTCACAAATGCCGATGTCTTTTTTGGTCTTGTGTTCGTACTTCTAAGTATCGAAGCAGCCAGAAGAACGATCGGTGTTCCAATTGTTATGATCGTGGTAGTAGGCCTCAGTTATGCTTTATGGGGGCATCATTTCAGCGGTCTGTTGGGGCACAGGGAATTTGCTCCGATTACGATTTTAGATGATTTGGCCTTTAGTTTAAATGGGTTATGGGGTTCTCCAGTGTCCGTTGCTGCTTCGTTTGTGTTTATGTTTTTATTGTTTGGGGCGTTTTTGCAAAAGGCGGGAGCTGGAGAATTTTTCTTCCGTTTGTCAACGGCGATTGCCGGTACATCAAAAGGAGGAGCGGCTAAGGTGGCGGTGCTGACCAGTGCGTTATTTGGTTCCATTTCCGGTAGTCCAACGGCAAACGTAGTGACGACAGGAGCTTTTACCATACCTGTAAGTAAAAAAGTGGGATATAAACCGTCATTTGCGGCAGCGATTGAAGCGGCTGCTTCCACTGGAGGAAGTATTTTACCCCCAATAATGGGATCATCAGCGTTTTTGATGGCTGCCGTTACGAATGTTTCCTATGGTTCGATTGTGATCGCAGCAATGATCCCAGGAATTCTTTACTATGTGTCATTATTAAGCATGGTTCATTTTGAAGCGTTGCGATTAGATTTGCCGCATGCAGCGAAACAAGATATTCCTAAGATTTCAGATGTGTTAAAACAAGGATGGTATTATTTTATTCCGTTAATTGTGTTGGTCTTGTTGCTGTTGCAAGGGTATAGTGCTTCTAGAACAGGATTTTATGGGATTGTATCGATTGTAATTGTAAGCTGGTTCCGTAAACGGACACGGATGGGATGGAAAGAAATTTTTGAAGCGATGGTTGTTGGGGCTAAGTCCTCGATACCAGTGACAACGGCATGTGCAGCAGCAGGGTTAGTCATTGCGGGCATCATGTCGACTGGACTTGGTGGGAAATTAACAAGTATTGTACTTGGATTAACAGATGGAATGCTTTTTCCTACATTATTATTGGTAATGCTTATTTGTATCGTTTTAGGAATGGGCATGCCAGTTGCAGCCGCTTATATTTTAACAGCGATGTTGGCAGCACCGGCGTTAATCGAATTAGGGGTTCCAACAGTGGCTGCCCATTTGTTTATTGTATATTTCTCGATTTTTTCAGCGATTACGCCGCCAGTTGCTGTCGCAGCTTTTGCAGCAGCAGGAATCTCGGGTAGCAATCCAAATCGAGTAGGGTTGGAAGCTGTCCGGTTAGGCTTAGTTGGGTTTATCGTCCCGTTTATGTTTGTAGTAGAACCGTCCTTATTGATGAATGGCTCTCCAATTCAAATTGTTATGGCCTTCCTTACCGCGACGATCGGTGTGATCACCTTAGCAGGTGGCGCCATCGGATGGTTGCTTATGGTTGCTAACTATCTAGAACGAATTTTGCTTATCGCAAGCGGCGTTCTAATGCTATATCCAGGCACACTAACAGATACCATAGGAATTGCCCTACTCCTAGCAGTGATCCTCCACCAAAAGTGGGACATGGGGACAGGGCACTTGTCCCAGTTGAGGTTGTTTAAAGGTGGCGGTGGAAGTTAAGGTGACTAGGCGATGTTTATGGTTATATATTGTTGGGTGGTGGCGGTTTTAAGTACTTGATATCACAGAAGGAAGCACAAGAACTGTACTTGAGATTCCCTTTTTCTAAATGCGTAAACAAATCAATTATTGACACTAGGTAACAGAAATCACCACGCTTCTTACAGAGGCGTGGTGGGTCTTTTTAACAAGACTGTATTAATAGTGCTTAATATCGTCGTAAGCAAGGGCCAATTCTCTACTTCCTCAACAATGAAGCAGGAGACCGTCCCGTTGCTTCTTTTTTTATTTTTTCTGTTTGTACCAAATTAATTGTATACAAAAATACTTTTATGCATATAGATCTTTTAAGGAAAGAAAAAAAGGGTGATGTGGTTTGCATAAAAAACGGATAGCCCTCGTAACTGGGGGACACATTATTTCCGATTAAAATGTAAGCCCTTTCTTAATGGGTCGTCGTATCCCTGTAGTTTGCAAGGAAAATTTTTTAAAAAATGATTGGAGGCGAAAGGTGATGAAACAAAAGAAAAATATCATGAAAAACCCGGGAATTATTATGACGGTTATTTTAATTGCCTATGCCATTTTTCTTTTTGCATGGTTCCCCACTAGTCCTGGTTGGTTAGGAATACCTCTCTTTAATTGGTTGATGATTATAGGCTTTTTTATATGGACGACCCAATCAATCATTTTTGTCTTTTGGGCGGAGAAGGTTGAGGACGAAGAATAATAAATCATAAAGGAGTGATGTGTGATGAGACCCGTTGAAACAACCGTTATTATTGTCTATTTGTTAGTTATGACTGTTATTGGTATTTATTTTTCTAGAAAAGCCCTTTCAACAGAGGATGATTACTGGTTAGCCGGTCGTTCGGTAAATGGTTTTGTTGGTTCATTCGCGGTTTTTGCAGCTGTAGCAAGCGGTGGTTCGATGTATGGGGCGATAGGGTCTGGTGTAGCATATGGCGTTCCCTACTACCTTGCGACGGGGTTAGGAAGTGTTGCATTATTTCCGTTTGCTTTATTTCTTTTTGCCGCTCAAATGAGAAGATCTGGGGTGACCACGCTGCCGGCTTATTTTGGAAAACGGTTTGGTAATTCGGTTCGGATCGTGTCAGCTGTCTTAATCGTTATTTTAATGACCATTTATATCGTTCCCCAATTAACGACTGTTGGGTATGTAGGTTCTTATGTGCTTGGGTGGCCTTATGCTTTAACCGTCATCGTGATTGGTGCTGGGATGACACTTTATGCTTCCATCGGTGGTATGTGGGCGATTACTTATACCGACTTAATACAAGGAATTATGATGGTTGCTGGTGTAGCGGTACTGGCAGTCGTTATTATTGTCAATCATGGCGGGGTACCGAATGTAATTGATGCGGCGCTTAGTGTGAATCCAAATGCATTTGATGCGACGTTGCCATGGTACAGTTATTTTGCCCTGTTTTTTGTTTTCCTATGGTTTGCGGTTGTGACGCCAGCTGCAGTTATGAGAACGTTAAGTGCGAAAAATGCACGACATGCACGTCTTTCCATGATTGGTGGGACACTGTTATTTGCAGTCCTGTTCATGACTGGGGCGTTTGTATTGATGGCGGGAATTGGTTTGAGTGACACGTTTGCAGATAACAACGATATTGCCTTTTTACGCGTGATAGAGGTTTACTTGTCACCGGTTATTGCTGGGATTCTACTATCCTCTATTCTAGCATCGATTATGTCATCGACAGACGCCTTTTTACTAGCGGCCTCATCAGGAGTTGCGCATGATTTATACAAAGGGCACATTAATAAAAATGCACCAGAAAAAAAGGTTACGAGAATTGGATTAGTCGTCATGCTACTAGCTGCAACTATTGCGATTGTTTTATCTTTAAATCCACCTCCACTTTTACATGTCATGATCGCGATGATTGGGGGAGCACTGGTTTCTAGTTTTAGTGCCCCAATATTATTAGGGTTGTGGTGGAAGCGAGCAAATAAACCGGGTGCTCTAGCAGGGGTTATTGGTGGTATTACCGTCTATGTCGGTGCAATGCTATTGCCTTTAGAAGTGATTAATGAGGTCATGTTTGCGACGCCTGTATCCTTTGCGTTAACGATCATTGTTAGCTTGTTGACACCTCCACCATCAGAGGAAGTCCAGCATGAAGTTGAATTAAATCACACAGCAATAAAGGATGCACAATAGGGGGGGATAGAAAATGGCTTTGACAACTGTTAAAGATGAACAAGTAAATCTAATAACATCAAAAAAGGAGAAGTACCTTCCATTAGCTAAATTAATTTATAAAAATCTACCATTGCGTGATCGTTTAAAGGGAAAGATTAATGTAGAATATATTGAAAAAGGGATTACAGAGGAAACTTGCTATTACCATCCGTTTTGGACCGCACAACTATTGGTAATAGCTTCCCGCAAACCGTTTGCATCAAAAGTTAGTCCGCAGATGGTTTTTGTTGAGGGGATGACAGGATATCGTGGCATCCTAACCGACGTACCGTATACAAAAACGGAAACAGTCGAGAAAGAACTACTTTTAGCTCCCCATATCTCTACAATCAATGAAGTGAAAAAATATGTCCAAGACGTTCAACAAAACCAAATTAACTCCATGTATATGATGAAAAAACCAACCTATAAACTCAAAAAACTCGAATTGAACTACTTACCCTTCTGGAAAGTTAAAGTAGAAACACCAATCGTGAAAAGTGAAATGCTTCTAAACGTGAATACAAAGGAAAATGAGCAATACTTGCTGAAAAGATGGAAACGAGGAAGAGAGAAGCAGGGGTGAAGTGGGACATGGGGACAGGGCACTTGTCCCCACTTGTGGAGCACGCCTATAGATATGGTGTGATGTTGGACGTTTGTCTTGATCCCGGTGCAACCGTCTGCGAGATTCCCCACGTCCTCGCTGCTTCTTTCTGGGACAGTAAACCTGTCCCCTTGTCCCACACGTTGAATTTTTCCTACTAATAAGATACACTTTTTGGTATTAATTAAAGTAGGTGCGGACTATGAATGATAGACAGAAGGAATTATTACGAATCTTATTAGTGCAGAAAAAAGAAACCGTCAACATAATGAGTTTGGCTAGTCAATTGGAATGTGCGGAGAAAACGGTGCGGAATGATTTGAAGAAACTAGAAGAGATTCTAGTAGATTTTCCTAGTGCAACGCTGATTCGCAAACCTGGAATTGGGATTATGCTAGAGGTGGGTGAGGCTGATCGAGCGGCTATGTTTGATCGACTGCTAGCTACCGAGCCAAAAACGACCGAGGATCGATTTTTAGAAATTGCTTATCACTTATTGGTTAGTGATAAAGCGGTTACGATTCAAGATTTGACGAAACATTACTATGTTGCCAAGGGTACGATCAAGAAGGAACTGGACCAAATTGCGACATGGTTAAATGGGTTTGATCTTGAACTCATTTCCAAACCACGTCTTGGAAACTATGTGGAAGGGACAGAATTTAATAAGCGGAGTGCGATCGCTCACCTTTCTGAATTGCTTCCAACACTTGCATTGGAAAAAAATTATGTGCTCGACTTATTTCTTCCCTATGAAATCACAACAGTGAAAAAGGCATTGCGTGACTTGCAACAACACCATGCGATTGCTTTTACAGATGGGGCAATGGAAAGTTTGCTCGTCCATGCGTTAATTATGATCAAACGAACAAGGCAAAAGTCACCCGTTTATGTTCCAGAAGAGGAAAAAGAGGCGGTGTGCGGTTATAAAGAATACAATATGACCTCTACGTTTTTTGAACAACTAGAATCCGTCTTTCGTATCACCTTCCCAGAAGATGAACGAATCTATTTTACCTGGCATTTAATTAGTGGCAAGAAGAAAGAAGATGAGGCGGCGCTCGCAACGATCGCAGATGATTTTTTAAATAATTTAGTTGCAGATTTAACGACAAAGCTAAGTAAATTAACGTTAACCTCGTTTGAAAGTGATGCTGTGTTAACTAGAGGCTTAGCGGTTCATATTCATTCGGTCATTAATCGAATCAAATATGGCTTTCCTATCACTAATCCACTTTTAGCAGATGTGAAGAAAATGTATCCATATATGTTTAACATGGTGATGATCGCGCTAGATGAAATTAGAGAAAAATATGATCTGGACGTTCCAGAGGATGAGGCCGCCTATCTCGTGCTTCATTTCCAAGCTGCAATTGAACGGCTAGAAGGAACACGTGAACAGGAGAAGAAAACGTTAATTGTTTGTCACATGGGGGTCGGCACGTCCTATCTTTTGGAGGCAAAAGTCAAACAGTACTACCAAGATATTACGATCTTGGCTTGTGTTGGGCAAGGAGATGTGGATGATTTTCTTGAAAAAACGGCAGTGGATTTTATTATTTCGACGGTGCCACTTGACCGTATCCATGTTCCCCATGTTGTGATCTCGCCATTATTAGAAGCAAAGGATAAAGAGAATTTAAACCAATTCATGAAACAATTGGAGCAGAAGAAAGCAGGGAGCCAGGATGCGGCACAGCTTGCTCCTTTGATCCGAGGCGACTTAGTTTTTTTAGGAGTAGACAAGGAACACCCTTACCAAGTGGTGGAACTGTTAGGACAGGCACTTTTTCAAAAGGGTTTCGTTACGGAGTCTTTCACTCATCATGCAATAATGAGAGAAAGCAAATCAGCTACTTCCATTGGTGGGGGTGTCGCCATTCCGCATGGTAGCCCATCGATGGTTCATCAATCCGCCATTGCGGTTGCTGTTTTGAAGGAACCAATCGAATGGGGGACAGAGTTTGTTTCGCTAGTGTTTATGTTAGCTTTTTCTAAGGAGGATCAACGCTTAAATCGAGCTGCGGTTTCACAGATCGCGACGATTTGTGAGCATCCGTCCTATGTGCAGTCATTAGTTGCAGCTGACCGTGTGAAAGATTTTTTGGATAACCTATCATGATGTAGTAAGTAGGGTTGGTATGACGGGGTTCGCGGGGGGCATGAATACCAGCGTGAATTGTGAAACAAATGTCCGCTTCGAATAGAGGGTGGAGGCGGACATTTAGTGCCTTAAATGGTGAAAAAAGTGCCCAAAATGGCATGGAGCGGACATTGGTTCTTTAAACCGTCGGAATTGGATGAAAAAGGCATGAAATTGAGTGAATAGCGGAATAAATGTCCGCAATTCCGCATCCGAATCGCAATCCCGCACTTTCCCCACCCTCCCATACCCCAGCAACGTCCCACTCCATATTGAAGGCCTTCAGAATCAAGGTGAAAGCTATCCCACAACCAATTAATTCATTTTTACCACATATTACGGTAAAAACTTAAATTAATGAAGGCCGTTTTCAGCGTTACAATACATGTAAGCAATTACAAAACGAGGTTATTATAGGAGGGAAACATCATGAAGGTATTAGCTGTGACGGCTTGTCCAGTTGGGATTGCCCATACGTATATGGCTGCTGAGAACTTACAAAAAGCAGGCGAAGAGATGGGCATTGATATAAAAGTTGAAACACAAGGTTCAATTGGTGCGGAAAATGTGCTAACAGACCAAGACATTGCAGAGGCAGATGGAATTATTATCGCTGCTGACAAAGAAATTTCGAAAGAACGGTTTGTTGGTAAAAAATTAATTGTAACCGGTGTCCAAGAGGGCATTCGTAATCCGAAAGAATTAATCAAACGAATTCAAAACGGGGACGCGTCCGTTCACCAAGGAGACTTAAAATCCCCAGACGAAGTTAAGCAACAAAAGAAACAAAAAGAAAACCCTATTTATAAACACTTGATGAATGGTGTTTCTTACATGATTCCATTTATCGTTGTTGGGGGACTGTTGATCGCGCTTGCATTAACGATTGGTGGGGAGCAAACACCAGGTGGCATTCAAATACCAGAGGATTCGATTTGGAAACAAATTGAAACCTTAGGTGGAACAGCATTTATGTTCATGGTACCAATTTTAGCAGGTTTCATTGCCGTTAGTATTGCGGATCGTCCAGGTTTAGTACCAGGTATGATCGGTGGTTATATTGCAGCAGAGGGTAGTTTTTATGGAAGTGAAGCTGGAGCTGGATTTATCGGCGGGATTATCGCTGGTTTCTTAGCTGGTTATATTGCACTTTGGATTAAGAAAATTAAAGTTCCACAAGCCGTGCAACCGGTTATGCCGATTATTTTTATTCCGATTATTTCATCGGTGATTGTAGGACTATTATTTATCTTTGTAATCGGTGCACCTGTAGCACAAGTGTTTGAAGGGCTAACGACATTGCTTGCCGGTATGCAAGGCGCAAGCTCGATTTTATTAGCGGCGATTCTTGGTGCGATGATTGCCGTTGATATGGGTGGACCATTTAATAAAGTTGCATTCCTATTTGGTTCTGCGATGATTGCAGAAGGAAACTATGAAATTATGGGACCGATTGCGGTTGCGATCTGTATTCCACCAATTGGAATGGGACTTGCAACATTGATTAATAAGAAAAAATATCAAGCAAATGAACGCGAAGCAGGTAAAGCTTCTCTAACGATGGGATTTTTTGGCATTACAGAAGGGGCGATTCCATTTGCCGCACAGGATCCATTGCGCGTTATTCCAAGTATTGTTGTCGGTTCGATGACTGGTTCGATTATTGCGATGATTGGGAATGTTGGGGACAAAGTAGCACACGGTGGACCAATTGTTGCGATACTAGGTGCAGTGGACAACGTAATTGTCTTTTTCCTAGCAGCAATTGCTGGTGTAATCGTGACAGCATTTATGGTAAACTTTTTGAAAAAAGATGTAGAAGTAGCTGTCGCTGGGGGTGGAACGGTTCAAGTTGATGCGACGGATGAAGTAGCAACAACATCCCAAACGGCGACTACAGAGCCTGCAACTCAAGAAATTAATAAATTAGTTGATATTACGAGTGAAGACTTAATTGAGACAAGCTTAACTGCATCAACACGTGATGATGTGATCGATGAATTAATTGAGAAATTTGATGCAGCTGGTATTGTTGACTCGAAACAAACATTTAAACAAGCGATTCTGGATCGTGAAGCACAAAGTTCTACAGGACTTGGCATGAACATTGCGATTCCACATGGAAAGTCAAATGCAGTCACACGCCCTGCCGTAGCATTTGGAATCAAGCGTGATGGTGTTGATTGGAACAGTCTTGATGGCACTGACGCCAAATTAATTTTCATGATTGCCGTACCAGAGGAAAGTGCTGGAGATGCACACTTGAAAATTTTACAAATGCTATCAAGAAAATTAATGGACGAACAATTTAGAGAAAAATTACTACAAACAAACTCAAAACAAGAAGCACTAACCTTATTAGAAGAAGTACAGTAACAGGGGGAAAGCATGGGGACGGGGCTCATGCTTTCTTTACATTATAAATTTGGATCAATCAACTTAATATTGGAGGTAACTATTTATGTACAAAGAGCCGATTTTTTTACAGCCTGTATTTCAAGAGCGTATTTGGGGCGGTCAAAAATTACAAACAGAATTTAACTATGAGATTCCATCTGCACAAACAGGGGAAGCGTGGGTGATTTCTGCCCATCCTAATGGGCCAAGTATCATAACCAATGGACCTCTAGCTGGCAAAACACTAGCAGATGCATGGAACGAACATGGAGAGTTATTTCATAAAAGCAAGGATAATGACGAGGAATACCCATTGCTTGTTAAAATTTTAGATGCGAATGATGACTTATCTGTCCAAGTGCATCCGAATGATACCTATGCGCGTGAAGTGGAAGGGGCGCCATATGGGAAGACCGAGTGCTGGTATGTCCTAAGTGCAGAGCCTGAAGCGGAACTCGTGATTGGTCACCATGCAAAATCCGACCAAGAATTAAAAACGATGGTAGAAAATGGTGAGTGGGATCAATTTTTAGGTCGGATCAAAGTGCAAGCTGGTGATTTTGTCTATGTTCCGAGTGGGACGATTCATGCGATTGGAAAAGGGATTGTCATTTTAGAAACCCAACAAAGTTCAGATATTACATATCGCGTCTATGATTATGATCGAACCGATGCGGAAGGGAACAAACGTGAACTACACTTAGAAAAAGCAATGGAAGTTACGACTGTGCCACACAAAGATGCAGTAGGAGAGCAAAGTGTATCGAAAGTAGAGGACTTAACGGTGAAGCAGTTGGTAGAAGCGGAGTATTTCTCTGTTTATCATTGGGAACTTGAGGGCAGTGCATCATTGACGTTAGAGCAAGACTTCTTGCAAGTTAGTGTTATAGACGGAAATGCAACCATTACTGTCGAGGATCAGTCATTTGAAATTGAAAAAGGAAGCCATTTTATTTTGCCAAATGGCGTTCGCAACTATCAATTAACAGGAAAAGCAGAATTGATCGTATCACACGTGTAGTGGGACATGGGGACAGGGCACTTGTCCCACTTGATATTCCCGCATGAATGTACAAGGAGGGTTTCGCACAGTTCCTAATAAGGAAGCGGCGGGACGGTTCTTGTGCTTCTTACTAAGGGGCGGCTGTTCTTATAAACGTACATAATTATAAATCTGTGAAGGGATGATCGCATATGAGTTTATTTTTAACTGAAGTACATGAGCAACCACAGTCGATAAAAGACACAGTTAATGGAAATATCGATACTACTTTTAATTTTGATAAAAACAAGCCGTTTTTGCTTACTGGTATGGGTAGTTCGTTAGCTGCTTCCCAATTGGCGGCTTTATATGTGACTAGCAATGGTGGGATGGCTCAAGCGATTGATTGTTCGGAATTGCTTCATTATCAGTCACCAATGTTAAACCATTATAACCTATTGATTAGTTCGCAAAGTGGGGAAAGCTTTGAAGTGAAGCAACTACTAGAGAAGACCCATCATGTATCTGCTATTACCAATACACCAGGTAGTTCAATCACAACAGGTTCTGCCAATGTTTACTACACGAAAGCGACACAAGAAAAAGCAATCGCATCTTCGAAATCCTTCACCACAACGGTAGCGTTATTGTTGCAGTTATTTTCAAAGGAATATGGAGAATCGTTGGAATCGGATTTACTCGTCGCTGCAGATGTGTTAGGTGATGTGTTGGAAAATCAGTTTGCTGCGATTGGCGATAAGCTCGTAGACACGATCAATCCGAACCAACCATTAGTACTGCTTGGACGCGGGCCAAGTGTCACAACGGCAGAACAGGGAGGGTTAACGTTAAAAGAAACGGCTCGAATTTACACGGAATCCCTGTCCTCTGCACAATTTAGACACGGACCTTACGAACTGTTACGTGAACCGTTTCAATGTATTTTATTTAATCCTTATGGGAAGACCTACGAGCATAATTTAGAAATGGCAAAAGAGATAGCGGATTACGGCGGGAAAGTTGTATATGTATCAGATGAACCTCTCGAACACGACAATGTGACATCAATTACGATGAAATCTGTCAGTGAATTCGTCAGTCCGATTATCTATTCAAGCGTTACTCAAATAGCAGCCGTTCGCTTATCCGAGAAAAAAGGCTTAGTAGCAGGAGAAGCGTCTATTATTCGTAAAGTTACAAATAGAGAGTGAGTGGGACATGGACACTTGTCCCACTAGGGGCGCTGGTAATGATCATGACCAGCGCCGTTTGTAGTTGGTTTGTCCATTTGCAATGGATAAATTTGGATGCCTTTTACAAATGGGGGCGCGGGGAGCTAGTGCCTAAAACCAGTCTGAATCATGAGGCGTAGGCGTTGGTGTACATGAATTAGGAAGCACAAGGACCGACCCGCTGCTTCTGCCTACCCTACTAAAACCCCATCTACAAATGCATCCACCCCTTTTCCAATCCGTATCATCGCTTCTCCAACCTCTCGAATCGTTTCTTCAACGTCATCAAGGTTCACATCGATGTATTCGCAATATAATGGTTGGCCTTTTTCTATCTGAATGGTAATCCCGTGTTGTTCTGCTGATTCACAAGCATTTTGTAGTACTGCTTGTGGGATGTCACCAAACCTTGCCTTTAATCCTTTGCGGCAGTATATAGACAATCGAATGCTCGCTGTTTTTTCCATATGATCATAATCACGAACATCTCGATAAAGAACAGATAGTTCAACTTTATCGCCCGCAAATATCCCATGGTTACTAGAGAAATGAGGATACAATTCCATTCTCCCTTGCTTGGCTTGATTGGCACTCCAGCTATAATGATTTACGTTTTTTGGTAGGCGCGCAACAATGTATTGATAGGTATCATTTAGTAAATTGTCAAGAAATGTATTTACTGTGTTTTCAGCGTATTTCAAGGCATAGTATTCTTTTAGATACAATTTTCCAGATCCCGATAAATGATTCATTCCTATTTTCCTCCTCTAAGAATTTGCAAGAGCAGATGATGTTTTTGGAGCAAGTCAATAAATGCTTGTGTTTTACTAACTGCATACCCACTCCGAACCACCTGTTGAGCTCGTTCATACAAATTGTAGATAACTTGATCAGTAGATTCATAGGGTCCAAGGATAAAATCAAGCAACAGGCGCTTAACATTTTCGACCGCTGTCGATGATAGTTTTTCATTGGAGATAAGAGGGATTAATCGTTTTACAAGTTTTTCATGGGACATAGCAATCCAATCAGTTGAGCTGGTAGGGATCGACTCGTTTGGTGTTAAATAAATTTTAATAACTTGTACGTCTTTAAACTCTTCATTTTGGGTTAATGCGAGACTATACCGTTCTAACTGCCCAAGATTTGTCTCATTTGTATTGCTCTCCCCACTTAGTAACTTTTGTTCCACACAAACAACAAAGTCGTCCCCTTTGATCAAGATATCGATATAGTTATTAAGGTCGTAACCAGTGATCTTCCCCAGGTTATATTCAGAAAAAACATCACACCCCTGGTACCAATCATCTAGAAGTCCGGCCGCTATAGCCTCTTGATCAAAAGCTGCTTTTAAACATTCAGAGACCAAACCGTGAAATTTTTTTTCGTCAAGATAATAAGCAAAATATTTCGTGAATCGAATTTCCTGTGTTCCTTTTCCGCAAACCGATAAAACAGGAGTAGGAACGCCTTCCTTTATTAATGTTTGTATAAAATGTATGTGCTGATTGCTTTGAGAAAATAATTCTCCCCTAACCTGATTGCTGATAGAAGATATGACACCTTTAAATTTATATTCATCTATTTGCATTAGCTTTAACTCCTTTAATGGGACATGGGGATAGGGCATTTGTCCCAGTATGGGGATAGATTAGTAGGGGTTAACATTTTATGGCATGAAATTTAGTAATAGTATAAGTTCTTCCTAATCTTTCTTCAAATTAAGTTTTATTTAATTAACGTTAGTGGGAGTTGACTTTAGCGGTTTTATTAAGCTTCGATGCCAGTGTCAGGCGCTATAAAAAGATAGTTGTTCATGATCTAGCGAGCGTTATTGTAGAATGATAGAACGTCAACACTTTTTCCCGGTGCAACCGTCCGTAAGACTCCCACTTCGAAATATGAAGGAAAACTGAAGAAGTTTAAGTGAGAGTAAACTTTCGCTTTCACCCCGATTCGTTCAACTAACAATCAGTAGGGGAAGGGCAAAAATCCTCACTGATTGAAGTTTCACTTTATTAAATTGCGAAAGTTCAAATATCTCTTTTAATTTAAAAAGAATTCATAGTATAATCGAAGCAAGGGGGACGGTTCTCCTGCTTCCTTTAGTGAAGGAGTGTAAGAAACGCCCCTGCGCTTCGTTATTTAGAAGGGGGAGAAAAGATTATGACATATAGGGAGTATCAAGTACTAGCAAATAAAGCGGTCGAGGTGGCCCCTGATTGGTTAAAAGATGATATCAAGGAGGTATTTGAAAAGAAAGGAAGAGATGTTGGTAGTAGTTTTATAGTTAGCCAATTACATCACTTATATTCTTTCGGACTTCGTCATATTTTTACAGCGACTGACTTGCATTTTGATTGGAGCAAAACTGCTCGTGAAAGATTAACGTTTATTGACAATAACTTAGATGTCGTTGATTTATTAATTAAGAAATATAGAAAAGAATTAAAAGAAGAATAAAACTTTTAAAAAGCCAGGGGACGTACAGTTCCCCGGCTTTTTTGAAGTAGGAAGGATGCTATGGCTGTCATCATTAGGAAGGTATGTGTACCCTCCAACTGGGACAAGTGCCCTGTCCCCATGTCCCACTAATTAAAAATTTGGAATATTCAAATAAATAATGCCATATGTTGGAGTAAGGGCACACTTATGATACTTGTATTCCTTTCTCATTTTTTGAAAACGATTCCAATTAGTGGTGCTAACATCTAGTGAATGGGTGAAGTTTGTAAAATGATCCATGAGGAGGAGGGGCAAACAGAATGACAACTGGACAAAATTATGATGTTGTCGTCGTTGGGGCTGGTTTTTCGGGGTTGTATATGCTTCATCGTCTACGTGAAGCAGGTTATTCCACTCGTGTGTATGAATTGGCTGATGATGTTGGTGGCACTTGGTATTGGAATCGTTATCCAGGAGCTCGTTGTGATGTTGAAAGTGTTTTCTATAATTATACCTTCTCGGTAGAAATTCTTAATGAATGGACTTGGTCTGCTAGATATGCAGAACAACCGGAGATTCTTCGTTATATAAACTTCGTTGCCGATAAATTAGATCTCCGGCGTGACATTCAATTTAACACCCGCATAGAAAGTGCTCATTATGATGAAGCAACCAATCGTTGGAACATAACAACCGACGAGGGCACTCCTGTCTCAGCTAAGTATTTTATTACCGCAGTAGGGTGCCTGTCTGCATCGAATGTCCCCCATTTTAAAGGTTTAGAAAACTTTGAAGGCGAATGGTACCATACCGGTCGATGGCCACATGAAAAAGTTGATTTTGAAGGAAAGCATGTTGGGGTAATTGGCACTGGTTCCAGCGGTATTCAGTCCATTCCCGCCATTGCGAAGGAAGCAAAACACCTGACTGTTTTTCAACGAACACCACAATATAGTACCCCTGCACATAATAAGCCATATGATCCAGACAGATTGAAGCAGATAAGAGAAAATTTTGATGAGGTTAAAGAAGAAATGCGCTACTCTCTAACGGGTATGCCTGGTGCTCCGAGAGACCGTTCTGCACTAGATGATTCCCCTGAAGAACGGCAGCGTGTGTTTGAAGCTGCTTGGGAAAAAGGTGGATTAATGAATTTATCCTATACGTACAATGATATCAATGTGAATGCAGAAGCGAATGAAACGCTTGCTAGTTTTATCCGTTCAAAAATACGTGAGATTGTGAAAGATCCTGAGGTAGCAGCGAAATTAATGCCAGATTTCTATTATGCGACCAAACGGCCGATTATTGATACGGATTATTTTGAAACATATAACCGTGACAATGTCTCGTTGGTTAGTGTGAAAAATGCCCCAATTGAGGAAATTACCTCAACTGGCATTCGCACTACAGAAAAAGAGTATGAGCTAGATATGATCGTATTTGCGACCGGTTTTGATGCGATGACAGGTCCACTGTTTAAAATGGATATTCGAGGCAAAGATGGCGTCTCCTTACAAGAAAAGTGGGATGACGGGGCGCAGTTAAAGACGTATCTCGGTCTTGCTACAACAGGTTTTCCAAATATGTTTATGATCACTGGCCCAGAAAGTCCATCCGTGTTAAGTAATATGATGGTATCGATTGAGCAACATGTCGAGTGGATTTCGGAATGTATTGAGTATATGGAAAAAAATGGCGCCCAAACGATTGAGGCTAACGTAGAAGCAGAAGATGACTGGAGTAGCCATTGTCGTGAAGTAGCAGAAGCGACATTATTTACCAAAACAGATTCATGGTACATGGGGGCAAATATTGAAGGCAAACCAAGAGGCTTCCAAATTTATCTTGGAGGCGTTGGGCCTTATCGTCAAATTTGTGATGATGTCGCGGCCAAAGGGTACGAAGGGTTTTCATTAACTTAGTTATCAAGGAAATTTTCTTAATATATAATCTACTGACAAGGAGGAAGATGTGGTATGACGTTAGATCCACAAGCAAAATTTATATTAGATCAATTGGAAGAGGCAGGGGAGCCACCGATGAGTGAACTTTCCCCTGAAGAAGCGCGTGCATCGATTGATATGGGTCCGTTAGCGGGAGAACCAGAAGCGGTTGGAAAAGTAGAAAATCGAACGGTTCCAGGTCCAGCGGGTGATATCCCAATACGTATCTATACCCCAAAAGGAGAGGGCCCGTTTCCAGCCTTGGTTTATTACCATGGTGGTGGCTGGGTGGTCGGTGATTTAGATACGGTCGATGTGCCTTGTCGGTTACTCGCCAATCGAGCAGAATGTGTAGTTGTGTCTGTCGATTACCGACTTGCTCCGGAGCATAAATATCCTGCAGCAGCAGAGGATTGTTATGCTGCAACAAAGTGGGTTGCTGACAAAGCTGCTTCACTAAATGTCGACCAGGAGCGTGTTGCTGTTGGTGGGGATAGTGCGGGAGGCAACCTCGCAGCAGTTGTTTCCTTAATGGCTCGCGACAAAGGTGGCCCAGATATTGCCTATCAACTATTAATTTATCCAGTTACCAACCATAATTTTGAAACAGATTCTTATCGTGATAATGCGGATGGGTACTTTTTAACAAAGGATAGTATGGTGTGGTTTTGGGATCATTATTTACGCGATGCTTCTGACGGTCAGAGCCCCTATGCTTCACCAATGCTTGCCGATGATCTTAGTGGACTTCCACCAGCACTCGTCCTCACGGGTGAATATGATCCGTTACGCGATGAGGGAGAAGCCTATGCTGAACGCTTGAACCAAGCAGGAGTCCCCGTTGAAGCCTGTCGTTATGACGGCATGATTCATGGTTACTTTTGGATGCCTGCTGCGATGGAAAAAGGGGATCAAGCAATTACTCAAGCAGCAACTGCGTTAAGAAGGGCTTTAACAAAATAAATAGATTTCTAGCTGAGAAGCGCAGGGATTTTTCCTGTGCTTCTTTTTTGGGGCAAAATACTGTTGTTAAGCATCTTTCGGTAGAATCGCACGATAGACTGTTCTGAATCAACCGAGAGAGCACGTATACTCATAGTTTCCGTCAACTAAGATACAAAATTCCACTAATGTTTATAGGATGTGTGGGAGCTTTATCCATTGTGAGTCGAATATTCTGGTTGTGGTATATTTATACATAGTTGAAATGAAACGGTTTTCACGGACTAAACGTAACTTTTTGTGTTTGCGTCAGTGTTAAAAATGCTTTCTTTGCTTCTATTTATAAATTGAGAGGATATTTTTTTATAAAAAATAATAAAAGGGTATTGCATATTTATTCATATTAGTGGTATATTATTAACTATCAAGAGAAACGGAGCTATTTATACAGTTATTCAAACGAATAGATATACAATTGGGGGAGAAATAAATGGGGATGGAAAAAGTACAACAAGCAGAAGCAATGACAACGAAAGAACAGGAGATTTCAACGAAGAAGTATTTAAACTTTATCGTGCCATCATTGATTGGGGTTCTGCTATTTTTAGTTCCCATTTCTGTCGATGGTACAGTAACGATCGGACTGGGAATTTTAGCAGATGGTCTACAAGCTGCGATTGCGGATTATATTCCATTATTTATGACGATTGTGTTATGCCTATCAGCAGTTGGTAGTTTACTAGTTAAAGCGACAAATCTATCCGTTGTGCAACAAAATACATTTTTAAGTGGTTTATTTGATATCACGCCATTCTGGTTAGTGCTACGTTGTATTGGTGCTTTATTTGCAACTTTTACATTGACGGAAATCGGTCCTGAATTGGTTTGGTCAGGTTTAACAGGTGGCGTTGTGCTATATGATTTAATTCCAGTGTTAATGGTTTGGTTTTTATTTGCTTGTTTATTTATGCCGTTGTTACTTCAATTTGGCTTAATGGATTTTATCGGAACATTAGTACGTAAAGTCATGCAACCTTTATTTCAATTACCTGGACGTTCTTCGATTGATGCATTCGCATCATGGATGGGAAGTGGAACGGTTGGGGTGTTGTTAACGACACAACAATATGAAGCTGGTTACTATACGAAGCGTGAAGCGTCCGTGGTTGCGACGAATTTTTCAATTGCATCAATTGCTTTCAGTCTTGTGATTGCACGTTTTTTAAATATTGATCATATGTTTGTTCAGTTTTATTTCACTGTAATTGTCACAGGGGTGATTGCGGCGATTATTTGCCCAAGAATTCCGCCACTTTCGTGGAAAAAAGACTCGTATTATGAACCGGTCGGAAAGCAAATTAATGAAGAGGTCCCTGAAGGTGTGTCTAGTTTTCAGTGGGGCGTTCAAAAGGCTGTTGAAAAAGCAGATCAGGTAAAGAGTTACAAAAGTGTCGTAAAAAGTGGTGTGCAAAATGTGGTGGATATTTGGTTTTCATTAATTCCACTTGTGATGGCGCTAGGTACGATTGCACTTGTGATTGCGGAGTTCACACCAATTTTCAATTATTTATCCTATCCGATTGTACCATTACTACAATTGTTGCAAATTCCTGAGGCAGAGGCAGCTGCTCCCGCGATGCTAGTTGGTTTTGCGGACATGTTCTTACCAGCTGTCGTTGGTAGTGGCATCGAATCAGAACTGACACGTTTTGTGATCGGTGTGATGTCCTTGTCACAGTTAATCTACATGTCCGAAATTGGAATTTTATTAATCAAGTCAAAAATTCCGGTATCATTTGTGCAACTATTTATCATCTTCTTACAAAGAACGATCATTACCCTACCAGTTGCAGCACTAATGGCCCATCTATTATTCTTTTAAGTGGGACACGGGGACAGGGCACTTGTCCCACTCACTATTGAGGGTGGAAGCAGGGGAGACGGTTCTCCTGCTTCTATTTTTGTTGTAAAATAAAAAATATAGGAAACGGGGAACAGATCCCGCGCATTAAGCGCTTCTGAAAGTGGAAGCATAAACTCTTGCCGAGAAAAGGAAGCACATGAACCGTCCCGGTGCTTCCTTATTTATCCCGGTGCAACCGTCCGTAAAACTCCCACTTCAAAACATGAAGTAAAACGAAGATGTTTAAGTGGGAGTAAAACGGATGCTAACACCCCGATTGGTTTAACTTCCACTCAGTGGGGAAGAGCAAACAAACCACTGAGTGGAAGTTTCACTTTATATGAAAGGTGAATGATAGTTGATGAATAGGCAATCTTATTTTAATGACAATACGAAAGCGGCACTTAAGCATGATCCTCCAGGTGAATGGATGCCGATGCTGCCGGATGGGTGTATTCGATTAAGTTCTGGATTTCCCGCACCTAATCTTGTGCCAACTGAAGCGTTAAATGCTGCTGTTAATCGCTTGCTTGAAGAAGAGCAGGATTTACCGCTGCATTATGTAGGAAGTCCAAAAGTGGATAAGTTAAAGGAACAGATCCATGCAAGGATGGCCAAGCGAGATATGGGCGTTTCGGAAGATGAACTTTTAATAACAGCTGGTGCATGCCAAGCAATTGATTTAGTTGCGCGTATTTTGCTGGATAGCAACACCGTTGTTGCCGTGGAATCTCCTACATATATGGAGGCACTGGAAATTTTTCAAAACTATACAGATCACTTTATAAGCATTCCAGTCGATCAGCACGGCTTGCAAACGAACAAATTAGAAGAGGTGCTAGTAGAAAGGAAACAAAAAGGTCTTCCTCTTCCAAAGGTTTTATATACGATTCCAACTTTCCAAAATCCAACAGGGACAACGATGAACGAGGAACGTCGGAAACATGTACTGGAGCTTGCAGCTAAATATGATTTCCTAATTTTAGAGGACGATGCTTATGGGGAATTATCGTTTGACGCGTCCCCTACTCCGTTAAAAGCCATGGATATTGATGGGCGTGTGCTGTATCTTGGATCTCTATCCAAAGTAGTAGCGCCTGGAATGCGAATTGGTTGGGTAGCTGCAGACTCGGAGTTTATCAATGCGATTGCTTGGTTTAAAAAGGATTTAGACCATCCATTTGCTCAAGCAACTATGGCATCATTTTTGGAGCAAAACGATATTGGGGAACGAATCCAAGTCTTAGGGGAGGCCTATCAAGACAAATGTGCGGTGTTACTTTCTGCACTCGAACAACATATGCCTGATTCTGTTTCCTGGTATAAACCTGAAGGAGGATACTTTGTCTGGGTGAAAGTGGCGGGTGTCGATACATCCCAACTACTAAGCCAAGCTCTTGCCGAAGGAATCTCCTATATCCCAGGGAAGTATTTTTTCTTGAATCCGCAAGATGGAAAAGAATACCTCCGACTCTCCTTCAGCTATGCAGACAAACAGGAAATAGTAGAAGGAATTCAAAAACTAAGTAACGTACTTTAAAGTGGGACAAGGGCGCTTGTCCCACTTTTGGTGCCTGTTATTTTTTGAGCATAGAAAAATCGTAAAACCACGCCTGTTTAAACTTAGAGATTAAAATTCCTTTAGTCTTAATGGAAAA
Organism: Aquibacillus sediminis; assembly: GCF_005870085.1. Classification (GTDB taxonomy): domain Bacteria; phylum Bacillota; class Bacilli; order Bacillales; family Amphibacillaceae; genus Aquibacillus_E; species Aquibacillus_E sediminis. The sequence continues at coordinate 21,199 of NZ_SZNM01000009.1, read as the reverse complement.
ACACGATTTGTTTTTATGCACAAAACCAATTTTCCCCTTATCGACGGATTGCTACATTTCTGCTATCTTATTTACATTGGATTGGTTGTTTGGTACTTTTAAGCTCCAAAAGGACTGGGAAAAAGTGTTACAAACCTCCGGTGCTGAAGGTAATGCTAGTTAAAAAATATCGTTTATAATAGGGATGAGGTGATCATATGGATAAACAAATTTTTAAATTGCTTACAGAAATGAATAAAGAAATAAAGAGTATGAACGCAGACATAGGTGAATTGAAAACAGGAATGAAGACGACGACCGCTGCCATAGGTGAATTGAAAACAGGAATGAAGACGACGACCACTGACATAAGTGAGTTAAAAACAGGAATGAAGACGACGACTGCCGCCATAGGTGAATTGAAAACAGACATGAAAAATACGACCACAGATATTCATGACTTTAAATCAGAAATGCATGAACGATTTAACGCGATGGAAGCCAAGTTACAAGGTGTTGGAGAACAATTTGAATTAACCAATGAATCCAGAATAACTGACGTAGGTTTCATTGCCGACAAAGTAAATAGACTGGAAAGAGAGCTTTATATTATAAAGAATAAAAATATGGATTAAAGGTACGAAATTAAGCACTTTTTCAGTCAATTATATTTAGCCCCTTTAAGAATCTGCACTGCTGAAGTAGCAGAAATTGTTCTGCCACTTCTACCGGCTTTCCCCGCTAATTTCTTTCGTACTGGTATTCTGGTATTTTCGATATTGTATTTAAATTATTATCGTCGTGATGATCTGCAGAACCGCCCCGCTACTTCCTTTTGGTTGCTATGTCAACCTTGTCGGTAAAAATGCCGGTTACGCCCCATTGGATCGCTGTTTTCATTTGTTCTACATCATTAATGGTATAGGTATGGACTTGCAAACCAGCTGTTCTTAGCTGGTAAACGTCGTGCCGGTCTAACGCTTCAAACATTGGCCCTACACCATCTGCATAATTTTTCCATTCCTCTATTTCCTCTTTGTTTATATCCTTCGTTTGTTCTTCTCCTAACAATTGTACTAATGGAAGCTTGGGATGGCTGCCATGGATTGCTTTCAACGTGTCTTTGTTAAAAGATTCGATGACAACATTCTTTGTTTCTCCTTGTTGATTGATGTAACGATACGATTCTAACAATTCTAGCACCGTCTCCTTCATACCTGGGTTCAGGTGAGGGGATTTTAGCTCAATATAATACTTGGTTTCATCACCGAAATAGTAGAGAATTTCTTCAAGTGTTGGGATTGTGATATCTGTAGAATCCGCATTAGGCAGATTCCCCTCTACAACCACCTCTAATTGTTTGACCTGTTCCAATGTGAAGGAGGAGACATCTCCAGAACCATTTGTTGTACGATCCACTGTTTCATCATGCATGGCCACGACATGACCATCTTTTGTCATTTGCACATCGATTTCGATATAGTCTGCTCCCATTTGCTGTGCCAATTGATACGCTGGGATGGTATGTTCTGGCATGTAGGCAGAAGCACCTCGATGAGCGATTACTTGAACAGATTCCTTCGGTAATAAATGCCCCACTTCAATAGAATGGAAGCTAGTAAATAATAAAACAAGTAAAATAGCATATACACTACTTTTCATGATATCCCCTCCACACATCTGTCTTACAACTAGTGTAACGAATGAGTGTTATCCCTTTGTAAAGTGAAAGTAAACTTTTCTTAATTTTGGCCACCAACCAATACTTCCCTGTTTGTAAAATATATTTACTAAAACTATATGTTTCTTTACACCTCGTTTAAATGTTCTTAATATTCAGTGTTTATACTGGCGATAGAAAGTTGAAAGGGGGAGAAAAAAGTGAAGGATGTAGAGCTTACACACCTATCAAAATCCTATGACATGCAAACAGAGGTCCTATCAGATATCAGTGTGTCGATTCATGCAGGAGAATTTTTCGTTCTGGTTGGTCCTTCTGGTTGTGGGAAAAGTACCATGCTGCGAATGATTGCAGGGCTAGAAGACATAACGGAAGGGACGCTAACGATTGGCCAAAAGAAAGTAAACGATCTTCATCCGAGCAAACGGGATATTTCGATGGTATTTCAAAATTACGCCTTATATCCTCATTTATCTGTGGAAGAAAATATTGTCTTTGGTTTAAGTGTCAAAAAGGTTCCAAAAACACAACGTAAGAAACGTTGCCATCGGGTAGCGAAGATGCTTGGGCTTACCGACTATTTAAACCGAAAACCTCGACAACTATCTGGTGGCCAACGACAACGGGTCGCACTTGCGAGAGCGATTGTCAATGAGTCTCCTATATGCTTGATGGATGAACCATTGTCTAACTTGGATGCCAAATTACGTGCGCAGATGCGGTCTGAAATTAAACAAATCCAACGACAGCTAAATATTACGATGATTTATGTGACCCATGATCAAGTCGAGGCGATGACAATGGGGGATCGAATTATGATTTTGAATGAAGGAAAAATCCAACAAGTCGGTCCTCCTATTGATGTTTACAATGCACCAGCAAATGAATTTGTAGCGAAATTTATAGGTTCTCCGCCTATGAATCTAGCAAAAGCAACAATTTACCCAGATAATCAAACCCTATCCGTGGTAGGGAGAATACATCTGCAGCTCCCCCCAGAAGATATACAGCGAATGGGGACGAAGGAAGTAACGATTGGAATTCGCCCAGAGCATCTACAATTAGCAACGAGCGAGAGCCAGCAGCCAGGTAGTAGTAAATTTGAGGTGAAGGTCAGCCATGTCGAAGTGCTAGGAAATGAAACATTGCTAAACTTTGAATTTGCCGAAGGGAACTGGCAAGCAAAATGGAATGGGCAGTGGCGAGTGAACGTTGGGGACATTGTGCCGTTAAGCCTTCACTACTCAGCAATTTGTCTATTCGATACTACGACTGGAAACATGATCAAACAACCTACGCAAAACGAACAACACCTGATACAAGGAGTCTCGATATGAAAGATTCTTTAGAAATGGAACAGCCAATCCTAACAGACCAACCGTTAAGTTGGTGGAAGAAATCTTTAAATATACGAACCGCATGCTTATATTTGCTGCCATCTTTCTTTTTATTTGCCGTCTTCTTATTTTATCCAATGGCAAAGACGGTGTATCTTAGTTTTTTCTTAACTGATCAACAAGGGATTGCTAATGTTTTCGTTGGATTGGAAAACTATCAATACTTATTACAATCTGAAAGTTTTCGTAAAAGTATTAAAGCAACTATCCTATTTGTGCTTTATACCGTTCCAACTGGGGTCATGATTGCATTAGCGTTGGCACTGCTGACTAATGAAAAGGTAAAAGGAATCGGTATATTCCGGACAATGTATGCCTCTACCATGGGGGTGTCTGTCGCGGCGTCATCAGTGGTCTGGCTATTTTTGTTTCATCCAAGCATCGGGTTTTTTAATAAAATCATTACCGCCATCGGAGGCGAATCGGTGTCCTGGTTATTAGATCCGAGTTGGGCCCTGGTTTCGATTTCGGTTACGACGATTTGGATGAATATTGGATTCTCTTTTTTAATACTTTTGGGTGGTTTGCAAAATATCGATGAGCAATTGTATGAAAGTGCGAAAATTGATGGGGCTAGTTATTTGTACAAACTCAGAAGAATCACAATTCCGATGCTGTCCCCAACATTATTTTTTGTGCTAACCGTATCTCTAATTAATGCATTTCAAACGTTTGGGCAAGTCGATATTCTCACTCAAGGTGGTCCATCAGAATCAACCAATGTCATCGTCTATTCGATTTATCGAGAAGCATTTGTGAACTATCAATTTGGAACGGCAAGCGCGCAATCGGTATTTTTATTTCTATGTATTTTAATTGTCACGATCATGCAGTTTAAGTTCGGTGAAAAGAAGGTGCATTATCAATGAATGGCTTGTTGAAGAAAATTGCTCTATACCTTGTTCTTACGATTACAGCGTTCGTGGTGTTTTTCCCAATTCTATATGCATTTCTGATTAGTTTCATGACTGGTGGGGAGTTATTACAAGGGAACTTATTTTCAAAAAGCTTTCATTTGGAAAACTACCAAAAAGCCTTCGAACGTTTGCCATTGGCACACTATTTAATGAATAGTTTTATTATTTCTTTATCTGTCATGATTGGTCAACTAGTTGTTAGTAGTATGGCGGCATATGCGTTTGTGTTTATTCCTTTTAAAGGAAGGGATGCGATTTTCTTTTTGTTTATTTCGACGATGATGATCCCGTGGGAAGCAACGATGATACCAAACTTTATCACGATCCAACAGTTGGATTGGATTAATACCTATCAAGGCTTAACGATTCCATTTTTCGCAATGGCTTTTGGCACCTTTTTGTTACGACAACATTTTAAAACGATTCCCAAAGAGTTAGATGAAGCAGCACAAGTTGCTGGAATTAGTCGATTCAAATTTTTTGTGAAAATTGTTGTTCCCTATTGCAAAAACTCACTGATTACACTCGGTGCATATAGTTTTTTAACGACATGGAATATGTATTTGTGGCCATTGCTTGTTACGAATAATGATTCGGTAAGAACTGTCCAAATTGGGTTAAAGCAATTGCGAACACAAGAACTCGCAACCGATTGGGGGGTGGTCATGGCAGGAGTCGTTGTAGTCATTATCCCGACACTGGTTTTGCTGTTTATAGGTCAGAAGTATTTACAAAAAGGCTTAGCCCAAGGTGCATTAAAATGATGAGGGAGAGTGGATTCCAATGAGAAAAAGTATCATGTTTGTCACGATGTTAGTGTTGTTACTTGTAGTGGCAGCTTGTTCCGATGATGCAAATAGTGAAAATGCTGAGGCAAAGCAAAATAATAGTAGCGGTGGAGCAACGGAAGGGCAACAGGAATCGACGGAAGAAGATGCTGGTCCAGTAGAAGCAACCTTCTGGCATGCAATGTCCGGCGCAGGGCAAGAGTCGCTTGAAGCGATTGTTGACAATTTTAATGACTCACAGGATGATTATACAATTGTTCCTGAATTTCAAGGCTCTTATGAAGAGGCATTAACCAAGTTCAGAACGGTTGCTGGAACAAATGATGCACCGGCGATTATTCAAACGTTTGAAGTGGGTACGAAATATATGATTGACAGTGGTGCCATTGAGCCTGTCCAAACGTTTATTGATGAAGAAGGCTATGATACATCGATTTTGGAAGAAAACATTTTAAACTATTATACGGTAGATGACCAACTGTACTCTATGCCATTTAATTCTTCGACTCCGGTGATGTTATACAACAAAGATGCATTTGAAGAGGTTGGGCTTGATCCAGATAATCCTCCGCAAACATTTGCAGAAATAAAAGATGCAGCCGAACAATTAACGATTGAAGGGGAACGATACGGGTTTTCAATCTTAAATTATGGCTGGTTCTTTGAAGAATTAGTGGCCACTCAAGGTGGATTATATGTCAACAATGATAACGGACGTTCTGCTGATGCAACCGAAGCTACTTTTCATGGGAAGGAAGGGTTGCGCATATTCGAATGGATTGATGACATGAATCAAGCTGGTACATACGGGAATTTTGGTTCTAATTGGGATGACATTCGTGCAGCCTTCCAATCTGAACAAACAGCGATGTACCTTGACTCGTCAGCTGGAGTTGCCAACACGATTGAAACAGCACCTTTTGATGTTGGCGTTGCGTTTATTCCACATGCAGAAGAGGCCGAACGCCATGGTGTCATCATTGGTGGAGCATCACTTTGGATGGCCAAAGGAATTAATGAAGACAAACAACAGGCTGCTTGGGAATTTATGAAGTTTTTACAAACGCCTGAAAGCCAAGCGAAATGGCATGTGGACACAGGTTACTTTGCGATTAATCCAGCAGCCTATAAAGAAGAGATTGTAAAACAGAGATGGGAACAGTATCCGCAACTATCTGTAACGGTCGATCAATTACAAGCCACCAAGCCATCTGCCGCAACACAAGGTGCTTTAATTTCGGTTTTCCCAGAATCTCGTCAACAAGTCGTCACATCACTTGAAAACCTACTACAAGGCACAGACCCACAAGAAGCACTAGACAGAGCCGCCAAAGAAACAAACCGCGTCATCGAACAACAAGCAAGAGCAAACCAATAAAGTGGGACATGGGGACAGGAAATTTGTCCCACCTAAGTCGATTTGTAGTCTATCATTCAATCTCGATAAGAATTTTTACTATAAGATAAGCGTTGCTATTACCAGGCAACGCTTATTTTATGTGCAAATAGTTAAGGTCGTATTTATAGTATGTTTTCTGGGACTGGGACACGGTGCCTGACTGTCCCGGATGCCGTGCCTAGGAAGTAGAAGAGCCAACCCGCTACTTCTTTGCTGCCTAACATCTTTAAATTTGGTAAAATAGTCGTTGTTGTTTGATACTTAATAAGAAGGTGTCTTTATGTTGGTAAGTTACTTCAAAAAATACATGATTTTAATCATCGCTTTTATCTTTTTTATTGGCATTATTGGTACAAGGCCATTAATCCCACTTATGGCGAGTGAAATGGGCGCGAATGCTGCACAGATTGGAATGATTGTTGCATTGTACCCGTTGCTTCCATTTTTTGTTGCCATAAAGATGGGGCAGTTTGTGGATCGAATCGGACATAAAAAGCCGATTGTTGTTAGTACGGTGGTCGGTGCTTTGGCGATCCTGCTTCCGTTTGGAGTTCAACATATCGTTAGTCTTATTTTTTCACAAATATTGGCTGGGATTGCTCATACCGTATTTGCCGTTGCTGCCCAAACATTTGCAAGTGCTGGTAAATCTCATAAGGAACGAGATAACAGCATCATGTCCTTCAGTATTGGCGTGGCTTTAGGTAGCTTCATTGGCCCAATGTTAGGTGGGGTTTTTGCAGATAACTGGGCATATAAAGGGGCGTTTGGGATATTAAGTGGGGTTATTCTTGTATCAACCATTCTTTCCATGTTTATCGATCCGGCTTTTACGTCTACCCCAAATCGAAAACAGCAGAAAATTAGTAAATCACTTTCCCTTTTAAAAATAAAAAATATTCGGATCGCATTTTTAATCAGTATCATCATCATCTTAGGAAAAGAAATTTATACGGCTTATTTTCCGTTGTTAGGTGCTCAGTTTGGTTTATCTGATTCTACGATCGGAATTATTATTTCCTTAAATGCAGCGGGGGGAATACTGATCCGCTGGCTTGTTCCGTATTTATTAACGAAAGTCAGTAGAAGCAATATTGTTATAGGGTCGATTGTTTTATCTGGTATCTTTTTCACCTTATTACCATTATCAGAAAGTGCTGTTATTTTAGGTGTTATTTCCTTTATTATCGGACTTGGCTCTGGAATTGGTCAGCCGCTATCGATTTCCAGCACGGCAGATGCTCTGCCACCAGACCGAATTGGAGAGGGATTAGGCCTGCGCCTAACAGCAAATCGTCTAACTCAAGTATCCGCACCGATTTTATTCGGTGGCATTGCTCAAGTTGCAAGTGTATATGGAATATTCTTTATCCTAGGTGCCGTAACAATTATTGGAGGCCTCAAATCTAAAATACCGGAATGAGGGTGGGACATGGGGACAGGGGACTTGTCCCATATTTTAGTTGTATTTGGAGCATTGCTATTTATTCCGGTGCAACCGTCCGTAAGACTCCCACTTCAAAACATGGTATGAAACGGAAATTTTAAGTGGGAGTAAACTTTCGCTTTCACCCCGATTGGTTCAAGGGCCTGCGGGTCTCCCTTGTGGTACTAACATTTAGTGGGGGGAAGAAGAAAAAACCCCACTAAATGAAGTTTCACTTTATTTGCAATTTTTTTGAAATGGATCTGAGGTGACGAGGATATTTGGTGTCTATCTCAAATGATTTCGTAGGTGCTTCCATCCGTAATTTGCCATCCTAAAGTGAAAGACAAATGAACTGGGACAACTGCCCTGTCCCTTTGTCCCAGGATATGATAGTATCAGTAAAGAATGGAGGAGATGTTGATGGATAATTTGCCGAATTGCCCGAAATGTAATTCAGAATATACGTACGAGGATGGATTATTATTAGTTTGTCCAGAATGTGCCCATGAATGGTCACCTGAAGCGGATGAAGAAGCGGCGACTAACATAGATGAAAAAGTTTATAAGGATAGTATTGGCAATATTTTGCAAGATGGTGATACCGTATTAGTGATTAAAGATCTTAAAGTAGACGGTAGCAATACGAACGTTGTAAAAAGAGGGACAAAAGTAAAAAATATCCGTTTGATTGACGAGGATCATGACATTGATTGCAAAATTCCTGGTTTTGGTCAAATGGGGTTAAAGACGAAATTTGTGAAAAAGGTATAATGTTTAGTGCTAGGCCAACATTTGGATCAAGGGGGATAATGGACCGATCGAATATTTTCCTTCTTACATGCGGTGACTGACCTTGTGATTTGTGAATAATTCCATTTATTTTAGGTTAATTTAATAAAAGCTTATCGCAGTAGTATTGGATTGGTAGAGGAGTATATTTTCGCGGCAATGGTTGGGTTCGACCCAAAAGCCCAAGCCCGCGATTTATATTCATTCAATACTACATTTAAGCAAAATCCAAGGCGATACAATGATGTTCCAATGGAGGGATTTACATGTCTGGAGGACACCAAGAGGGAAAGCCGAATTATTATCCAACCAATCCAGATAAGAAAAGGCCAACTGAACAACAGAAGGGGAAAGCAAGATCGAAATCACGAGGTAGACCTGTTTAGAATAGTACCTGTCATCAGTGATTTTCATAATTAGAAAAGCGTATAGTCATAGGTCTATACGCTTTTCTTCAATTACTAATTTCTGCAGTTGTTGCTTGTTTGTTGCATGAATAGTCCTTTAAGCTAGCTTAGCGGTCTAGGTTGAATTTTTTAAAATTCGCTTCAGCTGCTTATGTAAATAACTAGTAACACCATTTGTGTGTCTGCACTTACGGTTCCACTGAATAGGAAATAAAAGTTTATGAACATCCCCCATTAATACTGCAAAATTAGCTAATATTCCAAGGGTTAGTGCTGCTCCAATTAGTACACTTAGCTCCACATACCAAGAAAGAAAAGACATGCGTCCGAAGTGCCACGTTTAAGAATGAGCCCATCAGTATTGTAATGAAGGATGAGCGCCAACAGCACTTGCATCGTTCCTTAAAATAATCCACTTGCGTCAATCCACACAAGTAATCCAGCTATAACTTAAATTAATACGAATAATTGCTAACACACTAGATACGTTGTTGTTTTTCTTAAAAGTCCTAACATAAAAATATCTTCTTTTTATGTTCAACATTTTACATGATGTCTGCCACCATAAAAGGTGCCTGTCTGCTGACAGGCACCTTTTACGTTAGATAATTTCTACTAATAATTTTTCAAGTATGTGTCCGTTTGTTTCTATTTTTAGTTGATATTTGCCGGTATCTAGTTGTTTGGTATTTAAGTTATACATATACTGACCGTTTCCGTTATAGTGGAAGGAGTTCCCATTATTTTTATTTCCTGTAGCGGTAGCTTCTTGTACTACTCCTACAGCACCGTCCGTAACTTTCGCAAGGTAAAGTTTAGCATCTGCGTCGTCGATGTTTCCTCCATTTTTTTCATTTAGTGTAAATTTAACAGGAACAGTGCTATTTTGGTTGACTTTATTGATTTTATCCTCATCTAGAGGAGCCAATAGATCACTAGTTACTTCCTCCGCTTTTCCAACAAATGTTGTAACACTTTTTGGCGGAAGCTTTGAGGATACAGATCCATTATCTACATTAATAGAATCAAGTTCTTTAAGATTTTCTGTTGCTGAAGTTCTATAAGGTGTAACAGAATCCGTTACAAGACCAGAATTAAATCCATCGAAATTAAGATCCAATGTTTTAAATGTTTCATTGCTGTTAATTACTACAACAGCGTATTCACCAGTTTCTTCATCTTTGTATGCAGATACATCTACGCCGTCTTCATAGTCACTAGTAGAAATTCTATTATATCCAGGTCTTACAAAACGGCTAAAGTTACCAATTGTAAATAGGCGCTTATTTAAGTAATACTCTTTATTTTCCACATCTAGGTTAATTAATGGCTCGCCTTTATCCAACTTATAAGCAATAAACCACCAATATAGCCAAGCGTTTACTTCCGCGTTTGTCATGTGGTCATGAACAAGTTGAGCCCAGTAGATCCCATCTTCAATGGTAGGGTCATTTTCCCCTAAGTTAGATACTTCTGTTTGCCAAATTCGCTTATCATATTTTTTGGCTGTAGGGAATGTTGTTTCTGCGCCACGGCCATCATTGTATGCATGTGCAGCGACAATATCTATATCATCACGTGTTTCAGGATCTTGCAAAACCGGTATTGCTGGGTCTTCTACAAAGCTCGAATCTTCCCCAAGAATAACATCTGCGGTGATTTCATCTTCCTCGAAAGTAGGTGATAAATAACCACCGATGAAATCATTAAATTCTTCACCAGTCCAACGAGCGGACGAGTAACCTACAGTAAGGTCTGGTTCGTTTTGAATGGAGATGCCATCAATTTCGATATCATGATGTTCCTTATATCCTCGAATGTATGCGGACAGATAATCTGCATAATCTTGGTAATGTTCTTTTTCAAGCTTACCGCCTTCTTTTACTTGACTATTTGTTTTCATCCATGCTGGAGGACTCCATACTGTACTGATAAATTTATCAACACCGTATTCTTTTGCTTGGTTCATTAGCCAAACTTGGTCTTCATCTCCACTCCAAACGAAATCACCATCTTCTTCAGGCCAAATAGTTGGTGTAGGACCATCAATTTCATTGCCCCATAAGCCACCATCGCCGACTTTGTTTCTGACAATGGAAAAACCAGCCCCATCTGTTGTGGAGAACAATAAATCCAAAATTTCTTCACGTTTTTCTTCAGGAAATTCCATTAAGTTTTGCGCTTGTTGGAATGCACCAGAGGCGCCAAAGCCATCAATTTCCTGTCTTACGTCATTCCAGTAGACAGTACTACTAACTACTTCATCTTCAGCAGCAAATACGTTACCAGCAGGTAGTAGACTACTCAAGATCAAGATTAGTACTAAAAAAGAACTAAATACTTTACCTGTCCATCTTGGTTTGGACATTTACATCTTCCTTTCCCCTTGATTTTATTTAACAATTCGTCAGATGACGAATTTGTTACGATTGTAAGGGTGGTACCTTAGTATGACCGATATCTTAAGGAATCTTGTTGGTTGTAAAGTTATGAGTTAGTTTCTTTGGTGGAGTGGGTTCGTATAGAATAGAGAAGTCGTTCATTGTTGGTTACGTTGTGAAAAATCTAAAAATTGCAAAATCGTGGTGGTAGTGGGAAAAGTACTTACAAAATTCTAGATGTTATACGAGGTTGATGTTACCTTGGTTAAGTTATTCATACACAATAGTTTGGTAACGTTTACAGTTAGTAAGTTTAGCAGCGTTTACTTGTTTTGTCCATTAAATAAACTAAGTTTTTTGAAAAATAGGTAAATAGTTCTGTCACTCATACAGGTGAACTGGAGAACTAAAATAGAAAAAACATCAGATATAGGATTAGATTCGTCCGGTTCTATTCCTCTTATTTCGGAACTGATAAACTTAAAGGAAAATCCAATGAGTTAGTTACAAGTTCCTAATACGGCTATTGATTATGCTGTTGTCCAGTGTAATGACAATATTTTTTATATTAATCATAAAGGGAAGAAAGAAAAAAGTATCGCAGGTCAATTTTTAAGGACTTCAGTAATTTTATGAAGGCGTTAATAAGGTCCAATATGAGCGTCTTATGGAGAAGGGTTCCGTCTACTAAACAAATATTGGAGCAAAACTTTTAATAAACAGATTCCACTAAAATGTAATGAAATTTTGTTGGATACGTGACAGAGCCTTCGTTAATACATTACCCCAAAAAGTAGATAATCAGCAATTAAGCAACTTAAACAGCAGATGTAAATAGATGCAAAAGAAGTTATATGCTACAGGGTTTGAGGGAACAAGCAGGACAAAGCACTTTTAACCTAGCTATGATTATCCAGACGTATAATTTGTCGAACAAGTAAAAATGGTACCTGTCACCAATACTAGGTGTCAGGTACCATTTTATTGCACCGTTTTTAATCTGCTTCTTCAATCCAGACTTCGCCGTTTTTGTAGGTCATTTGTTCTGGGTATCGTAGGTCGGTGACTTCTTCTTTTATTTTTTGTGGTGGTTCTTTGGTTAGTAAGGATACAACAATATTGGCGATAATGGCTGCTGCTGCGCCAAATACGCCTGCGCCAGTATCGATAATTCCTAATATGGTGAAGCCACCGTATTTTGCTGCAAAGATATAGCCTAGGGTAACGGATAAACCAACAAGCATCCCTGCAATGACACCGGGGCCATTGGATCGTTTCCACCATACACCAAGGATGAGTGCGGGGAAGAAAGAACCGGATGCCAGTGCAAACGCCCATGCAACAATTTGCGTGATTGCTCCTGGTGGGTTTAGTGCGACCAAACCAGCGACAACGGTTGCGATGATAATTGACCATCTACCAACGAGTAGGCGCTTTTTGTCACTTGCATTTGGATTAATCGAGCGATAATAAATGTCATGTGATAGCGCGGCAGAGATCGAAATCATTAGCCCACCAGCTGTCGATAATGCTGCTGCCATCGCCCCAGCTGCCATTAAACCGATGACAAAAATACCTAGGTTGGCAATTTCCGGAGTTGCCATCACGACAATATCGTTACTAATGACTAACTCTCCCCACTGTAGTATACCATCACCGTTTTGATCTGCTACCGAAAGTTGACCGGTATCTACCCACGCGGTCGTCCAGGCTGGCAAATTATTAATGGAAGAGCCAGCTACTTCTGTCATTAAAATGAAACGAGAGAATGCAGCATAGGCAGGTGCTGATAAGTATAACAATCCGATAAACAATAGTGCCCAGGCACCACTCCAACGCGCTGCTTTCATGGTAGAAACTGTATAAAAGCGAACAATAACATGGGGAAGGCCAGCCGTCCCAGCCATTAACGTGAACATGAGCGCCATAAATTGCCACTTCGTATTCTCTGTAAATGGAACGACATATTCAGAGATAGCTAGTTCTGCATCTAATGCTTTTAGCTCCCCTACGATTTCCCCATAGGAGACCCATGGAACTGGATTACCTGTTAGTTGCAGGGCAATAAAGATGACAGGAATCAAATAGGCGATAATTAATACCAAATATTGTGCGACTTGTGTCCAGGTAATCCCCTTCATCCCGCCTAACGCAGAGTAAAACGCAATAAGTACAACACCAATTAACGTCCCAATAGCAGCGTCGACCTCTAGCAACCGACCAATTACAACACCAGAACCAGACAATTGTCCAATTGCATAGGTGAAACTAATAATAATCGTTGCAACTGCAGCGATTAATCGTGCTGCGTTACTTTGATATCTGTCCCCAATAAATTCAGGAACAGTGTATCGTCCAAACTTTCTTAGTTGTGGAGCAAGTAGGAAGGTCAATAATAAATAACCACCCGTCCACCCCATAATATAAGCTAAACCATCATATCCCATGATCATGACTGTCCCAGCCATCCCGATAAAGGAAGCGGCACTCATCCAGTCGGCACCAATGGCCATCCCGTTGAAAACGGGAGGTACACTTCGATTGGCTACGTAAAAGTCTGACGTAGCCCTTGCTTTGTTATATAAGGCAATTCCAATATACAAACCAAATGACGCCATAATGAGTAAAAGCGACACGAAAAATTGATAGTCCATTAAATCCCTCCTTGTAACCTAAATGAATGTAAGGTTAGTGGTCTAGCGTTTTTCCAGAGCTAATTTGTTCATTTCTTTCATGGCTAATCCCAAATTTTTCATCAATTTTGTCACTAACAATTGCATTGATAAATAATAGAATAATAAAAGTTAGAACTGCTCCCTGCGCACCCATGAAGTAGTGAAATGGGAATCCGTTGATGGTAATGTGTGAAAGTTCCTTTGCAAAGAACACCACTAAAAAAGACACAGAGAAGCCGATAGCTAAATAAATCACCGTTAAGATTGTACGGATACGAAAATACCGGTCAGCCACATGCTTATCCACTTTTTTCAAGATGTTCACCTCCTTTTTTAGTGTAGTTGCTTAAGTGAGAAAGGGATGAGTGAATTGTGAATGAATAACCACTCATTTTATAGAAAAAATCATCAGCCCCTTAGATTAAAAATGAATCGAATCGTATCCCAAAATGGGAGAGGAACCATGATGATTTTTACTAACAAAAAAGAGAACAAAGCAATAAAAGGAACGCTAAGAAAAACAAATTTTTTCTTATACAAACTAAAAAAGACAGATACGACGGTAAGTAGACCAAATAAAATAACAAGAATAATAATAACGACCTCCTATGTAAACGCTAACAAATAATGATCTGAAACAAGTATATGAAGCAAAAAAGCAAGATATGAGTGGGACATGGGGACAGGGCACTTGTCCCAGTTAGGGTGTCAAACCATAATAATGACAGGTTATAATGTGACTTTTGTCATAGTTTGGTTGAGCATATTATACTAACATTAAATAGATGTAATTTTCTGGTTAGAATAGGGGAAGTGTTTATTCCTATAATTATTTTTAATAGTAAATAACCAATATCTAGAGGAAAAGTTAGCTGAATTCAGTTCAAATTACCTAGTTAAAATTGCATAGGAAATAAGTGGATGTTATCTTAGTGGAGTGTTTTACAAAACACGACAAAAATATATAAATCTGATTTTATCCTTCTAGAATATCTGTACGTACTATGATTTGAAAATTTCATACACACATACCGAAATGGCAAACTTATCGAAAGGTAAGGACGCAAAGCTACGGGCCTTAGGCAAAGATGCTATGGTCGCCGAGTTACCGAAGAAATCATTCTAAGATTTTTTAAGTGAGCCAATTTCTATTGGTTCATTTTTTTATAATAAATTGTATTCTTATGCAATGTTTTTAATCCCGGTGCAACCGTCTGTATGACTCCCACTTCAAAATATGGTAGGAAAAGGAGATGTTTAAGTGGGAGTTAACGAACACTAACACCACGATTGGTTCAACTAACACTTAGTGGGGGAGAGCAAAAAAACCCATTGAGTAAAGTTTCACTTTGTAAGCAATAAATGAATGCGCTAGAAAGTAAATGAGGTTATAGGGGGACTTATATGAAATGGTTAAAAGAAGAGAATGGCATAGAGGAAAATTCGTTATTTGGTTTGTACCTTATACAAGATGAAAAAATTATTGATTGTAACCAAAAGTTAGCGAGGATATTAGGTTATGAACGTGAACAATTAATTAATTTATCTATTTATGAATTACTAGATCAAAAAGAACACAAGTCTGTGCAAGCGAACATTAATAAAAGGTTAAATAACAAGTTGACGAGCTTTCATCATAGGAAGTATGTAAAAAGACAAGATGGTAGTTACCTCGAGGTTGAAATAAACGGAAGTCTGACTATATACAATAATAAACCTGCAATTGTCGGAACAGTCATAGACTACAATGAGGTTTTAAACAAAAATGAAATGGTTGACGATAGGAGCAATTATGATCTTTTGACCGGATTACCTAATAGATCCATATTTGAGTATGAACTCGACAACCTATTAGAAAATATGAATGATGCTACACCTTTTGCGGTGATGTATTTAGATTTAGATGATTTTAAGCAGATTAATGGTAATCTAGGTCATGATATAGGGAATCAGTTATTAATAGGGTTTAGCCAAAAGATAAAGGAGTATGTGGGTCCAGATGATTTTGTTGCTCGGTTAAATGGAGATGAATTTGCCCTTTTAGTAACAGGTTTTGCAGAATATGAAAATGTACACAAACTAGCAAAGGACATTATAGCTCTATTTGAAGAACCGCTTGTCGTAGGGAAGTATGAAGTCTTTCTTTCCATCAGTATTGGCATTAGTGTGTATCCATACTCTGGTGATGATAAGGCCTCTTTATTAAAAAGTGTGGATATTGCGATCTACCAATCGAAAGAAATTGGGAAGAACAACTATCAAATCTATACCCCACAAATGAATATTGCATCTTATAAAACATTTACCTTGAAAAATGATTTGCATAAAGCGATGAAATCAGATGAGCTTGAAATTTACTTTCAGCCTAGAATCGACCCTGTGACAAATAAGATTGTAGCTGCAGAAGCATTGATCCGGTGGGTACATCCAAAATGGGGAATTGTTCCGCCTAAAGAGTTTATTTGGCTAGCGGAGGAAACCGGGATGATTATCTCGATTGGGGATTGGGTACTTAGAAATGTTTGTCTACAAATCCAAAAGTGGCAGAATCAAGGATACGAACCGATCACTATATCCGTTAACTTTTCTCCAGTTCAGTTTTTGCAGTCTGATCCAAGTTCTAAAATTATCGAAATTATTCAACAAATGAATATTGAACCAAAGTGGTTAGAAATAGAAATTACCGAGAGTGTTCTGTTAGACAATGAACAACAAGTTACTTCCGTCATCGAAAAATTAAGGAGATATGGAATTCGTTTTTCCATAGATGACTTTGGTACGGGCTATTCAGCATTGAACTATTTAAAGAAATTTAATGTTGATTTAATTAAGTTAGATCGTTCATTGATTAAGGACATCACGCAAGATAAATACAGTTTTGAAATTACCCATGCATTAAATGAACTTGCTCATACATTAGGTTTAAAAGTGGTTGCTGAAGGAGTTGAGGAAGTTGAGCATTTAAAATTATTAAAAGAAATGAATTGTGATGAAATTCAAGGGTACTTATTTAGTGAGCCTGTTAATACCGATGAGTTTGAGCGATTACTATCAGATGGGGAATGTGTACCGGATATCATTAAGGAACAACCTGTCGTTGAAAACAAACGTGAATATTTTCGATTGTCTTTTGAATATCCATTGGGTGCAGATATGACGGTGAACAGAGTAGCTGGGAAAAAAGTGCAGATGGGTAGCACCGAGGTTCTAATAGAAGATATTAGTGCTGGAGGGCTAAGATTTATCTCGAATGTAAAACTCCCCGCTCGTAAGGATTGGGTATTGTCTTTTCACACAGAAGTAATGGAACAATCACCAACGATGTATGGTCATATCGTTTGGCAACATGAGCTAGAAGACGGTATTTACCGATATGGCCTAATGTTCACATACGAAGAAAAGGACAAAGAGAACATGATCCAATTAGTGAATAAACTTCAAGTAAAGTTAAAAAATACACCGTTATTACCGAATAGTAGATTCATAGATCAAGAAAAAATCACCTATATGCAGTAAGATACGAAAAGATAAATGAGTGTGGGACATGGGGACAGGGCACTTGTCCCAGTAAATCTGGGACAGTGAACCTGTCCCCATGTCCCTAATAAATCTTTTGATTTTCTATTTCATATCAAACCATTTATAATAATAATTTGTGTTTAATCTTAACAATAAAATCAAGAACAGGAGTATCACGTACATGAAGTTTTTAACATCGATGAAATCCAAAATGATTCTTTCTTTTTTACTTATTACTTTAATTCCGATTATCGTATTGGGTTTGTTTTTTAGTAATAATATGGAAAAGGAATTAGAAAAGAATTTCGCTGATAAAACAATCGGTGAAATCGAGCAAGTTGATGAGGCTGTTGGTCTTTACTTTAAAGGGATCGATGAAAATACGAACTATTTGGCCAATCTTCCTACAGTAAAACAAGCAGATGACACGATTACAACATACATGGATAAAACAAATCCAAACGGTGATAGTGTTCCATTGAATGCATCTGAAAATGGCGGGATTGAAGCAGAGATTTATTCGATCTATGAAAATTTTGCCCAGACACATCCAGAATCCCCATATGTCTATATGGCGACGGTAGATGGTGGGTATGTCCAATGGCCAGAAGACAGCACCAGTGAAAATTACGATCCAAGAGATCGTCCATATTACCAGCAAGCAATGGAAAATGAAGGGGACACCAGTAGAACAAGTGCGTATTACTTTGCACCGGATGATTCTACGATTGTTAGTACGGTTACCACGATAAATGATGAAAGTGGCAATGTGGTTGGGGTGCAAGGATTAGATGTCAGTCTCGATGGGTTAACGGACATGGTTTCAGATATAAAAGTTGGTGAAAATGGCTATGTCATGTTGCTAGAAGAAGATGGAACCATTCTAGCTAATCCGAACAATCCTGACACAAGTTTTCAAAATATAACAGATCTTGATATCCCCCAATTACATAATATTCAAGAGGTTCAAGATGAAATGATTGAAGGAAATGTCAATGGGGAGCCTCATTTAATCAATGTCTATACATCACCAGAAACGGGTTGGAAATTTGTTGCCGTGCAACAACAGTCCGAATTAGCAGCACAATTAACTGAAATGAATACATTGATTTTAATTATTTCAATTATATTTGCTGTAATCGCAGCAATTGTGGCTTATTTTCTTGCAAACAGATTTTCTACTCCAATTTTAAATGTTGTTGGTCACTTACAAACGATTGCTGATGGCGATTTTACAGAGACAATTCCAGATAATTTAACGAAGCGGAATGATGAGCTTGGTGTGTTAGCGAATGCATTACAAACAACCCAATCTAGTGTTCGAAGTTTATTAAATAAAGTAAAAGAATCAGCATTATCAGTAAGAGATTCTTCGCAAACATTGGCTCAAAATACAGAGCAAACGAGCCAGTCGACCAATGAAATCGCAACAGCTATTAATCAAGTAGCATTAGGGGCTACCGAACAAGCAGAACATCTAGAAGATGGCGAATCGAGTCTTCAACAACTAAATGAACAGATTGATAAGGTTTCAAGGGAGAACGAAACCATTAACGAACAAACAAATACGATGAAAGAACTGAAAGATAGTGGGCTAACGACTGTTGAGGAGTTGATCAAGAAATCTAATGAGACACGTTCATCAACAGAAGATATGAGTCATGTAATTGGCGATATGGATAAGCTTTCCGAAGAGATCGGCAATTTCTCTACGATGATCATTGACATTACAGAACAAACAAACCTGCTTGCTTTAAATGCATCGATTGAAGCGGCAAGAGCCGGTGAGTATGGCAAGGGGTTTGCTGTCGTAGCCGATGAAATTCGTAAATTAGCAGACCAATCTGCCTCTGCAGCAGAACAGATAAAAACCACGATAGGAAAAGTGCAATCTCAATCTAAACAAGCAGTAAGTTCGATTGAGCAAACAAAAGTAAACACATATGATAATGAGGAAAAGGTAAATGAAACCAAGGCGTTGTTCAATGAACTAGCCTCCATTATCCAGACTGTAACAGAAAACACTGCTAAAGTAGCTAATTATTCGAACGCGATGATTGAAAAGAGAGAACAAATTACAGATGTGATTCAGTCATTATCAGCATCCAGCCAAGAAGCTGCCTCTAGCTCAGAAGAGGTATCAGCTTCCACTGAGGAACAGCTGTCGATCGTTGAAGAACTTAATAATCACTCAAACACTGTTAAAGAATTAGCGGAAACCTTACAACAAGAAATCGAACGCTTTAAGATATAAATAGAAGGTGACAGGTACCATAACAGTGGTACCTGTCACCTTTTTCATATGTGTGGGACATGGGTGTGGTGGGACATGGGGACAGGGCACTTGTCCCAGTTTATGTGGGACAGTGAACCTGTCCCCATGTCCCATTGTAGTATTTTTTGTTAGAGATTGGTAATATGTGATTAGAATAGTGTTGGGTTGTTTTTTAATAAATGAATGGAGGTAGTGATGTGGTTAATTATAGGTTGAAGGCACAATTGTTGGAAGTGGTAGATCATCAAGTGAACACGAATGATCCTAAATGTACCAAACATACACTAGAACGATTAGTTGATGAAGGGTTTGGCGAAATCGAGGCAAAACAGATGATTGCGTCGGTATTGGTGGAGGAAATGAATGATGTGATGAAAACTGAAGTAAAGTTCAATGAGGAGCGGTATGGTGAAAAATTAGCGAAGCTCCCTGATTATATGGACGAGCTAGAAGCAGGCGAATCCCAAAAGGATGACAAACAACAACCTATACAGCAACCAAAAGTAGGTAGAAATGATCCATGCCCATGTGGAAGCGGGAAAAAGTATAAGAAATGTTGCGGGAAATAGGAGCCGTGCTTTTGCTGTTTTACCGGAGGAAGCACTAGAACCATCCCTGTGCTTCCAAATAAATGAATGTGTGGTGATCTGATGTTATTTGAACAGGAACGGCAACAAAAGATTATGAACTATATCAAGCATCATGGGAGGGCATCTGTTCAAGAACTTTGTAAAGCGTTTGAGGTTTCTGAGTCTACGATTCGACGTGACTTGAAAGTGTTAGAGGATCAAGAAAAGATTGATCGAACCCATGGTGGTGCAATGGCGAAGGATAGTGTTCATTTTGAACCAACTTTCTCAGAGAAATCTGTGCGTTTTTCCGAAGAAAAGAAGTTGATTGCGAAAAAAGCAGTCGAATTCATTCATAATGGTGATACCATATTGCTTGACTCCGGTACCACGACACAGATGCTAGTTGGCGAAATTAAAAAGTTTTCAAACTTAACGGTCGTGACAAATTCCGTAGTATTTGCTAAGGAGTTGGAGAACTCCCCACAAATAGAAGTTGTACTTTTAGGTGGTAAACTTCGAACAGAAACGCTAGCACTTGTTGGTCCGATAACAGAATTAAGTTTAAGCCAACTTCATGTTGACAAAGCATTTATCGCCACCAATGGAATTGATTTAACTATGGGTCTTACTACTCCAAACCTGACAGAGGCTGCTACCAAAAGAAAAATGATTGAACAGTCCAATCAAATAATTGTCGTAGCTGACCATAGTAAGTTTAACCGTCACAGTTTTGCTAAATTCGGTGAGATCGAACAAATTGATTACTGCATCACCGACGACAAATCCCCAACCGAACTGTTAAAAGCATTAGAACAAACTGGTGTAGAAATATTCGAGGTGACAAGTACTACATAATGGTGCATGTAGTCTGTACCCCTTATACTAGACACAAGAAAATTTCGACCTTTAAACTATTAGTGTAAGGGGAGATTCTTAATGACAACATCCAAAAAACATCAGCGTTATAGTAAGGAAATAAAACTAAAAGCAG
>NZ_SZNM01000085.1 GCF_005870085.1 Aquibacillus sediminis | reverse complement strand
CCCGAGACATATCGGTGTTTGTCCCGTCCTTCATCGGCTCCTAGTGCCAAGGCATCCACCGTGCGCCCTTAATCACTTAACTATATTTCTTACAGTAAAAAAGACGTTTTGTTTGATGTCTTGTCATCATTCGTTCCAGCTTATCAACTAAGCCTTCACTCTTGATTTTTCTTATCTAGTTTTCAAGGTACATAATTTGAGAGTTTTAATCTCTCAAAACTGAACCAAACAACACAGTATGAATTCCTATAACTGTCCAGCTACAGCTCCCAGGTCCTCGCTGCTATAAGCAATTCACCTCCATGTGTCCAAGTTCATGACACATTACGGCGCCTTGCTTATCCAGTCGGACCTAAACGGTCGCTTTCGCCTTTCGTTTATCCTTAGAAAGGAGGTGATCCAGCCGCACCTTCCGATACGGCTACCTTGTTACGACTTCACCCCAATCATTGGCCCCACCTTAGGCGGCTGGCTCCTAGAAGGTTACCCCACCGACTTCGGGTGT
>NZ_SZNM01000084.1 GCF_005870085.1 Aquibacillus sediminis | reverse complement strand
CGTGGCGATAAGAGTAAAAAAGGGAACTTGAACATTCGGTTAGTTCATCGTGATGGTGCATTTTATCTTGATATTTGTGATCCTATACGTCAGAAAGAAGGCAAGCGTAAAGCGCCACGTTTCGAAGTGGAATCTTCGATTCCAGATAAATACGTACATGAGATCATTGATGTTATTATGCCGAACGAAGTAGGAATCACCCCAAAAGGAAAACCGATTGAACAATATCAAGCTTATACTGTTCAAATCAAACGTAAAGACGGAGAATATTATGCGCATTTCATCTATGAAGAAGAGGAATACGGGCAAGAGTTATATAGTCAAGATGTCATTTCCAAAGAGGTTGTAGCTGGAATCGACATCAACATTGATCGCATTGCAGTAAGTCTCGTTTCAAAACAAGGTAACTTTTTAGAGAGTAAAGTCTTTTACTGTCACGAATTAGAGTATGTACGATCTAATAAACGTAATAACATTGTTGGGGAGACGGTCAAAAATGTGTTTA
>NZ_SZNM01000083.1 GCF_005870085.1 Aquibacillus sediminis | reverse complement strand
ATTTTATCAAGACAACTTTGGCGGTGGTAACATCCCCAAGTTTATTAAACGCGAAATCAAAACCTGGGTGGCAAAGCTAGGAAAAGAACACGTTATCGAAGCCATGAAAGAAACCCTTTCCCATACCAAACCAAACTGGAAATATGTCACCACCATTCTCCAGTCCTAGTCGACAAGCAAATCATCACAGTCGAACAAGTAAAAGCCGATAGACTCCAATTTCAACAAAACCGACAACAAACGCGGGAAAAGTCTGCCCAAAAACAAGAAGTGATACCGAAACTGTTGATCATGGTCCTACTGCGGTGAAAGACGTGGAACAAGTGGATGTGGAACAAATGTTGCAGGAGTATTTGGCGGGGAAGAAATAGAATATTGGGTAAAGTTTGGGGGTAAGTCTGAGTCCCTGTCATAGGACTGCTTTGATAGGGACTTAGACTAGAATTTTAAATATCATTATGTAACAGTGATGCCTGATTGTTTAATATATTTTTAATGCATAGTAT
>NZ_SZNM01000082.1 GCF_005870085.1 Aquibacillus sediminis | reverse complement strand
AGCGCGCTCATTCCGCCCGCTTTTAAGAAATCTCTTCTGTTCAAGCCGTTTTTAGAATTTTGATCAGTCATACTTCCACTCTCCTCATCTATATATTTTTGAACCTATTAATAGAATAAATGTAAATTATTAAGTGAAATCGAGAATTTTGTAAATATTCAGTAAAAATCTATTGAATGGTAATAAATTTAGCCAAACTGGTTCCATATCCTATTAATCTTAGGTTGGTTGTTCCAGTAATTATTTAAAAATTCCACAAAAAAATAGCGTGAATTCCCTTCACACTAATAGATAACATTTGACATAACTTAAAATTCGTTGTTGCGCAGTAGTGTTCCCCCACATTCTAGCCCCTTTACTGAATAAATAGTATTGACAGCGACAACAAGATTAAAAGATGGCACCTTTAAACGTGCAAGAGCCGAACTGAAGCAAAAAGGCTATATCGACTTCCGTTCAAGAACTGGTAATCAATCCGCTATCTATCAGATGGTAAGTCTTGTGTTCCCTAG
>NZ_SZNM01000081.1 GCF_005870085.1 Aquibacillus sediminis | reverse complement strand
ATCGCATTTGCTTTCTCTTCCTCCGGGTACTGAGATGTTTCAGTTCCCCGGGTCTGCCTCTCCTTACCTATGTATTCAGTAAGGAGTCCTACTCCATTACGAGCAGTGGGTTTCCCCATTCGGAAATTCCCGGATCAACGCCTACGTACGGCTCCCCGAGACATATCGGTGTTTGTCCCGTCCTTCATCGGCTCCTAGTGCCAAGGCATCCACCGTGCGCCCTTAATCACTTAACTATATTAATTACAGTAAAAAAGACGTTTTGTTTGATGTCTTGTCATCATTCGTTCCAGCTTATCAACTAAGCCTTCACTCTTGATTTTTCTTATCTAGTTTTCAAGGTACATAATTTGAGAGTTTAATCTCTCAAAACTGAACCAAACAACCAAGTATGAATTCCTATAATATCCTTAGAAAGGAGGTGATCCAGCCGCACCTTCCGATACGGCTACCTTGTTACGACTTCACCCCAATCATTGGCCCCACCTTAGGCGGCTGGCTCCTAGGACACAACTTAGCTTCC
>NZ_SZNM01000080.1 GCF_005870085.1 Aquibacillus sediminis | reverse complement strand
GGTATGGGAAAGGGTTTCTTTCATGGCTTCGATAACGTGTTCTTTTCCTAGCTTTGCCACCCAGGTTTTGATTTCGCGTTTAATAAACTTGGGGATGTTACCACCGCCAAAGTTGTCTTGATAAAATGCAACAGCGTCAACAGGAGGAGCTGTTGTTGTTTGTACGTTTTTGTTTTCTTTTTGTCTTGTATTGTTTTGTTTAAATAATGGGATCGGTTTGTGGTTCACCTTGTGGTCATCTTTGTGGCTCACACTTTCGTTTTCAGTAATCGGACTGTTCGTAGATTCCGCATACTCATCTGTGATCGTTGGATAATCTGCTTGAAATTCTATTTCATCTACGTCGATGAGCGCGCTTTCTTTTGTGGTATCAACCGTTACAAATTGTCTATCAACATCATTACCGCTAGGGAACACAAGACTTACCATCTGATAGATAGCGGATTGATTACCAGTTCTTGAACGGAAGTCGATATAGCCTTTTTGCTTCAGTTCGGCTCTTGCACGTTTAAAGGTGCCATCTTTTAATCTTG
>NZ_SZNM01000008.1 GCF_005870085.1 Aquibacillus sediminis | reverse complement strand
TCTAGTTGAAAATGTTATTTTACTCATGTTGTCCTCTTTTCCCCATATCTTGAAACTTAAGTATATAAAAAAATACCTGTAGTTTAAACACTCTTTTTCAAGTGTCCTAACTACAGGTACCATTTTATATAGTAAAAATAGAAGCGGCTCTTTTTTTGGCTTTATTTGTCAAACGATGTAGTTGAGAGAAATTCCGACGTAGAACAAGATGAACTCAAGAAACATGACCATCTAGTTTAAAATTAGATCCTAATGTACACGAAAACTTAAGAAATGTGCACATTAGGAAGGAATTTAGCCTCGAATATAGGCGGACACTAGTTAATTGTACAATCTAACTTAAATTTCCGGTGAATATGAGTAATTACTTTTGAGTTGTGTCGTAGTTTATGTTTATTGTGACACTCACTAGCTTACTCTTCAACAAAGTCTCGATATTCTTGTTGATGATTAATATTAATAAATGGGTGTTCATCATCGAATGGAACGTATTTGACTCGTAAAGATGATAACAAATCTTTTAATGAACGTTTACCATGATCTAACTGTCTTGCGATTTGTTTTTTTGCTGTCTGTTGATATAGTGCTATCAATGGTTGTTGCTTTCCATTTACGACCGGAACAATCGCATCATAAGATCGATCCGTATATTTCATTAACCGTTGCATCACCCATACTTGGACAAACGGTACATCAATTGGTATAACCATATACCAATCCGCTGCTAAAGTATCCATCGCCGAATAGATGCCCGCAGCTGGACCTTGCCTTCGGTATTTAGGGAGGTCATCAATTATTTGTACATCTGGCTCTGCCTGCTTAAATGATTGATGTAAATTAGGATTCGTAACAATGATCACCGAAGAGGTAAAGGTTTGTATCACTTGCAATGAGTATTGATAAAAGGGTATATTATTTTTTTTAGCAAATGCTTTTGGAGTGCCAAATCTTCTTGATCTGCCACCTGCAAGAATAATTCCCACTACCGAATTAGATACCATCTCGCCTCTCCCCATTCAAAAAAGTCATAATATCGTAATTTTTCCTCTATATCCACCACGTATTAGAAGTGATATGATATACTTAGCATACTTTTCACATTTTAATGTTTCGAATTTATTTTAAGGAGTGATCTCCAATGGAAATAGGTTTGTTGCACAAACAACAAAAAAGTCAAGATATTGAACTTATTTCTAAAGAATTGCAAAATCTTCTAGAATCAATAGGATCAATTAAAAAAATGCACAAAGACACTTATCTATTCCATGAAGGAATGGATGCCCATGAAATATATGTAATACAATCTGGACTTGTACAAGTTGAAAAATTGACATCTGAAGGAAAAGAACTTTTACTTAGACTTTGCAAACAAAATGACATTGTTGGTGAATTAACACTTTTTACTGACGACCCAAAATACCTTCTCAGTGCAAAAGTATTAGAGGCCGGCGAAGTGCTTGTTGTAAATAAGGACACATTAGAAAAAGAACTGATGGCAAATGGCACTTTAACATTTGAATTTATGAAATGGGTTAGTAACCATATGAGAAAATTCCAATCGAAAATTAGAGACTTATTATTAAACGGAAAAAAAGGTGCATTGTACTCTACACTAATTCGTTTATCAAATAGCTATGGTGTCGAAACAAGTGAAGGTATCTTTATTGATATGGCACTAACCAACCAAGAACTCGCAAAGTTTTGCGCCGCTACTCGTGAAAGTGTAAATCGAATGCTTAGTGAACTTCGTAAGCTCAATGTCATCTCCATAGAGGATGGGACAGGTAAAATTACCATTAAAGATATCCAATACTTACGAGATGAAATTGGATGCGAGAACTGCCCGATCGAAGTATGTAATATCGACTAATTAGATAATTAAATTGCGAATAAGAACATCGGTAAACGAGACAAGAAATCGTCTCGTTATTTTTTTGGCATTCTTACACCTAACATTAGATAAAAACTACGACGTAACTAATATATTCCTTGTCAAACCTTTTATAAGATGAGTGCTAAACTACCGCTGCGTTAACACTCATCTTTGACAGTCCGGTAAGAAGAAACTAGATACTTACGTCGGAGTTTATGTCTGTTTCCATTCCATTCTTACTGCTCAAATAGATATAGATGCTCCATCACCCACTCCACTACTTGTTCCCTCTTGAGAATCGGATACGGATAATCTATTGGATTAATCATGAGACTTGTGACAATTGCTTTCACATTTGATAATTGATCTACCAATAAAAGGTCCTCCTCATCTCGAATGAGAACAAATTTAGGAAAAGAAAGTTGCTTATACCCTTCAATTAGTAACACATCCATTTCTAGTACTTGGTAAAATGCAAGGATTTTATCTATTTCCCAACTTGGTTGTCGAACAGATAATTGCAACATTCCTTCTCCTTCTACACCAGATATAACCGCCCCTGCTTCGCTAAACAAATGACTATCTGTTTGACGAACTGTTTCAGGTTTTCCTCCATGACCATGATGTTTTAATGTCGCTACCCTAAACGTCATCTGATCGGTAAATAGTTGAACGAGTTGATGGACAAGTGTTGTTTTCCCACTATTCTTATAACCAACCACTTGAATTGGAATCATTCCACGTTATCCTCCACTAACTGGTGGAATGAAAGCTACAACATCACCATCATGCACAACATCATCTTCCAAGGCATATTCCTCATTAACGGACACCATCACTTGATCCATTTGCCGCAACTGATAATCACTTTGTAAGTTATCCTTTAAATTTCTCACCGTTATATTGGTATCATCTACTTCCAACTGATGTTTTCCCACTTCTTCTTGAAGATGAGCGAACAATAATACTTTAATCAAATTCCTCACTCCTCTATTTTTGGTTTTCCTGTAGGATAAGGTACCTGTTCCAATTGATCACCAATCCACGATTCTCCATCTTCCCAATGTTCCTTTTTCCATATTGGCACAACTTGCTTGATCCGCTCGATCGCATACTCATTGGCTTCATAGGCAGCTTTACGGTGTGGCGACGATACGGCAATAACAACAGCTACATCAGAAATATCTAAACGTCCAATTCGATGGGTAATTGCTACAACGGTATTTGGCCATTTTGACTGGATTTCGTCCCCAATTGTTGCTAACATTTTTTTGGCCATTGGTACATAGGCTTGATATTCTAAATAAACAGTTTTTTTGTCTTTTGTCCACTCTCTAACCGTTCCTATGAATGTCGTAATCGCTCCAGCTTCACGCCTTTCCACTTTCTTTATTAAAGGTTCCACTTCAATCGGATGGTCGACAATGTCAAACAACGTTTCAGTCACGACTTTTCCTCCTTGTTAATTCTGCTAAAAAAATCTCTAGTGTTGCGCCTTGTTGGTCTTCTAATAGCAGAACATCCACTTCATTCCCTGATTCATATCCTCTTGAACCACCTGGTAAACGAATCAATACATTTGCCAACCCTAATGATGACACAACATTCGATTTGTCCAAACCAGCAGGTGTTGCCATTAGTTTACCTTGTTGATAGGTTAATTCCCCTCGAACAAAACGATCGAATGGGTTTGGTTTTGGAAAATCAGCTCCTAATAGTGCTGTTTGCTTTTGCAACATCGGACCCGTTGCCTGTAAAAAGGTTCGAACCACAGGTCTTGTAAACAATTCAAAGCCCACATAGCATGCCGATGGATTTCCTGATAAACCAAATAGTAATTTTCCATCCTTCTCAGCGACTGTCGTTACACTTCCTGGCCGCATTCCAACTTTATTGAATAGTACATTCGCATCAAGTTTCTCATAAATAGCTGGCAAATAATCATAATCCCCAACCGAAACTCCGCCGGTTGTTATTAAGAAATCAACCTGATCGATTGCCTGTTTTACTTGATTATAACAAGTAGTAAATTCATCACTAAATTGCCCGAAATAAATCGGCTCACCACCAGCCCGTTCAATTTGTGCACGAATCATATATGCATTACTATTTCGTATTTTTCCAGGTTGTAGGGGTTCATCTACCTCTAGTAATTCACTACCCGTTGCAATAATTCCTACTTTTGGTTTTTGACTAACAGGTACTTGTTTGTAACCAAATGTTGCAAGTAGTGCGACAATACCTGGATTTATATACGTTCCTTTAGGAGCAAGAACCGTTCCTTTCTTCGTGTCCTCGCCTTTGAAGGAAATGTTATCTCCTGATTGAAAACGCCGTTTAATCTCAATCATTGGTGGCGTGCCATCTAGTTCTTTGACTAATTCAAGCATCACAACTGCATTACAATCAGCCGGAAGTTGTGCTCCTGTCATAATTCGTACTGCTTGTCCCTGCTGAACAGGTCCCTCAAACACACTTCCCGCACCAATTTCTCCAATCACTTCTAATTGGATTGGGGTTTCTCTAGTAGCGGTTTCGGTATCTTCCGCACGTATAGCAAATCCATCATATGGAGAGCGGTCAAATAAAGGAACATCATGATCGGCAACTAAATCTTCACCTAAAAAGTAGCCATATGATTTTTCAAGTGCAAGATCCTTCACCGTTCCTTGTCGAGCATACTCCATCACATGCTCAATTGCTTGATTGACTTTTATAGGTTTCCGTCTTTCCACCATTCGTTCATCTCCTTTCTACCCTACTAATTGATAATAAATCGATTTTGCTTTTTCAATTGAATTGGTTCCATGTACAAATGTTCTACCATCTTGAAAAAATACAATCCGATAAGATTGGTAGTGTAACGATAGTAAAAAGGGATTTTGCTTTACCGTTCCAATTCTATTTAAATTCGCTGCTAACTCATCAAGTTCAAATTCTCTATTTGCTCGAATTTGCACCGTATCTCTTCCACACAATACCTCTGTTTTTGTCTGAGCATCGTAGGTTAAATATGCATAACTAGGATTTTCCCCACATGTCGGACAATCATGTTTTTTCGTACGTTCGACATTAATAGTTTGATACATATTATTCCATAAATCAAATGTAACTAGTTTGCTACGTAATGCTTGATCATCCTCAACTAATAGCTTTAATGCTTCCGTTGTTTGATGCGCAACGACCATTTGTATCGTTGGAGTAATGATCCCTACTGAATCACAAGTCGCACCAGACAATGGCATTGTGGAAAGTAAACAGCTTAGACAAGGGGTCTGTCCTGGTAACACTGTATAACTCATGCCTGTGCTACCTACACAGGACCCAAAAATCCAAGGAATATCGTATTTATGAGCTAGATCATTGATAATAAAACGTATGTCAAAATTATCTGTGGCATCCATGATTAAATCAACGTTTGTTAGCAAAGGGATAATTGATTCAGCAACGGCATCCATCACATAGGCATCAATTTCTACATGTGAGTTTAATTGTGTTAATCTGTTTTTTGCTGCAATTGCTTTTGGCAATTCCTCTTCAACATCTTGTTCTGTATACAATTGTTGCCTCTGCAAGTTGGAAAGTTCCACATAATCCCTATCAATAATCGTTAACTTACCAACCCCAGCACGAACGAGCACTTCAGCATTCGCTGAACCTAGTGCACCGCAACCAATGATCATTACATGTTTGGCATTAATGTTTTCTTGCCCTTGTTTACCAATGGGGTTAAATAGGGTCTGACGTGAATAGCGATCCGTCATAATTGTTAATCCTTTCTATCCTTCTTGTTATCCACCGATATAGGACATCTCTATTTTCTTTCTATTTTTTACTGTCTCTTCCGTACGTTCATCTGAGTAACGATCCTTACGTTGTTGCCATGTTGGTACAATTGCAGCTCGTAATGCATCATCATCAACACCAGAACGGATCAATTGTTTTAAATCAAATCCATTGGTTGCAAATAAACAAGTGTAAAATCTTCCATCCGCAGCAATGCGTGCGCGTGTGCATGTTGAACAGAATGATTCGGATACGGATGTAATGAAACCTACCTCAGTATCTGTTCCTTTATACCGGTATCGTTTTGCTACTTCTCCAACATAAGCAGGATCGACTGGTTCTAACTCAAACTGTTCAGATAGTAGTTGAAAAATTTCCTGCTTCGTTACCACTTGAGTGAAGTCCCAGCCATTCGATTGGCCTACATCCATAAATTCGATATATCGTAGGGCAATTCCTTGTTCCTTAAAATAAGCAGCCATTGGAACGACTTGTTGATCATTCATTCCCTTTTTAACAACCATATTCACTTTCACTTCAAGGCCTACTTCTTGTGCTTTCTTAATACCTCTTAGCACCTTCTCTGAACTTACTCCACTGTCATTGATGGATTGAAATAGAGTATCATCAAGTGCATCCAAGCTCACATTAACTCGCTCTAGTCCTGCTGCTTTCAAACGCTCTGCATATTTTCCTAATAAGGCACCGTTTGTTGTCAAACCAATGTCTTCAAGGCCCTCGATTGCTACTAATTTTTCTATTAAATCAGGTAGATTTCTTCGTAATAACGGTTCTCCACCTGTTAATCTTATTTTTTTAACACCAAGTTCGACAAATATCCTTGCTAAACGTTCGATTTCTTCAAAGCTTAATAATTGTTCTCTTGGCATAAATGCATAATCTTTCCCAAAGATTTCTCTAGGCATACAGTAAGTACATCGAAAATTGCATCGATCCGTGACAGAGATTCGTAAATCTTGTAACGGCCGACCTAATTTATCTGTAATGATTGTCATGGGATAATCTCTCCTATAAAACTATTTTACCTACTTTCCATTCTAACTTATATATAATCTTATGTTGTTAAAAATATCACTCTTCAAATTTCCGCGTAAAATAATCAACTATACTGTGAAGAATTAATAAATTTTTCCTTTGGTTTGATGATAGGGATTTCTCGGTTGATTCGACCCCCTTTTTCCGCTGAATCTACCGTGACAACTTTTTCTTAAACAATAAACCGCTGTTACGTTTAGGCAACAACGGTTTTCATTTATTTTTTCACTTGCAATTTTACAAGTTTATCCTCGAATTGTTTTCGTTTTTGGTCATTCGGATACCGTGAATAAAAATTAATTACATCCGTTAATGCCTCTTCTAACAATTCCTTGTTACGAGCCTTTTCAATACTTTTAACTCCATGTTCATAGCATTCTTCTGCTTTTGTAATATCTTTTTCATCGATATTTTCATAACAATAAGCAAGACGGATAAAAGTAAGTCCCTTTTCTTCAGGACAATTTAGTTTGACTAGTTTATATAATTCTAATGCTTGTTGGTAATATGAATAGGCATCATTATATTTCTCTTGTTCAATAAAATTATAGGCAATTGCCTGTAGTGTATCAGCGTAGGCTTTTGTTTTTTGCTTGTCATCTTGTTTTAGACGGTCTAAAAATTCTTGAAACACAGTAAACGCTCGGTCATACTGTTTTTCACCTGAATAAAGTTTCCCTAAAGCATATAGAAATTGGAGTCTAATTTTTGGAAAGTGTATGGATAATTCTAAACCTGTTTCTAAATAGTCTTTTGCTAGTTCTAACTCATTTTTTTCCATCGAAAGTGTCCCTAACTTAGAATATACATACACGATCATGAAATGACTCTGGTCGTAAAAATACTTGAACTGTTCAAGCGCTCGTTGATAATAAGTAACCGCTCTAGTAAAATCGCTCATATTTTCATCTAGTTCTGCTAACATTAGATTTGCTTTTGCAATCATTAAATGCTTATCTTGATAGATTTCGTTCAAGCGTTCTAACGCTTCTGTTATATTTTTTCGTGCTTGCTTTAAGTCGACATAATAATATGCTTCTCCAATGGTTAGTAATACTTCTGCTGCAGATGCATCATCATTCTGTTTCTTGTAAGCTGCTAATAACTCTTGATTCAACACAATGGCTTGATGATATTCTTCAGTCTTTATATATGTGGTAGATAATTCATATATTAATTGCACGACTGCTTTACTAGTATCAGAACCTGCTTCTCGTAAATAGTTCAAGGCCTTATTTAAGTGCTTTACTCCATTTTCATAATCCTCTTCGTCTATAAATATATGACCTAAACTTCTAAATGTTAAACCGTAAGTAAACGGATCTTGCCAACTATTTTTATCTAGTAAAAATAGTAAATCAGCTACAATTTTTCTGGCATTTGCATGTTGCTGATAGTTCCTCTCTAATTCGGAAAAATCTAGATAACATGCCACAACTTCCTGTTTATAGTCACTTTCCATTTGTTTTGCTATTTTTAACGCCTGACGGCTGTAATTTGCAGATTTATCATAATTACTACTTTTTTTATAAAACTTCGCTAGTGAAGTTAACGCCAAAAACCTACTAGTTTGATCTATATTATCATCATAGTTCAACAATAATTCTAATTGCTGTACATCCGTTTTTATCTCATTCAAATCATTGTTCACTATTTTTTGTTTAATTTGTTTTTGAAGAGACAGGAGCTGCTCCTGCTCATTAGTCATTTGATTTGTCATGTTACACACAACCTTATAATTAATAATTGTTTTTTTATGTGGAGTTCCGATAAGAAAATATTTACCATTACTGTCGCATTTGCTGTATTATGCACATAACTGAACATGACTTCCGCCCATTCTTAATCAAGTTAGTGCTAAACGGCGCTGCGGAAATACACTACGCTTTCCTGTGGGGGGCTGGTGAGCTCGGGCCAACACGATGTTGGTCACGTAGGCGTTGCCACAGGACGTGGCGATCTTAGCCTTCGCTTCTTACCAATCACTGCGGGGTCTCACCGATGGTTCTTAAGGATTACAGGCTAAAACCGTCCTTGTCGGACAACGCCTGCATAACCCTTGCCGGGCCTCGGGAGTCTCCGTGTATTTCCTCCGCTTTTTCCAGTACTCTGAAGTCTTTTAGTGCTTAGCCTCATAAAATCATATAATATACTTTTTTATGTTAATTAGCATGTTGTAACACGACAGTTGCAGCAAATTCTTTAATTTGAATTTGTAAAGTCTTACATCTATCACTAATCAGAGAACTTATATCAGCGAAGGCAGAATACGGAGACTCCTGCAGGAACAGCACGAGTCCGAAGACCCCGCAGTGCGGTCTTCACGAGGAGGCTGAGGCCGTGCCCGCGGAAAGCGTAGTATTCTGCCGTAGCGATGGTATAACACTTATTACAATCAGAAAAGTGTGAGAGCAAAATTCCGAAGGTTATGTCGCATAATACAGCTTATACGACAAAAGCAAAGGTTTATAAAAAAGGGAGCTGATGAATAAGTTTGTCCAACGGCTCCCTTTTGATTAAGCATGTTCTTTTATACGTTTTTTATAAATCACATAGTTTCTTCTTAAATATCGTACAGGGAAACTAAATGCGTGGACTAAACGAGTGAATGGCCAAGCAACATATAGAGCAAATGTGGTATAAATATGAATTTTAAACCAAATTGGTACTGTTGCCATTAACTCTGGTTGTACATTAAAATAAAATAGCCCTCTTAACCATGGTGCAATCGTTGTTCGATAATCAAACCCATGTGCATTGACATTAAGTGATGTTGCAATCAAACCTGATACAATCACAAACATTAATAAAACTAAAGTAAGCCAATCTCCAAACGATGTTGTTGCTTTAATCCGTTTAACACTAATTCTGCGGTAACATAACAATCCTAGCCCAATAAATGCTGCAATCCCCGCTGGCAAACCAAACATAATAGCAATCACATGGTAGGCATCTTTAGAAATTCCTATGGCATTATAAAATTGAACTGGAACGATTAATCCAATAATATGTCCACCTAAAACTAGAAAAATACCACCGTGAAACAACATCGACCCAATGCGTAATCTCTTTTTCTCTAAAAATTCACTTGATTTAGTTGTCCAACCAAATTGATCATTTTGATAACGATAAATATGACCACCGATAAAAATTGTTAACACAATATAAGGGAAAATCCCCCATAATAACATATCTAATCCATTCATCTTTCACACCCCTTAGGCTTCACCACTTTTCTTGGATTATTGCGTCTTCTCATTTGTTGAAACTTTATCATGTTCATTGGGCAAGAGAACGCCATTATTTTCCATGTGCATTGCAAGTGCATCAAATAATAAAACATAATAACTACCCGCTTCGACTAACTTGCCACGTATTTCTTGTATTGCACCGACATGCATTTGTAATAGTTCATTACTTGTTGCAAATGGGACTTGTGCACAAAATTCCAACATTAATGGTAAATAATCTGGCAACTCTTTATCCGTAACGTCAAAACCATATGCTTGATAATAGCTTTTTAGTTTTAATAATTCTAATCCACGTTCTCGTTGTTCTCCTAGTTTTAAATACGTCACATAAAGATTCGTCATTTTTCCAAAATCAAATATTTCAATATATTGATCCACCCATTCATCTACACTAGTTGCCATAGAGTGGTCGATAAATTGTTGTAGTTTGTTTTTTATTGGTTGATGTTCAACCATTTCAATTTCTTCTCGCAAAGTTGATAAAGCTTCAAACCGTTCTTGGTCCGGGTATTGCAT
Organism: Aquibacillus sediminis; assembly: GCF_005870085.1. GTDB lineage: Bacteria > Bacillota > Bacilli > Bacillales > Amphibacillaceae > Aquibacillus_E > Aquibacillus_E sediminis. Next base: position 125,087 of record NZ_SZNM01000008.1, on the reverse strand, counting down.
AAGAAAAGAAATGATTTGATAGGTTGTTGAATTCATCTACTATCCTCCTTTAATTGAAAGAGGAAATATCCCTCTTTCAATTAAGAATAAATTTCATTGTAATAGACAAGAGCTTCCCATAGTGAACGAATTACGAAAGAACGCCACAGCTTCCTGGTCCGCCAGCAAAGTCTAGACCACAAGCACCTTGGTCATAGTACATATCTTGTACTTCTTCTTTATGACTTTTCGGAATCACGAAACGATCATTGTATTTCGCGATTGCTAGTAAACGATACATTTTCTTAATATCGTCTTCCTCTAAGCCAAGGTCATGAATAATATCAATATCATATGATTTTCCAGTTGTTTGGGCACGCATATAACTTCTCATCACAGCCATTTTCTTCAGAACAGTTCGAATATGCTCTGTATCACCAGCTGTTAATAGATTTGCCAAATACTCAATTGGAATTCTCATGTTGTCAATTGCTGGGAATATATCGTCTGTATCCGCGTTACTTCCTTTTCCTTCAATCATATTCATGATTGGACTAAGTGGTGGAATGTACCACACCATCGGCATTGTACGATATTCAGGGTGAAGTGGCAGTGCAATCTTCCAGTCAATAATCATTTTGTAAAGTGGTGATTGCTGAGCCGCTTCGATCCAATCCATTGGAATGCCTTCTTTTTTCGCTTCCTTGATTACTTCTGGATCGTTTGGATCTAAGAAGATCTCAAGTTGTGAATGGTAAAGATCTTTTTCATCTTCAACAGAGCTTGCTTCTTGTACTTTATCTGCATCATAAAGCATGATTCCGATGTAACGAATTCTACCTACACAAGTCTCAGAACAAATTGTTGGTTGTCCGTTCTCAATTCTTGGATAACACATCGTACATTTCTCAGCTTTATTTGTTTTCCAGTTAAAGTAAACTTTTTTATATGGACAAGATGTCACACAATGTCTCCATGCCCGACATGCATTCTGATCAACAAGTACGATGCCGTCCTCATCACGTTTATACATCGCACCTGATGGACAAGAAGACACACATGATGGATTGATACAGTGTTCGCAAATACGTGGAAGATACATCATGAACACATCTTCAAACTCTGTTTTAATAGATTCTTCCATTTGTACAACGTTAGGATCGCGTAGACCTGTAATGTGACCCCCGGCAAGGTCATCTTCCCAGTTTGGTCCCCATTCTAAATCCATGAACTCTCCAGTAACCGCTGATTTTGCACGTGCAACTGGCTGGTGTTTTTTCTCCGGACTGTTTGTTAATGTTTCATAATCATAGTTCCATGGTTCATAGTAATCATCCATTTCTGGTTGATGTGGATTATAGAACAAGTTTAATAGACGATTGGCTTTCGAACCTGATTTCAGTTTCAATTCACCTTTGTTATCAAGTTCCCAGCCACCTTTATATCTTTCTTGGTCTTCCCATTGTTTTGGATATCCAATACCAGGTTTTGTTTCGACATTGTTAAAGTACATATATTCTGCACCTGGACGATTGGTCCATGTATTTTTACATGTCACACTACATGTATGACAGCCAATACATTTATCCAAGTTCATGACCATTCCTACCTGAGCTTTAATCTTCAAGCCAGTCAACCTCCTTCATTTTTCTGATTACTACGTTCAAGTCACGCTGGTTTCCAGTTGGACCGTAGTAATTAAATCCATAGCTTAATTGTGCGTAACCACCGATCATATGGGTTGGTTTCACGTGAATTCTTGTTGGACTGTTGTGTGTACCTCCACGATTTTTCGTTAGTTTCGTTCCTGGTACGTGAATATGACGGTCTTGCGCATGGTGCATAAATGCCATCGTTCTTGGGATACGGTGTGATACAACCGCACGTGCAACAACAACACCATTTCGGTTGAAACATTCAATCCAATCATTATCTTCAATATCTGCATCCGCTGCATCATCTTTATTTAGCCAAATCGTTGGTCCACCACGGAATAGGGTTAACATTGGTTGTGCATCAAAGTACATGCTGTGAATCGACCATTTATTATGTGGTGTTAGGTAATTTAAGGTGATTTCTTTACCTTCCACTTCTGGGCGATTTTCTCTGAATGGCTTATGATTCAATATTGGTTTAAATACAGCCATGGATTCACCAAATTCTTTCATCATTTCGTGGTCAACGAAGAATGATTGTCTTCCTGTAATCGTACGGAACGGAATCATTCGTTCAACGTTCGTTGTAAATGGTGAATACCTTCTACCGCCTTTTTCGGAACCACTAAATGCTGGTGATGTAATTACCGTCTGTGGTTGGGCAGTAATCGATTCAAATGTAAATTGTTCTTCTTCACGTTCTGCTGCTAAATCTTTTAATTCAAGATTTGTTTTCTTTTCGAGTGCTTCCCATGCCTTGACAGCTACTTTTCCGTTCGTTGTGGAAGAAAGCATTAAAATTGCTTCACACGCATCTCCTGCACTTGTTATATCTGGTAAACCGTCAGCAATCGAACCATTATCAACCGTACCGATTGTTCGTTTCACTTTTTCAAACTCTTCTTCCATATTCCAGCTAATTCCCTTACCGCCATATGGATTCTTCGCAATGTTTGGTCCTAGTGAAGTCATCTTCGTATAAATTTGTTTGTAATTTCTTTCCACTACATGAATTTGTGGCATTGTTTTACCAGGGATTGGCTCACATTCCCCTTTAGACCAATCTTTGATCTCGCCATAAGGTTGCGCCATTTCTGCTGGTGTATCGTGTTGTAATGGTGTTGCAACTACTTCTTTTACTGGTGCTAGATCAATTTCTTCCGCTAAATTAGATACACCTTTTGCTAGTTCTTTAAAGATATCCCAGTCTGATTTAGATTCCCAAGGAGAAGCAATTGCTGGGTTAAATGGATGAACAAATGGATGCATATCTGTACTTGATAGATCATGCTTTTCATACCATGTTGCCGCTGGTAAGATTACGTCTGAGTACAATGCAGTACCTGCCATACGGAAATCTAAATTAATTAATAAGTCTAGCTTTCCTTCTGGCGCTTCCTCTTTCCAGTTAATTTCTTCAGGTCGAATACTATCGGAATCATCATTTAGTAAACCATTGGTTGTGCCTAATAAGTGTTTTAAGAAATACTCATGTCCTTTACCAGAACTAGAAATTAAGTTCGCTCTCCACACAAATAAGTTTCTTGGGAAGTTGACAGAATCATCTGGATCCTCGATTGCAAATTGTAATTTTTTATCTTTTAGTTGTTCCGCAACATAACTTCCAATTTCTTCTGTTGTTTCTTTTCCACTCGCTAGCGCTTCTTTATAAATATCAATACCATTTTTATTAAATGTTGGGTAGGATGGTAACCAACCTAGTCGTGCAGCTAATACATTGTAATCACCATGGTGATCGTAACGCGCTTTATCTACATTTGCTGCAACTAAATCACTAACTGGTGTCTCTTCAAAACGCCACTGATCCGTTGCAAAATAGAAGAATGAGGTACCATTTTGTAATTTTGGTGGGCCACCCCAGTCTTTTGCTGTCGCAATCGTACTCCAACCTTCTGCTGGGCGTAATTTTTCTTGTCCAACATAGTGGGCCCAACCGCCACCATTGACACCTTGTGCACCGACCATTAGGACAAGGTTAACTACTGCGCGGTAGATGGTATCTGAATTAAACCAGTGATTAATACCAGCACCCATAATAATCATCGAGCGACCATTTGTATCGATTGCGTTTTGTGCAAATTCACGAGCAATCTTGATCACTAACGCACGATCAACCCCACTTATTTGTTCTTGCCATGCAGGTGAGAATGGTGCGATATCATCGTAAGAACTTGCTACTTCTCCACCAATACCACGGTCAATCCCGTAGTTAGCTAGCATTAAGTCATAGACAGTTGCTACATACTCGGTTTTCCCATCAATTTCGATCTTTTTCGCAGGTACCACGCGACCAAGTACCTTTTTCTCTTGTGCATCGAAGTAAGGCATGTTAACTGTTACTACCTCATCTTCACTACCCAGGAAGCTTAAACAAGGTTCAATTGGTTCATTTGTGTTTTCATCAACCAATTTCAAATTCCATTTTCCTTGCTCATCCCAACGAGATCCCATTGTTCCTTGTGGAATAGAAAATCCGTCAATGTGCTTGTTATACATTGCTGGTTTGAAATCGTTATGCTCAGATTCAATTCCAAGATCTTCCGCATGTAGGAAACGATCTGCAACATACTGTCCATTTTCTTCTTTTAAGCGAACAGAGAATGGAAAATCGGTATAGGTTTTGGCATATTCTTCAAAGTATGGTGTCATTTCTTTATGATAGAATTCATTTAAAATAACGTGCCCCATCGCCATGGCAACCGCACCATCTGTCCCTTGTTTTACCGACATCCAGTCATCAGAGAATTTCGTTGATTCGGCATAGTCTGGACTTACAGAGACAACTTTTGTTCCTTTGTAACGCGCTTCCGCTAGGAAGTGTGCATCTGGTGTACGTGTTAATGGAACATTAGAGCCCCATGTCATAATATAACCAGCATTAAACCAGTCTGAACTTTCCGGTACGTCCGTTTGGTCTCCCCAAATTTGTGGAGAAGCTGGTGGTAAGTCTGCATACCAATCGTAGAAACTTAACATTGGCCCACCAATTAAGGACATAAACCTGCTTCCGGCTGCATGACTGATCATCGACATTGCTGGAATTGGGGAGAAACCAACATTACGGTCAGGACCATATTTTAAAGTTGTATATAAAACAGAAGCTGATACAAGTTTTGTTACTTCATCCCATTCCGCACGAACAAGTCCACCCTTTCCACGAGCTTGTTTATACGTCTTTGCCTTTTCTTTATCCTCTACAATGCTTTGCCAAGCTTCTAGCGGACTTTCATGTGTCGCTAATGCTTCACGCCACATGTTTAGTAATTTTTTACGAACATAAGGATATTTCACACGTAATGGGCTATAAATATACCATGAGAAACTCGCACCTCTTGGACAACCACGTGGTTCAAATTCCGGCATATCAGGACCTGTTGTCGGATAATCCAACTGTTGTCCTTCCCAAGTCACAATTCCATCTTTTACATAAATGTTCCAACTACATGATCCAGTACAATTTACCCCGTGTGTAGAACGGATCACTTTATCATGTTGCCATCTTCTACGATAAACATTTTCCCAATCACGATTACCTTCTTGTAATTGGCTATGATTATTTGAATAGGTTTCTTTAGGTTTTAAATAGTTCAATCTTTGCCATAATGGGGATGGTCTCTTCTTCATTGTCGTCCCTCCAAAATAGATAACTTTCAAAATCTGTACCCACATTTAACCATCCATCGCGTTCTGCTGTTGTGAAATATGTCACACGGAAATGTTGATAAGCGAAAAATAACTCCTTAGTACAAACTCTACAAAACATGGATATATATGATTTTGCCGTCTCTAACTTACATTCTTCGTTTGCTTCTAAATAAATGGAAGGTATGTTACAATATTTTGAATCTTTTAAAGTATTTTTTTGAAGATAATTCTAGAGGGTAAAAAAGGAGAGTGATCCGTATTGAAACAAAGGCTGTACTGGTTGATTCCAATGTTGGCACTTGTCATCAGCATCATTGCACTATATATACAAAATTTAACAGAAGTCATTGAGAAGCCTGAAAAAAATTGGAGCAGAGCTCTTCAGATTGGACAGACTAGTACAAATAATTACCCTACTATTAGAAAAACAAAAAACAACACAATTGAATTACTAGAATTGACGAATGATTCTCTACAGAAAAAAATTTATAACAATACTATGACATTAAAATCCACGGATACATACAAAAAGATCCCTGTTAACAAGTGGACAAAATTTTATGCGGATGCGGAACAATTACTCTATTTTGATGATCATACGATTATCGACGGAACTACTAACGAGCCTATTACTGCTGCAGATAACTTTTTCCCTTTACCATCTGCTATTTTTTATACAAAAGACCAACAATTAGTTCATCTAGACCCTAAAACCAAAACACAAACAGTCGTTCCATCATTTGATGAGACTTATGACGATATCGTTATAACGAAGACGCAACACGGGTATGGTTTTCTTAGCTATAAACAGCAAGGTAGTCAGATCAAATTAAACATTGATCACAAGGGAAATGGCATTACAAATCAGGTTGTTCAAGATACTGTTGAAATACCTTTACACCAAACGATAGAGGAAACTACTTTGGCAATGGATGGAGAAAAGATTGCCTTTGTTTTGAAAACAAAAACAAAAGGAACTGGTGGAAAGGCGCCGGTAAATACGATTTATCTATATGAATCGGTCAATGATTCCTTACAAAAGTTATCGTTCGATGACCCCAAAAGTGAAGGTACTTTGAGTGATGTTAGTGATATTTCGCTCACTTTTCACGAAGGTCAATTACGATTACTGTTTTATGCAAGAGGAGCAACACAAACGAAGTTCAGAGAAGAAGTGGGATACAATATCTACGAGGCAACTAGGGGAAGTCATGATTTTTTTGATGTATATAGACGAAGTAATACGCCATTTGTGTCGGTAAAACCGCAAAGACTAAGTCCGAATATGATTACGTGGGTTGACATCAAGAATGAAACCAACCCCATTTATCTTGCATCTGATCAACAAGAAATAATAGAGAAAACAGATTCAGTTAATCAGGATGACTTAATAAGAGGACTTGGTAAAACAATAGGAATGTTATCGGTATCCTTTATCGCGATCATCCTAGCTTTTCACTGGTTAATCGGACCTGTTTTATTTTTAGCCATTTCATTTTTCACTAGTCGGAAATTATTAGATAACGATACAACTTGGCTTTACTATGGTGGATTGGTTAGCTATTTCTTTAGCTTTTTTATTTTTAACAATCGTTTTTTTATTGATCATATATATCAAACCGCACCAAATTATTTGACTTTCACCGGTAGTCAATACGTGTATGGACTATTATTTGCCATTATAGCATTTGTATCCACCCATTTAGGAAGCAGGATAAAGGAATGGAGTTCATTGATTAAACTGTTTTATTTTATAACCGTACATGTTCTCCTGTTAACAATTGTTTTTGGACCTTATATTTTTTGAGGATAGAATGAGGAGGTTCACTAGTGAGGATCGTATCTCTACTCTTTATCAACACCACGATATCTATAACGTCAAAAAAGCTCAGAATTTAATCTGAGCTTTTTTTGCTGCACTATTGTTTATAAAAAGTAGTTGCTACTTTGCTTTCACCAGTTAAATAATGACGAATATGGTTACTAAACATTTCAAGAATTGGCATATTCGTTTTTATAATATCGATTAAATGACTATGATCCACTTCTGTATACTCTTTTACTAATGGTGTACGTAAATCAATCACCTGCTTATAGTGATCTGCTTCCTCACTTGGTAACACCTCTTCATCAACAAGGATATCGATAATATCATAAAAACTTCCAGGGTCTCTCATAATAAATCCATCAATCATCATATTCCCAACATCAAGCATCGACTCGATTACCATATGTACAATTCGCTCTAAAGCTAGTTTTTCAACTGTTGTTTCATAGTGATAACGATGAAATTCCTGTAACAAGTCATCCATATACTGCAGTGTTTGCTCAATTTGATTTCGGTCGACAAAATACATGGTTCATTCCCCCAATAAATTAGGACTTTCCTTTATCATAGCATACCCTTGTTTGAATTTGCAGAAATAACAACATTGAGGCATATAATTATGCTCCCCTTTTTAATAAAGAGGCTGTGTTCTAAAATTTTGATGCTTATGTGAGATTTAACATAAACTCCGACGTAACTTTATCATGATTCCTTCCATTCTTAATAAAATGAGTGGTGTTATTGTCGCTGCTGAAATACACTACGCTTTGGTGTGTGTATCGTAATTTTATAGCTTTTTGCTTGATTTTATGACACAGAATCAATTTTCTCGTAAGTAACAATGCACTCAGACTCAGCTATTGCTTTAGGTATCTTATCTGACGTTAATCAGAACACCACTACAGCGTAGGTAGAATACGGAGACTCCTCGAAAATAAAAATCAATTTTCTTCGTGCGATGTAACGCTGCCGCAGCCTTCCTTGTCCTATGGGAACAGCGCGAGCCGAAGATCCACTTGGTAAAGTGGGGTTCTTTACCAAGTTAGCTGAGGCCGTGCCCATGGAAAGCGGAGGATTCTACCGAAGCGATCGTTTAGCACTCAATTAAAATCAGGAAAAGTAATTTTACAAAAATTAGTTACGTCGGAGTTACTCTCAACTCCGACATTTCGTAAAGCTGTCCAATAGCCGTTAATAAAAATTCGAATTCATAAGAAAATGCGATTTCGGAAAAACTATCGGAAAAGGAGGCATACTCATGTCAGAAAAAGACAAAAGAAAATACTCTGATTTTTCAAATGTGGAGGATCAAAGAAATTTCTTAGTACCAGAACAAATGCCTGAAGGTCCCTATGGGTCACCGATTAATAAAGATAAATTAGTAAACAACAAAAGTACGCCATGGAAAGAAGGTCAACGTTACCATAGTGCCTTTAATTATCCTAATAAAGACTTACATGAAGATTTACCTAGACAAGTTGATAACGCCCATCCACTTCATGATCATACAGGTGATGTAAAACCTGAAGAAGAAGAACAATGAAAAAACTACCCTGTTTCTGGGTAGTTTTTCTACAATTAATTATTTATCAATTCGCTTCAATACAAAATAAGCACAACCAAAATTACAATATTCATACAAGTAGTCATCAAGGGTACTAATTTTTGTATCAAAAGAAGCTTTCGGATTTTGATCATCGTAAAATCCTTTTAGACGCAATTGTTCATATCCCCAGTCCCCAACAATAAAATCATATTTATGTAATATCTCGCTATACCTCTCTTTAAAAACATCAACATGAAAGCCACTTTTTTCTTCTTCAATCACTTGATAATGATTCCCTTGCACTTCAATCATCTATGCTCACTCCTTAGACTGTCCTTATTTTATCACATTTACAGAACATTTCCACAGTTAATCATTGATTCTCCTCTAACGGAAATATCTTCTTGCATGGTTATCACAAACTAAACCAAACTAAAAATGGGGAAAGTTTTAGTTTGGAGGAGGGAGAAAATGAATACAAATAAATTGCTAATCCCTGCTTTGTTATCATCAAGTTTATTAGTGGCAGGCTGTGGTACAAATAACCAAGCGCAGAATGAAGAATTTGGTGGTAACGAATTTGATCAACCTCATCGTTCAAATCAACATGTTGATGAAGAAATAAGTTCGAAATTAGGTTATGTCCGCTATAGTAAAGACGAGGTGGACATGGATGCAGAGCAAAACAGAAATGTTTTATCAATCGATCGTGATCAATTAGCAGACGCCATCTCAAAAATGGTTTTACAATATGATGATTTTGATAATGTCGCAACACTTGTTACAGATGACGAAGTATTAGTTGCTTATAACAAGCCCGACGATCTAGATCGTGAAAAAGCAGCGACGATGGTAAGAAAAACTGCTATGTCAGTTGTGCCTCGTTTTTACCACGTGTACGTTTCAGATAAACCTGTTACTTTTAGAGATATACAAAGTTTACAAAATTCAAACACAATGAATGATGATTATGAAAATGCATTAGAGAATATCATTGATGATATGAAAGAGTCGCCCCAAGGAGAAAACGTATACGAAGAGACAGAACGTTATGATTAGTTAAATATATCAACGCGCCCTTCCATATGTTCGTGGATAGGGTGCTTTTTCCAATTATTAATACAGGAAATTCGTGCACACTACTGACTAATAGCATTTATAGGAGGTGAGCTAACGATTGCTCCAACTCATACGCATCCTAATGATTTGTTTTTTGTCGTGTTTACTTTTTAGTTCACCAATTCTTGCTAATGAAGAAGAAAACGCTGACGAAAAACGATTAGATTTATACAAAAAGACAGAAGCCATCACACAAATTCCTTGGTATTATTTTGCAGCAATTGACCAATATGAAAGTAATACCCAAGAAGAAACGGCATCAGATGGGGTAATTTCCATTACCATTCCAGAAAATAAATGGTATGGATTAGCGAATCCAAGCAAACAAAATAAGCCGTTCTGGATTGCAATGTTTGACGGTTTTGGTCAAGATGGGAATGGGGATGGTTTAGCAGAACGTACGAATGATGAAGACATCCTTCACAGTTTTGCCCATTATATTGAAAAGCATGGAAAAACAAAGCAAGATATTAAGATAGCACTATGGAGCTACTACCAACGAGAATTAACCGTACAAACCATCATGAATATTGCTAAAATCTTTAAAGAATATGGAACGATTACACTTAACGAAACGGACTTTCCAATACCTAAAGGATATAACTACAGTTACAAAAATACATGGGGAGATGCAAGAGGATTTGGTGGTCGCCGGATCCATGAAGGGACAGATATTTTTGCAAATTACGGGGTTCCGGTCAAAGCAACTACGTATGGTGTAGTTGAATTGAAAGGATGGAACCGTTACGGTGGCTGGCGTATTGGTATACGTGACATTTATAGCCGCTACCATTATTTTGCACACTTAAATGGTTATCAAGACGGACTGGAAATTGGTGATATTGTAGAACCAGGTGACGTCATTGGCTCTGTCGGCGCCACAGGTTATGGACCACCAGGTACTTCTGGTAAATTCCCACCACACTTGCATTATGGAATTTATCAAGATAATGGTTCTACCGAGTGGTCATTTGACCCTTATCCACATCTTAGAAAATGGGAGAAAAAAGCACGTAGTAATTAAAAAAGGATCAGGCTATAGCCTGATCCTTTACATTATTTAGATTTTGATACCTTGACTGCGTACGTAATACTAGCAGCAAGTCCTCCCCATATTATGACGGCTCCCAAAATCGCCATTGTCATAGCACCTGCAGTCATTATTGAGCCACCTCCTTATCTGCCTCATCATCATCCACATCTGATTGTACTTCTTTCTTAGGCCATTTTTTAATGGTTATGAGTGCACCAATAAACATGGCTCCAATTGCAACAAGCCAACCATAATTAAATAAGAAGTCTGTTGGATAACCCTCATAGTTCCTCGATACTTCTGTTCTAAGATTTTGAAGCATCATATAACCAAGTACAATTGGTGTAATCAGACCGATACATACTCTCCACCATGCACCAAGTTTAATATCTGAGACACTATTAGCATGGTTCTGTAGATCTTTTAATGACTTCGCAAACCATGCAATTGCAACAACTTCAAATAAACCAGCTAATGCAACACCATATTGGTTAATAAAGTAGTCAACCGTATCTAATAGGTTTAAACCACCTTGATTTGCATAAGCTAAAGATACAAGTGCAGCAAGTCCTCCACCTAATGTCACTGCTTTTCCACGAGAAATACTAAACTTCTCTTGGACAGCTGCAATATACGTTTCCGAGATTGATATTAAGGATGACAATCCCGCAAGCACAAGAGATGCAAAGAATAAGAAACCAAATAATCCCGCCATTGGCATTTGACTGATGATTTCAGGAAATACCATGAAGGCTAACCCGACACCACCGCCTGAATAAACTTCGCTTACTACTTGACCAGTTTGAGACGCCATGAAACCAATCGTTGCGAAGACTCCAATACCTGCCAACAATTCGAAAGAAGAATTGGCAAAACCAGTAATAAAGGCGTTATTCGTAATATCAGATTTTTTCGGTAAATAAGAAGAATAAGTAATCATAATTGCAAAAGCGATTGATAAACTAAAGAAAATTTGCCCATAGGCAGCAACCCATACATCACCATTCATAATCGTTTCCCAATTTGGTTCAAAGAAAGCATTTAACCCCTCAAGCGCACCATCTAATGTAACAGCACGAATGACGATAATTAAAAATACAACGGCTAATGTTGGAATAAAGATTTTGTTAGCAACCTCAATCCCTTTTTTAACTCCACGACCTAAGAAAAATAATGCAATTGCCCAAACGGCTATAAGCGGAATTAATACATTTGGTACCATTGAACCAAATGTCCCTGCATCGGCTAAATTTAAGAAATCTCCAGTGAAAAATGCTGTGGCATTTTCTGATCCTTCCCAGCTTTGTCCGAGTGAAAAATAAGCATACATGATTGCCCAAGCAATAATAATCGGATAATAAGTGGAAATAACGAAGGAAATAAGGACTTGCCACCAGCCCATCCATTCCATTCCTTTACTCATTTTACTAAAGGCTCTTGGTGAAGAGCTTCGATATTTATGTCCAATTGTATATTCCATAATTAATAATGGAATACCTGCTGTTAGAAGCGCGAATAAATATGGTAAGAAGAATGCGCCCCCACCATTTTCATATGCTGTTGCCGGGAATCGCCAAATATTTCCTAGACCAATTGCAGAACCCATTGCTGCAAGTAGAAACCCAAGACGTGTTCCCCATTGTGAACGTGTTTCCATGTTGTCCTCCCCTTTCAATTTAATTACATTCTTAGGTTAGACGTATGCACGTCCTTTAACTAGAATGTTTTAAATTTTTACTTTTTTCAGATAATTAATAATGATTATTATAACTAGTCCTTTTCATTATGTAAAGAAAAAAGTTTAATTTTTATATAAATTGTTGAAATTTGACGAATCGGAGAATTTTTAGATCAGTTTTCCTTTAATTGTTGTTTTGTCATGGTAACGTGTACTTTATCGTTTCTTCTTTCATTATCCTTCGCTTTTTTTCTAAATCCTGCGTATTTACGCCTTTTCACGCATTATCCAGTACTTTTTATTTCATGCATTGAAGCTGGAGTCTTACTTATGATTGCATAAAAAAACCTCCCAGAAACGGGAGGTTTTTCCTTTAATTTGTTGGATTAATTTTACGTAATGCAAATACTATAATTACAACAATTCCTAATGTTACAATTAATGCTAACAGTGCTTGTCCAGTAAAACCGACAATTAAATACCCTATGATTGAAGCAATAGCTGCAATCATTGCATATGGTAATTGTGTTATGACATGGTCGATGTGATTAGAACCAGCACCAGTTGATGATAGAATCGATGTATCTGATATTGGTGAGCAATGATCACCAAATACAGAACCAGCTAATACTGCTGATAGTGCTGGTAGGATTAAACTAACATCCGTAACCGCAGCAATTTCACCTGCTATTGGTAGCATGATACCAAAGGTTCCCCATGACGTACCTGTTGCTAACGCCATAAAACTTGCAACAATAAACAATAGAACTGGTAAGAATGCTGGATTAATCGATGCATTCGCTACTTGCATAGCCAAATATTCGCCAGTTTCCAAGTTTTCGATTACAGCCCCGATCATCCAGGCTAGGATTAGAATATAAATTGCCGGAAGCATTGCTCTTGTACCTTCCCAAAACACTTTCAGAGAATTGGCCTTAGGTTGTGCCTGTGCCAAATAAAGAACAAATGCAACAATTACTGCAATCAAACTACCAGTAAATAATGATAAATTAACATCCGTATTTTCAAAAATTGGAAGAATACCAACTTGTCCTTCCGTATTTTGTGCTCCAGTTACGATCATCGCACCAATAGTTGCCACAATTAGAGTTGCTAGTGGTGCAACCAAATGGTAAATTTTGCCATTTTGATGTGATGCAAACGAATCCTTTAAATCACCAGGGATTTCCCCTTTATTGCGATCATATAATTCCCCTGTTTCAAGAGCCCTTTGTTCATGTCGCTTCATTGCTCCAAGATTAATGTTTGTAAATGCTATGACAAACACTAAAAAGATTGCAGCAAATGCATACATGTTAAATGGAATCATTTTGACAAAGGCTTCTAACGGTTGATACTGGCTCATGCCTTCATCAGCTAAAATAACCCCTAATGTACCAATGATAAATGCTCCCCAACTTGAAATGGGTGAAATAACGGTAATAGGTGCTGAGGTAGAGTCAATAAAATAAGCAAGCTTCGTTCTAGAAACTTTAAAACGGTCTGTAACAGGACGAGAAACTTGTCCCACTGCTAAACTATTGAAATAATCATCAATAAAAATAATAAGACCTGAGATTGCTGGTAATAATAAGGCACCTTTTCTAGTTTTAATTTTATGAATGGCCCAATCCCCAAATGCTTTACTACCACCTGAAGCAGCCATAAATGCAGTTGTAATTCCTAATAAAATTAAAAATCCAAATAAGTACAAGTTGCCAATACTTACTCCATCTTCTGTAATAAACACATCACGAAATACAACCCATATTTCTTGCAATGATCCAACAATATTAAAATCATGCAGTAATAATGCACCAATAATTACCCCTGCTCCTAAAGATGGCAACACTTTTCTAGTAACAAGTACTAGCACAAGCATGATTAAAGCAGGAATCAGTGAATAAATTGTTCCTTCCATTAGTATTACCTCCGAATAATATTTGGAAATGAAACAGTCAAGCTTATCTATAAGTGAGAATTTTTCATTCAATGATTTACATATGATGGAAAATGGTCACTAAAATCAAACTAACTCTATAATTCAAGGTAAGACTCTTTTGGTAACTGCTGTTGCTTTCTCAAATGTCATAGTTTATCAAAACACGGACGTAACTTTTAAATGAAATTGACTTCTTCCATTTCCTTTTGAAAGAGAGTGCTATCCGATCGCTCCGATTGAATACTACGCTGTTTGTTGTGTCCTAATTGAAGATAGTTGTAAACTAGATGTAAAATTCACATTCACTACTCTCCCAAAAATCATATGCAAAATATCAGCGGAGGAAATACACGGAGACTCCCGAGGCCCGGCAAGGGTTATGCAGGCGTTGTCCGACAAGGACGGTTTTAGCCTGTAATCCTTAAGAACCATCGGTGAGACCCCACAGCGAGGAGGCTCACCAGCCCCCCCATGGAAAGCGTAGTGTATTTCCGCAGCGATTATTTAGCACTCTTTTTAAAGGATGGCGGGAGCTACATGTTTATTGTGACGAAACAACAATCTTTGAGAAAACTGTTTTTAGGCAAAATAAAAAGCAGTGATAGAAAATAACTATCACTGCTTAAATTAAGCAAATTACGTTATCCTCCAATGCGATCAGTAGTTCATCATATAAATCTATATATGACAGTACATTCCTTATTCAGAAATATACCAGCGCAAGGAGCTTGACAGTCTCGTTACACTTCGGCAAATAATCCTTTCACAAATGGCTATGTTGTCATCCTTCCATTTGCTACTCTTATTATTCGCGCCTCTACCTCACCGATCAGATAAGGTCGATCTATTCAATTCCTATGACAGTATACCAATAGAAAGAAGAGAATGCAATAGTTTTATGGCTCTTCTATTGGTATGGAGAAATCTGGCATTTCATCACTATTACCATTATTATAATACATTGGCACATCCCCTTGATAACCAGCACCACCTAATGGAATCGTCTGCTTTATTTCTGCTGGTTCAGAGGCAAACGGAATAATTGTTTGGATTTCAACTTCAATATGCACTAATGGTCGAATATAAATATTATTAATAGATCGTTCAATAACTTCCGTTTCAATTTCGGTACTTACAATCCCAACAACTTCTAAATTAACAGGAATTTTTGGACCTAAATTAGCGAGTAACGGTATATCAAAAATTTGTCCCAAAGGTACTTCGACTAAATTTTCCTTTTCCCTTACCTCGTCAATCCCTCTATCTTGTTCTTGTTCATCAATCTCTACATCTAAAGGCGTTGTAGAATCTGGCACAACACCTTTTTCTAATTGTTTCAAGTAATTTTCTACCCGGTTGTGAATATTGTGCTGAACACGATTTTCTACTGTTCCATTTATCTTGAAACTTTCAACCTCACCATTATCGTTATACTCAAATATAATGAGGTCCTCCACCTGTAATTCTTCATTTAGACGTTTGTTAATCGCAATCCCAATCGCTTGGTTGGCATACTGCTCATTACGAGCTGTAGCAACCTCTAAGAGGACAGGCTTAATTCCTGCATTTACAATTAAGATACTAATAATTGAAAAAATAATGAAAAATACACAAGAAATGAGAAAAACTTGTTTTGCTGGAGGTGGACTAATTGGTTTGTAAGTTCGTCGTTTTCGCATAAAAAAACCCCCTCAACAAACATTATGCGCATTGCGAGGGGGATAGACATTCAATTTTAAGTTTTCTTAAAGCAAATCTTAAAGATCCGTATTGCAGCTTGTTATCACAATATCAAACTGTTCTGATAAATCAAGTTCATAAGGTTCACGTACCGGTTGATTGTTTTCTTTTAAAATTCGAATGATTGGCCGTTCATATAAGTGCGGATTTTGCTTGATTACCACACCACTTCTACCATCACTAAGTTGTAGTGTTAACCCTTGTGGATAAATGGCTATTGTTTTCTTAAATGCTTCAACAAGATTCTTATCAAAAAGTTCACCAGCACCTGCATACAATATTTCTAACCCTTCATGTGGGAGCATGGCATCACGATATACACGATCACTTGTGACAGCATCAAAAACATCGGCAACACCTAATATTTTAGCATAAGGATGCATATCTTTTTCTGTGATCCCTCTCGGATAGCCTGTACCATTCAATCGTTCATGATGTTGATAAGCACAATGAGCAGCCAAGAGTGGAATATTATTCGCTTTCCTTAGATAATTAAATCCCTCATCCGTATGTTTCTGAATAATCTTAAATTCTTCATCCGTTAGTTTCCCTGTCTTCTGTAACACTTCATCAGGTATAAACATTTTTCCAACATCATGGAGCATGGCACCTAAACCGATTTCTTCCATTCGTTTAGAAGGCATTCCCATTTCATTGGCCAGTGCTAACGAATAAATCGTGACATTAACAGAGTGGGAAAATACATAATCATCACTGATTAACACATCTGACAGAATCGAGATTACCTCTTTTCGACCTTTCATTTCACTCATAATATGACTAACCATATCTGCCATCTTTTCTCCAGCTTGTTCAACAAGGAATGAACGTTTCATATAGTCATTATTTTGAATGTCAGTAAAAGAATTTTTCACTGTTTTAACTGCTTCCATCCGTAATTCATCAGAAATTGGGGGTTCAACCATCACATCTTCTGTATGAACATCTTTTATATAAAGGTATGTAATGCCTAATTCCATTAAACGGTTTAACATCCGTTGTGTGAGCTGGATATCCCGTTGAATAAGAACTTGTCCATTATCACTATAAATGGTCTTTGCAAGTTCAGTTCCGGGTTTGATAGATTTCGTGGCTACTAGTCTCATAACTTTCTCCTAACACTTATTCTCCATACTAGTATAAATGATAACAAATAATTCGTCACATCACCACAAAAATCCCCAAATTTCTCCATAGCTCCAGTTACATATAAGATAAAAAGAAAATTTCACCCAGTTGTATTTTGCACTTCCACACTAAGTGTTAGCCTGAACCAATTGTGTAGAAGCGAAAATATACTCCCACTTAAACAAATCCGTTTCATTTCATGTTTTGAAGTGGGAGTTTTACGAACGAACGGTTGTACCGGGATTAAATGGTGGATCACCTCCATTGAAGAATGATCCACTTTATTATTACTTTTCAGCAATTGCGAGCAACGCATCTTTCGTGTTCATACCTTCGTACCATCCATATGTCTCGGCTGCTTCTTTGGTTACCTTATTTAGCGGTGCATCCAACAATTGATCGATTGTTTTCACACCAGTCGCTCGACCTGCTACAATTTTCCGATCTGCTAATTTGTCATTTAGTAGATCTACATCCAAAGCCCCGCACATCACATAACCAACTTCATTCGATATGACCATCAAATTCGTATTAGGTAATTTTACTTGTGTGGCAACAAAGGCTTCCCCATCAATAAATAAAGGTTTGCAAGTAATCATCTATAGATGCACTCCTTTCTCCATTACCAATATATGGAGAAAGAAAATATGTGTGCAGACTTGTTAAAATTTTTGATTTTCAAACATAGAAACGAGTAAATCTCTTAGAAATTCTGGCATATAAAATTGTTTATCCGTTGCTCGAGAGATTTCCGGTAATAATTTTCCAAATGTAAACATATCTGCTGTCGCAACTGAATAAGTTTTATCTGGTTGGATTGGTTCATCATTTATCCTTACCTCTCGCACCTGTTCTTCTAGCCCATTACTAGTGAGGTCAATGTCAATGCCATCATAAACCATTCTTCCAATCACTTCGCCTCTAAAACCAAACCCTTTTAATTTATATTCTTGAAATGTTTTCGTATAACTCGCTCTGATCACTTCCAACAACTCACTCCCACTTAATTGTACAACACAAGGGTTGATGGGATGTGGACAAATTCGATGAATATCCCCATAGCTCACTTTTCCAGCCGGTAAACCATCTAGTATCAATCCTGCATTTAACATCGCTACATCTGCAGTGGTCCAAGCCTTCAAAGTGGCAACGAGACGCTTCATCATTTTTGTTTCCGCAAACCAATTTGCCTTTATTGGTTGATCTATATAGGTAACGGGTTGATTTAGTTGGGATAACGATTGTTGGTAATACTCTTGCAACTGGTGCTCTGTTTGTTCATCTGTTGGTGTCACATCGACTTCGGTCGTGTATGCTTCACTATTTACTAACCGACGCTGTGCGTGGTCCCAAGTTAAAATGACTTCACCTGCGAACTTACCATGTTTACCTGCAGCGGTTAACAATGTATTTCTAATTCGCTCACCATCTCTGATTAAATGATGGGTGTGTCCTCCGATAATCACATCAATTTCTGGATAATATTGTGCAATTTGTTCATCTTCAAATATCCCTAAATGAGATAATAAGATAACAATATCTGTTTCTTCTTTTAATTCATAGATATATTGATTAAGGGATTCTAAAGGAGGGTGGACCGTCCAGCCCAATAAGTGATAAAAAGCATTAAAAGGTGCTGTTAAACCAATCACCCCTATTTTAATCCCACTTTTTGAAGTGAACTGATGGGTTGGCTTTAACCAAGTAGGATTTGCTTCTATCATACTGTCTAGGTTTGCGCAAACAACTTGAAAGTCAGCTTGATCATACAATTGGTATAGGTCAGGATAATCAAGTGTAATGCCCTCGTTATTACCTATTGTGGCAATATCGTAACCTGCAGCATTTAATAATTGCACATTCGTTTTACCCATAGAAGCTTCTGTAATCGGATGAAACCGATCAACATGATCACCATTATCTAACAACCAATAAGATTGTTTTTCTTGTTCCCTTCGTTTTATTTTCTCCTTGAAAAAGCCAACAATGTTTGGCCAATTTTCAAAGTGACTATGTAAATCATTTGTGTAGTAAAAGAATAACTTTTCTTCCATTTTTATACTCCCTTTATCCAATCCCTTGCCAGATTAATCGGATTCCAACCACTATTAATAATACACGTAAGATCCATTCGACCGTCTTACTACCTAAACGTTGATTGAGCTTTGCTCCAATCGTGCCGCCTATCCATGCGCCTGGAATAAACAAAGCTACATATTCCCACGGAACATGACCAAGACTGATGTGTGTAATAGAGCTAATTAAACTAACAAATAAAATCATAAACATGGATGTCGCTGTTGCAATGTGAATAGGAAACTGAAATAACAATACCATAGCAGGAACCATTAATGAGCCTCCTCCTATACCAAACAAACCAGAAAGTATACCAACTAGGCATGCAACAACAAATCCATACAAAATGGAGAATTTGTTCTTTTGTCGTTCACCAACTATACTTTGTTTTCGAACATCTTCTGTACTTGTTGTTACACGTTTTTTAAAGAAAAACACAAAAAACAACAGAAACATAAGCACACCAAAATAAATCGAAAACACTTCAGTATCAACAAATTGATTCAACCATGACCCTAACACACCACCTGGAATACTTGCCGTCATAAATAAAAAAGCACTTCGATAATCAATCCGTTTTTCCTTCATATAGGATAGACTTGCTGATAATGCTGTAAACACCATCACAACCAACGAAACACCTACTACTTGTTGCGGGGTTGCCCATGCAAATAGTTCATGATATTGATTCAAGATTAATAAACTTGGAACGAGGATAAGTCCCCCACCCAAGCCAACAACACTTCCAACCGTTGCCGCTAGAGTTCCAATTAATAAACACCATACAAACACCATGGCAATCCCTACCGTCTTATTATAGAATATACTTTATTTTAGCAGATATTCTACCACTATAGAAAAGAAAAAGAGCCCGACTAACAAGTTCGGACCCTTTTTTATTAATTTAATTAGTCATTATCCAATTGAACCTTCCATCTCGAACTTGATTAGACGGTTCATTTCCACAGCATATTCCATTGGTAACTCTTTTGTAAATGGCTCAATGAAGCCCATTACAATCATTTCTGTTGCTTCTTCTTCAGAGATACCACGACTCATTAGATAGAAAAGCTGTTCCTCTGATACTTTGGATACTTTTGCCTCATGCTCTAATGAAATATTATTATTATAGATCTCATTATAAGGAATTGTATCAGATGTTGATTTGTTATCCATAATTAGTGTGTCACATTCAATATTCGCTCGAGCACCATCTGCTTTACGACCAAAGTTCACAAGGCCACGATAGCTAACTTTCCCACCATGCTTCGCAATCGATTTTGAGACGATCGTTGAAGACGTATTTGGTGCTAAGTGATGCATTTTTGCCCCAGCGTCCTGCAATTGGCCTTTACCAGCTAATGCAATGGAAAGCGTGTTACCTCGGGCACCTTCACCTTTTAAGATAATGGCAGGGTATTTCATGGTTAACTTAGAACCGATATTACCATCGATCCATTCCATTGTTGCGTTTGCATCACATGTTGCACGTTTTGTAACAAGGTTATACACGTTGTTCGCCCAGTTTTGGATCGTTGTATAACGGCAATATGCATCCTTTTTAACAAAGATCTCAACAACTGCACTATGCAAGGAGTTTGTTGTGTAAGTTGGTGCTGTACAACCTTCCACATAATGGACAGAAGCACCTTCATCAACGATAATAAGCGTACGTTCGAATTGGCCCATATTTTCTGAATTAATTCGGAAATATGCTTGTAAAGGTGTTTCTGTTTTCACACCTTTTGGTACATAGATAAAGGAACCACCAGACCAAACTGCTGTATTAAGTGCAGCAAACTTATTGTCAGAAGCCGGTATTACTTTACCGAAATACTCCTTAAATATTTCTTCATTTTCTTTTAGTGCTGTATCTGTATCCTTGAAGACGATCCCTAGTTCTTGCAGATCTTCTTTCAAGTTATGATAAACAACCTCTGATTCGTACTGCGCAGAAACACCTGCTAAATACTTTTGTTCTGCTTCAGGGATACCAAGTTTATCAAACGTATTTTTGATTTCTTCTGGTACCTCATCCCAAGAACGTTCTGATCTTTCTGATGGTTTTACGTAGTACGTAATTTCATCAAAATCTAATTCTGAAAGATCTCCACCCCATTGTGGCATTGGTTTTTTATAAAATTGTTCCAATGCTTTAAGGCGGAAGTCTAGCATCCACTCAGGTTCTTCCTTCATTCTTGAAATCTCTTCCACGACTTTTTTCGTTAAACCTTTTTCAGTACGGAATATCGAAATATCTTTATCATGGAAGCCATATTTATATTCACCAACTTCAGGTGCCTTTTTCGCCATCGTTCATACCTCCTATAAGAGTGATTAACAAACACAGGTGCGCTTACTTCTCTTCATTAATCCCTTTTTCCATTGCCTTCCAGGCAAGGGTCGCACATTTTATTCTAGCAGGAAACTTAGAAACACCTTGTAATGCTTCTGCATCTCCTAACTCTAAGTCATCGCTATCCACATCTTCCCCAAGCATCATTTGGGAGAATGCCCCTGACATTTTTAATGCATCGTCAATAGGTTTCCCTTTTATTGCTTGGGTCATCATTGAAGCGGAGGACATACTAATCGAACAGCCTTCCCCTTCAAACATAGCATCTTCCACTTTACCGTCAGTTACTTGTAAATGCAACTGGATTCTATCTCCACATGTTGGGTTATTCATATCGATCATTAAGGAATCATCTTCTAATTCTCCACGGTTACGCGGATTTTTATAATGATCCATTATAACTTGTCGGTATAACGTATCGAGGTTATCAAAAGACATCTCCGAAATACTCCTTCGTTTTATTTAATCCATCAACTAGGCGATCAATATCTTCTTCCGTATTGTATAAATAAAAACTAGCACGAGCTGTTGCAGTTACATCTAACCAACGCATTAACGGTTGGGCACAGTGATGTCCAGCACGAACAGCAATACCGTCTGCATCTAATACAGTTGCTGTATCATGTGGGTGCACATCATCTAAATTAAAGGTAACCAGTCCCGCTCTTTCTTCCGGTCCAAAAATGGTTATACCATCCATCGTATGCAATTTTTCCATGGCATATGCAGCTAATCTTTCTTCATGTGCTTCTATGTTTTCTAAACCTACTTCGTTTAGAAAATCTATTGCAGCACCAAGTCCGACTGCTCCGGCTATAATTGGTGTTCCACCTTCAAATTTCCATGGAAGTTCTTTCCAAGTAGAATCATATAAGTGAACAAAATCAATCATTTCTCCACCAAATTCAACTGGCTCCATTTCCTCTAGTAAGTGTTTTTTTCCGTAAAGAACACCGATCCCTGTCGGACCACACATCTTATGCCCACTAAACGCATAGAAATCACAATCCAAATCCTTTACATCGACACGAAGATGTGGAATACCTTGCGCTCCATCGACAAGCATCACTGCTCCATGCTGGTGGGCAATGGCCGCAACCTCTTTAATTGGATTAATCGTACCTAACACATTTGATACATGCATCATTGCCACAATCTTGGTTCGATCTGTAATCGTTGCTCTTACATCATCCAAACTGATCGTACCATCTGATTGAAGTGGAATGTATTTTAATGTAGCTCCAGTTGCTTTTGCTGCCTGTTGCCATGGAATAATATTACTATGATGTTCCATATGGGTGATGACAATTTCATCCCCTTCAGTAAGATTACTGCGGCCATAGCTATATGCCACTGTATTAATCGCAGTCGTTGTACCTCTTGTAAAGATGACTTGAGAAGTGCTTTCTGCGTTAATAAAGTGTTTCACTTTTTCTCTTGCACCTTCATATTTATCAGTTGCTCGTGTACCTAATGTATGCACACCACGGTGAACATTGGAATTATCAAATTTATAATAATCTTCTAACGCCTGAATAACTGTTAATGGTTTTTGTGAAGTTGCAGCAGAATCTAAATAGACTAATGGATTACCATTTATTTGTTGATCAAGAACAGGAAATTGTTCTTTGATGGCTTTTACATCCATTAATTTACTTTCCCTTCAATAACTTGGGTTAATTGATTCTTAACAGTTTCAATCGGCATTTCGTTTACAACTGGTGCAAGGAAACCATGAATAATTAATCGTTCTGCTTCTTTCTCAGAAATTCCGCGACTCATTAGGTAATAAAGTTGAATTGGGTCGACACGTCCAACAGATGCAGCATGCCCTGCCTCTACGTCGTCTTCATCAATTAATAGGATTGGGTTCGCATCCCCACGAGCATCCTTGCTTAACATTAGCACGCGTGATTCTTGCTCTGCATTTGATTTTGATGCACCGTGTTCAATTTTACCGATCCCGTTAAATACAGATGATGCACGTTCCTTCATCACACCATGTTGTAAGATATACGCTTCAGAGTTTTTACCAAAGTGTCGGATTTGTGTTGTAAAGTTTTGTGATTGCTTTCCACGACCAACTGTTACAGTTTTCGCATTTGAATTGGAATTATCACCCATTAAGTGTGTGATATTCTCTGCTACTGAATTCCCATCATTCATTCCACCTAATGCCCAATCAATCGTTGCATCACGATATGCTACGCCACGTCGATTGGAATAGACAGTCGTTCCAGCTGCAAAATTATCAACTGCACCATAGGATACTTTCGCATTATCATGGGCAATTACTTCTGTGATGATATTAGCAACTGTTTCCTCTTCCTGATTAGCAGAAATATAATTCTCTACGTAAGTAAGTGAACTATTTTCTTCAGCTACTACAATCACATGGTTAAAGGATGCTAGTGTCGCATCTTCTTGCCAATAGATCGTTTGGATTGGATCTTCAATTACAACATTTTTAGGGACATAGACAAATGCTCCACCATTTACTAATGCCGTATGCAATGCTGTTAGACGATGCTCATCAATCGAAACCGCGTCTTTCATAAAGTATCGCTGAACTAGATCACCATGTTTTTCCAAAGCTGTTTGTAAATCAGTGAAGATTACACCTTTTTCTTCAAGCTCTGATGTCGTTGAGCGATACGCAATCGTTTGGTTCTTTTGAATGAGTAAGTTTTGCTTTGTATTTTCTAAATCAACAAAAACTTTAATTTCCTCAGGCAATTCATCCAATGATTGAATTTGCTCTACTTGTGGTAACTCATGTTTAAATTCACTAAAGTTCCACTTTGTTATATTCGTTTTATCCGGCTTTGGCATTTCAAGCGTTTCCGCTAACTCTAATCCACGTAGGCGCAATGATTTCATCCAATCCGGTTCATTTCGATTATTTGAAAATTCATTAACATAGTCTTTTTCGTATGGTAGCTTCGTATCCACAGTCATACAACCCCTCCTAACTTACGCTTTTTGCTCAACAGTTTCGTCTTCAATGCCTAGTTCGTCTTTTACCCACTCATAACCTTCTGCTTCTAGACGTTGTGCTAGTTCAGGTCCACCAGATTTCACAACTTTACCTTGCATCATAATATGAACATGGTCAGGGGTTACATAATTTAATAGGCGTTGATAGTGTGTAATAATTAAGCAACCGAAATTTTCACTACGTAGTTTGTTAATTCCTTTTGCAACAACTTTCAATGCGTCGATATCAAGACCAGAGTCAATTTCATCTAGGATACCAATTTCTGGTTTGATCATCATAAGTTGAAGAATTTCATTACGTTTTTTCTCACCGCCAGAGAAACCTTCATTTAAGTAACGTTGTGCCATGTTTTTATCCATTTCTAGATAGTCCATTGCTGCGTCCATTTCTTTAATGAATTTCATTAGCGGAATTTCATCGCCTTCTTCACGATGCGCATTGATGGAAGAACGAAGGAAATCAGATGTTGTCACACCACTAATTTCACTAGGGTATTGCATTGCCAAAAACAGACCTGCTTTTGCACGTTCATCTACTTCCATTTCTAATACGTCTTCCCCATCCATTAAAATACTGCCTTCAGTAATTTCATATTTAGGGTGACCCATGATTGCAGAAGCTAGTGTTGATTTACCAGTTCCGTTCGGTCCCATGATTGCGTGGAACTCTCCACCTTTAATTGTTAAGTTCACACCTTTTAATATCTCTTCACCTTCGATTTCAACATGAAGATTCTTAATTTCTAACGTTGATCCAGCCATATAGATACCTCCAAATACTTATTCATAATATTTTTAATGGATTGTCGTCCATTCTCAATCTATTCTCATTACAATCTTATATCATTTCGAATCTATTATCAACAATTTGACCATTGATGTAAGCGCTTTTTAAACAGATTTGTTTAAAAAGTTTATATGAACCATCCTCCCCCTCTTCTATTTTTTAATACTAGAAGTTTGTGTATTGCTATTTCGTAACAATTTAGACATTAGACTTTTTACTAATAGAATGGTGTTACATGCATATAAGTTGTATTATATGAAAAATTGCACATGACTTCCGTCCGTTCTTAATAAGGTTAGTGCTGAACGGCGCTGCGGCAATACACTACGCTTTCCTGTGGGGGGCTGGTGAGCCTCCTCGTTCGTACCTCACTGCGGGGTCTCACCGATGCCACTAGTCCCACGGGAGTCTCCGTGTATTGCCTCCGCTTATTTCCAGTACCCTGAAGTTTTATAGTGCTTTACTTAATAAAAAATATATAATATACCTTTTATGTTAATTAGCAGATGTAACAAAACCTTGCAGTAATTCTTTATTTATTAATTTATAAAGTATTACTTCTATCACTAATTAGAAAACTTAGCAGTGAAGGCAGAATACGGAGACTCCTCGAAAATAAAGACCAATTTCCTTCGTGCGATGTATCGCTGCCGAAGCCTTCCCTGTCCTATGGGAACAGCACGAGGTGAAGATCCCGCAGTGAATATAGGAACACAGGCTAAGGTCGCCACATCCTGTGGCAACGCCTGCGTGACCAACATCCTGTTGGCCCGAGGCCGTGCCCATGGAAAGCGGAGTATTCTGCCGTAGCGAAAGTATTACACTTATTTCAATCAGAATGAAAGAAGGCAAAGTTAATGCATATAATACAACTTATATGCAAATAAAAACACTAATGGGTATGGTGGAATTAAGTGTTTAGCCATCATTAAATACAAAACCCCTTACCACCGTATGGTAAAGGGTTTTATATTGAAATTCAATTATTAACGATGCGCTAAGCGTTTCATTTCATGTCCAACTTGTCGACTTTCAAAATAATTCTTTTCCCGTTCTTGCTCAACTTGTAAACGGTTGGTAAGTTTTCGACTATATTCAGCGAATGCCATTCCATGAGACTGATACATCGCTTTTTCCATTTCCGCAGTATAGTTAACATTTGAACTGATAATAAATCCATCCTTTCTATATTTACATTGAAAATTATAGCAAAGGATGGATCTTTCGACAAAAGCAATTTATTGTACTGAGAAAGGATAATTTCCAGTATGTTCTCTTCTAACAAACATACCATTGCCTTTTGGTAGAATTATTCAAATT
The DNA here is from genome assembly GCF_005870085.1 of Aquibacillus sediminis. GTDB lineage: Bacteria > Bacillota > Bacilli > Bacillales > Amphibacillaceae > Aquibacillus_E > Aquibacillus_E sediminis. Next base: position 98,237 of record NZ_SZNM01000008.1, on the reverse strand, counting down.
TTCCTTCAAATTGTTAGGTTTTCTAACAACATCACTCTTATTTTATTCGACTCCACCGACAGGAACTACTGCTCCGTTGTATGTTTCACTAATGAAAGTTTGAATCTCTTCAGATTGAAGTACTTCCACTAACGTATTTAGTGCTTCATTATCTTTATCTTCCGCACGAGCTGCAACAATATTAAAGTAAACAGAGTCGTCTCCTTCATAGAACAACGCATCATTAACAGGAGTTAGGTCAGCTTCAAGTGCATAGTTTGTGTTAATCGCTACTAATGCGTCCTCTTCCTTTTCATATCCTTCAATAATAAATGCAGGATCAAAATCTGGGTGGAATGTTAGGTTTAATGGATTTTCTACAATATCATCAGTTGTCGCTGTTTGCTTGTCTACCTCTTCATCCAATTTGATTAAACCTTGTGATTCAAATAATGCAAGGATCCTACCATGGTCAGGAACATTACGACTAATTAGTACTTCTGTTCCCTCAGGAATGTCATCAATATTTTCAATATTTTGAGAGTATACTCCCATCGGTTCAATATGAATGTCACCTAAATTGACAAGATCGTATCCTTTCTCTTCCACTTCAGATTCGAAAAATGGAATATGTTGGAAATAGTTTGCATCAATTCTTTCATCCTCTAAATCTTGGTTTGGCAGGACGAACTCTTGATATGGTTCAATTGTTAAGGAAATACCTTCCTCTTCTAATAAAGGTTTTGCTTCTTCTAATACTTCAGCATGCGGTGTACTCGTTGCTCCAACTAAAATCTCAGTTAATTCCTCACCTTCTGAACTACCCTCAGTGTTTTCATCTGCTGGCGCTTCAGACTCTGAGGTGTTGTTGTTTTCGTCTGTTTCTGTCTCCTCGTTGGCAGTTCCACAAGCTGCTAGTACAACAATAAATAATGCTGCGATTAATACTAACCATTTTTTCATTTTGATTGCTCCCCTTTTTTTTATTTTTTTATATTCATTTGCCCATTTATGGTTTGTTTTATGCTGTCATAAATAAAGGCAAATTACTATCCTATTAAAAACTATCTTTTATCAAGTTTGTTAGATATCGTATCGCCAATGAATTGAAATAAAAATACAATGAGTACAATTAAAACGGTACAAACAAATACAACATCAAAATCACGACGAGTAAAACCATAAAAGTAGGCAAAGTCTCCAAGTCCTCCAGCACCGATTACACCAGCTACAGCGGTATAACCAATTAACGCAATTGCTGTGACCGTAATTCCCGAGATGAGTGCCGGCATCGATTCAGGCAATAACACTTTAAAGATAATGGTACTTGTTTTTGCCCCCATTGATTTAGCTGCCTCAATCACACCTTTGTCCACTTCCCTTAATGCAATTTCAACTAATCTACCATAAAATGGTGCTGAACCAATAATTAACGCTGGCAACGCAGCATTTGGTCCTCTAATCGTTCCGACAATGAAGTCTGTAAAAGGAAATAGTAATAATATTAAAATGATAAACGGAATTGCCCGGAATACGTTAACTATTGTAGCAACAATGAAATTAAACGTTTTGTTTTGCCAAATTCCACCACGAGCTGTTAGGTATAAAAGCAACCCTAATAAAATTCCTAATATAAAAGTACCTACTAATGAAAGTAATGTCATATAAAATGTTTCACCCGTTGCGATCCATAAGTCTTCCAGGTCAACATTAGGAAACCATTGATTTACAATTGTTTGCATGTTATCTAGCACTATCCAACACCTCCACTCTTACAGACGTTGAGGTAATATAGTCAATAGCACGTTCCATTTCTTCTGGAGTCCCATCTATATGAACAACTAATGAACCATAGGCGCCTTTTTGAGTCTGCGTGACTTTTCCTTGTAAAATACTAATTTCCATATTTAACTGTCTTGCTACTTGACTTATTAATGCTTGATTTGTCAATTCACCAACGAAATGAAGTCGTAAAATTTTCCCTGACGTATAAGTGCTTGTGATGACCTCTAACGAATCATCCTGAGTTTGATCGCCCATTACTTGTTCCACAAATTTCTTCGTCACAGCTTTTTTAGGATGTAAGAAGACATCTAACACATCGCCTTGTTCTACAACTTTTCCTTCCTCCATGACAGCTACACGGTGACAAATTTTGCGGATTACATGCATTTCATGAGTAATTAAAATAATAGTTAATCCTAATTTTTCATTAATATCGACCAACAAATCAAGAATCGAGTCCGTTGTTTCAGGGTCTAAAGCAGACGTCGCTTCATCACAAAGCAATACTTTAGGATCATTCGCAAGTGCTCGCGCAATCCCAACTCGTTGCTTTTGTCCACCACTTAACTCCGATGGATAAGCATTTTCTCTACCAGCTAAGCCAACCAATTCAATCAGCTCGTCCACTTTTTCTAACCGCTCCGCTTTTGGAATACCAGCTATTTCAAGTGGAAAAGCAATATTTTCTCTAATTGTTCGTGACCAAAGCAAGTTAAAGTGCTGGAAAATCATTCCTATTTCTTGTCGTGAGATACGGAGTTTGTTTTTATCTAACTTCGTAATGTCTTCTCCATTAATTTCAACTTGGCCAGATGTTGGGTCTTCTAATCTATTAATCAAACGGATAAAGGTACTTTTCCCAGCACCACTATAACCAATCACACCAAATATTTCGCCACTATTTATTTCAAGATCTAAGTTTTTTACCGCATGGATATCCGAAGTCTTCGTCGAAAAAACCTTTGATAGGTTTTTAATCGAAATCATTGTTGTCACTCCTTTAGTTCAAATAAAAAGCGTCTTTCTGTTCATGAGAACAGAAAGACGCTTAGGGTTATTCTTTCTTGTTCTCTCATCCATCAAAGCCATCTGTGCTTCGCAGGAATTGGCACCTTTTCAAACGTATTGTTTGACGGTTGCCGGGTTTCATCGGGCCAGTCCCTCCACCACTCTTGATAAGAGATTCAATCACGTTATTCATTTAATAATAAGAGAATTCTAGCATGGCAATAATAAGTTGTCAACTATAATCTTCGCATTTATAGTCTCATGCGTAATATGTTATGATAACTCGAGAATCATATCGAAATGGAGTGATCCGATGAAAGCACCAATGTTTTCTTTACCCTACATAAACAATAATGGTATATACCATTTACAAGATGATATTGGCAAAGTTATTGTTCTTACCTTTTGGGCGTCTTGGTGTCCAGATTGTGGCCACGACTTACCCAAAAAGGAACAATTATTTCAGTCAATGGACACAACGAAAGTTAGAATGATCACCATTAATGTCACAGGAAGAGAAAGAGATCAATCAGCAGGACCTGCTTATACAGAGAAATACTTATCTCAACCCACTCTTGCTGATCGTGGTACCGAGATTTATGAAAACTATCAATGCAAAGGGGTACCAACGACCGTTATCATTAATCAAAACGGGGATATTCATGACCAATTTGGCGATAATGCTAAATTCTTGGAAATTGTTACATCTGTAGGAACATTAGTAGGAGATTCTTAACGGTTAGGTTGAACCCCCAATTAGATCTGACAATTTACCATGTAAAAATGGAACAGATTGAAATGCATACACCATCTCAACCACTTTCCCTTGTTTTGCGATCATTAAACAAGGAACACTTGTCACTTTATAGGTTTGCATAAATTGTGGAAAATAAGGTGCGCTCAATTCGTGCACGATTTCTTTTCCACACATCACTTCTATTGTATGTAGCATTTTTCGAGCCAAATGGCATGTCCCACAAAAAGGACTATGGATGAAGATACACACTTCATCCTTATTTATTTTTTCACTTAATTCTTCATTTGTTTGGATTTCTTTCATTGTTCACCCTTACCCTCCCCAATCTGTTATCAAATTTTTCATGCCAAGAAGATTGGGTTGACATCAATATGTCTACTGATCAACGCAATAGCTAATTCAGATTCTGGGGTAGCTGCTACCTCTCTAAACGTCTTATCAATATAAATATGCTCAGCATGTGGTAATTCCATCGAAAGTTGTTTTCGTAATTTTTGGCCTGCGCTATCTTCATCCACTAAAATAAATACGTCCTTATTATCTAAATCATAATCAATCAGTAATTGATCAAGTTTCTCAATTCCTAAGGTCCCATTCGTACAAACAATTTCAATTTGTTCATTAAGCACTTTCTCGATTTGTTTCTTGTCTGTACGCCCCTCAACAATAATTACTTTTTCAAGTTCCGTCATACCGACCACCTGCTTTTAACTATAAAGTGAAACTCCAATTCAGTGGTGATTTTTATCTTTTCCTCACTGATTGTAGCTAAACCACAGTGTTAGCGTCCGTTTACTCCCTTTTAAACATTATTAGTTTTCTTTTAAAGGGAGAGGTAACAGACGGATGCACCGGGCATAAATATAATTAGCCAAGATGATTAGACAAAATGAATATAATAAGAAACCCTTGTCACTACTTTTGGTAACAAGGGATTAAATTGTACTTCTATTATATTCTATTTAATTGTTTATGTTTCATGCACAACTACTCTCAGTAATATGCTTTTCCCCTATAATTAGTCTTCTTCAAGCATAGCTTGATAGTTAGCGGCTGTCATTAATTTATCGATTTGAGAAGAATCACTTGGTTCTACCACAACCATCCAAGCTTTTTCATATGGAGATTCATTAACATATTCTGGGCTATCATCCAATTCTTCATTCACTTCGACAACTTTGCCACTGATTGGGGCATATAGTTCAGATACTGTCTTAACTGATTCTACACTACCAAATGGATCGTCTACTGCAAGTTCATCCCCTACTTCAGGAAGTTCAACAAAGACAATGTCACCTAATTCATCCTGTGCGTGATCGGTAATACCAATACGTACCTTATCACCTTCTACTTTTACCCATTCGTGTTCCTCTGAATAACGCAAGTCCTCTGGTAAATTCATTTTATGTACCTCCAATATGTATAATTATTTCACATTGCTTGTATTACTATAAAAGCATGTCGCTTTTATTTTGCCGAATTCACTTCCATGTTTGTTCAAATTCTTCTTCTTTAAATCCTACTGTAACGTGATCTCCATCTGTTACAATTGGTCTTTTTAAAAGCATTCCATCTGACGCTAACCAATCAATCTTTTGCTCATCAGTTGCTTCATTTAGTTTGTCCTTCAAGCCTAATTCTCTGTACTTTTTACCACTAGTGTTGAAGAATTTTTTAATTGGCAAACCACTTTTTTCTATAAATGTTTGTAATTGTTCTATTGTTGGTGGATTGTCGACTATATGTATTGTTTCATAAGAAATTTCTTGCTCATCCAACCATTTCTTCGCCTTTTTACATGTTCCACATTTAGGATACCAATAAAAAGCTAATGTCACAACAGACAACCTCCTTTTTACCGAATTTTATCATACTCTTATCTGTTTGTTTAATTTGACGCTCAATAAAAATAGTTCCTCATTACCTAAATGAATAAAATGATTTTCAAATGAGAATCTCTGAACATAAGCTGTATTATGTGCATTAAATGATGACCTTTTGCCATTCTTAATATTGGCAGCTGTTGAACAGCGCTACGGAAATACACCTACGCTTTCCGTGGGTGGCTGATGAGCCTCCTCGTTCGTCCCTCACTGCGGGGTCTCATCTAGGCCATTCCTCCCACAGGAGTCTCCGGTGTATTTCCTCCGCTTTTTCCAGTACTCTGAAGTTTTATAGTGTATTGCTTAATAAAAATAATATAGTGTATCTTTTTATGTTAATTGCCATGTAATAAAACTTTACAGGAAACTCATTATTTTGAATTTATAGAGTATTGCATCTAGTACTCTAATCAGAATACTTAATTTAGTGGAGGTAGAATACGGAGACTCCTCGAAAATAAAGACCAATTTTCTTCGTGCGATGTATCGCTGCCGCAGCCTTCCTTGTCCTATGGGAGCAGCACGAGCTGAAGATCCACCCGTGGACTAAGGAACGTAGGCTAAGATCGCCACGTCCTGTGGCAACGCCTGCATGACCAACATCCTGTTGGCCCGAGGCCGTGCCCATGGAAAGCGTAGTATTCTGCCGGAACGATATATTCGAACTTATTTCAATCAGAATGCTATAAAGTAAATTTAGTATAGTTACTGCACATAATACAGCTTATGTGCAGTAAAATTAATACATCTTGTTTAAAAACCTTACCGCCATTGGCCGGTAAGGTTTTGGCATTTACACTGTATACTTTTCTTCTTGGAGAATTGTCTTAGCAATTTCACGTTTTTTCGCTATCACATTAGTTGGGTCATGTCTTGTTAATTTACGCATAGCAGATAAGGTAATTCGTAGTGTGTCACCGGATTCACTAGCTATGATCGTTTCCTTTGCATCTGCTTCAATACGATTAAACGCTTCTTCTACATACACTTCTGTATATAAGATTTTCTGTTGATTTTTAGCTTCTCCTGTTTTAGCGATTGCTTTTTCCGTCCGTAAAATTGCTGATTCGATATTATATATTTCGGATACAATATCAGCAATATTTGCCAGTAACTCTTGCTCTTGTTTAAGCTTTTCCCCATATTTCTGAGCGGCTAATCCTGCTGCCAACAAACCAATCTTTTTAGCATTTTTCAATAAATATTTTTCTTGCTCTAATGTTTTCGTCCCAACTTCTTCTGGCATTAACATCATTAACTCTTCCTGTAGATTCTGTGCCTTTTGTAAAAGTGGCAATTCTCCTTTCATTGCCTTTTTCATCAATGAGCCAGGGATTAGCAAACGATTAATTTCATTTGTCCCTTCAAAAATCCGCTGAACCCTAGAATCACGGTACATGCGTTCCACTTCATATTCTTGCATAAAGCCATATCCACCATGAATTTGTACAGCTTCATCTACTACATAATCCATTAATTCGGAACCGAATACTTTCGTAATCGAGCATTCGATTTGATATTCTGCAATCGCCTTGGCCACTTCACTTCCATCGTTTAATTGTTCTTGTGTTAATTTGCCCATCCGTTGTTCAAATAAGCCAACAGTACGGTAAACGGCACTCTCATTTGCATAAGTATGTGTCGCCATCGTAGCTAATTTTTCTTGGATTAATGAAAAATTGGCAATTGGAGTGTTAAATTGTTTTCGTTCATTCGCATAGGAAGCAGATAGTTCTATGCCACGTTTTGAAGCGCCGACCCCTCCAATTGCTAATTTATACCGACCGACATTTAAAATATTGAATGCAATGATATGCCCGCGACCAACTTCACCCAGTACATTTTCAACAGGAACTTCGGTATCTTCCAAAATCAAGGTGCGTGTGGAGGAACTCTTTAATCCCATTTTCTTCTCTTCTGGTCCTGTCGAAACTCCTGGAAAATCTCGTTCTACAATAAAAGCTGTGAATTTATCCCCATCAATTTGTGCATAAACGATAAACACATCAGCAAAAGCAGAGTTAGTAATCCATTGTTTTTCTCCGTTTAAAATGTAATGAGTTCCCGCTTCATTAAGTTTTGCAGAAGTTTTCGCTCCAAGTGCATCGGAACCAGATCCCGGCTCTGTTAACGCATAGGCAGCCAGCTTCTCCCCTGTTGCTAAAGGTGGTAGATACTTTTGCTTTTGCTGTTGATTACCGAAAAAGACGATTGGTAAAGAGCCAATCCCTACATGGCCCCCATATGAAACAGAAAAACCACCCGCCAGAGCAAATTTTTCAGCTATTAGCGCAGAACTAATCTTATCTAAACCTAGTCCACCGTATTCTTCGGGGACATCAACACCAAGTAACCCTAATTCGCCTGCTTGCTTTAATAAGTCTACAGCATAGTCGAATTGTTGATTTTCCAACTGATCCATTTTTGGTAAAACTTCCCCTTCAACAAAGTCTTCTGTTGTCTTTGCGATCATTTCATGTTCATCGGTTAAATCTTCTGGTGTTATGATATCCTCAGGAAGTACGTCCTCCGTAATAAAAGAGCCACCTTTAAACACTTTTTCTTGAATATCACTCATTTTCTTCATCCTCCCCTTATAGTAGTTCAAACACACCAGCAGCACCCATGCCGCCACCGATACACATCGTTACCACACCAAATTGTTGATTCTGTCGTTTCATTTCATGGATGAGACTTAATGTTAATTTCGTTCCAGTACAACCTAACGGATGGCCTAATGCAATAGCGCCACCATTGACATTTACTTTGTCTTCATCTAATTCTAGTGCTTGAATTACTCGAATGGCTTGCGCTGCGAATGCTTCATTTAACTCGAATAAATCGATATCCCCTATTTCTAATCCCGCAAGATCTAATGCTTTTGGAATAGCTTCAACTGGGCCAACACCCATAATTTCTGGCTCAACACCTGCAACAGCGAAGGAACGGAATTTTACTAACGGGGTTAAACCTTCTGCTTTTGCTTTTTCATGTTCCATCACAAGGACAGATGCAGCTCCATCACTCATCTGTGAGGAGTTACCAGCAGTCACGGTACCTCCATTTGTAAATGCAGGTTTTAATTGGCTCAAAACCTCTTCTGTCGTCTCTGGTCTTACACCCTCATCTTTTGCGAACAGTTTTGTTGTTTCTTCCAATTTATTATCTTTTCCCACTTGTCGATCTGTCACCTTAATCGATACAATCTCATCTGAAAACTTCCCTGCTCCCAATGCTTTAGCTGCCCTTTGATGACTTCTAGCAGCAAATGCATCTTGCTCTTGTCTTGAGATGTCAAAACGAGCTGCTACTTCTTCAGCTGTATGTCCCATTGACATATAATAACCCGGAGCATGTTGAACCAACTCCAAATTCGGTTTAATCACATGGCCTCCCATTGGAATTAAACTCATTGATTCCGCGCCACCTGCAATGATCGCATCCCCTTGACCCAACATAATGCGCTCAGCTGCATAGGCAATGCTTTGTAAACCTGAGGAACAATAACGATTGATGGTAATCCCAGGAACATTGATTGGCAATCCTGCCAAACCGGCAATATTTCTCGCCATATTCATACCTTGCTCTGCTTCAGGCATCGCACAACCAATAATCACATCATCAATATTGCCTTGATAATCCCCTGCTCGCTTCAATGTTGCCTCGATCGTGCGAGCAGCTAAATCATCCGGACGAACATGTGCAAGCGACCCCTTTTTTGCTTTACCTACTGGTGTACGTGCACCAGCAACGATCACAGCTTCCTTCACATTGCTTCCCCCTCATTATCCCTGAACTTAATTACGTAAGGCTTTCCCTTTTACCAACATGTGTTGCATCCGTTCTTGTGTTTTTCGTTCCCCTATTAAACTTAGAAATGCTTCTCTTTCTAAATCTAATAAGTACTGCTCATCAACCAAAGCCCCTTCTTTCACACGACCACCTGCTAATACAAAAGCTAACTTTTCCGCTATTTTCAAATCATGTTCCGATGCATAACGGCCAATAGCTAATGACTTAGCACCAAGTAACATTGCTGCATATCCTGCTTCACCAACAACTGGAACTTTTTCGCGTTGTGGTGCTTGATAGCCAGCAGTGCTTAAGGCAATTGCTTTTTGTTTGGCATCAAACAGGAGATGATCTTGATTCACGCTTATTCCATCCTGCTTATTTAAGTAGCCATTTTCAACTGCTTCCTGCGCAGAGGTAGATACTTTCGCCATTGCAATTGTTTCAAATACAGTGTTAGTAATTTTATGGAGGTCAAGGTCTACCCCATTAGGAAGATTACGAATTTGTTTTAAGTACAACTCTTTATTGCCACCACCACCTGGGATAAGTCCAACCCCAAACTCAACTAAACCTAGATACGTTTCTTGTGCTGCTTGAATTGAACTAGCTGGTAAACTAACTTCCGCTCCTCCACCAAGGGTCATACCAAATGGTGCGACAACAACTGGCTTTTCTGAATACTTAATATTCATCATGGCTTTTTGGAATTGTTGTACGACAAGATCTATTTCAAAAAAATCACCTTCTTGTGCAGACATCAACATCATGGCAAGATTGGCACCAACACAAAAGTTTTTACCTTGGTTCCCAATGACAAGTCCACGATAGTTTTGATTTACCTCCTCTATCGATTGGTTGATCATTTGAATAATATCCATGCCGATCGCATTGCTTTTGGATTGAAATTCAAGACAGGCAATCCCATCTCCTAAATCAATTAAACTCGCACCAGTATTCTTTTTAATCACATGATTTTGTTGCTTGCGTAAAGCTAACTTGATTTCCTTTTTATTGACTTTTAGTGTTTGATAGTCACCATCATTATAAAAAGATACTACCCCATTCTCTTGTTTATAAAAGCTATCATAATCATTGGCTACCATTGATTTTATCCATGATGGAATGTTTTCTTCGTCCTTTTCCATTCGGTAAACTGCATCCTTCAATCCGATTGCATCCCACATTTCAAATGGACCTAATTCCCAGCCGAACCCCCAACGCATTGCTTGATCAATCGCTACAATATCGTCAGCAATTTCGCCAACTAATTCAGCTGAATATAGTAATACAGGTTTGATGACAGACCAAACAAAATCACTAGCCTTATCCCCTTCAACCGATAAAAGCGTTTTCATTTTTCTTTTTGACCCTTTTTCTTCCTTTGCTAGTTCAGTTGCTTTCGTTTTGAGCGATTTTCGTTCTTGGTATTCAAGTGTGACTGGATTTAATTCAGAGATGACGCTTCCTTTATTAGTCTTTTTCTTATAGTAGAAACCTTGACCTGACTTTGCGCCTAACCATTTAAGATTAAGCATTTTTTCCATAAACTTTGGTATCTCAAATACGTCTTGTTCGTTACCTTCTACTTGGTGATAGACATTATGTGCAACATGAATAAACGTATCTAATCCAACGACATCCAATGTACGAAATGTTGCACTCTTAGGTCTTCCTATTAATGGACCTGTAACAGAATCAACTTCCCCCACACTAAATCCTTGCTCAAGCATTTCTTTAACGGTCACTAATAAACCATAAGTACCAATCCGATTGGCAATAAAGTTAGGTGTATCCTTCGCTTCGACAACACCTTTACCAAGTACATCTTCGCCAATTTGTTTCATTTCTTCTACAACCTGTTGATCCGTCCATTTCGTTGGAATTATTTCTAATAATTTAAGGTATCTTGGCGGATTAAAAAAGTGTGTACCTAAAAAATGTTTACGGAAATCCTCTGAACGATGCTTTGCCATTTGTTCAATTGAAATACCCGATGTATTCGAACTAACAACACTAGCATCCTTACGATAATGATCAACGGTCGACAATACTTTCTGTTTAATTTCTAGATTTTCTACAACCACTTCGATAATCCAATCTACTGACCTTAACTCATCCACATCGTCTTCTAAGTTACCAACTTCTATTAAATCTAAACTGTTTTTACTTGTTATTGGTGATGGTTTTTGCTTTGTTAGTTGCTTTTTACTTCTTGCACTTAACCGGTTACGCACAACTTTATCTTGTAATGTTAATCCTTTTCTTTTTTCTTGATCTGTCGGCTCATCTGGCACAATATCAAGCATGATCGTCGATATGCCAACATTAGCGAGGTGAGCTGCTATTCCAGCTCCCATTACACCTGAACCAATAATCGCGGCCCGCTTTATTTGTCGCGTCATCCCATTTCCCCCAATCAGTGTTGAATGAATAATCATTCATTTTATCGACTAAAAAAAGAAAGATGTCTGATCTCACTAATTTAACTATAAAATAATTTCTGATTTTTCGCAATATTTATTATGTATTTCACTATAATTTTTCCTCCCGCCTGTTTGACTCCCTTTATGCTAGCATATGATTTATTAATTAGGGAAATGTATAAACGAATTTGAAAAAAAGGAGGAAGCTAACATGCAACAACAAAACCAACCTATGGGGCAGAATCAAGCACAGCCGATGCCACAACCACCCAATCAAGTAAGTTCCAAAGATTTATTGTATCTAACAGACATGCTTTCTTGGAATTTAAATGCAACGAAAAAAGCGCACTTCTTCGCCCAACAATGCACAATACCAGAAGTAAAAAATGCTTTGGAACAAGCTTGCCAAATGCATCAAAAACATTACAATATGATTTTGCAACATCTCAATAACAATCAACAATCACAAATGATGCAATAAGAAAGGAGTATTAGCATGCCACAACAACAAAATAATAAAATTCAGAACCCTGAAACTCAAGTTCCTAAAACGCCACAAATGAATGATCGTGATTTTGCCAATGATATGCTTACGACAGAAAAGTATATGACAGACTCCTATTCTACAGCTTTAAATGAAGCAAGTAACCAAGCAATTTACCAAGATTTAAATACCATTTTTAATGAAACACAAGAGTGTCAACGTAATCTGTATAACTTAATGTTTAAGAATGGTTGGTACTCTTTAGAAGCTGCTGATCAACAGAAATTGCAGCAAGCACATCAACAATTCAGTGGCTATACTAATCAATTTCCTTTACATTAAGATACTGAACCAGAAGTTGGTTCTTCCAATTAAACTCCGAACTAGGCTGCAAAATTCTAAAATTAGAACTTGGCTTAGTTTGGAGTTTTTACAAAAAAACAGCCATCGGAAAACCTTTACAACACAAGTTCCTCTTGTTCCATATCTCTTTAACCCTTACGTCACTATAATTGTATAAAAAGTAACCATAGCAACTTTCTTCATTACTATGCTGAAATCTCCTGCAATTTAACTCCTAGATCGTCGTGAAGTTAAATACCTATCATATATGCATTTCTAATTTCATATCATAAAACGAAATCATTCCTATTTACAAATCAGAATCATTACGATACAATGATTTTTGTTATTAAGAATGGAGTTGAAAAAAATGATAAATAGAAAATCTATTTTTCTAGCACTTTTATTGTCTAGTTTTCTTATAATCATAACTGCTTGTGGGGAAACAACAGATACCACTACTTCACAGGAGGAAGAGTCACAACTTCCGGAGACGACAGAAGATGTAACCACGATTTATACAACGATCTATCCGATTGAGTATATGGTAGAACGTATCGGTGGCGAAGAGGTACAAGTAACATCTGTCTATCCCCCTGGTGTTGATGCGCATTCCTATGAACCTACCTCTAAAATGATGACGAACATTGCAGAAGCAAATGCGTTTATTTATCTTGGTGGAAATTTGGAGGCAATAGCCGAAACAGCCGCAGATGCGTTAAATGGGGAAGAGGTTAAATTAATTGAACTAGGTACAAACGAACATTTATTTAGTGAAATAGAAATCGATCATGAAGATGTTGAGGAAGAACATAATGATCAGAGCCATGAGGAAGAGCATGACCATGAAACTGATGTGCATGATCACGAAACCGATGAGCACGGTAATGAAATTGATGAGCATGATGGACATGACCATGGAGATCATGATCCACACATTTGGTTAGATCCAATTCGTGCAATCGACATGGCACACATTATCAAAGACGAATTAATTGAATTGGTTCCCGATCAAGCAGAAATTTTTGAAGAAAACTATGCTACATTAGAATCAGATCTTCTCAAGCTTGATGAGCAATTCACTAAAACATTACGTGACAAACAACAAAATAAAATTCTTGTATCACATGCTGCTTATGGCTATTGGGAACAGCGTTATGGTATCGAACAAATTTCTGTCAATGGATTGTCTTCAAACAGTGTACCATCACAAAAAGATTTAATCAACATCATTGAACAAGCAGAACAGTATGATTTGCAATATATGATTTTTGAACAAAACGTATCCGAAACCGTATCAAAACGAATTCAAGAAGAAATCGGTGCAACAACATTGATACTCCATAATTTAGCAGTACGAACGGAAGATGACATTGAAAACAATGAAGATTTTCTTACATTAATGGAGCACAATATAGAAACAATTGATCAAGCAACAAAATAAGGGACAGGTTTGTTGTTCTTCCAAAATGGGACAACAAACCTGTCCCTCTGTCCCAATGCAGGAGGTGTTACGATGGCAGAGTCATTAGTAAAAATGGAAAATGTTAGTTATGCATATGAAAATAAACAAGTTTTAAGCCATGTTGATTTTGAGATTCAACGTGGTGCTTTTATTGGTCTAGTTGGACCCAATGGTGGTGGTAAAACAACATTAATTAAGTTGTTACTTGGTATTTTAAAACCTCAACAAGGAACGATTCAATTATTTGGGAGTCCATTGAACAAATTTAACCAATGGAACAAGATTGGTTTTGTATCCCAAAAAGCAAATACATTTAACCGAGGGTTTCCAGCAACAGTATATGAAGTTGTTTCGATGGGTCTAACTTCGAAGATTGGTTATATGAAGTTCTTTAAACATAAACATAAACAAAAGATTATGGATGCGATTAAACAAGTTGGGATGCAAGATTATATTTATGAAAATATTGGGGATTTGTCTGGTGGACAACAACAGCGTATTTTTATTGCTCGCTCGTTAGTTAGTGATCCAGAATTACTCATATTGGATGAACCAACAGTAGGCGTCGATACAGAAAACGTACAGAAGTTTTATGAGTTACTCCATCACTTAAACGAAAACCAAAACATTACATTATTATTAGTAACTCATGATACAGGAACGATGACCCACCATGCGACAGACATAGTCTGTTTAAACAAAACATTACACTTTCATGGAGATCCATCTGTTTTCACAAATTTATCGGAACACGATTTGTCACACTTTTATGGACACCCCGTAAATTTGGTGACACATAATCATTGATTGGGGAGGCGCATCATGTTTGCCAATTTTTTTGAATACGAGTTTTTACGAAACACATTTTACACAGGACTACTAATTGGCTTAATTGCTCCCTTGCTTGGTACATTCATTGTGGTTAGACGCCTATCGATCATTGCGGATGCATTATCACACGTAACACTTGCAGGAATTGCTTTCGGTTTATTAGTCGAAAAGAAATTTGGATTAGCATTTATTACTCCTTTTTATAGTGGGATGTTTTTTTCTGTAATCGGATCTGTTTTTGTCGAAAAACTCCGCTCTGTTTATAAAGCGTATCAAGAGCTAGCCATTCCGATTATATTATCGGGTGGGGTTGGTTTAAGTGTTATTTTTATTTCATTAGCAGATGGCTTTAATACAGACTTATATAATTATTTATTTGGCTCGGTTTCTGCTGTTAGTCGTGATGACTTATGGATGATCTTAATCATTGCAATCGTTGTTGTTACAATTATAATGCTTTTCTACAAAGAGTTGTTTATGCTTTCGTTTGATGAAGAACATGCGGTTGTTTCTGGTATACATGCCAAAAGAATTCACTTTCTGTTTATGATCATGACTGCTTTAGTAATTGCAGCATCGATTCGAATTGTCGGTGTATTACTTGTATCAGCATTGATGACATTACCAGTTGCTGCCAGTATTCGCATCGCGAAAGGATTTAAGCAGACTATTGTTTTTTCCATTATTTTTGGCGAAATTTCTGTTATCATAGGGTTAATAACAGGTTATTATTTTGAAATTCCACCAGGTGGAACAATTGTTGTGACATCAATCATTATTTTATTATTAGCGATTGCTTATAAGAGAATAGCATTCAATCTATCTAGAAAGAAGGCGATGGAATGAACGTTCAAGAAGCATTGAAGACCTTAAAGAAAAATGGCTACAAATATACTGATAAGCGCGAAGATATCCTTGCCTTTTTCTCTTCTGAAGATCGCTATCGAACCGCTAAAGATTTATTACAATTTATGGAACCGAACTATGATGGCATCAGTTTTGACACAATTTATCGAAACCTACATTTATTTCACGAGATTGGTATACTGGAATCAACTGAATTAAACGGAGAAAAACATTTTCGAATGAAATGTGATCACCACCATCATCATCACTTTATTTGTAAAGATTGTGGATTAACAAAGGAGATTCTTACTTGTCCAATGGATTCGATTCAATCAGAACTTCATCAATTTGAGGTTGAAGATCATAAATTTGAAATATACGGACTATGTCCACAATGTCAATAAAGAGAGTTACTATTCGTCCAATACAATGCATAGGTAATTTTTAAATGAGGTGATGCTAAGTCACTACTCCTTCATCAAAAGGATGTGGCTTGCTCCCTCATTTTTTTGATTCCGAAAACACACAACAAACAATTTGAATATGTATAGTTTAATATGTATCCTTAATTTAAATTAGTTTAAACTAACTTATACAGTTTTTTAGTTTTAAAAGTTAAAAATTACCAACAACAGTGTAAAAAGGAGCAAGCATGGCAAAAAAAGTTAAAGTACAAGTATTACAATTTGGCTTTATTGGTGTCACGAATGCCATCGTCGACATTGTATCTTTAAATATCTTGTTATTCATCTGGCCAACAACTCAATCAAATTTATTGTTTGTTTTTAATACGATTGCCTATACTTTAGCAATTGTAAATAGTTACATATGGAATAAAAAATATACCTTTAGCCATCGAGCAAATTCAGGAGCAAAAGAAATGATTTTGTTCATTATACAAGCTATCATTGCATTAGTAATCAGTAATCTTGTTTTTATTGGAATGGTACAGTTACTGACGAAACAAAGCCTCATGCAAATACCAATGTTTATTAACCAGAACATTGCCAAAGGAACTGCCATGTTTCTGTCATCATCAGCAAGTTTCTTTTTAATGAAATTTTTCGTATTTCGTAAAAGTCATCAACGAAAAAAGGAGTTTGAATAACTGGTAAGATTAACTAAATGTGCCACTTATTTGAACACAAATATCATAATGAGTTTCTCCTCCCCTGGAAATAGTAAAGATAGGATGCTTCAAGGGGGTGAATTTATGACTGTTGGTACACAAATGCAACAAGCTATTGCTAGTTGTGAAAGTACCTTAGCGAGTCTTCACAGCTTTGCTCTTGAAACACAAGATCAAGCTGCAAAACAAATGTTTCAAAACTTAGGAAACCAACAACAACAAATCCTTGATAATTTAAGAGCTCGTTTACAATATATTGAGACGCAAGAACCACAATATAAAAATCAATAAAGAAATAAGCTAAAAAGCAACGACATAGTAAAAAAGGCTGTCCCAATGTGACACTCCAATATTTGGAGAGCACTAATGGGACAGCCCTTATTACTATTTTACAATCATCACTGGACAATTTGCTCTTTTTGCTACCTTATGACTCACACTGCCTAAAACCATCTCTTGTAACGAATTTAATCCCCTACTACCGATCACACAAATGTCTACTTCATTTTCATTAATGTAATTAACAATAGTAGGCCCTGGTTCTCCATGTAATATTTCCATTTCATATTTTATATGTGCGTGTTTGATTTTTTGTTCTGTTAAGGCTAATTCTTCTCTTCGACTTCGATCGAGATCTGCTGAATTCCAGCTATGTAAAACATCGTTTTTGGATTTGTTCATATTTACAACATAAAGAATTGTAATGATTGCGTTCAAATTCTTATCGGCTAATGTAATCGCTTTTTCCGTTGCTCGCATTGCATGTTCTGATCCATCCGAAGCTAACAAGATTTTGTTAAACATATACTTGTCTCCTAACAATAGCTATTTGCTCAATTATAACAAATATTAAAGCGATTCCATAGAGGGCATTTCAATCTTCACAATCTCGCCAATTTTTTCAATCACTTCTCCTGCTAGAAGATTTTTTTCCGTCACATAAGTTGTATTATGCGCAACAAATTAAACTAGTGAAGTACAGTGATTTTCCAAACCGGAATCAAAGGAAAAAGCGCATCACGCAGGATCTTTGGAAAAAGCGCTAGATGATGTATGAAAAAGCCGTTATCACGCAGGATCTTTGGAAAAAGCGCTGGATGATGTATGAAAAAGCCGTAAATACGCAGGATCTTTGGAAAAAGCGCTGGATGATGTATGAAAAAGCCGTTATCACGCAGGATCTTGAGAAAAAGCACTGGATGATGTATGAAAAAGCCGTTATCACGCAGGATCTTTGGAAAAAGCGCTGGATGATGTATGAAAAAGCCGTAAATACGCAGGATCTTTGGAAAAAGCGCTAGATGATGTATGAAAAAGCCGTTATCACGCAGGATCTTTGGAAAAAGCGCTGGATGATGTATGAAAAAGCCGTTATCACGCAGGATCTTTGGAAAAAGCGCTGGATGATGTATGAAAAAGCCGTTATCACGCAGGATCTTTGGAAAAAGCGCTGGATGATGTATGAAAAAGCCGTTATCACGCAGGATCTTTGGAAAAAGCGCTGGATGATGTATGAAAAGTACTAAATGCTCATTATCTAAAGAAAAAGTACTCAAATAAAAAAACTATTATAAAAGTTACTGCACATAATACAGCAACTGCTACAAAGGGTCATTGGAATAACTTACCGAACAAAACATGCTTTATTTCTCTTCTACTAACAAATAATAAGGCTAACTTACGAATAGGAGGTCAAGAAATGAACCATTTCAAGACCATTGGTATTAAATTTCTCATTATTGGTACCATTGTCTTTTCAATGTTTGGAATATTTGGTGGAGCATCACTTACTGATATGTTTATCATTAGTTTACTTGTAACTGCTGTTGCATATGTCGTTGGTGATTTATTTATCCTACCTCGTTTTGGTAATTTATTTGCTACCATTGCAGATTTTGGTTTAGCCTTTTTATCATTATGGATTTTAGGCCTGTTGTTTTTTGCACCTGAATTTGGGATCGTACCAACAGCTTTGTTTACAGCCTTTTTTATCGCTTGTACAGAGGCTGTGTTTCATATTTATGTCAATAATCAAACCCCGCATGATCATGACGAGATTTATTTAGAGAATCGAAGAATGAATGCCCAAACCGAATTTGCTGAAGAGAACCCTGACAAAGATTATATTAAACGACATCATAACACAAACAAAAATAAAGAGTGAGAGCAAACCGTTTATTGCTCTCACTCTTAGTATAATGATCACCAAAGATACTCGTTTATTTCTTGTTGGAATAAGTTCGTGTCAATGTTGCACTTCTCTGACTCGATGGCATATTGCCATCCATATAATAATGAAGCATCCGGTCCTTGTGGTGCATATGATGGGGCATTTTCTTTTGTGGTTATTTCTTTCTGGGGATACGCTGTCCACACAACGGTATTCTCTTGTGCTTCTTGATTGGTTGCATTGTAGGCAGAAACTAACTCCGAACCTTCATCAAACACACCATAAAGCCCAACTTGATAGTTTGACGATTCAATTGTGTCATACCAACCTTGAATAAACTCGTGATCTACAGGGTAACTAGGTTCAATATCTGCAAACAAACCAACACCATTTGGTATACCTAACTCACTTGCCATATTTATCGCACGTTCTGCTTCTTCAATTCCTCGTTCATATCCCCTAGCATCATTAAAGTGGTTATAAATAACAAGAATACGCACGTCATTTTCATGCAATAATTCAACCTCTGCTTGATCTAAGCCTATAGATACATCTTCTTTTGTTCCTAAATAACGGCCCCAAACAGATGGTTGACCAAAGTTCTCTTTCACACATTCATACATGGACTGATCGGTATAGCTGGCTGAATCAACTCCCCATACAATTTGGTCATCTTGCTGTTGGTTTTGTTGTTGTTCCTGATTTGACTGTTGATCATCCCTTTGTTCATCCGTTCCTTGTTGATTATTTTCTCCTTCTGCTTGGCCCTGTTGTTCCTCTTGATTCTGTTGCTCTCCTGATTGTTCTTGTTCATCTTGATTGTTTGACTGATTCAAATTTTGCTCTTGGTTACTAACAGGTTGTTCTGTACTGGGAGTCTGTAGCTCATTCTGATCACTAAATAAATAGTGAATGAAAGGAATAACCACAATAGTGATAACAACAGCTATTGGAAAAATAGGTTTTCTATTCAACTCAACCCCTCCCACTAACACAACTAATGCAGTGTATTAGTGAGAAGAGCGATTGGTGTGGGCTAACAACAAGGAAAAATTAAATCAGTGAGAGTGCATTCACTCACACTGAATGTTCTTCACCAACAAACATAGTTCTTTAAAACCTTACAAACACTTTATTCAAATTTTTTAAGAATTTCTTGAGCAAGCATTAATCCGATTTCTTTATGATCATTCCAAATTTTATCGTAATTTTCTAATGGTACTGGTCTTGGTCCAACTAGCGGTGAAATTTCCGGTGTAATTGCTGGTTTTTGCATCACTTCAAGAAACCAGTCTGTATACCCGCCCCCACTTGGATTAGGACCTGGATCGACTAATTGATATCCCGTTTTGTCACTAATTTTTTGTGCGATGCTTCTCGTTTTTCTTTTTAAACTTCCTGTACTTTTATATTGCCAAAACAATTCTTCACCAGAAGAATGATACGATATCGCCATTTCAAAATCGTGTTTGAGTGTGAAACGATGAATGGCTTGTGTCTCAGGTTCACTAAGCGGATGGGGACCTTTATACATGGAGGGTTGTGGCTTTCCTGGATTATCTTGAATATCTTCCCATCCAGCTGGATATTGTCGGTTTAAATCTACCCCGGATATATTTGCCTTCCATGCACTAAAATCTTTATTTCCACCGTTAATCTGTATTACTCGTTCTGGATTTTTAGCAGTTTGATATCCTTGTTGTACTAACATCACACCATCTGGATTGACCATCGGCACAAACCAAATACAACTATTGGTAAAAATTTGTTGAGGATCATAATCACCGATAGTCGAGTTTTGCACATAGGCTTGACAATACACATCAATCATCTGCATTAGAACACTTGTTGTTAACCACTCTCTTGCATGATGAGCGCCATTCATAAAAATTTCGCGGTTCCCATTTCCTAGCTTTAACGCATAAATTGAGCGCCCATCAACTGACTTACCAATTGTTTCAACATTGATCAAACTTGGGTACCCTTGTTGTAATAGTTCGATATCTTGTTGCATTTGTGTATAAGAATATACCTGCTTTGGATTAACAATAGCTTTCATGACCATCACCTTCCCATTTCTCTACCATATATATGCGAAGTCAAAATAATTATATAACATTGTGATCCATGAAAACCTCCAATCAGTGGGTGGTTCTTTCCCTCACACTGATTGTTAGTACCGCAAGAAGAAACCTGGGCCCCCTCACTTATCTACTATGGTTTTACCTTGTAGAATGTAAGTCGGAGTCTTGCGGACGGTTACACCAGGATAAAATAAAAGCATTTCGAAGAACACGTTAAAAATTCACAATGGTTCCTTTTCTGTTCCACCTTTGATATAGTATGAAAAGTGACTGTATAACATCATGTAAGGGAAGTGTACACATGAAGCTAATTCGTGCAGGAATTCATTTCTATATCATCGGCATTCTTATTCTGTCGCTGGGAATTTCATTAACCATTATATCTCAACTAGGTGCATCTCCCTATGATGCCTTATTAGTTGGTTTACATCGGACATTTGGGCTTACAATTGGAAGTTGGGAAGTTGTTGTTGGTTTAACAATGGTATTAGGTAATGCGGTCGTATCGAAAGCAAAACCAGAATATGTTGCACTATTAACTTCTTTAATTACTGGAGTCGGTATTGATTTTTGGTTATTTGTACTAGACGGTTGGATTATCCTCCATTCTTGGGTTGGACAATCGGTTAGTTTGGGATTAGGAATTGTATTCACTGGCATTGGCATCGCAACCTATTTACAATCATCAATTGCTCCTAACCCATTAGACAGTTCGATGGTTGTTCTATCAGATTTAACTGGATGGAGTTTCACATATTCTCGAGCACTTATTAGTATTATTCTTGTGGTCATCGCATTCTTTTTTGATGGAGCAATCGGGATCGGCACATTGATTAATGGTTTAGTAACTGGTGTACTAATCAAGACATTTATACCATATATAAAATTAATTACAAACACTTTTTCAAAACAAAAAAAGCAGCTAGCATCCTAAGTAAAAAGGGATCAGATTCTTCAAATCTGATCCCTTATCTTCACACATTAAACCTCTCTATTAGTCGGTTTAACTGTTCAGCATTATCTGCAAGTTCATCCGAACTACTGGCCACTTCTTCCATTGAACTATGTGTTTGTTCAATCGATGCTGATGTTTGTTGGATTCCAGCTGCTGACTGTTCATAAACAGCTGCAATCTCTTCAATCGATTTATTGATTGAATCACTATTTTGTTCCATTTTTATTAAATAATTGGATATTGTTTGCACTCCATTTGCCATTTCCGTCATTGATAAACGTATTTTTTCAAATGTTTCACCAGTTGTTATCATTTGTTCCGTGCCTTTTTCCACTTCTTGATAACCACCTTTTAGTGAAGTACTAACAATACTTGACTCATTTTGAATACGATTGACAATTTGAGTAATGTCTGCAACCGAATCCGCAACTTGTTCTGCAAGCTTCCGAACTTCATCTGCAACAACTGCAAATCCTTTTCCATGTTCACCTGCCCGTGCAGCCTCAATCGCAGCGTTAAGCGCTAACAAATTCGTTTGATCCGCAATATCTTTAATGACAGAAACAAGCTTGGTAATTTCTTGTGATTGACGATCCAAACCGTTCACCTTTTCTACACCTTCTTGAACAATTTGGTCAATCTTTTCCATTTGTTTAACCGATTCTTTCATTAATTGGCTACCAGAATTTGTTAACTGTAAAACATCCTCAGAATATCGATAAACTCGTTCCCCAGTTTGATTTGCATCTGTTACCTTTTCACCAAAATTAGCCATGGTGTGAGCAAGTTCGCTTGTCGTATTTGCTTGTGATTCAGTACCTGATGACAACTCTTGCATAGTTGATGCGATTTGATTACTTCCCTCTGTTACTTGATTTGCTGATTGTGTTAATTCTTCACTTTTTTCTGATACAGCCTCTGAAACATCATTGATTTCGGACAACAACCTTTGCACATTTTCGTTCATTTGATTGGTTGCATACACTAACTCTCCTACTTCATCATCCCCTTTATAAGTAAGCGCTTTACTTTTCAAATCTCCTTTAGCAATTACATTCATCCGTTCTTTCACTTGTGCAATCGGCTTTGTGATCACAGAAGAAA
The DNA here is from genome assembly GCF_005870085.1 of Aquibacillus sediminis. Classification (GTDB taxonomy): domain Bacteria; phylum Bacillota; class Bacilli; order Bacillales; family Amphibacillaceae; genus Aquibacillus_E; species Aquibacillus_E sediminis. The sequence goes on along the minus strand of NZ_SZNM01000008.1, from coordinate 75,197 downwards.
CATATAAAGCAATCACGACACCAGCAATTAAAACAAGAGTAGATAGGATAATACCAACAACAATAGAAGAGTTACTATTCGCTAACAAATCATTACCAGACTCGATAATTAAATCTTCACGATTAGAAACTAACTCTTTAAACCCTGCCTTTAATTCATCAGCAACTGGCTTAACAACTTGGGCAAGATTTCCTTCTGCTAAACCAACTCTGTCTTGGTCATATGGCTCAAACACCATTTCCTGTACATCTTTTTCCCACTCGTGACTTTTATTCACTAGTTCTTGGAGCTGAGAATCGTTACTCAATGCCAGCGCCTCTTGCTCTAGTTGTCTACTTTCGTCTGTTAATAGTTGAAATTGCTGTTTGTATTCTTCGTTCCCTTGTAATACATACCCACGAACAGCACTAATACGTTCAGAAATATTAAATCCCAACTGCTCATCTGCTAAAAGCAGTGGTATCTCCTTTTCTACGATTTCTGCTGTTTGTTGGTTAGTATGTGAGGACATAAAAAAATTGAATATCCCATAAGCTAACGTTAAAAATACAACTACTAAGAAACCAAACAAGATTTTTGTACGTAATGTTTTCACCTTAAAAAACTTACCCATCCCAACCACACTCCTATTTGTAAGGTTTAATCTGGATGGATAATAAAAATTCAAGTTTATGTATGTTGGTTTATGCTTCACAAGAATGAATCCTCATTATCCACCTTGCTTATCACAGTTATACTTTCCAGCACAAAAATGGATTTTTATATTACCTCCCAACTCCAAAAAACGATCAACCGACGCTAAGGCATTCCTTTTAAACAAATAGTACTTATGAATTAGATATTGTTAGTTTAATAGTAAAATTCTCTTACACAAAAGTCAACTATGGACAGGGCCTTATCCCACAAAAAAACTACCTTTCAAAAATGAAAGGTAGTTTTTAGTTATTGTACTTTTTCAGCCATTTCTTTTACCATTTCGGAAACGGATAGTAATCCTCCACCTGAAAGGTACCAGTAATCAGGATTTAAATAAATAATATTATCATTTTGGTAGGCTTTTGTTTTTTGAACCAATGGATTATCAAGTGCTTGTTCTGCTGAAGACTCTCCACCTACTACTGCATTACGATCGACAACAAATAAGTAATCTGGATCCTTCTCTGAAATATATTCAAACGAAATGTTTTGCCCGTGTGTGGATGCTTCAATTGTATCATCAACAGGGTTAATACCAAACTCATCATGAATAATACCAAATCTTGAACCAGGACCATATGCGTTAATACCACCATCGTTTGTTAAAATAACTAACCCATTTTTATCTTCAGCTGTTATTTGTTCATTCAACTCTTCAATGGACGCTTCTACTTCAGCTAGTTCTGCTTCTACCTCCTCTTCTTTCCCAAAAATTTGACCTAGAATTTCAGCATTTTCTTTGTATGATTCCATATACCTTGTTGTATCTATACCAGAATAAATGGTAGGTGCTAACTCACTTAATTCTTCATAAGATTCCTGTTGTCTACCTGAAATGATAATAAGATCAGGATCAATCTCACTTAATTTTTCAAAATCAGGCTCTTTTATGCCACCTGCGTTTTCATAGTTTGCATCTTCATATTTAGCAAGATAGGATGGTAAACTATCTTGTGGTACCGCAGCTATTTCAATTCCTAATTGATCTAATGAATCTAATGTACCGTAGTCAAAGACGACAACTTTTTCTGGATTTAGTGGCACTGGTGTTTCTCCTAATTCGTGTGTTACCGTAATGGTTTCTTCTGGCTCAGCTGTTGTTGCTTCCCCGCTATTATTGCCACATGCAGCGGTAAATAGGATTAATGCAAAAAGTGAAGCTATAAGTAAATATTTTTTATACATTTTGAATCACCTCGTGAATTTATTTATTTTTTTATAAACTTCAAGCAACCAGAACTTGGAATGCTCTTCAGGATACCAACATTATACCCTTTTGGATAGTTATTCTTATAAAGGGCCCACTATCCACCTGAGTTTTCATCTTGGATACCTCGAGACTTTATCACTTGAAGGTTAAAAACAACATTATGAGAAATACAAACAAATATTACATTGGTCAATCTCGTGGATTTGAATATCCATATCATATACTTGTTTTAACACATCTTTTTTAATAATCTCGTTTTTAGGTCCTTTCTTGACTACTTTTCCATCCCTTAACGCGACAATATAATCGGAATAGACAGAGGCAAAATTTATATCATGAATGACAATCACAACCGTTTTGCCTAATTCATTCACTAACCGTTTTAATACTTTCATAATTTGAACGGAATGTTTCATATCGAGATTGTTTAATGGTTCATCGAGCAAAATATACTCTGTATCTTGGGCAATCACCATCGCTATATAAGCCCGTTGACGTTGCCCACCACTTAATTGATCAAGGTATTTATTTTGAATATCTTCTAATTCCATATATGCAATTGCTTCATCGACAAATTGAATATCCTCTTTCTTTAACCTTCCTTGCGAATACGGAAAGCGACCGAAATTAACGAGTTCTCTGACGGTTAAACGAATATTAATATGATTGGATTGCTTTAAAATAGAAATCTTTTTGGCAAGCTCCTTGCTCTTCACCTTGTTTACTTCTTGCTGATCAAGTAATATTTCCCCTTCATCTTGAACAATCAACCGACTAACCATGGATAATAACGTACTTTTACCAGCACCATTTGGACCGATAAAGGAAGTGATTTGTCCTTTAGGAATTTCCACGGAAACGTTATCCACTACATTCTGATTTCCATATTGTTTGGACACTTCGTTAACAACTACCATGATTTATTCTCCTTTAACAAAAGATATATGAAATAGACGCCACCAATGAAGTTAATGATGACACTGATCGTTGTAGAGAAGGTAAATACTCGTTCAACGATGAATTGCCCACCAACCAATGCCACAACACTTATTAACACGGAACCAGTAATAAGATAGCTGTGTTTATACGTTTTTAAGAACTCATGTGCTACATTGGCCACCAATAACCCTAAGAATGTAATTGGACCAACTAATGCGGTTGCGACAGAGATTAAAATAGCAACAACAATTAAAATACGTTTTACTACATAATCGTAATCCACCCCCAGATTAATCGCTTGTTCCTTCCCTAAAGACAACACATCTAAATATTTAATAAACTTCCAAAAGTACACGGTTACGATTAAGACGACGATAAATGCAACCAGTAATAAATCGGTATTAACATTGTTGAAGCTTGCAAACATACTATTTTGAATGATCATAAATTCATTCGGATCAATTAACACTTGCATAAAGGTGGAAATACTTTCAAAAAAAGTACCTAGTATCAAACCGATTAATAATAGAAAGTATATATTTTGACTTCGTTTGAAAAGCACCTTATATAAGAGAATAGCAAATACAATCATTAACCCTACACTTATAAAAAAGTTAAAATAAATATTTAAAACCGCAAAACTACCAGATCCAAATATAAAAATGATAAATGTTTGGATTAATAGATAAAGTGAATCCAATCCTATAATACTAGGCGTTAGGATCCGGTTATTCGTAATCGTTTGAAAGATAATTGTCGAAAATGCAATAACAGCACCAGTTAAAGCAATCGATAAAATTTTCGTTACCCTTCTCGGTAATACATAATCCCAATTACTACCGAGGTCAATGAATAAAAATAGCAAAATTAGGACTGCCGCCAACAAGAATAAGATGATTAATTTTAATTTATTACTCATATGCTGTTCTCCTCATGACTAAGTACAGAAAGATTCCACTACCAATAACTCCAACTGTTACCCCGATAGCAATTTCATAAGGATAGATGATGATACGCCCTAAAATATCACAAGCAAGTACAAAAATGGCACCTAACAATGCGGTATGTGACAAACTTTTCTTTAAATTATCTCCTTGATACATGGTGACAATATTTGGAATAATTAATCCCAAAAATGGAATCATTCCCACTGTTACAATAACAATAGTAGACACTAGGGCTACAATAAACAATCCAATGTTAACGGCTTGTTTATGATTAAGTCCTAAGTTTTTTGAGAATTCCTCCCCCATCCCAGCGATGGTAAAGCGATCCGCATAAAAATAAGCAATGATCACAAGCGGAATACTTATGTACATAATTTCATATCTGCCTTGTAAAATTAAAGCAAAATTTCCCTGTAACCAGGATGACATGTTTTGAATTAAATCATTTTGATAAGCAAAAAAGGTCGTAATCGAACCTACGATATTACCAAACATCAACCCTACTAATGGAATAAAAATAGCATCTTTGAACTTAATCTTATCTAGTATTTTCATAAAAATGAATGTTCCCAGTAATGCAAACACAAAAGCAACAAGCATTTTTTGTAATGGTGTTGCAGATGAAAAGAGCATTAAAGAAACTAATATACCAAATCTTGCTGAATCCATTGTTCCTGCTGTCGTTGGGGACACAAATTTGTTTCTACTTAATTGTTGCATGATCAAACCACAAATACTTAACCCCATACCTGCGATAATAATACTTATTAAACGCGGTAATCGACTAACAAGTAGGATTTGTTTTTGATCATCGTTTAGATGGAAGATATCAAATGGTGAGACGTTGCTTACCCCTATAAAAACCGAGGTAACACTTAAAACGATTAAAATTATAACTAAGTATCTCTTTTTCATTTCAATTCCTACTCTTCTGTTTGGATTACGTTTAGATAAACCATAAATAATAATGAGATTCATTATCAATTAGCTAATTCTATACTATCATGATATTATTTTCTGTCAATAAATATTCGAAAAAATTAGTTAGTTTAAGATAGTAAACTAACTAATAATATACGTTGAGAATGTTTCCTATCAACAGTAGTTAGGTTATAATAGAATACGTTTAACCACGAAAAAAGAGGTGGAAGAAATGATTGTTGTCATAGATAACTATGATTCATTCACATATAATTTAGTCCAGTATTTTAAAATGTTAGATAATAGTGTATTCGTTTATCAAAATAATCAAGTAACAATCGAGAAACTAAATGTGCTAAAGCCATCCTTGATCGTACTATCCCCTGGACCTGGAACTCCTGCTGAATCTGGTGTATGTAAGGATGTCGTGGAACATTTTAAGGAAGACATTCCTATTTTAGGTGTATGTCTTGGACATCAACTTATCGTTACCTATTTTGGTGGCATCATTCGGAAAGGGAAACAACCCATGCACGGAAAAGTTTCAAAAGTGGTACACAATCAGCTTGGTGTTTATGAAAACATCCCCTCACCAACACAAGTAACGCGCTACCATTCATTGATTGCCGACGAAGAAAATTTGCCAAACGAACTAATTGTAAATGCACGCAGTGAAGATGGAACAATTATGGGCGTTGTGCATCAAACCTTGCCGATAACTGGCATTCAATTTCATCCTGAATCGATTTTAACGACAGATGGTTTTACAATGCTAAAAAATTGTTATACACAAGCGATTGCATGGAAAAAACAACAAAAGGATTGGGAGTTATTACATGAATCCGTACCTTCTATTTGAATTTGAAAATAATGACAAACAACCATTTCAATTCACAAACCCAATTGAAATCTTACAAGCTACTGAGATAACGGAAATAGGGTATGTTTTCCAACAAGTGGAAAAGGCACTTTCACAAGGATATTACGTTGCAGGATATGTATCCTATGAGGCTGCCCCAGCATTTAACGCAAACTACAAGGTGCACAACAACCCGAACCTTCCTCTCGTTTGGTTTGGGGTCTTTTCACAACCTACATTCGTTGAAACAATACCAGTTAATTCTACGCAAGATTATCATGTATCCGACTGGTCCCTTACTTCGACCTTTGAACACTATTACACTGGAATACAAACGATCAAACAAGCAATTGAAGATGGGAATACGTATCAAGTGAACTATACCACTCGATTAGAAGCTCAATTTAGTGGGAATGATCAAGCTTTTTATCAACAATTAACCAGAAACCAAGAAGCTTCCTATAGCGCTTATTTAAATATTGGCAACTACCGGATCCTGTCGGCTTCACCGGAATTATTTTTCAAAGTAAAAAATCAGAAGATAACGACTAAACCAATGAAAGGAACAGCTAAACGAGGACGTTTCATATCTGAAGACGAAGCCCTTAAGGAACATTTAAGCCAATCTGAAAAAGAACAAGCAGAAAATTTAATGATCGTTGACCTTCTCCGAAACGATATCGGAAAGATTGCAAAACCAGGATCTGTTCATGTAACAAAACTTTTTGAAATCGAAAGTTATCCAACGGTCCATCAAATGACATCAACAGTTGAAGCCGAGCTAGAGGACAACAAGACAGTTTTTGAGTGGTTTCAAGCATTATTTCCATGTGGATCAATTACAGGTGCTCCAAAAATACGAACAATGGATTACATCGCCGAACTCGAACAAACACCGCGGGATGTTTATTGTGGAGCAATTGGTTTTATTAGCCCTGAACGAGAAGCAATATTTAATGTGCCAATTCGTACAGTCGTTCTTGATTCTGAAACAGGAATTGCTACTTATGGCGTTGGTGGAGGGGTCACGTGGGATTCAACACTAGAAGGCGAATATGATGAATTGCATACAAAAGCGCGATTATTGACTACAAACAGACCAAGTTTTCAGTTACTTGAATCTCTAAAGTTAGATAATGGTAACTATCCGCTTTTACATTATCATATCGATCGCTTAACGAAATCAGCCAATCATTTTAATTTCAAACTTGAACCACAATGTGTTGAAGAAAGTTTACTGGGGCTTGCATCTCGTTATAGCCAAGGAGAATTTAAAGTTAGGTTATTGGTTGATAAAGATGGAAACCTATTATTGGAAGAAACACCTCTTGCCTCAATCGCAACACCTGTAACATGTAACGTAGCCAAAGATCCTGTTCATATCCATGATCCATTTTTATACCATAAAACAACGAATCGAGCTATTTACCAACAACATCAATCAAACCAGCATAAAGATGCTTTTTCTGTTTTATTATGGAATGAAGATGAAGAATTGACGGAATTCACTATCGGAAACCTCGTTGTTGAAAAAAACGGTAAGTATTTCACTCCACCTATCCAAAGTGGTTTACTTGCCGGTACGTTTAGGCAATATTTATTAGATACAAATCAAATTGAAGAAAAAGTAATTCATAAGGACGAGCTATCACTTTTTGACAACGTATGGTTTATAAATAGTGTTCGCGGGTGGTTACCAGTTGAAATTGATTAAAAGAAGGAGGCTATCGAGAAGCCTCCTTCTTTTATGATCGCTGTTGGTTTTGAATTTGTTGTTGCCCCATTCTTACCAACTCTTTCACCATATTGCCCCCCATTTGTCCGCCAACTTTTCCAGCATCTTTCGCTTGGATATTTCCATTATAGCCTTTATTTAAGGTGACACCTTGTTCTTTAGCTATTTCATATTTGGCATTATTTGGGTGGTTTGTATTGGCTATCCTTGCTTTTAATTCATCTAATCCTTGCCGAGCTTCTGGTACGAGGATTTTATTTCTTCTAGCCATGTTTTACTTGTATCCTTTTCTTGGAATATCTTCTCCATGTTTACTGTTCAATGCTCCATTTTCTTTCACATCATCAATTTTGCCATCAATGGTACCTTCCATATAATCATCAGATACTTGTTCATGAGTGATTGCCAATCCTTGATCTGTTTGATCATCGCTATTGTAATAAGACGGATCATACATTTTTTCCGCTACTTTCTCAGCATTTTGAGCTTGTTTACGTTTATCCTTTGCCATGTTGAACCCTCCTTCTTCTCTAGTTTTTGCGAATATTCCCTATTTATGAATCATAGCTTTTCCTTGATTATTGACAAGTCTTCCAGTAATTGCTGCATCTCTTCTTTTTTTAAAAGTAAAGGAATCTGATCATTTAAGGTGATGGTGTAAGTATCTTCCTGTTTCGATTGTGTTAATAAATGATTGTAAAGTTGTTGAATATTTGCTTCAGAAAGATTGGATTGTGTTTGCAAATGTTTGACACTCGTCAAATAAAAGGAATGATCCGTTTCATTAAGCTCACCTGAAAATATATTACCTTGAAACTCCTCCATCTTAAGAACTCCTTTAGCTACAGTAATCGTTTTAGTTAGTATGCTACTTATATACTAAATCATACTGAAGATAATGAGTTTAACGTAACAATTCTTGGACTATTGTGAGCATAAGTTGTATTATGCGACATAATATTACAGCTTCCTCTAAAGAAAGAGTGCTAAAAGTCGCCGCTGCGGAAATACACTACGCTTTCCTGTGGGGGACTGGTGAGCCTCCTCGTTCGTACCTCACTGCGGGGTCTCACCGATGCCACTAGTCCCACGGGAGTCTCCGTGTATTTCCTCCGCTGTTTGTAGTACTTTGAAGCTTTATAGTACATTGCTTATAACAAATCATAAAATGTGCTTTTTATGTTGGCATGTTGTAACACAATCTTGCGTTAGATCCGTTATTTGTTAATTTTATAAAGTATTTCATCTATAACTAATCAGAAAACTTATACCAGCGAAGGCAGAATACGTAGACTCCTATGGGAACAGCACGAGCCGAAGATCCACTTGGTAAAGCGCTTTTCTTTACCAAGTTAGCTGAGGCCGTGCCCATGGAAAGCGTAGTATTCTGCCGTAGCGAGAATACAACACTCGTTTCAATCAGAGCGAAAGAAAGCCACGTTATGTCACAAAATACAGCATATACGACCTAAAACCATAGCTTAGAAGAGAGCATTTTATATAATGCCTCTATGGTACTAATTCAAATCATGGATTCATCCCTTTATATCTGATAAAATCGGCATTAAGCAAGAGAAAAGGAGATGATCCATATGAATCCATATGAACAATACATGAAAGAAGTTTCACAACCAATGCGTGATGAATTAACAAATGCAGGTTTCTCCGAGCTAACAACGCCTGAAGAGGTAAATGAATTTGTTTCAACATCAAAAGGTTCTTCCTTAGTTGTTGTTAATTCTGTTTGTGGATGTGCTGCCGGATTAGCACGACCTGCAGTAAGAGAAGCTTTGGAACATGATAAAAAACCTGAGCAACTTGTAACTGTTTTTGCTGGACAAGATCGCGAAGCAACAGCACAAATGAGAGAATATTTTGAAGGAATTGAACCGTCTTCTCCTTCGATTGCGTTAATGAAAGATGGACAGGTAGTACATTTTGTCCCACGAGAAGAGATTGAAGGCCATGAGATGGAAGAGATTGTAAATAATTTAACTACTGCGTTTAATCAATATTGCTAATACAAATGCGCCTGGAGTATTTTAGATCCAGGCGCATTTTATTAGAGTATTTAGTTCGTTTCGTTACTAGTGTCTAATACTTCTTCTATGAATGCAGTTAGTTTGTGTTGAAACAGTTGAGTTGCAACGGTATAGGCTTTTGTGTGTCCTGCATCCGGCACAATCCAAAGTTGCTTATCTCCTCCTGCTGCTTCATATAGTTCATGCGCCATATCTGTTGGCACAAGTTCATCTTCTTCGCCATGAATGATGAATAATGGCCGTGTATTGTTTCTAACTTGTTCGACAGCAGATGCTTCTTTAAAAGTATAACCTGCTCGTATATTCGTAATCATACTTGTCACTTCTAATAGTGGAAAAGGCGGCAGGTTATATAAATGTTTTAGTTGATGACTTAATTCTTCATGGACGGTCGTATATCCACTATCTGCTATAATTCCTTTTACTTCAAGTGGTAAATCTTCACCACTTGCCATTAACACAAGTGCTGCCCCCATTGAATTTCCATGTAAAAAAATATGTTCCGAATCTTTTTGATTGACTAACATTTCTATCCAGTCTTGATAATCTTTTCGATCATGCCAACCGTAGCCAATATAATCTCCATCGCTTTCCCCATGGCCTCGTGCATCCGGTAGTAACACGTCAAATCCTTGATCATAATAAAATTTCACATATTCTCGCATATCTTCCTTTTGACCACGATAGCCGTGCGCTAAGATAACAACTTTCCCTGTATCTTCCTCATTTTCTAGGAAATCAGCCCGCAGCTTTAAATCATCGGAAGTCGTTCGTTCAACGCGTTCAAAAGACTGCTCGTTATACCATTGATTCGCTTGTTCAATTAACGCTTGATTCTCTTCCGTAGCAAAAACTTCTACAGCTTCATCACCACTATATAACTCAATTCTATCTCCACGCTTAATTCCTTCATTATAAAAATAATTTCCTGCAAAGACGAAGCCAAGCAATACAACTAATAAACCAATCACCACAATCCAAGCAAGTCTTTTTTTCACCCGACTCCCCTCCTTTTTTATTTAGTATCGAATAATTTCGGTAATAATGAAAAAAATAGATGTTCAGATAGCTTTTTTATATGGACTATTTACGGAAAATTAAAAGTAGATCGTAGGTGAAGCAAATGGATGCAAATTGGACCTCAATTATACCATTTTTAGTTGTCATTCCTATAGCGATGATGACAAAGCAAGTACTTCCTGGACTTATCATGGGATTGTTAGTTGGTGCTTACTTAGTTGATCCGACTATTATCGGCGGGTTACAAACAACACTCCATTATGTTGTCGAAGCACTTGTTGATGAAAACAATCTAAAAATTATTCTGTTTCTGTATGTTTTTTCTGGTCTAATCGGTATGATTAAAATGACTGGTGGAATTAAGGGATTTGTTGAAACAGCTTCAGAAAAAATCCAATCAAAAAAACAAGCATTATTTTTAACTTATGTATCTACCATTGGGACGTTCAGTTCACCGACCTTTCGATTTGTGACGATCGCACCAATTATGAAGGCATTATTGAAAAAAGTTAAAATGTCAACGAAGGAACTGGGGTTTGTAATCGAAACAACAGCAACACCAATTATTGTACTAATTCCAGTTGCAACTGCCTTTGTTGGTTACATGGTTTCTGTTATACAAGCGTCTACGAAAAATATTGGAGTCGAGACAGATCCATATAACTTATTTATTCAAAGTATCCCATTTAACTTTTTTGCTTTTGTAATTATAATTGTCGGGATTTATCTAAGCTTTTTCCACCCATCACATTCAGGTGGACCAACCCAGATGGATGATGAAGAAGAAAAGGATTGGCATGAATGCCACCCTGCAGTATCTAAAGATCTGCCTGATAAACCTTGGAATTTGATTGTTCCAATTATTTTGGTGATCTTTCTTACTTTATTTTTAACTTGGTGGGATGGGAATCAACAAGGGTTTGATTTTTTTGAAGCTTTTATCCAAGCAGATGTATTAGAAGCAATGGTAGTTGCTCTCCTATTTACAATGTTGATTTCAATGGTGTTTTTTTTATTGCAACGGTTTAAATTAAATCAATTAATTAGCAGTTTTATTACAGGTGGAAATGATTTGATGACAGTCATTGTGTTATTATCCATTGTTTGGGGGCTGTCCTCCGTCACGGATGACTTAGGATTTTCTAGTTTCGTTACGGCACATACGGGGTGGATTCCAAAAATGTTTATCGTACCGCTGTTATTTATATTTGGATCAGCCATCTCCTATTTTATTGGTTCAGCATGGGGAACGTGGGGAATTCTCATGCCACTTGGAATTTCAGTAGCAAGTGTGGCTGATGTTTCGTTGCCACTTGTAATCGGTGCTGTATTCGCTAGTGGTTCATTTGGTGCTTTTTCCTCTCCATTAAGTGATGATACCAACACACTTGCAAACATTTTAGATTTAACAACAATGGAATATGCTCGTTTTAAGTTTAAACCAGCGATCATTGCAGCATGTATAACAGCAGTGCTTTATACTGGGGTTACATTTATCATATAAGGAAAATGTCTCATGAAGGGGGGGTACCCATTATGAGACTTTTTTATTACATGGAATTCCCTTCATTTTAAAAATTTGTTATAATTTGTCAGTATTTGAAATAAAAAAGAGGGGAGCTTTTAAATTTTTTATTAACATTGAACAAGGAGGTACGACTGTGTTCCTAAAAAGAAAGTGGAATAATACTACCATCGGTGGAAAATATGGCATGATTTTCTCATTTATGGCCGTTATATTTTTTGCATCAATATTACTTACTTATTTCTTGCTTAACAAAACGAACGATACTATGGATGAGTCAATGACAACCAACGAAATTGCGATTGATTCATCAGAACTAGTTTCCTATTTTAACGAAAAATATATTCAAATCCCCGATTATTTAGTGGTGGAGAACGAAGAAAAATTGGCTTCATATATTCATTCAAGTAGGCAATTTGTCTCGACAGCAAAATCATTAAAACAAAAACTGGAAAATGAAGAGCAAGTACATTTATTTAATCAAATTATTGAAAATAATAATGAATTAGATCAGTATTTCTTTAGCACCATTGTGCCTAATGTAAAACAAATCAACACAGAACAATTTGCTGATTTGCAAGCATCCGCTAATGATCTTAAGGAACAAACTAAACAACTAGGCGAGGAGTTAAAAGTTTCCGCAACCGAATCCAATCAAGTTGCTTTGAACAATGCCCAGTCCAATATAACGAACACAATTTGGATTTTATTAATTGCCGGTATCCTTTCTATTGTCTTATCATTCCTACTACTTGTATTTGTTAGTAGAAAAATTAACAAAAGTCTCCATAATATTGTTGACACAAGTAATAAAATTGCCCACGGTGACCTACAAGTAGATAAACTAACAAATAATGGTAAGGATGAAATTGGACAACTCTCTCAATCTATTAATTATATGGGAGATAGCTTGCGAAACATGATAAATGAAATTTCAGATTTATCTAGTGAATTAGACCAGCAAAGTTATATTGTATCAAATGCAACCAATGAAGTGAAAACAGGTAGTCATCAAGTTGCATCTACAATCGAACAATTAGCGACAGGTACAAGTAATCAAGCAAATGAAGCAGCTACCATTTCCGAAAGCACAAAAGCTTTTGAACAAAAAGTAATAGAAGCTACCAAACATAGTGAAGAACTTGTTAATTTTTCCAATATTGTCGAAAACGTTACAGAAGATGGGAATAAACAAATGCAAAAATCCTTAACACAAATGAACTTAATTAGTGAGGCTGTAGAAACTTCTGTTAATAACGTAACCAACCTTACAGAAAAAACAAATTCTATTACCGAAATTGTTTCTGTCATTAAATCAATCGCTGAACAAACAAACCTACTTGCTTTAAATGCATCGATTGAAGCAGCTCGTGCCGGAGAGTCAGGAAAAGGATTTGCTGTTGTTGCCGATGAAGTGAGAAAACTAGCAGAAGAAGTTTCCAATTCGATCGAAAATATTACCGAAATTGTTTATAGTATTAAAGAAGAGACATCTACCATGTCACAAACGTTGAAAGCGGGATATGACGAAGTAACAAAGGGTGCCAATGAAATCCAATTAACGGATCAAGTCTTCGCTGACCTTAAGGCAAAAGTAGGTGACATGAGTGAACGGATTAATCAAATAGCGTCTACATTTGAATACATTAACCAATCAAGCCAAGATATCAATCAATCTGTAGAACATATTGCAGCCATCTCTGAACAATCTGCTGCAGGGACGGAAGAAATAACAGCATCGATACAAGAACAAAGTTCAGCTATAGATAACATTTCAACAAGTACACAAACAATGACTAAAATGGTTGATAATATGAATAACCTAATGAAAAAATTTCAAGTTTAAGGTAAATGAGGTGAAATGCCAATGCAATTTAACATAAGCAAGATTTTCGTTTTATCACTCGTGCTACTATTGCCTCTTGTTTTTGTTGGATGTACCAACTCATCCTCCCAACCTGACAAGGAAACAAAAACATCACAGGCAATAAAAAATACAAAACTTACAACTGGGGAAGAAAAACCTTATATTGGCTTTGTGCTAGACACACTAGAGGAAGAAAGGTGGTACAAAGACAAAGAACAATTTGAAGAAAAGGTAAATGAACTAGGTGGCAATGCAAAAACGCTAGCAGCAAATGGTAATGAAGAAATTCAATTAGCACAAGCTGAATTGTTAATTGAAGAAGGTGTTGATGTCTTAGTTGTCGTCCCATATAATGCAGACGCAGCTTCTGCTATCGTTGAAATGGCTCATGAGAATGATACTAAAGTTATCTCCTATGACCGTTTAATAACAAATGCAAACGTTGATTACTATATTTCATTTGATAATGAAAAAGTTGGGGAACTACAAGCAGCTGAAATTATTAAACATAAAGATGAAGGAAATTTCGCCTATGTTGGTGGTGCGGAAACGGATAACAATGCCGTCCTTGTTCGGAAAGGTGCCATGAATGTTCTACAGCCTTTGATTGATCAAGGAAAAATAAACCTTATTTACGACAATTTTACGGATGGATGGGATCCTCAACTAGCAGAAGACAATATCAGAAGTGTGTTAAATGAAGCTGGTGAACCAATTAATGCTGTTGTTACAGCCAATGATGGCATGGCAGGCGGTGTAATCAATGCGCTAACAGAGAGTGACTTAGCTGGAGATACACCAGTTTCAGGACAAGATGCATCATTACGTGCAATTCAAAGAGTTGTTGAAGGTACACAAACCATGACTGTATATAAACCAATAAATAAGTTAGCAAGTCGTGCAGCTGAAATCGCTATTCAAACTGCTAATCGTGAAACAGTAGCAACAGATACAACCATTGATAATGGTATGGTTGAAGTACCTACTATACTACTCGATCCAGTAACAGTAACAAGTGAAAATATTGATGACACAATCATAAAAGATAATTATTTAACAGAAGAAGAAATATACGAACAGTAACTCCTTCTTCCCCCCAAAAAAGAGGCTATTCTTCAAAAGAGTTTACCTACACAACTTGTAGGAAACTCTATCAAAGGATAGCCTCTGCTTTTATATTTTTAGTTTATTACTCGACGTACGTGATTATTAAATTTTGATTTCCAGTACCCACGAGACATGTCTGCAACCGCTAATCCCGTAGAGTTTTGTGATCCGATAAATTTGTTATCTCCTACGTATATACCGACATGACCATTTTTCTTATATGTATCAAAAAACACTAAATCCCCTGGCTTCATATCACTCACTGAAACCCGTTCACCTTGATTTTGTAAAACAGATGTGCTTGATCCAACAGAAACATCCGCTTGAGCAAATGCCCAATTTACAAAACCTGAGCAGTCAAATCCATTTGGCGTTCTTCCCGCCCAAGTATATGGTGTACCTAGATGAGGTTCTCCTGCTTCAATCACTTGTTCAATCTTTTTCGTTGTAGCATCTTTTTCTGCTTCTGCAGCATCTACTGTTGGAATGGCAAAGAAACTTAATCCGAGCATGAATGTAAATATAGCTAACCATTTTTTCCCTAACATCATCTCACCGAACCTTCCACTTTTTTACTAGATTGCAAGAATTTATGTAGTAATCTATTATGGAGTATACCATTTACCATTGAATAAACATATAATAGAAATATTACAATTGTATTTCAATTCTGTAATATAAGCATAAATCTGTCTTAAAATGTGTATAGTTGTAATTTGGACATGGTGAGAATTTTAATTATCTATTTGTTTAAATGGACAGTAAATAAAAAAATCAAGCAGTGGCATCTCCACTACTTGATAATGAATACTGGACAATTTGCTCGTTTGGCAACCTTGTGGCTGACACTTCCTAACACCATTTCTTGTAATGCATTTAATCCTCGACTACCGACTATTACAACGTCAAACTGATTTTTATTCACATACTCAACCACTGTTGGTCCTGGCTCACCGTTCAACACTTTCATTTTATAAGAAACATTTGCCTCTTTTACTTTTTTCTCTACTGTTGAGAATCTTTCTTCTAATGATGTTGTCACTTGATTCCAGTTATTTAATGTCTCTGATTTAACCTTTGTCATATCTTTTACGTAAATAATCTCAATTATGGGATTGTCACTAGTTTTAGCTAGTTGAATTGCATGATCAACCGTTCGAAGCGAATGGTCTGATCCATCTGTTGCTAACAAAATTTTATTATACATTTTTTAGTTTTCCTCCCTCGCTAATGAGAACTTAACTTGTTGCTCAGTTTTGCATTTAATTCCGAACTTGATTTATTTAAACCGACAACATAAACATTAACTTCTTGCTGTTCAAATTTTAGTACTAACTTATCCAATGCTGCCACAGCAGAATCATCCCATAGTCTGGCTTGGTTCAATTCAAAGATAACTTCTTTTGCACCTTCCACATCATAATCAAAATCATCAAGCAACTCCGTAACAGAAGCAAAGAACAATTCCCCTTTAAAGTAATAAACCATCCGATTTTCCTTCATTTCTTTTTTCACTTTTACGTTTGATATTTTGGCGACAAAAAAGATGGTACTTAAGAGAACACCAGTCAGTACACCTATTGCTAAGTTATGGGTGAATATAACGGTTAATACCGTGACGATCATGACAACATTGTCGGTAAATGGAATAATCCGTAATGTTCGAATCGATCCCCAATCAAACGTACCAATGGACACCATAATCATCACCCCTACAAGTGCGGCAACAGGAATTTGTGAAACAATATCACCCATGAATACGATAAGAAAAATTAACACTAATCCAGCCACAAATGAGGATAACCTACCTCTCCCCCCTGAACTTACATTAATAACAGATTGTCCAATCATCGCACAACCTGCCATTCCTCCAAAAAATCCAGTCACAATATTGGCAATCCCTTGGCCATTCGCTTCACGGTTTTTATTACTAGGTGTGTCTGTGTATTCATCAACAATACTTGCCGTTAGAAGCGATTCGACAAGCCCAACAATTGCTAACGCAAGCGAGTAAGGAAAAATAATCATCAACGTATCGATGCTAAATGGAACGGCAGGTATAAGAAATGGTGGAAAAGCCTTGGTAATTTGCCCCATGTCCCCAACTGTTTGAACATTTGTATTAGTGACTACAGCAACTACAGTAATTACCACAATTGCAATTAATGGGGAAGGTATTGTTTTTGTTAGAAATGGAAAAAGATATATAATCGCCAATGCACCTAATACCATGGCATACATCATCCAACCTGCCCCTGCAAAATGTTCTAATTGCGAGGTGAAAATCATAATCGCTAATGCATTCACAAAGCCAACCATTACAGATCTTGGTATGAATTTCATCAGTTTAGCTAACTTGGTAATACCAAAAACAATTTGTAAAAAACCTGTTAAAATAGTAGCAGCTAACAAATATTCTAGACCATGCTCAGCAACTAACTCAATCATAACTAATGCCATTGCCCCTGTCGCACCAGAGATCATACCAGGTCTACCACCAACAAAGGCAATCACAACAGAGATAATAAATGAAGCATATAACCCAACCATTGGGTCCACACCAGCGATGATGGAGAACGCAATAGCTTCAGGAATAAGTGCAAGTGCCACTACGATCCCTGACATTATGTCACCTTTGATATTACCAAACCATGCTTCTCTTGCTGTTAACGTATTCCGCATCGTCACTCATACTCCTTTATAAGATTCCATTCGTATTGTTACCCATATGAAGGAAAATCATGAAAGTAACTTAAAGTTCAAATGTCGAAACGGAAGTTAAATCCAATAACAAAAGGCACTCACTTATTCAAGTGAGTACCTTTCTCTGATCGATTACTACTATTTTATATCTTAAAACGATTTAATCGTATTCTTAATTCAGTTGCAAATTGAGCCGATTTTTCGATTGACGTCGTAATATCATGAATGGAAGATAACTGATCTTCTGAAGAAGCTGCAACTTCACGAATATAGTTAGATGATTCCATTGACTTCTCTAAATTATCATGAATGACGCGTTCAACATCTTTTACTTTGGTAAGAAGACTTTCAATTTCTAGGAATGTTTTATCAACTTGACTCGAAGATGCTTCCGACGTGTAATAGACAGTTTGCAAGCGCTCATTTACATCTTTTAGCCTTTCCATCCCTGAACCAAACTCGTTTGTACCCGACTCCATTTCAATTACCGCACTTGAAGTGTCCGTAAGAATCTCATTTACTAATAAAGAAATTTGTTTAGCTGAATGAGCGGATTGATTCGATAACTTTTTAACCTCATTTGCAACAACAGCGAACCCTTTGCCATGTTCACCAGACCTAGCAGCTTCAATCGATGCGTTTAATGCAAGTAAATTCGTCTGTTCGGTAATGCTTGTAATCATTTCAACAATGT
This sequence comes from Aquibacillus sediminis, assembly GCF_005870085.1. GTDB lineage: Bacteria > Bacillota > Bacilli > Bacillales > Amphibacillaceae > Aquibacillus_E > Aquibacillus_E sediminis. The sequence goes on along the minus strand of NZ_SZNM01000008.1, from coordinate 56,932 downwards.
TTCCAATTTCAGTTGAGCGATTACCTAATTTCTTTACCATCTCTGCTGACTGACGAACAGAAGCTTGTATCGTAGACATTTGTTTCATCAAAAGATTTAGTTCTTGATTAGCTTTCTGTACCTCTTCGTATGTATTATTTGTTTTTTCAGATACTAGCGATGAATGATCTTTAATTTCTGCTACATTTTGTGTGATTTCTTTCATCGAAGCTAAATTCTTCCTACTTCCTGTTTCTTGCTCTATCGATAACTCTGCTGAATTTTGAACATTTTTGGTAACAACATCCGATAAATGAACCATTTCATCAGCTCGTTCGGATAAGGATGAAATATTTTCAGAAACCACTTCTCCCTTTTGAAGAATACCACCTATTAAATCCTGTAGACTATCTAACAGGGAATTAAAATTGTGTGCAAGTTTTCCAACCTCATCTTTTCTGTTGATCGTTAACCTTTGTGTTAAATCTCCTTCATTATTCGCAAGTTCTTCCACTTTGTCATTTACTTCCTTAATTGGTTTTAAGGATCGATTATTGATAAGATAACTAATAATGGCACTAAGTCCTATAAAGACAATGGTGATTATAATAAAATAGCTAAATAAGGAGTTTGCATCAGCAAATGCTTCACTAGTGGGAACAGAAATCATGATACCCCAGTCCATTTCACTTGCTTTACTATAAAAAATTAAACTGTTTTCGTCATTAATGGTTGTTTCAATTGTTCCTGTTTCCCCATTCAAACTATCCTCAACTAATTGATTTAAATCGTTGTTTTCATAATCTGCAATTTTCTTTTGTAGTGTATCTTCTTGATGTTGACCAGCAACAATCGTACCGTCGTTTGTAAAAACCGTAACATAACCACTTTCCCCTAACGATATGTTTGAAATAATTTCGATAAGACTATCGATTTGATAACCACCGGAAGCAACCCCGACAACCTCTCCATCATATCCGTATACAGGTGATGAAGACAACACAATTGGCGCCCCATTTAAGCTTGGGGATTCTGAAGGAACTGGATCATATGTATTGGTACGTTCATTCATACCACCTTGATAATGTTCAAAATCTGTAACTGGAACCTTTGATCCATTCAAATATAAGAATCCATTAGCATCCATAAAACCGAATGCATCTGGGTTCTCCAGTTTCTGCGATATTCTCGTGCCTAAAGTGTCTGCTTTTTCTATATCACTTGCTTTTAATTCATCCGCTTCAGCAATATATTCCATTGTTTCTTTTTTGCCATTGACCCATATATCAATATTTGCCTTGACCGATTCGAGTTGATTGTACGCTTGATCTTCAAATCGATCATAAAGAAATTCTTTTGCTTTCATATAACCAAAAGCCGAGATGCTGATCATAGAGATGGTTATTAACACGCTTATTATGAATGTGTTCTTAACAGCTAATTTCAAGGTGTAGCGCTCCTTTTCAATGTTAATATTTCTTTACTACTAAAGGACAATCCATTTATTCTTTAAAGCTGTTAAGACAATATTTGTTCGGTCAGGGACAGCCAGCTTTTTCATAATGCCACTAATATAGTTTTTCACCGTTTTTTCAGATATAAATAGAAAATTTGCGATCTGTACATTTTTAAAACCTTTAGCTAGTAGTTCGATCACTTCCCATTCTCTCTCCGAAAATACGCCAACAGGTTTTTCAGGTTCAGTCTTGTGCGCATAATAACCTAATAGAATTTGTGATAGAGATTGGTGGATATAGGTGCCTCCATTCAATATAGACGTTATAGCACCAACTAACTCCTCTTTATCCATTCCGTTATAAAAATAACCAGCTAATCTTAACTTAAATAGAACTGGTAATTCCGGATGGTTCCTATTAGCTGTCCATAAAATAATGCTCTTTTTCTTGTTTTTATAGTAATCTACTAAAGGTCGTACATTTATTTCCGTGTCTATATCAATAATAATTACATCAGCAACATTTGGTTCGTGTAATAATTCTTCATAGTTATTCGATCCATAAGTCGTGATATTATGATTTTTATAACTTTCTTGAAGTATTCTAACGATCCCCTCTCTTAGTAGGGAGGGTTCTTTAACAACTGATATTTTCAATATTTTCCACCTCTTTTTTAAAAGAATCCACTCTATCTTTAAATCTAATCAGAAATCAGCACAGAACTACTCATATTTTCGTATGCCTCCTTAAGATTTAATAGACAATACTTTCGAAACATCTCACTACATATAAAGTGAAACTTCACTCAGTGGGGGTTTTTGCTCTTTCTCCACTGAGTGTTAGTTGAACCATTCGGGGTGTAACCGTCCGTTTCACTCCCACTTAGACATCTCCGTTTCCTATCATGTTTTGAAGTGGGAGTATTACGGACGGTTACACCGGGATAAAATCATACATAATGTCATGTTTTAACGTTGAATAGACTTTTCTAGTTTTTTATCCTCCGATGAAAATTGCAACTTTTCTATAGAAATATAGTTTGCAATTTCTCTTTCAAAATATTCAACAGTACCAAATAACACAGTCAAATTTTTCTCACTTGAATTTAAATAGAATTTGATGTAAATGTCATTTTCACTTGAAGTTTCTGTCATTCAGTAGTATTTCTAGAGATCTTTTTCTATTAACTCTATTTCTACGGCATTTGGAACAATTCATAAAAATATTCCCTTTTTCATAGAAATCACTAATACTCTTTCGTTCATTACATTTATAACAAACTTGTTCTTTAATAATAGCCATTACTAAATCACAACCTCACATTTGTATTACAATTAACACTCTCTATTATTCAAATTTTTCTTTCCATAAAAAATAGCCCACCTAAAGAAATAGTGGACTTTACTTAATGGTTACCAGATTAGTATGAATCGTATACACAATATGTTTGGTAACCGGCTATCATAATCCTAATACTAAGACTTTAGACCCGTGGCTTTGCGTCCTTATTTTTCAATAAGTTTGCCCTTATCAGTTATTTAATAAAATTGTAAAACCATTGTAATATAGAGTGAAGTGAAATTCTATCACCATTTATTCCCTATTTTTAGTAGGAGTCTGTTCCTATAAAGTGAAACTTCATTCAGTGAGGTTATTGCTCTTCCATCACTGAGTGTTAGTTAAACCAATCGTATGAAAGAAAAAAGTTAACTCCCACTTAAACATCCCCTTTTCCTATTTGAAGTGGGAGTTTTACGTCGGTTGCGTGAGGGATAAAGTTTAAACTTCCATAAGTAGGGTACTCCATCCCCATGTTAAAGCAGTCATCTAATTTAATTATTGATAATTTATGATTAACCTCTCCTATGTGGAATCATAGTTTATTGCTTATACTTCTTGTTTTTCAAGGTTACTTGGTTCAATCATATAAGTAGGGTATTCAGTCAAATCGATTTCTTGATCATTTGCTATCATTTTTACCACAGGTCTATGTAAGTGTTTATTTAATTGCGTAACAATTGCAGGATATTTATCAATCAACACTTTTGTTCCTGGGGGATAGGTAGCAACCGACAAACTAAAAGCATTCACAACTCTGTGCGAGTATGTTCGGTCTGAAGTTGCCATAATAGCTTCCATTGCTTCATGTGGTGGAAGATTTTGCTTAGTAATGAAATTATCGTATTTATTTGCTGCCCCACAAATTTGCGCGAATTCCAGAAACTCATTGTTTTTAATTTGTCTTGGAACCCCCTCCCCATTTATTGTTTCGTGGTGTTGATACGCAATATGAGCAGATACAAGACTAAATTGATGAATCTCACGCAGGAAGTTAAAACCTACTTCAGAATGTTTATCTTGATCATCTGTTAACGCTTTACCAATATCATGCAATAATGAACCAATAGCCAACTCTTTCATATTAAAATCGTTGTACCCTAATCTTTTGCCCGTTAATAAAGATAGGAGTGTAACGTTAACTGCATGCGCAAAGGGCTGTAACTCGTTTGTGACCGTTCCAGACGGGATAAGCACTAATGTTGGACGAAACTTAACCTCATCCAGTAGTCTAGTTGCAATTTGAAAAATACTTCTTACATCTAGTTTACCTTTAGTTTTAACTTGTTCATAGAATGACTTCATTACATCAATTGTATCTTTCCATGTTGGCATGTCCAACATATCTTCAATACTAATCCCTTTTGATACCTCATCTTCAATAAACAAATATTTTATCCCCATCGCTTCCAACTTTGGGGTAATTTTTGGATCAATCGTTCTGCCAGCTGCAAGTAAGATACGCTTTTTGGAATCATAGATCGGTTTTACTAATGTCATACTTTTATAATCATATTCTGATATCTCAATTAATCTCATATATCCTGCCCCTTTTTATAGGATAGTTTGTATACAAACATTTCCAAATGACCGATCAAAATAAAGTCGGACACTGCTGTAACAAACATGTTTATTAGATTAGCAAATGTGTTCTTTTTAATGAAAGGTTCCTACTAAATATAAACATAAGCTAATATAAATTCCTATCACCTTTCACTCCTATTTTTTGTTGGACAAAATTAATAATGTCTTTGTTTAAATTTGGATAAAATATGTTAATATCCTATAATCGTTCTATATACATAAAACATGATGACAAAAACAGTAAAGGAGAAAATGAAGATGACAACTAAAAATGAGTTATCACCTGAACAACGCGAAGAACTACTCGGAGTTTTGAAATCCAGATTTGAGAAAAATATGCACCGCCATGAAGCAATTGAATGGTCTAACGTACAAGCAAAGCTGGAAGGTCATGCTGAAAAACTGTGGTCACTAAATGAAATGGAAACGACTGGCGGTGAACCAGATGTTGTGGAATATGATGAAACGACAGACGAATACATTTTTTATGATTGTTCAGCGGAAAGTCCTAAAGGGCGTAGAAGTGTTTGCTACGATCGTGAAGGACTAGAGTCAAGAAAAAAACATAAACCAGAAAATAATGCCCTTGATATGGCTAATGACATGGGGATTGAACTTTTAACGGAAGAACAATATCGTAAGTTACAGAAACTCGAAACAGTTGATAAAAAAACGTCTAGTTGGATACAAACACCCGCTGATATTAGAGAACTCGGCGGTGCTCTTTTTTGTGATTATCGCTACGGGCATGTCTTCGTTTATCACAATGGTGCGTCCTCTTATTATGGAGTTAGGGGGTTCCGTGGCTCGCTAAAAGTTTAACATTGAATAAAATGAAGGGCTATCTCAAGTTGCAGTAGAGCACACACATTGAGATATGCCCTATTTTTATAGACATCATCCACTATTCACTAACGACGAGTGAAATTCATTATCTCCAATGTTTTTGAACTATGAATCCCCCCCTAATTCCTCTATGAAGTGTTTACACCCTTTTATTTTCACAAATTAAAAAACCGACATTTTCAAAAAACACAGCCTAAACACACTGTATCTCTTAAAAATGTCGGTTTACCATCAACTACCTAGACGTTTTTTATTGATCTCCCTATGTGATTAACTTTTTAATTGTTTCTCATAGTTATTTTGCAGGCGAAAGATCATTACACGTTCACCATTATTTGTGCTTATATCAGTATGAAAGTTTTTTACTTCCTGATTTGTAAGATCGAAAATAATTTCCTTTAGTTTATCTATACCTGATTCTACTAAGTCTGACCTCGTTCTTTTTACTGTTAGCATACCGTCTTTTGTTTCACAAAGTGCATACTCGGCAGGCGTGAGGACACCCCGTAATGTTACGACAATCATATCTCGTACTATATCAGTCTTAACATTCACCGATCCACGTCCAAGAAAATCTTTTTCCCATTGTGTTAATGCTTTGCTTATTTCTGATTCTAATAATCCTTTTGATTTTTGCATTACTTCTCCCCCTTTACATACTGAGACCCATTCCTAGCTCCCCTTTTCATCATCTATTCTTAATGCTTAATGATGATAAACCTTAATTAATAAAAAAAATCAGTATACCTCCCACTAGTACCATTCTAGTCAAGAAATATACCGATTTATCCCGGTGCAACTTGTCCGTAAGACTCCAACTTCAAACATCAAATAAGACGGAGATGTTTAAGTGGGAGTTAACTTTCTTTTTCACCCCAATTGGATCAAAGGCCTGCGGGTCTCTCCTTGTGGTACTAACACTGAGTGATGACAGAACAACCAACGACTCAGTGAAGTTTCACTTCTTCTCACTAAATGAACTTTTTCATATAGTCAATCATTTCATTATTAACTATATGTTAAAGTACCGTTAAATGAGAATTAGAATAAACATTTATCGGTTATTTAGTTCCAACATTCAATTTACCTTTAAACTTTCAAAAAGTCAAGCAAACAATGACTTCCTTCCGACTATCTGGTGATGTTGTATATAACTCAATCTTTTGCAACTACAACTCAATAAAAACTTTATCATCATAAAACGAAGATAAAGTTAGAAAACAGATGTAAGGCCTTTAGAAAGTTCTGTTAATTTGGAATTTTACGTATTATTTGTACAAAAATGATGAAATTTGTCGTTTGAGTAATACCTAAAAAAAGATATAGAATGTAACATAGTTTATTATTATTTTTTATTAGTTTAGCCAAAATAAAATAGAGTTTTAAGACAACTAAGGAAATTGCTACTGAAAAAAATAGTAGCAAAACAAAACTTAAGGAGTGTTATACAACATGTTTAACTTTAAATGGAAGAAATTATGGGTAATAACTGGTTTATCTTTATCTCTTGTAGTAGCTGGTTGTGGACAAGAGGACCCTAACGATGCAAATGCAAGTGAAGATGATGGACAGACGGAAACCACTACAACAAATGTTAGTGAAAAAATGGAATATACAATTACAGGTATAGATCCTGGTGCTGGACAAACAGAGACGAATGAGAAGGCTTTAGCTGAGTATGAAAGTCTTGCTGGTTGGGAACAAGAAGTTTCTTCATCTGGTGCCATGTTAACTGCTTTAGATGGTGCTATTAATAACGAGGATCCGATTATTGTTGCAGCATGGTCCCCCCACTATATGTTTGCGAAATGGGATATAAAGTATTTAGAAGATCCTAAAGGTGTCTTTGGTGAGGAGGAAAAAATTAAAACAGTCGTAAGAAATGGCTTAAAGGACGACATGCCTAATGCGTATACGATTCTTGATCGATTATACTGGGAACTATCAGTATTGGAAGAAGCATTGCTTACAGCTCAAGAAGAGAATGACATTGAACAAGTAGCCCAACAGTGGGTGGATGAAAATTCAGAAACAGTTGCAGAATGGACAGAAGGGGTAGAATCTGTTGAAGGTACTTCAATAGAAATCATTTTAACTCCTTGGGAAGCAGAAACTTTTACAACCAATGTAGCTAAAATTGTATTGGAGCAACAAGGTTTCAATGTTACGCTTACACCAGTTGATCCGTCTGTTATGTTTGAGTCAATAGCTACAGGTGATGCCGATGCTTCTCTATCCCCATGGATACCCGCAACACATGGTGCTTTATATGAAGAGTATGAAGGTCAATTTGAAGATTTAGGAGCGAACTTAGAAGGGGCCAAGATTGGGTTAGCTGTACCATCCTATATGGACATTGATTCCATTGAAGATCTTGAACCTGCAGAATAAGTTGATATAATAATGAAACAATATGCTCCCCATTCAGTATTTAGATACTTGATGGGGAGCGTTTATTATATCTAAGAAATCGATAAATTTTTAGCAATAGTTAATCAAGCAGATGAATTTCATCGTTTACATGAATATCACCTGTTTTAATCACAGAAGCATAAACACCAAAGTTATTTTTTCTTTCTTTTATTACCGTTTTATGTAAACTTTTGTCTCGCTGTGCATTATCAGGATCAACGGTAATAATCATACAACGTTTACAATGGCCGACTAATTCAATTTCTACTTCATTTCCTATTTTTAATCGTTTGCCAATCCAATCTTCTTCGATAAACGGTATTTTTTCTTTTAATGAAATAATGAAATTAGGTCGAAATCGCCTAGAATTAACCTCATTTTCTTCCCACAATTCTTCCAATTTAGCTAATGAAGCATCCGTTACAAGTAGAATATGTTCGACTGCAATTGGCCCGATAGGTACGTGGGATGGGGAGTATTCAATTGTTGAAATTTTCCTTTCTGATTTGTCTTCCAACTCTTTAATTAATGCCTCATCCTCCCAATCAAAAACCTTTCCCTCAGGTGTTATAACTTCCACGTTTGGATACTTCTCCATCGATTCTTCTCCAACAAACTTTGCTTTGTATCGAACCATTTCTTGAAATTGAGTGATCTGCAGGAATTTTCCTTCTCTTGTTTCATCAACATACGCATGACTACGATCGCCATATAAACCATAATCCATGATTTTAGATTGTGGGACACTTTCACCAGTAAGGGATTTTACTGGATGACGAACAATCTCCTTCATATGACCAACTAACATTACATTCCCTCCTATAAAAATTTCACCTACTATAAGCTTAACAAAATGTGGGACATGGGGACAGGTTCATTGTCCAGTAGTGACGCTTAATATCAAACTTGTCCCTTTGTCCTAGTTCAAATACTCCGGATATAGCGAGCGTTATTTTATCATAATAAGATTGTGAAAAAATAAAGGAGGATTTGTATGCAACAAGATAAACAAACGAAAGACAACTCTATAATGAAACCAGCATTTGCTGGAACGAATCCACAAAAGGTGAAAAAAGAAATTCAAAAAGATGTTAGCGAAGGACAAGGTGCAATGACTTCCCGTGAAGCAGGGGCAATGAACGATTGAAATGGTAAATTAAAACCAGGGCATGGAGCATTGTCCCAGCATATAGTATAGTGGGACAGTGTCCTGTCCCACTATTTGTATACCAATTCAAACCTTTCACAGACAACTGGAATTTTAGAATCAAAAATTTTGTTGATCGTTTCAAATTCTTTTTTAAAGAATGATTCATGAACCGCCCGCCAATAATTTAATGTACGGTCACCTTCTCCTTCCAAATACGCGTGTTCTGCTGTCACTTCATCGAAAGAAACGATTTCTACTGAGGTTGTCACTGCAATTGCAACAGCTCCTCCGTCCCCATCGAGAATAATATTATGAAGACCAACGTACGGTAATTCCTCATTTTCCAATTCATATATTGTATAATTTGAGGATGTCGCTGTTTTCGTTCCCTCTAATACTAACTTTGCAAGCTCATCAGCCATTTCTTTTGAATCACCAAATGCCCATGCTTCATATTGTTGCGGTGCATTTGGATGAAATTTTCGATATTCCTCCCACATTTTGGTGACGGAATCATTTTTCATTTAAATCAACCTACTTTCATTTTATTGTTCTGACTGATCAAAACCTTAAGCTTTTATCCAATTGGTAATGGGTTTGGATAGTTTACAGTCCTTAACCTACTCCTACTTTGATTTCTTTTTAAATAGTGGGGGAATATCTGATTCGAATCGTAGTAATTTTCCAGTTATCGGATGATAAAATGCTAACACACTAGCATGCAAGCCAAGTCTTCTAATTGTGTTAACCTTTGAACCGTATTTTTTATCACCAACAATTGGATGACCGATATCTGTCATATGTACGCGAATTTGTTTTTTTCTGCCCGTCTCTAGATGAACTTGTAATAAAGAAAACTGGTTGTTCGATTGCATCACGTTATAGTGGGTAACGGCCCGCTGTCCGTCATTCGGCTTTGGACTAGAATACATTTTAAAGGTCTTGCTTTCTTTTAACCATGAGGTAATTGTACCTTCAGACTTTTTCACGACCCCTTCAACCAGTGCTACATAAGTCCGCTCCGCCACCATGTCCTTCCACGCCTGTTGTAATTTTTGCTTTACCTTCTCATTTTTTGCAAACATCATGACACCCGATGTATCTCGGTCTAACCGATGGACAATAAAGATTCTGTTGTTTGGGTTCACTTTTCGAACATAAGCCATTAATTGTTTGTAAGCTGTTCGGGATCTCTCTTTTGGGGAAGCCATCGATAACAGACCTGCATCCTTTTCGACTACTATAACCGCATCATCTTCATACAATAGTTTCATTCCATCAAACGATGCTGCTTTTGCTACTTTGTTTTTTAAAATGGAAACAGTATCATTAGGCTGAAGCTGAAAGTTGTGCTGTGTTATTTCCCTGTCATTAACATTTACTTGTCCTCGAGCAAGAATCGATTTAACTGTATTGCGGCTGCGGTTGGACATCTTCTCTATTAAAAAAGGTAACAGTTGAACTGGTTGCTTGACTTCATATTGTTCAACATTCTTATTTTTTTGTTTCATCTGTAACCGTAACCTCCGTTTCTTAAGATGGTTGTTCCTCATTTTTCTTCATTAATTATAGCATTACTTACTTAGCATCCATTATTACGCTTGGTTTTAGTTTTCCCTATTACGGCTTATCCCGTCTAATTCAAGATACACCACACACTTTCCAATCACAACATATTAGTATGGAGTGGTAATTTTTTACAGAAAAGATAATACAAAGGAAGTGTTACGTAGGAATTTCTACAATATATAAACTGCTAAAATTAAAAAAAATATTATATAATTAACTTAGGTCAATTGGGAAAGGGGACGAAAAATTTGAACAATTACGAAGCTGCATATGTTGCTGGGATAATTGATGGAGAAGGGTCTATCACATTGACAAGGATGCATGAGGGGGAATACAGAAGACCGTGCATAAGCATAGCATCAACTGATAAAGAACTACTTGTTTATCTCCAAAGTATTGTAGGAGGCACCTTAAATAATAAAAAGAACTATAAACCTGATCAACATAAAGATTCATATACATTATCCATTAAACGTAAACATGAAGTTTTTTATGTACTAAAAATGGTATCTCCATTTTTACGAATTGAAAAGAAAAAAAGACGAGCTATGTTTATATTGGACAATTACAATGTTGTAACCCCAAGAAATGGCAAGTACAATCAGGAACAACTTGAAAACAAGTTATCTTTTGAAGAAAAGTTTTTCCTTATTTAGGTAAAGAAAGTAAAAAAGACAATAAAAAAACCACCAACATATGTATTGGTGGAGACGGTGGGACGTGCTATTCCATGCTTTCGACATGGCACTGACTATATCTTGAACCTTGTAGTAATATCAGGTCCTTCGGCGTATTATGCGAAATGTAGTTTTTACCCTTTGGGTAGGATTTCGCATCCTAGTACTTCCAATTATTTGGAAGCCTATAAGTCGATACACAGCTGTTGGATTACTCCACATACTGCTCGGTATTGCCATATCACATTTATGTGACTTAGGTTTCACCGATCAAGCCGAATGTTCACTTATGTGTTACCACATAAGGCGACTAATTACTAATCGAACCCACGTCCAGAGGTATCGGCACTCAAGCGTCTACGAGCGTAGTTGGTATATTTGCGGATTCGCTATCTTTTCTGCCTACCAACTGGCGTCCAAGTAGCTAGCCTGATTAATCTCTTCTGTCGTTCCCCAGGCGGAGGAAGACAGCGTAGCCCACTTCATTTGAGACCCTTCGATCTACCACATGGGCGATGGTAGGAAGGATCGCTTTAGGCTACTTACGCAGCTGCTAAAGCAGGTTGATTGTTTTCGTTGCCAGTTATTATTGGCGTGTAACGTTTTACGAGACGTAACCTCGACCCGCAACTTGAGCTCGACCTACCCCTGTCGAATCCGTAACGTCCCCATGATATAAGGGCACAACACGGAAAAACAAGAGTAAAGCACTCTTGAATATTTAGTTGTTGTGTTTCGCTGACAAATACAATTATAACAAATACAACATTAATTTCAAGTCATAACGACTGGTAATGTTTACCGCATATTTTCTTTTATCGCACGATCCATATCACGTTTCGCTTGCTTGCGTTTTAAGTCTTCACGCTTATCGTGTTTCTTCTTCCCTTTACCTAAGCCAATCAAAATTTTTGCCACGCCATTCTTAATGTACATTTTTAATGGCACTAAAGCATAACCTTTTTGTTGTGTTTCACCAATCAATTTATCAATTTCTTTACGATGAAGCAATAATTTTCTTGGTCGCGTTGGCTCATGATTAAATCGATTCCCTTGTTCATATGGCGAGATGTGCATGTTATATAAAAATGCTTCTCCCCTCTCAAGCTTAGCAAAACTATCTTTCATATTCACACGGCCTGCACGAATGGATTTGATTTCTGTCCCTTTTAAAACAAGGCCAGCTTCGAATGTTTCTTCAATTGTAAAGTCATGACTTGCTTTACGATTTTGTGCAATAGCATTCCCTTTACCCTTTGGCATATTCGCTTCCTCCTATTGTTCCGTGAGATTTATTTTATCAAATTTATAGCTTGATTCCAATCGAAAGCTAAAAGAATCTACCTTTTTACGGAAGACGTCGGTTTGCATATGACAAAACAGACTAATTCACAATTTTTTTGCTATCAAATGTGTAAAAATAGACATGTATATATCGATTATGAGAAGATACGACCGAATGAAATCGAAAGGGGCAATCAAACGTGAGCCAAGAATTACTACAAATGCGACAACTTACGATGAATGATTTAGATAGTGTTCAAGCAATGCAAACCAATATAGAAGATGATTACATATTGCGTATTTTTTCTAAACTCGTCCAGTCAAAAACAAATATATTATATGGTCTATTTAACGAGAACCATATAGTAGCAATGGCTGGTTATACATTATACCCAGGTGGTTATGCGATGTTGGGAAGGTTAAGGAGTGACATGCGCTATCACTCAAAAGGCCATGCTACCGAAATTTTGTCATACGTAAAAAATAAATTAGAACAAGATCCATCAATAAAATGGATTGGTGCTAATACGAATTTCAATAATAAACCAGCTCGTCGAGTTTTAGAGAAAATTGGTTTCACACAACTAACGAAGCTTCATAGCATTCCAGTAAAAAACAAACCACTTCTATCAGGTACACCTGGTGAAGTTTGGACAAAAGTAACTACAATTCAAGAAAAACGACAATGGCTTGAAACGATAAAAGAAAATGCACTAGGTAATGTGTATCCATTTGAATGCTTTTACCCATTTCCTTTTACACAATCATTACTACCCGATCAACATTTACATGAATCAGCCTTTTATCAAAATCCTACAAACGATCGCTTTCTAATAATTAGAAATGACCAAAAAGGTGATTGGTTTGCCCAAGTGAAATACTTTTGGAATGATCACTTTAAACAACCAGGTTTTTGGGAAACGGTTTACCAGTATATCGAGGAAGACCCTATTGAAGACTTAACACCTTGGCTCGACTTTTCTGAACAGGGCTATGCCAATATCCCTAATATCGAGGCGTTTGATGATCAAGATGCATGGGTGTTATATGGGAAGTGGACGGAGCACGAATAGCGGAAACACGATCCGGTTCATCCTTTAAAGCGGGCTCTTATTCCGCTTTTCTCATTCACTTATAACCTCAGTACACATACGTTCCGTAACAAGCCATTACATAAATCAAAAGCTACCACCCAGGAAGCTCCACAACAGTAAAGGTCAGTCCCAACTCTAGCGTAAGGACTGACCTATTTGGTTATTTTTTCTTCTTTTTCTTCCCTTTTTTCTTTTTATCTTTATCTTTTCCTTTTCCTTTAATGCTTGATTTAGATTTTTTCTCACCATTAGTGCTGCTATTCGCACGTTTTGCCTTGATTACTTTAGGACGACTTGCTGTACCTTTAGGTTTTCTTGGTTTCATTCCGACAATCTCGAAGTCAACGACGCGTTCATCTAGATTGACATTGGTTACTTTCACCGTTATTTCGTCACCAATACGGAAAATATTACCTGTTCGCTCGCCTATCATCGCATAGGCACGTTCATCAAAATGGTAGTAGTCATCGGTTAAATAACTTACGTGCACAAGCCCCTCGACTGTATTAGGCAATTCGACAAACAATCCAAAATTGGTTACAGAGCTGATGACACCATCATATTCCTCACCTATTTTATCTTGCATGTATTCCGCTTTTTTCAAATCATCTGTTTCACGTTCAGCATCAACTGCTGCGCGCTCTTTTTCAGATGAGTGCTTGGCAATCTCTGGTAATTTATCTTTCCAATGTCTTCGCGTCTGTTCATCAAGCTGATTATTGATTAAGTACGTTCGAATCAAGCGATGGACAATTAAGTCAGGATACCTTCTGATTGGCGATGTGAAATGCGTATAGAATTCAGTTGCCAATCCGAAGTGGCCAATGCTTTGCGGATCATATTTTGCTTGCTTCATGGAGCGTAGCATCAGCTTTGAAATAATCATTTCCTCTTGCTCGCCCTGTACTTCATCTAATACTTTTTGCAATGCTTGCGGGTGGATTTCGTTACTTGTCCCTTTTACAACATAACCAAGTGTAGCGATGAACTCGAAAAATGTTTGAAGTTTATCTTCACTCGGATCCTCGTGAATACGGTGAATAAATGGAACATCCATCCAGTGGAAATGTTCTGCTACCGTTTCATTGGCAGCAAGCATAAATTCTTCGATTAAACGTTCTGCAACAGAACGCTCACGAAGAACAACATCAACCGCTGCACCTTCATTATCCACTAATACTTGTGCTTCTTTAAAATCAAAGTCAATTGCACCGCGACCAAAACGTTTTTTACGCAAAACCGCAGCTAACTCTTCCATATCTTGAAACATTGGTACATGTTCTTTATAACGTTCCATTAATGCTTCATCTTTATCAACTAGGATTTTGTTCACATCATGATACGTCATACGCTCATTTGTGTTAATAACGCTTTGGAAAATTTCATGATTCACGACTTCCCCTTGCGCGTTAATTTCCATTTCACAACCAAGCGTCAGGCGATCAACTTGTGGATTTAAGGAACAAATCCCATTTGACAGGCGGTGAGGAATCATTGGAATCACTCGATCGACTAAATAAACACTGGTTCCTCGATCAAATGCCTCTTTATCAATTGGAGAATTTTCTTCGACATAGTAGGTTACATCGGCAATGTACACACCTAATTTGTAATTGCCATTGTCCAATTTTTTCACTGTTACCGCATCATCTAAGTCCTTAGCATCAGCACCATCAATCGTCACAATTGTTTCATCACGTAAGTCACGACGATTGGTAATTTCATCTTCATGAATTTTGTCAGGTGCTTCGGCTGCATGTTGAAGTACTTCTTCAGGAAAATCGACTGCAATGCCATGCTTGTAAATAATCGAAATAATATCCATCCCTGGATCATTTTTGTGCCCAAGAATTTGTACGACTTCCCCTTCCGCACTCATCCGTTGTTCAGGATATTTCGTAATTTTAACGATTACTTTATGTCCATCCACCGCACCATTGGCTGCGTTTTTAGGGATAAAGATATCATTTGGAATACGTTTATCATCAGCAATGACAAAACCGAATGCACCATTATCATCATACGTTCCGATAATTTCTGACACAGCACGTTCGAGAATGCGGATCACAACCCCTTCAGGACGTTTCCCTTGTGCATCTCGCCCTTCAATTCGAACCAGTACCTTGTCATTGTTCATGGCTGACTGTAGGTCTGCATGGTTAATATAGACATCATCTTGCCCTTCATCATCTGGAATTAAAAAGGCAAACCCTTTCGCATGCATTTGGATTTTTCCTCGAACTAAATTCATACGTTCTGGTGGACCATAGCGATTTTTTCGAGTTCGGACCAATTCACCGGCATCTTCTAGTTCATTTAATAATTTCATAAGTATTTTAAATTGGTCAGAATCTTGTAGATCCAAAATTTCTTCTATTTCTTGCACAGATAACGGCCTTGAAGCATTATCTCTAAAATAGTCAAGTATCGTTTGCTTCATTTCTTGATCGTTCAAATGCTCACCTTCTTTCTTTTAAATAAGAGTATGTGACCAGCCAGTAGTAACCCTTTAGATTTAACGGAGAACCGAAAGTGATTAACTGTCTGCAATATCCGATTCATTTACTTACCATTATTCAGAAGGATGCCCTCTCTTATTAATGGAAAGTTTCCGTTTTTTATCAGTATGGTCATAAAATTCTATTCCTATTATGGCTTAAGACCAATCTAATGATTCCAAGAAATTGTAAATATCTTCATGTAATTGATCTTTTTGTTTGTCAAAGGTAATTAAATGTCCTGATTCTTCATACCATTTAATATCCTTTTGGTCTGCTTCCACATTGTCGTATATATATGTAGCGCTGTCTGTATTAATCATTTGGTCTTTTCGTGCTTGAACAACAAATGTTGGTGCATAAATGTGATCAACGTGTTCCTTCACATCAGTGATTAAGCCACCTAGCCGTTGGAAAAGCGGTTTAGATTCTTCTAACAATTGATTCACTTCAGTTTCAATCGTTGCTTCATCTTTTTTCTCTAATTGTTTATATTCTTTAGCAAATGCTTTAAATCCTTTTGTTAATTGGGTTTCGTTATCAAAAAACATCGGTGCACACATTGGGATCGCTGCTTTGATCGGTTCAGAGTATGCTAATTTTAAGGATAACACTCCACCTAATGATAAACCAGCAACAGCAATTTCTTTGTGCCCAATACTTCTAAGATGCTGCAGCCCTTCTTGAACATCTTCCCACCACTGCTCTGGAGTAGCTTGTACCAATTCTTCTGGCGGTTTTCCATGTCCTCGGTAAATAGGTGCGTGACAGGTATACCCTTGTTTTTGTAAATATCGTCCTAACATGCGTACATCTGCCGAATGCCCAGTAAACCCATGTAATAATAAAACTGCGCGTTTTCCCCCTTCAAATGTGAAGGGTTCTGGTTGTTTCACTTTCATGATGAATTTTCATCCCCTTTTATATACTTTCTAAGCATTATCTTTATCCATCCTATCAAAGTTATCCACTACTTACACAAACATTAGCTTGCCTAATGTAAAAAAAGAGACTGTTACCAAAAATGCCACGCTTGGTACAGCCTCTCTTTATTGTTTATTCATTTTGATTTATTCTTAAATGACATAGCCAACTAAAAAGGTTAAAACGAAAAGCAGTACACCTGTTACAACGGTTGCACGATGTAGAACGGCATCGATACCACGTGCTTTTTGTTTACCGAATAGTTGTTCAGCCCCACCAGAAATCGCTCCAGATAAACCTGCGCTTTTCCCTGACTGTAATAATACTAAAACAATTAGAGCAATTGCATCAATAACTAATAACGTAATCGCAACTCCATACATGTTGCGTACACCTCCTAAAAACGCACGAATACATATTCATAATTTAGCACATTTAGACTTGATTTAGCAAGTACAAATTGGCAAGCGTTTACCTTTTATCCTGCATGTAACAGGCAGTCCCCGCTGATTGAAGTTTTTAGTTTATGCTAACATATAAGAAAGTCAGCGACGAGGAGGAATGAATAATGGAAAAAACATCACAGTGGCTATCGGTGGAGGATGGTCACCAAATATTTCTACAAAGATGGCGTAACCCATCCACCACTCCGACATGTGTGGTTCAAATAGCACATGGAATGGCTGAACATATTGACCGTTACGATGCTTTTGCACGTTTTTTAGTGAACAATGGCATGGTCGTCTATGGTCATGACCATCGCGGACACGGAAAAACTGGTGAACATCATGGGGTGATGGGCTATTTCTCCGACCATTCCGGGTTCGAACAAGTTACAAAGGATGTCCAATCTGTTACCACACAAATAAGAAATCACTATTCTAATACCCCGATCGTGCTCTTCGGTCACAGTATGGGATCGTTTTTGGTTAGAAGAGCGATTCAACTTCCTGATACTCAAATTGATGGTGTTATCCTATCAGGGACAGGTTACTACTCTCGTTTGGTCACAAAAGTTGCAAAACTTGTTGCAAAACTTGAAATCTACTCCAAAGGAAAAACGTCTCCTTCTCCATTTTTACATAGCTTATCGTTTGGTTCTTTCAATAAACAATTCAAAAACGCCGTGACTGATTATGATTGGTTATCCCGCGATGCACGAATCGTTAACGAATATGTCGATGATCCATATACTGGATTTATCCCAACAACGTCCTTTTTCTATGATTTATTCACGGGATTAGATACGATCCATCGAAACAAAGAAATGGCCACTATTCCTAAACAATTACCATTGCTTGTTATTAGTGGCGACAAGGACCCTGTTGGCAATGGTACCCGTGGAGTAAAAAAAGTCATCGACCAATACTACAACAATAATGTGACAAACATAGATGTTCAGTTTTATAAGGATGCTAGACATGAACTGCTTCAAGAAACAAATAAAAAGGAGGTATTCAACGACATACTTGAATGGATTCAAAAAGTGGCAGATGAACACTTGTCTCAGATAAAGTGAAATCTTCACTTATAGGGGTCGAGGAGGGGCTTCTCTCCAGAGAGTGTTAGTACCACTAGGAGAGACCCGCTGGCCCTTAAACCCAATTGAAGGAAAGTGAAAGGATACTTCCACTTAAACATCTCTGTTTTCTTTCATGTTTGAAGGCTGGAGTCTTATGGGCAGTTGTACCGGACATAGCGGAGGATATTGCACCGTACACTTATGTATTTAGTTGATTTATTCATGGGGCAAGTGGGACAACAAACCTGTCCCCTTGTCCCATTTTTTGATTGTTTTTGAAAGTATATGATTAATTTTGAACGATTTTTGTTGAAATGTATCGAATTTCGTTTTATTATTTATTAGTATTAACTTACCGTACTCACATAATTTTCTTTCATCTACTTATTGATAGCGTTTCATTAGAATGAAGTAAGTAGTCATTTCTAATGAAATGACATTTTTAGGACATACCTATAAAAAACAAAATATGTTGCGTTCAACTAAGAAAGGTTGTGAACATGATGATTTATACTTGCACATTAAATCCATCGATCGACTACATTATCCATGTATCGGACTTTGAAGCAGGAGCCTTAAATCGAGGAGAGAAAACTTCTTACTACCCTGGTGGAAAAGGAATTAATGTTTCTCGAGTACTACGTCGACTTGATATAGAAAATACAGCGTTAGGTTTTCTAGGTGGATTCACTGGTAAGTTTATTAAAGAAGCACTTGCCAACGAAAACATTCAAGATAAATTTATAGAAGTAGATGGTGTAACAAGAATTAATATGAAATTAAAGTCCGGTGATGAAACAGAAATCAATGGACCTGGTCCTGACATTACAAACGAAGCGCTTGAACAACTATACAATCAGATTCGACCCTTAAAACAAGGGGATTATCTTGTTGCCTCAGGTAGTATCCCTAAAACAGTACCAGTAGATTTCTATACGAAACTTGCATCCATTTGTAAAGAGCGCCATGTCGAATTAATCATCGACACATCAAGTAAAGCGCTTGAAGAAGTCATTGGCAATGAACTCTTCTTGATCAAACCAAATCATCATGAACTAGGAGAATTATTTCATACAACAATTGATTCTATTGATGATGCCGTTCATTACGGGAAGAAGCTGAATGAACAAGGAGCAAAGCACGTGATTGTTTCTATGGGTGGTGATGGAGCCGTTTATGTAAGTGATTCAATTAGCCTACAGGCAACAGTACCAAAAGGTGAGGTTAGAAACACTGTTGGGGCAGGTGATTCGATGGTGTCTGGATTTCTATCTGCTTACATACAAACACACGACCCAAAACAAGCATTTGCATATGCGGTAGCTACTGGGAGTGCAACAGCATTTAGTGACGACCTTTGTACAAAAGAAGATGTTGAAAAATTGTTAACAACGATTGAAGTAAATCCGATAAATAAGGAGGTATAATTGATATGAACATCACAGAACTATTAAAGAAAGACACCATTATTTTGCAGCTTAAGGCTACTACTAAATCTTCTGTAATTGATGAATTAGTTGATAAATTAGCTGATGCTGGTCGCTTAAATGATAAAGAAGCATTTAAGCAAGGAATATTGAACCGTGAATCTCAAAGTACAACAGGAATTGGGGATGGGATCGCCATACCTCACGCTAAATCAGAAGCAGTCAAACAACCTTCCATTGTTTTTGGTCGTTCAACAGAGGGGGTTGACTACGAAGCATTGGACGGACAGCCATCACATCTATTTTTTATGATTGCTGCACCTGAAGGCGCGAATCAAACACACCTTGATGCCTTATCACGTCTCTCTGGCTTTTTAATGGATAGTAACTTCCGAGACAAAATCGAAAATGCAACAAATGAAGATGAAGTCATTTCCATTATTAACCAAAAGGAAAAAGAAGAATCAGAACCTGAAGAAGAAGACACAATAGCAGATACAAGCAACCTTTTAGCTGTAACAGGTTGTCCAACAGGGATTGCCCACACCTACATGGCTGCGGATAAATTGAAAGAAACTGCTAGAGAAATGGGTGTCAACATAAAAGTTGAAACAAATGGCTCTGGTGGTGTCAAAAACCGTTTAACCCCTGAAGAGATCGAAAAGGCTGATGCGATTATTATTGCAGCAGACACCAAAATTGAAACAGACCGTTTCAAAGGCAAACACGTGATTCAAGTGCCTGTTGCCAAAGGTATCCATGAGCCGAAAAACTTAATTGAGCGAGCGATCAAAAAAGATGCACCTGTTTTCCAAGGTGATGATTCTTCTGATCAGGAAGCAAATGATAAAGAAGAACGTACAGGTTTCTATAAACACCTGATGAATGGTGTATCCAACATGCTACCATTTGTTGTTGGTGGCGGGATTTTAATTGCTATTTCCTTCTTATTTGGGATTAATTCGGCGGATCCGGATAGTGAACAATATAATCGATTCGCCGAAATGCTTAATACCATAGGTGGTGGCAATGCATTCTTCTTAATGGTTCCAGTCCTTGCAGGTTTCATTGCATCTAGTATTGCCGATCGTCCAGGTTTTGCACCAGGTATGACTGCCGGTTTAATTGCAATCACTTCAGGTGTAGCAGGTGCTGATGGTGGTTCAGGCTTTTTAGGTGGTCTAATCGCTGGTTTCTTAGCTGGTTATATCACACTACTCGTTAAGAAGGCATTAGAAGTACTACCGGCCATGTTTGATGGATTAAAAACAGTTTTGCTATATCCTGTCTTTAGTATTGGGATCACCGGGTTAATCATGTTACTTATTAACCCACCGCTTACAACTCTTTACACCGGTTTATCCAATTGGTTAGAAGGTTTGGGTGATGCAAACTTACTTCTATTAGGATTAATTCTTGGTGGAATGATGGCAATTGATATGGGAGGCCCAATCAATAAAGCAGCCTATACGTTTGGTATTGCTATGTTGGATGCAGATAACTTTAGTTTTATTGCTGCCATTATGGCAGGTGGTATGGTTCCACCGCTAGCAACAGCTTTTGCTACAACATTCTTTAAGAATAAATTCACGAAACAAGAACGTGATGCAGGTAAATCCAATTATGCATTAGGAGCTTTCTTTATCACGGAAGGGGCGATTCCATTTGCTGCGGCTGATCCTGGACGTGTCATACCTTCCATTGTGGTTGGTTCTGCAATCGCAGGTGGATTAACGATGTTGTTTGACATTGGACTTAGAGCCCCTCATGGTGGTGTCGTTGTTGCAGGTTTAGTTGATGGAAATCCACTATTATATCTAGTAGCAATACTAATTGGATCAATTATTAGTGCAATTCTGTTAGGATTCTTGAAAAAGGACCTAGAAAAAGGGTAAAATAGGAAATAGAGTTTTATTCTACAAAATTCGATATAATTTTTAGGAGGTTTTTTATTATGGCAGTAGAAAAAACAGTAACAATTACAGACGAAACAGGGGTACACGCACGTCCAGCAACAGTATTAGTAAACAAAGCGGGTAGCTTTTCTTCAGATATTACAGTTGACTATAATGGCAAATCTGTAAACCTTAAATCAATCATGGGTGTGATGTCACTAGGTATCCCTAAGGACGCTGAGATTACGATTAAAGCAGAGGGTGACGATGAACAAGAAGCTCTTGACGCACTAGTTGATGTTATTAAATCAGAAGGACTAGGAGAGTAATTTCACATGAGTATTAAAGGAATTGCAGCATCAAGCGGGATTGCCATTGCCAAAGTATACAAATTGGCAACTCCCGACCTTTCTTTTGACAAAAAGAAAGTGGAAAACACAGAAGCTGAAGTAGAACGTCTAAATAAAGCTCTTGAAATTTCTAAAAAAGAGCTAGAACAAATTAAAGAGCATGCACGAAAGTCACTTGGTGATGAGCATGCAGAAATCTTTTCTGCGCACTTGTTAATTTTAGGTGATCCTGAATTGATTAACCCAATTCAAGACAACATTAAAAACAATAATATAAATGCAGAAGCTGCTTTAGAAGAGACTACAAACATGTTCATCGATATGTTTAAAGCAATGGATAATGAATACATGCGTGAGCGTGCTGCAGACATACAAGACGTTACCAAGCGTGTTATGGCACATTTACTTAATGTTGATTTCCCTAACCCTGCTTTAATTAACGAAGAAGTTGTTGTCGTGGCGGAGGATCTTACACCTTCTGATACAGCACAATTAAACAAACAATTCGTTAAAGGGTTTACCACCAATATCGGTGGACGTACATCACACTCCGCAATTATGGCAAGATCTTTAGAAATCCCAGCAGTTGTTGGGACCAAAACAATTGTGGAAGATGCGAAGAAAGATGATCTAATCATTGTGGACGGGATTGACGGCGAAGTGATCGTAAATCCTAGCGATGATCAAGTAGAGACTTACAAACAAAAACAAGCTGATTTTGAAAAACAAAAAGAAGTTTGGGCACAGTTAAAAGATGAACCAACCGTTTCTGCAGACGACCAACACGTTGAGTTAGTGGCAAACATCGGAACTCCTGATGATGTTGCAGGTGTGGTAAACAATGGTGGTGAAGGTGTTGGCCTTTATCGTACCGAGTTCTTATACATGGGTAAAACTGAACTACCATCTGAAGATGAACAGTTCGAAGCTTACAAATCCGTGTTAGAACAAATGGGCGACAAACCCGTTGTTGTGCGCACACTCGATATCGGTGGTGACAAGGAGTTAAATTACCTTGATTTACCAGACGAGATGAATCCATTCTTAGGATTCCGTGCGATTCGTTTATGCCTAGAGCGTGATGATATTTTCCGTGTACAATTACGTGCATTACTACGTGCAAGTGTCTATGGAAACTTAAAAATCATGTTCCCAATGATTGCAACGTTAGATGAGTTCCGTCAAGCTAAAGCATTGTTACTTGAAGAAAAAGATAACCTTACAAGCGAAGGTGTTGACGTTTCCGATAACATTGAAGTTGGAATCATGGTAGAAATTCCTTCTACAGCGGTTATTGCTCGTCAATTCGCTAAGGAAGTTGATTTCTTCAGTATCGGAACCAATGACCTAATCCAGTACACAATGGCTGCAGACCGTATGAATGAACGTGTTTCATACTTATATCAACCGTACCACCCAGCCATTTTAAACCTTGTCAACAACGTAATTGAAGCTGCACATGCAGAAGGAAAATGGGCTGGTATGTGTGGAGAAATGGCCGGCGACTCCATTGCGATTCCAATCCTACTTGGACTTGGACTTGACGAGTTTAGTATGAGTGCTACTTCCATTTTACCAGCACGTACACAAATAAAAGACCTGTCTAAACAGGATATGGCTTCATTTAAAGAACAACTGTTATCCATGGATACAGCTGATGAAGTGGAACAGTTTATTCGCGAAAAGACAAATCAATAATACGATTTGTAAAAATACGAATATCCTCTAAGGGATAGACCTGATGAAATAGGTCTATCCCTTTTTGTATATTTACAGCCTTTTAAAGCAAATTAATAGTGTAAGTCTTTGTCTAGGAGGGATCTTGTGGAAAAAGGGAATAACCTATCAAGTTACCATGACCAAACACAGGTAACACAAGCACAACAATCAATTAAGCATCTTCAAAATGCCATTAACCAAGCACAGAGCAATCCAAATCAAGAAGTCATACAAAATATCGAAAATGCTCTAGAACGTGCTGAGCGGTCTTTATCTCAAGCTGCACATACAACTGATAACCAAGGTGCAATAGATTTGGCACAGCGTGAACTTGAGTATCAGAAACAAGCTTTTCAGCAACTAAAGTCATAATGAAGATTGGGGGATGTTTTCTGCTCCCCCCTTTTAACAATACGCTGAGTCATAGAAGAAACCCGAACGGTCGTTTTAGTTCGGGTTTTTTGCGTGGATTAATGATTTTGGGGACAACTGAATGGTATACCTTGTTTTATAAAGTGAAACTTCACTTAGTGAGTTTTCTGCTCTTCCCCCACTAAGTGTTAGTACCACAAGGAGAGACCCGCAGGCCCTTGAACCATTCGGGGCGAAAGCGAAAGGTTACTCCCACTTAAACATTTCCGTTTCATTTCATGTTTTGAAGTGGGAGTCACACGGACGGTTGCACCGGGATAAAAGATACCGATAGAGGTCTTATCTCGGCTGATTCGCCGCGCTGGTTTTATTTGAATCTAAACGTGAGAGGGCACTTTCTCGACAGTTTCAGCTGAGTTTGAGGCGCGGAACTGTCGTGACTGACCTTCTCTCGACTGTTTCACCATACTTCGGGGCGCGGAACTGTCGTGACTGACCTTCTCTCGGCAGTTTCACCATACTTCGGGGCGCGGAACTGTCGTGACTGACCTTCTCTCGACTGTTTCAGCTTACTTTGGGGCGCGGAACTGTCGTGAGAGACACTATCCCGGCTGATTATCGTTCCCCGTTCATAATAAAAAAGCTCTTTTAGTAAAGTTTGTTGCTTTTTGTTTCGTAGTTGATCGAAACTTCGACGTAGAACAAGATGAAAACTCAATAAACGTGTACATCTAGCTTAAAAATAGATCCTAATGTGCACGAAAACTCAATAAACGTGCACATCTAGCTTAAAAATAGATTCTAATATACACGAAAACTCAAGAAACGTGCACATCTAGCTTAAATATAGATCCTAATGTGCACGAAAACTCAAGAAACGTGCACATCTAGATTAAAAATAGATTCTAATATACACGAAAACTCAAGAAACGTGCACATTTAGCTTAAAAATAGATCCTAATGTGCACGAAAACTCAAGAAACATGTACATCTAGCTTAAAAATAGATCCTAATGTACACGAAAACTCAATAAACATGCACATCTAGCTTAAATATAGATCCTAATGTGCACGAAAACTCAAGAAACGTGCACATCTAGCTAAAATATAGATCCTAATGTGCACGAAAACTCAATAAACATGCACATCTAGCTTAAAAATAGATTCTAATATACACGAAAACTCAATAAACGTGTACATCTAGATTAAAAATAGATCCTAATGTGCACGAAAACCCAAGAAACGTGCGCATCTAGATTAAAAATAGATCCTAATGTGCACGAAAACCCAAGAAACGTGCGCATCTAGCTTAAATATAGATCCTAATATACACGAAAACTCAATAAACGTGCACATTAGGGAGGGATATCACCTTAAATATAGATGAAGACAAAATAAACGTGCACATTCGGAAGAAATTTTGCCTCGAATATATATAGGGGGACACTAGTTAATTGTACACATCTAGCTTAGATTTTCGGTGAATAGGAGTAATTATCTTTGTGTTACGCCGGAGTTTATAGTTATTTTGACAAAACAACAATCTTTTAGAAATTAGCCTAAAAAAAACAGCTATTAGAGGTTTCACACCTCTAATAGCTGTTTTTTCATGATCATCCTATTACTTGTTCAAGTTATAGAATGCATTTAGGCCAAGGTATTGACCAGTTCCAACTAGTTCATCTTCAATGCGAAGAAGTTGGTTGTATTTTGCAACACGGTCTGTACGTGTTGGTGCACCTGTTTTGATTTGACCAGCGTTAGTTGCAACAGAAATATCAGAGATTGTTGCATCTTCTGTTTCACCAGAACGGTGAGAGATTACTGCAGTGTAACCAGCTTGCTTAGCCATTTCAATTGCATCAAATGTTTCTGTAAGTGTACCGATTTGGTTTACTTTAATTAGGATAGAGTTTCCTACACCATTTTCAATACCTTGCTTCAAGCGTACTGTGTTTGTAACGAATAGGTCGTCACCAACTAGTTGTACACGGTCACCGATACGTTCTGTAAGCATTTTGTGACCATCCCAGTCGTTTTCATCAAGACCATCTTCAATGGATACGATTGGGTACTTGTTAATCATTTCTTCGTACCATGAAACCATTTCTTCAGAAGTACGAACAACACCTTCACCTTTTAGGTTATATTTTCCATCTTCATAGAACTCAGAAGATGCTACGTCCATTGCAAGTTGAACTTCTTCTCCTGGCTTGTAACCAGCAGCTTCAATTGCTTCAATGATTGTAGAAAGTGCTTCTTCGTTTGATTTAAGGTTTGGAGCGAAACCACCTTCATCACCAACACCTGTGTTGTAGCCTTTTGAGCTAAGTACTTTTTTCAGGTTGTGAAGTACTTCTGCACCCATACGTAGTGCTTCACGGAATGTTGGAGCACCTACAGGCATAATCATGAATTCTTGAATATCAACGTTGTTGTCAGCGTGCTCTCCACCATTAAGGATGTTCATCATTGGTGTTGGAAGAGTCTTCGCGTTGAAACCACCTAAGTAACTGTATAATGGTAGACCAAGGTAATCAGCAGCAGCGCGAGCAACAGCCATGGATACACCAAGGATAGCATTTGCACCTAGTTTTCCTTTGTTTTCTGTACCATCAAGTTCGATTAGTAGTTGGTCAATCACTACTTGACGAGTTGCATCCATTCCTAATAGTTCTGGTGCAATGATTTCATTAACGTTTTCTACAGCTTTAAGAACACCTTTTCCAAGGTAGCGTTCTTTGTCACCATCACGTAATTCAACTGCTTCGTGTTCACCTGTTGAGGCACCACTTGGTACAAGTGCAGAACCGAAAGCTCCTGACTCAGTAAAAATTTCAACTTCAACTGTTGGATTACCACGGGAATCTAATACTTCTCTAGCATAAACATCTGTAATGTATGGCATTTATATTCTCTCCTTTTTATCTTCATTCGTTTTTAGTTTTGCTTATCAGCAAAAAACTATTTATTTTTTAATTAAAGAAGTTCCAGTCATTTCTTTAGGTACTTCTACATCTAATAGGTCCAACAATGTTGGGGATAGGTCACCTAGGATTCCGCCATCACGTAGTTGAACACCTTCTTTTGTCACAATGACTGGTACAGGATTTGTTGTATGTGCAGTCATTGGTTTACCATCAAGCGATACCACTTCATCCGAATTACCGTGATCAGCAGTAATAATCGCGTGGCCGCCTTTTTCATGGATTTTATCTATAATTTTACCTAGACACTCGTCTACTGTTTCAATTGCTTTAATCGTTGGTTCAAGCATTCCGGAATGCCCAACCATATCTGGATTTGCAAAGTTAAGCAAAATCGCATTTTGATTGCCTTCATCAAGTTCTTTTAGTAACGCGTCCGTTACTTCATAAGCACTCATTTCAGGTTGAAGGTCATACGTTGCAACTTTTGGTGAATCAATTAAAATACGTTTCTCACCAGGGAATTCTTGTTCACGACCACCACTCATAAAGAAGGTGACGTGTGGATATTTTTCTGTTTCAGCAATTCGTAGCTGGTTTAGGTTATTTTGAGATAATACTTCACCGACTGTATTATCTAAGTTAACTGGTTCATAAGCAACAAAACCATCTACTGTTTCGCTAAAGTTTGTTAATCCGACAAAGTGAATGTTCTTCGGTGCTTTTTCGCCACGATCAAAATCACGGAAATCATCATTCGCAAAGGTGCGTGAAATTTGGATCGCACGGTCTGGTCGGAAGTTATAGAAAATAACAGAGTCCTCATCTTCAATCGTTGCTTTAGGTTGTCCATTTTCATCTGTGATGACAGATGGCAATACGAATTCATCATAGATTTCGTTTGCATAAGAGTCATTCACAACTTCGATTGGATCTGTATATTTTTCTCCTTCTCCATAAACCATGGCGTCATATGCCTTTTTCACACGGTCCCAACGCTTGTCACGGTCCATTGAGTAGTAACGTCCAGAAAGTGTTGCTATTTCTCCAACACCATATTCTTTCATCACACCTTGGACAGCTTCAATATATTTCTTAGCTGATTTTTGACCAACATCACGACCATCAAGAAAGCCATGTACGTAAACTTTTTTCAAGTCGTGATTTGCAGCTAATTTCAATACCGCATATAAGTGTTCAATATGACTGTGAACACCGCCATCAGATAATAAACCAAACACATGTAATGCTTTGTTGTTGTCTTTTGCATGTTTAACTGCATTGACTAACACTTCATTATCGAAAAAATCGCCTTCGCGAATAGAGAGATTTACTCTTGTTAAACTTTGATAAACAACTCGGCCTGCCCCAATATTTAAGTGACCAACCTCAGAGTTACCCATTTGTCCATCTGGAAGACCAACCGCTTCCCCACTAGCCTGTAACTGATTGTGTGGGAATTGGTTCCAATAACGGTCAAAGTTTGGGGTATTGGCTTGCTTTACAGCGTTCCCCATTTCTTCATCGCGACAAGCATATCCATCTAGGATAATGAGTGCAGCTAGTTTATCCTGACTCATTTTGCACCAGCCTCCACTAACTTCAAGAAGGAATCAGCTTCAAGACTTGCGCCACCAACTAGTGCACCATCAATGTCCGACTGGGATAGTAACTCATCAACGTTTGCTGGTTTCACACTACCACCATATTGGATACGTACAGCTTGAGCAGCATCAGCAGAAACAGCTTTTTCTACAACGCCACGGATATGTGTACAGACTTCATTTGCTTGTTCAGATGTAGCTGTTTTGCCTGTTCCAATTGCCCAAATTGGTTCGTATGCAATAATTGTTTGTTTTACTTGGTCTTCTGTTAAGCCTTCTAACGCCTTTTTTACTTGGCTTTCTACAAGTGTCATGGTTTCGTTCGCTTCACGTTGTTCTAATGTTTCCCCAACACAAACGATTGGTGTAATACCATGGTTAAATGCAGCATGAGTCTTTTTGTTCACAGTTTCATCTGTTTCAGCAAAATATTCACGACGCTCAGAGTGTCCTAGAACAACGTAGGTTACACCAATGTCTTTTAACATGACTGGGCTAACTTCGCCAGTGAACGCACCGTTATCTTCAAAGTGCATGTTTTGTGCCGCGATTTCTACATCCGTTCCTGCTGCCTTCTCAACTAGAGAAGCTAAGTATGGAAATGGTGCACAAACAACTGATTCTACTTGGTCACTTGCTGGTACATTCGTTTTTGTATCATTGATAAATTGTTCAGCTTCTGCACGTACTTTGTTCATTTTCCAGTTACCTGCGATGACTTTTTTACGCATATGCTAACAACTCCTTTATTATTTATCACTTAATGCATGAACGCCTGGTAGTACTTTGCCTTCCATAAATTCTAAGGAAGCTCCTCCACCAGTAGAAATATGATCCATTTGATCCGCATAATCAAACTTCTCAACAGCTGCAGCAGAATCTCCACCACCGATTACAGTATAACCGTCTGTTTTAGAAAGCGCATCTGCTACTGCTTTCGTTCCATTTGCGAATACTTCTAGTTCAAATACACCCATTGGTCCATTCCAAATGATAAGTTTTGAATCTGCAACAATTTCAGCATACTTTTCACGTGTTTTTGGTCCAATATCAAGTGCTTCAAGATCTGCTGGAATACTGTCAATGGCTACTTCTTGTGTATTAGCATCATTTGAAAAATCGTCGGCAACAATAACATCCATTGGCAATAGCATGTTCACGCCTTTATCTTTTGCTTTTTGCATGAATTCTTTAGCTAACTCGATTTTATCTTCTTCAAGTAGAGACTTACCGATTTCATAGCCTTGAGCTTTAATGAATGTGTAAGCTAGACCACCACCGATGATCAAATTATCTACTTTGTCTAATAGATTATCAATCACACCGATTTTATCCTTAACTTTAGCTCCACCAATAATCGCAGTGAATGGACGGTCAGGATCGGATAATGCTTTTCCTAGTACGTCTAGTTCTTTTTGCATTAAGAAACCTGCTGCAGATGGTAAATGTTCCGCAATACCTGCTGTGGAAGCATGCGCACGGTGTGCAGCACCAAATGCATCGTTTACATAGAAATCAGCTAGGTTAGCAAATTGTTTCGCTAATTCTGGATCATTTTTCTCTTCCCCAGCTTCGAAACGAACGTTTTCAATTAGTAGAACATCGCCATTGTCTAATTCATTAACAGCTTGATCTACTTCAGCACCATACACTTCATCTGTTTTGGTCACTTCTTGGCCAAGTAAATCACTTAGTCGTTTTGCTACTGGATCTAGACGTAATTCATCAACTGCTTCGCCTTTAGGTCTACCTAGGTGACTAGCAAGAATAACACGAGCACCTTGCTCTACTAAGTGTTGAATCGTAGGTAGTGCTGCTTTAATTCTTGTATCATCGGTTACTTCTCCGTCTTTCATAGGTACGTTAAAGTCAACACGACAAAAAACTTTCTTACCCTTTACATCTATATCATGGATTGTTTTCTTGTTCACGTCGATACCCTCCTCAAATTTTACTTGCTATGTATATCTTCTTAGTAGAGTCAATACAATGGTAAAAAGGAACGAATTGTTATAATTCAAAATGGGAGGAGGATAAACCCCCTCCCTAATTAGAATTGCTTCTAATATTTATTTCTATTCAAACTTATAGTCCTTGTTTTTTAAGGTATACAGCTAAATCTACACAACGAGTAGAATAACCCATTTCGTTATCGTACCAAGAAACAACTTTCACCATGTTTCCTTCCATTACAAGTGTAGACTGAGCATCAATTGTAGAAGAATGTGGGTCACCAACATAGTCAGCAGATACTAATGGTTCATCAGAGTATCCAAGAACACCTTTAAGGTTTCCTTCTGCTTCTTCTTTAAATGCAGCATTTACTTCTTCAGCAGTAACATCTTTGTCTAGTTCTGCTACAAGGTCAACTAAAGAGCCGTCTGGAGTTGGTACACGCATTGCCATACCATTTAGTTTACCTTCTAGTTCTGGAAGTACTAAAGCAACCGCTTTTGCAGCACCAGTAGTTGTTGGAATGATGTTTTCAGCTGCTGCACGCGCACGACGGTAATCTTTGTGTGGTAAATCAAGGATTTGTTGGTCGTTTGTATAAGAGTGAACAGTTGTCATCATACCGCGCTTAAGTCCGAATTTATCGTTAAGCACTTTAGCAAATGGTGCTAAGCAGTTTGTTGTACAAGATGCATTTGAGATAACATGGTGGCTTGCTGCATCATATTTATCTTCGTTAACACCCATAACAACAGTAATATCTTCGTCTTTCGCAGGTGCTGAAATAACAACTTTCTTCGCACCAGCATCAAGGTGTTTACTTGCATCGTCACGTTGTGTGAAACGACCAGTTGATTCAATTACAACTTCAACACCAAGATCTCCCCAACCAAGGTTAGCTGGATCTCTTTCAGATAGTACTTTAACTTCTTTTCCACCTACCACTAGGTTAGAACCGTTAACAGTTACTTCTTCTTCAAGTTTCCCATGCACAGAGTCATATTGTAATAAATGAGCTAGCATATCAGCATCAGTTAAATCATTTACTGCTACTACTTCTACCTCATCATTTTTCAATGCTTGACGGAATACGTTACGGCCGATACGACCAAAACCATTAATACCAACTTTTACTGTCATGTTACTTCCTCCTTGTGTTATCAAAAAATTTATTTAAAGGGAAAATTCCCTTAATAACTCATTTGCGGCACCTTCATCAGTAATTAGCACGTTACTTTTTCCTTGTTTAAAATAAGACATGATTGCTTTTGCTTTTGACTTCCCACCAGCAATCGAAATCACATAATCCGTGTCATTCAAATCTTCTAATTGCATGCCAACTGTTCGCACTTTATGAACGACTTCACCAGCATCATCAAGATAATAACCAAATGCTTCACTGACTGCTTTTCCTCTAATTAGCTTATCTAAAACATTTTCCGAGGTTTTTCGACGATTTGCCATCGTAATTGCATCACCAATGCCATGAATAACAACATCTGCATCACGTATTAGTTCTAATACTTCTCGTACAGATGGTTCGCCAATAATGGAATGATACGTTTCTTCACTTAATGGATCAGGTACATAGAGTAAACGATATTTGCCATTAGCTTTTTTTGCCATTTGAGCACAAATGGTATTGGCTTGATTTTCAACTTGTTCGCCTAATCCACCTCTAGCTGGAACAAATATACAATTTTTTGCATTTGGAAAAGGTGCCATTTCATTTGCAACAGCAGCAATCGATGTTCCACCAGTAACAGCAATGGTTTGGTTTGATTGTAGGATGAAGCTTAAATAATTCACACAAGCTTCCCCTAACTCTTGTTTTACCCAATCTTGTTCATCACTATTACCTGAGATCACAATTACATGGTCAAGTTGTAATTTTTCCTTAAGATGTTGTTCTAGCACATTAAATCGTGAGACATCTTTCATAAATGCTGCTAACTCATGTAAAATAGTTTGTCCCGCATTGGTTAGATGCATTCCTTTTGACGTTACAGCAATAAAACCGTGTTGATTTAAAAAATCAATTTCACTGCGAACAAGTCGCTCAGCCATTGCTATGTTCTCTGATAGGCTTCTACGACCAATCGGTCCCATTAGCTGTATGTAGTGTAAGATTTTGTACCTTCGCTGCATGACATCGAGCAGATCAGGGAATAATTTCTTTTGTAAATCAATGAGTGATCTCATACATTAACTCCTTTTAAAAATCTACCGGGTTAATATCGTCCCTGCCAGTCGTATTATGTCCCACAAGCAACAAAAAAAACCTCTTACAAGTAATATTGTATCAGATGGGGGATTTTACCACAACATATTTTTCTTTGTTTATGGGAATAATGTCGTTATTTGTAAAAAGTTGACACAATTCACTAGTCAGCAATCACATGCCAAATTTTATCCAGGTCAATCTGTCCATAGTCAATATCCTTTCCGCCCATATGTACGACTGGAATCATTAACTGATACTTCTCTAGTAATGCGTCATCTTGATATATGTCCACCTCTTGTAATTCAAAGGAAGCATGCTGTTGAATAATCATTAACAATTGTTTCGCATCTTCACATAACGGGCAATTTGGCTTTGTATATAAGATCACTTGCTTCATCCCTATCGTCTCCTCTACAGACATGATCTATTCTATTAGGACATCATAGTATAGGTGAGAGTTGGGAGTTGAAAGACATTTTTATTCTGCGGCGTGAACCTAAGTCCTTTCATACTAACGAATGCCATATTCACTCCCATACACTCACATAACAACTTTATACTATTCTTCTTTTATCGCTTCAAGCGCTTTGCCTGTCATTTCTTTTAATAATGCTGCCGACTCTCGCAATTGTTGTTGCTCGGTATTGGTTAGCTGAAGCTCCACAATTTGACGTACACCATACTCATTTACAATTGTTGGCACACCTATGTATACATCATCCAGCCCATATTCACCTTGTACTAACGTGGAGATGGTAACAATCGAGTTTTCATTGTGCAGAATCGCTCTTGTTAGTCGAGCCAGCCCCATGCCAATTCCGTAATAGGTTGCCCCTTTTTGTTCAATAATGTGATAAGCGGCATCTCGTACATTTTCAAAAAGATTTGTCATATCTTTATTAATCGTTTCATCCATTAAATTAGTATAACGATCTAAAGGAACACCACCGATTTGAACATGACTCCAAACTGGTAGCTCTGAATCTCCATGTTCCCCCATAATATAACCATGGACATTGCGGGAATCCACTTGAAAGTACTCACTAAGCAGATAACGAAAACGCGCAGTATCTAAAATCGTTCCCGAACCAATTACTCTCTCCTTTGGCAAACCAGAAACTTCTAAAGTTACATGAGATAATATATCAACTGGGTTGGTAGCAACGACAAAGATCCCATTAAACCCTACTTCCATGATATTGTTAACAATCCCTTTAAAGATCTTAGCGTTTTTGTTTACTAGATCTAATCGGGATTCGCCAGGTGCTTGGTTGGCACCAGCAGTAATTACGACTAAATCGGCATCACGGCATTCTTCATAATCACCTGCTCGTATTTTCATTGGCGAACCAAATGGCATACCATGATTCAGATCACGTGCCTCCCCTTCTGCTTTATCCCTATTAAGATCAATTAATACAAGTTCATTCGTTATACCTTGATTTAATAATGCAAAGGCATAACTTGAGCCAACAAACCCTGTACCAATGACAACAACTTTTCTAGTTTTGGAAAAATTAACCATACTCTACCCCTTTTTAATGTTTTTTTACGATGCTGTTTATATGTAACTATATCATATAGTCTGTTTAGTTTTAAAATTGTCGAACTAAATAAAATCAGTGGGAAGTTTTCTTTCATCTCCCACTGTTTGTACATTAAACAGAATCGGACATTTACTGGCAATCCGCCACTCTATTCTTCTTTTGTTTTACCTCGTAAATTGTAGCGGGCTCTTACTGGCGATTACATGCGGGATAAGCTTAGATTGTCCATTTTTATTTTATTTAAAACAATTCTCTTTTTTGAGCGGAAGCTGGAACAAGTGTCCGCTCTATGGTTTCGTGCGGATATTTGTTCTACCAAAAAAACGAATGGTCGATTTATGCGCTTTGCTCGGACATCTGTTCCGCTAATTGAGCAAAATTAAAGAAAAACTGGGTGATTTATCTAAAATAAGGGAATAAATGTCCGCTTCTCTCTTTAGGTGAGTTGTCATTTTAGAAAGCGCCAATCGTCCGTGAAAATCCTTCAATTCCCTAAATTCTCGATGCACAAAAAAAGCTAACCATTGGGAAACACCCCAATTGGTTAGCCTTTTTTACTTCAAACGCGCCCGGAGGGATTCGAACCCCCGACTCATGGTACCGGAAACCATTGCTCTATCCCCTGAGCTACGGGCGCATATTTTTACTAATAAAATTGCACAAGGAATATTATAACGGATGAACAATTATTTTTCAATCTCTAAATTACTACTTATAATTCTGTCTTTACTATAATATACTTAAACAAAGCCAATGGTGATGATTAATGGCTGTTTTTTTAATATTGATGTTGTTGCTACTTGGTACATCCACACCGACGTAACTTTATGCTCCCTGACAAAGCTATATAAAAATGAGTGCTAAAAATACCGCTGCAGAAATACACTACGCTTTCCACGGGCGGCTGATGAGCCTCCTCGCTCGTACCTCGCTGCGGGGTCTCACCTAGGCCTTTCCCCCGCAGGAGTCTCCGTGTATTTCTTTCGCTCATTCATGTGTTCTAATGTTTTCTAGATAATTTTATATTATTGACATTTTAATATTTAATTGGACGTATTCTAGAAAAATAATCTAACTAAATTAAATTAAAGTGTATCTCTACCACTAGTAAGATAACATATTCTAGCGTAGGCAGAATACGGAGACTCCTGCGGGAAAAGCACGAGTCTGAAGACCCCGCAGCGTGAGCTTCGCGAGGAGGCTGAGGCCGTGCCCGCGGAAAGCGTAGTATTCTGCCGAAGCGTTCGTACAACACTCATTTTATTAAGTATAGATGAAAGAATAATAAACTTGCATCGGTGTAACGATCAACAACAAAAGAAACAATAGATATTATTAGAAAAAGTGCTAAGGAATTAGCATTTTATACTAGACAAGTTAGTTTATTTATTTAAAAATGGGGAATGATGAAGTTAGTATGCTTTGGGTCAAGTGGTAGATTATACATATTTGTAACAACATCAATCTTTTCGTTTGACCTTATCTGACCATTTAGGTAAGATAAAAGTAGTTACTTCATATGATACATAATTATGTTAAAGGAGGAGATTCCGAATGAATTTAATACCTACAGTTATTGAACAAACGAACCGCGGAGAACGTGCATATGATATTTACTCTAGACTTTTGAAAGACAGAATTATTATGTTAGGTAGTGGCATTGATGACAATGTTGCCAACAGTATTGTTTCTCAGTTACTTTTCCTAGCTGCAGAAGATCCTGATAAAGATATTTCTCTATACATCAACTCTCCAGGCGGATCGATTACAGCTGGTATGGCGATCTATGATACGATGCAGTTCATTAAGCCAAATGTTTCTACTATTTGTATTGGTATGGCAGCATCAATGGGTGCATTCTTACTTGCAGCTGGTGAACCAGGAAAACGCTATGCACTTCCTAACAGTGAAGTTATGATTCACCAACCGCTTGGTGGTACACAAGGTCAAGCTACAGATATCCAAATTCATGCAAAACGTATTATTGAAATGCGTAGTAAGTTGAACAAAATTTTATCTGAACGTACTGGCCAACCATTAGAAGTAATCGAACGTGATACTGAGCGTGATAACTTCATGGAAGCACCAAAAGCAAAAGAATACGGACTTATTGATAAAGTAATGGAAAATAAATAAGTTCCAATAAAAATAGCCCTTTCTTAAAGGAAGGGCTATTTTTTATCTGATATAAAGGCTATTAATTCATCGACTGCAGTCTGGTCATCCGAGCCATCTGCAATTAACTCGATTTGATCTCCACTTGCAATCGCTAAACTCATCAAACCCATAATACTTTTTGCATTAATTCTTTTCGTATCTTTTTCAATAAATAGTTCTGCTGCATACTGGTTTGCCTTTTTTACAAAGTCAGCAGCTGGCCTAGCTTGCAGACCTGATTCTAATTCTACAACAACAGATTTTCTCACCAATGTTTTTACCCCTTTCTCCGCCCTACAGAAAGCGCTGTCAATCTATTGTAAAAAATACTCTCTTATTTACTAAGAGAGCTTAAGCAATTATAGCACGATAAAATGGGAAAGTAAATTAACCTAATAAGTTATTTTCTTTAATTTTGTATCGTTTCCCCACTTCTGATTTTTTCTGCGAATTCATCAATTTTCCGCAATCTGTGATTAATACCTGACTTACTTATTTTCCCTGTTGAGACGAGTTCCCCTAGTTCTTTTAGTGATACATCTTGGTGCTGAACTCGCAACCGGGCAATCTCCTGTAATTTGTCTGGCAGACTTTCTAAGCCGACTGTTTTTTCAATGAAACGGATATTCTCGACTTGACGAAAAGCGGCACCAATCGTCTTATTTAAGTTAGCTGTCTCACAGTTCACTAAGCGATTAACAGAATTACGCATATCCCTTACAATTCGTACATCTTCAAATTTTAATAGTGCTTGATGTGCACCAATATAATTAAGAAACTCGGTAATTTTTTCTGCCTCTTTAATATACGTTATAAACCCCTTTTTCCGTTCAAGGATTTTGGCGTGCAAACCAAATGAATTCATTAACTCACACAATGAATCATTATGCTCTTGATAAAGGTTAAAGATTTCTAAATGATAAGAAGATGTCTCTGGATTATTGACAGAACCACCTGCTAAAAAGGCACCTCTTAAATAGGCAGCGCGGCAACAATCTTTTGTCGTATACTTATCCGAAATTTCTCGAACTAACGTAAAAGGCTCTTCTAAAATTTCTAACTGTGATAACAATTCACGTACACTATCTTTCATACGCACAATATACACATTGTTTTTTTTCAATTTCATTTTTTTACGAACGAGTAGCTCAACTGGAAAGTCATAGAGAGATTTAATTAAAACATAGATCCTTCTTGCAATCGCAGCATTTTCTGTTTGTACATCTAACATATATCCCTGTCTTGACAAAGAAACAGCGCCATTCATTCGGATCAATGCTGCCATTTCTGCATGCGAACAACACGTATCATTTTCTATTTTGGTTAATTCTTTTTTTATATCTGAAGCAAATGACAACTATCTCACCTCCCTGTGACTGTGATTCCACTAGCGTTTTTATAGTAATGAATACAATAATTTCGCAACCTTTGATGTATTATGGCGTAACATTTTTTTATTATAGTCTATGATATCAGCTTCAATGATTTCTAACCCCATTTGAATCAACCGATCTGTGTCATAAATAACAGGTTCCGCATTTTCTTTGGCATATAGTTTTCGTACATCGCCTTCAATCGGTTTGTTATGAACAACCACTGAATGAATACATCCATCCCCAACATGATCGGTAATAGCTTGCACATGATCTGCTGCTGAATAACCATTTGTTTCGCCTTCCTGCGTCATCACATTGCACACATAGACCACTTTTCCTTTAGTATGTCGTAATGCATCCCCTATCTGCGGAACAATCATATTAGGTAATGTACTTGTATAAAGACTTCCTGGGGCAATGACGACTAAATCAGCTTCTTCCACTGCTTGAATCGCTTCTGGTAATGGAAGCACTGGTTCCGGCTTAAGGAACACTCGTTTAATTGGTTTGTTTGCGAGTGGTATATTGGATTCACCTGTTACAATTTCACCATCTTCCATTTCGGCATGTAGAAACATATTTTGATTTGCAATTGGGTAAATTTTTCCTTTCACATTTAACACACGTGAAATTTCCTTAATACCGTGGTAAAAATCGCCAGTTACAGACGTCATTGCTGCCAACAGTAAATTACCCATCGAGTGACCAGAAAGGCCATTACCATGTTTAAAACGATGCTGAAAAAGTTCCATTAACATCGGTTCCACATCAGACAATGCAGCAAGTACATTTCGAATGTCTCCTGGTGCAGGTATAGCAAGTTCAGACCGTAAAATCCCTGTACTCCCACCATCATCGGCAACCGTAACGATGGCAGATAAATCGATTGGATAATCTTTTAACCCTCTTAAGAGTACTGGCATTCCTGTTCCGCCACCAAGTACTACTACGTGTGGCTGCTTATTCTGTGTCATCGATTAATGTCCCTTTCTTTTATCAATATCACGGTGTGATACATGTGTAATATAATTAGATGCAAATTGTTTCGCTAGATACTCAGCGATCGCTACCGAACGATGTTGTCCACCAGTACAACCAATCGCAATCACCAGCTGACTTTTTCCTTCTTTCTTATATTGGGGCAACATAAATTCAAGCAGGTCGGTAACCTTTTGAAGAAAAATTTGCGTATCTGTCCATTTAAATACATAAGAAGAAACATCAGAATTCAACCCTGTTAGTGGACGCATATGATCAATATAATGGGGGTTTGGTAGAAAACGCACATCAAAGACTAAATCTGCATCAATTGGAAGGCCATATTTAAAGCCGAAAGAAACCGTATTGACAGAGAAAATTTCCTGTTCTTCTTCTCCGTATCGCTTGACGATTTTTTCTCTTAATTGTTTTGGTTTTAAATCAGTTGTGTCGATAATATTGTGGGCGCGTCCTCGCAGTTCATCCAATATTTTCCGTTCTTGATTAATTCCTTCCAAAGGCAGTCCGTTATTTGCAAGAGGGTGAGAACGTCTTGTTTCCTTGTAACGAGACACTAACGATTGATCTTTTGCATCAAGAAATAGGATATGTTCTTCTAACCAATCTTGGTTTCCTATTTGGTCCAATGCATCGAATAACGTATCAAAGAATTCTCTACCGCGTAAATCCATCA
The DNA here is from genome assembly GCF_005870085.1 of Aquibacillus sediminis. Classification (GTDB taxonomy): domain Bacteria; phylum Bacillota; class Bacilli; order Bacillales; family Amphibacillaceae; genus Aquibacillus_E; species Aquibacillus_E sediminis. The sequence continues at coordinate 17,376 of NZ_SZNM01000008.1, read as the reverse complement.
CAACCGCTACTTGTTGAATGTTATTACTGGCATCTTTCATTAACTCAAGAAATTTAGGTAGTAATGTTGGGGGTAAATTATCCACACAGTAATACCCTAAATCCTCAAAGCTTTGAATGGCTACAGTCTTACCTGCTCCAGACATTCCTGTAATAATGACTAATTTTGTATCATTTTCTGTCACACCCATGCCGATCTCCCCCTTTTATGAATTCGCACGATCAAGGCTATAGTCGATTAATTGATAGTCCGATGTATACGTGAATTTTCCATACATCATATGTTTATCTGTAAGGACATGGGAATAAATATGACGGTCGCCTTCAGCCATTGGCTTCGTCAATACTTCATTCATATGTACCCATTCCAATTCTCCTTCATCACATTCTTCCACAAGTGAGCCTTCTGTATGGTGACACATAAAAGTAAACATCATCCACTCTTGAATCAATTCATCCTGTTCCTTGATTAAAAAGGTAAATGCTCCCATTAATTTAGGATCAACAAGCTCTAATCCTGTTTCTTCCCAATACTCGCGAACGACTGATTCCTTAATGGTTTCGCCCTGCTCCATTTTTCCTCCTGGCATGGCATACCATCCTCGTCTAGGTTTTTTCAACATTAAAATCTGATCATTTTGTTTGACTATACAATTTGTGACTCTACGCAACTACATCACTCTTTTCTTTCTCTATATCAAGTAGATGTGAGTTATATTCACATCTATTACAAAGTAAATCATAGTAAATAGTATTTTGAATACAATACTACTACTATTATACAATGAATGATTCCAATCCCACAACTCTATGTGATTTATTAAATTTCTCCAATTCTTTCAAGAAACAGTACACAAATTGATCTAGCAGTTTATTTTTTTAGTACGCATTAGCTGTATTATACGACATAACACTTGCAACTTCTTCTAAAGAAAGAGTGCTAAAAAGTCGCTGCGGAAATACACTACGCTTTCCTGTGGGGGGGCTGGTGAGCCTCCTCATTCGTACCTCATTGCGGGGTCTCACCGATGGATTATAAGGATTACAGGCTAAAACCGTCCTTGTCGGACAACGCCTGCATAACCCTTGCCGGGCCCCGGGAGTCTCCGTGTATTTCCTCCGCTTTTTGTAGTACTCTGAAGATTTTAAGTGCTAAAACTAACAAAACCATATGTTAATTGGCATGTTATACACAACATAACAGTAAATTCTTTATTGTTGAATTTGTAAAGTATTACATCTATCACTAATCAGAAAACTTATACCAGCGAAGGCAGAATACGGAGACTCCTATGGGAACAGCACGAGCTGAAGATCCACTTGGTAAAGTGCTTTTCTTTACCAAGTTAGCTGAGGCCGTGCCCATGGAAAGCGTAGTATTCTGCCGTAGCGATGCTATATCACATATTTCATTCAGAATAGTAACGAGCACAATTACGAAGGTTGTGTCGTATAATACAGCTTATGCGCACTCCAATTTTTTATAAATCAACAAAAAAATACACAGGTGTATGATACACCTGTGCGTTAACATTTATTTATTAAAAGGGGGTCAATTAGTTAACCCCATTATAACCAATAAATGTTTCATCCGTGTTACAACAGAATTAATTTATATTAATGTTGTATTACACATTCGTAAAGAATTACTTAACTGAATTAAATGCTTCAGATAAATTTTCGATATAGGCTTGAGCTGCTTGCGCGGCAATACTTCCATCGCCTGTTGCCGTTACAATTTGTCTTAACTCTTTATCACGGATATCTCCTGCAGCATAGATGCCTGGTACACTTGTTTCCATGTTTTCATTGGTTGGAATGTACCCTTCTTCATTCGTGATTCCTAACGATTTGAATGGTTCACTTAATGGAATCATCCCAATATAAATGAACGCACCATCTGTTGGGTGATCAGATGTTTCGCCTGTTTTTGTATTTTCAAGGGTAACACTTCCAACTTTTCCGTCTTGATCATTGATTGATTTAACAACAGTGTCCCAAATAAAATCAATCTTTTCATTATCAAACGCACGTTGTTGGAGGATCTTTTGGGCACGTAGTTCATCACGACGGTGTATAATCGTTACTTTATTGGCAAAGCGCGTAAGGTAAACACCTTCTTCAACAGCAGAGTCTCCTCCACCTACAACTACTAGGTCTTTCCCTTTGAAGAATGCTCCATCACAGACTGCACAATATGAAACACCACGTCCACCTAATTCTTCTTCACCTGGTACACCCAATTTTTTATATTGAGCACCTGTTGTAATGATGACAGTGCGTGCTTTGTACTCTTTTTTTCCTGCTACAACTGTTTTATATTCTTTTCCATCTTTAATTTCTTTAATATCACCGTACGCATATTCAGCACCAAATTTCTTCGAGTGCTCAAACATTTTATTCGATAAATCCGGTCCCAAAATATGATCAAAGCCCGGGTAGTTTTCTACATCTTCTGTATTCGCCATCTGGCCACCTGGGATCCCGCGTTCAATCATAAGTGTGTCTAAATCAGCACGCGATGTATAAACAGCGGCTGTCAAACCCGCTGGTCCAGCACCAGCAATGATAACGTCATAAATACGTTCTTCGGACATCTTTTTCGCCCCTTCCTAATAGCTATGTTTCACACATATTATGATACGAAACACTTCTTAGGTCTACTATTCTGCTCATATCCCCCATGGTATTAGTATGGTTTTACTATTGTAACCATGGATGTACTTCTTTTTTTAAAAATTGATGTTTTTGTTTTCCTTCTTCCCAAAGTGATGTCGCTTCATCCTGATTCCCAACTTGAAAAGCAGCCACACTAAACCATTTATAATAAGAGACATGGCCGGTTAATTTCGCTTTAGGTAAGATTTTAAAACGATCATATGCTTCATGATAATGACCTGTCCGAGCTAGTGTCGTTGCAATTTTTAATTTCTGCTGTTCATGTATAGGATACACATTTTTTAGAGATTCTATGTGAACAAGCGCTTGTTCAGGTCTATTTTGTTCATGGTAAAACACAGCTAAATTGGACTGACAAAACAGTGACTGAGGATCTTCTTTTAACCACTGTAATTCATATTGAATTGCCTCATCCTGTTTACCTGAGAAAAATAAAGCGAAACTGTACTCATGTTTTGACTGCGGATGGTCTGGGAACATGACTCTCATTTCTTCTAATAAAGCAATAGCCTTGTCCCATTCTTGTCGCTCAAGATGGAAAAACACTGTCTCTTGATAGATTAGTAGTTCATCCTCTTCATCAAGCATCCAGTCATCACCGAGATCGTCGTCTTGGTCGTTTTCAATATCAATAACAGATAATAACTCATTAGCTTCCTCAACAAAGTCGCCATCAGGAGCTTTTTGTAAGTAAAGTTTTATTTTTTTCTTGGCATCTGTTAATAAACCAAGATGGGCATAATTGTTCGCAATTAAATAATAACAATCCACGTAATGATCCCCATGCGCTTCTAAAACTTCTGTCAAAATTTGATTAGCCATATGATAGGAACCAATTTCTGTATATATAATCGATAGTTGACATTGGTATAAAGGTTCATTTGGTGATGATTCAATCGCTTTTTTCAACCATTTTACCGCAACCTGGAATTTGCGTTTTTGAAATGCTTCCACACCTTTTGTAAAGTAAAAATCACCGTCAGGAATGAAGGGGATAACATTATTTAATTTATCTTGTCTTTGATGTTCAACAGTTGTCAGCATTCGTCTCCCCCACTCATAATCTATTTCTATCGTTTTGAAGTATAACACATTTTTTGAATTTAATATAGAAACGTTTTTTTAATGGAGACAATAAATCCCAGCACCTCTAAATAGTCAAACTATTTTGTGTTTTCTTCTTAGTCGAATACAATATAGGTAAGGCAAACTAGGAGGTATTTATTATGAAAATTGTCATTTTGGGTGCAGGAGCACTTGGAGCTTATTTTGGAGCTAGATGGGAACAAGTAGGTCAGCCCGTCACTTTTTTAGTCAGACCAAAGCGTGCACAGCAACTTCGTACAAATGGACTATCCATACATAGTGTAAAAGGAAACTATACACTTAAACAGCCAACCGTCGTTGATCGTGTTGATGCTATTGATCAAGTCGATCTCGTACTTCTTGCCGTGAAAGGCTATCATTTACCTAATACAATCGAACAGTTAAAGGTCTTAGTTTCTAAAGGTGCCAAAGTACTTCCCATTTTAAATGGAATCGAACATATTATGACACTACAAAGCGAATTAGGGGAAGAAGCTGTACTTGGTGGAACAGCAAGCCTCATTTCCACATTAGATGAAGACGGCAATGTGGTCCATTCAAGTTCATCCCATGCAATTAAATTTGGACCTCTCCAACCATCACAAACAGCCATTTGCGATCAACTTGCAAGTCTATCAGAACAGGCAAATATGGATGCGCTGTTAAGCACAGATATTTCATTCACCATGTGGAGCAAGTATGTGTTTATCTCTGCTTTCTCAGGTATTACGACCGCAACCAATTTAGCTATTGGAGAGGTAAGAAAATATCCACAAACACTACAAATTGCTGAACGTGTATTAGAAGAAATGAAACAACTAGCCAATGCATATGGGATCAACATTACAACTGAACAGGTCGAAAGAGGCGTCAAGCAGTTACATAATTTTGATCCAAAAGCAACGTCATCCATGCATCAAGATCGCCGTAAAGGGCTCCCGCTTGAAGTAGAACATCTGCAAGGTGGAGCACTACGCTTAGCTAAAGACGCTGGCTTACAGCTTCCTTATACGGAAACAATTTATGGGATGATCAAGCCATTTGAAAGAGGATAGAGTTGGGAGATAAGTTTATAGAGCCTATACAAGAGCAACTGAAAAATGCAAGGACCGGCATATATTGAATGTGAAATCATAGAGGGTGAGCCACTACCACGTGAACTACAGGATAAGAAACCTAAGCAGAAAGAGTGGTTCCTAGTTCCGCTAATCCCCTAAAAAATGGTAAAAATCATGACGAGGTGGTTCGAGATTCCGTTAATGAAGCCTATTTAGGTAAAATAATACTTAAAACAGGCAAATAAGGGAACTATAAACCGCTCAACCACTAAAAAGAGTGTAAAATAAGAAAATAGCGGAATGAAGAACCGCCCCATGTCTTGATCCGGTCCCACATTCCGCTAGATGCCCTAGTTACACGATTAAGATCAACATGAATGACAATCCAGTTGATCGCCTTACGAACGTTCAAACTTCTCATCTTATATTACGCTTCATTCAACTGGATGAACCGCTTCGTCGATCACTTCTTCTAATTCTCGCAAGTAAAATTTTTTCTGTTCTTTACTCCATTTAAACACTTGATCCATATAATTTGCTACCGCATCTTTGTAACGCTTTACCCATTCAATATCAAAAAATAATGCACTTGTTCGACGAATGAAAAAGTCAACAGGTTGATAGACACATTCATAATCAATCGCGTATCGCAATTCTGCAAATACTAATCGATCGATTCCTGCTTCTAATGCTTGATTGTGAAGTGTTTCGTAGTAATCCCATACCACTTGAACATTAGATCCATACCTGTCCACACAACGTAAGGCCGTTTCTTCCTCTATCCCTAATTGATTAGCAAGTTCCATTTGTTCTTGTTTGAATGTCTCAAAACCTTTCGAACCTCCAACATCCCCGCCTGAAATTGGCAAATCCTTAGTGACTGATTCCGAATATAAAATGTGATAGTCTCGCTTAAATTGTTTTACGACTTGGTCGATTACTTGTTCTGCCATTTTACGATAACCTGTTAATTTGCCACCAGCAATCGAAAGTAATCCTGAATCAGCTTCCATTATTTCATCTTTTCTCGATACTTCACTTGGATCTTTTCCCTCTTCTGCAATTAACGGACGAATACCTGCCCAGCTTGATTCCACATCATCAAGGGTCACTTGAACAGTTGGAAACATCTGTTTAATTGCATCGATTATATAATCACAATCCTCATGCGTTACAACAGGGTGAGCAATTTCTGATTGATAAGTCGTATCTGTTGTTCCGACATAGTTTTTTTCCCCACGAGGAATTGCAAAGATCATTCTGCCATCAACATGATCAAAATAAACCGCTTGCCTTAATGGAAATACAGATTGATCAAAAACGAGATGAACACCTTTAGTTAGATGTAATGTCTTTCCTTGTTTTGAACCATCTAAGTCTCTTATATGATCGACCCATGGCCCAGTTGCATTAATTATTTTTTTTGCCATGACTTGGAATTGTTGACCGGTAATTTGATCTTCTATCACAACACCTTTGATCTTTTTGGCTCGGTCATAAATAAAGTCAACAACTTTGGCATAGTTATTAACCATTGCACCGTTTTTTACAGCTTGTTTCATTACTTCTATTGTTAATCGAGCATCATCTGTTTTATATTCAACATAGAAGCCCGCACCTTTTAGGTTTTCTTTTTTTAATAATGGCTCTTTTTCTAATGCTTGTTTATCCGACAGCATCGTTCGTCGCTCGTCTTTTTTCACTTTTGCCAAAAAATCATATAGGCGTAAGCCCGCATTGGTCTTCAAAGGACCTAAATTACCATCCTTATAAAAAGGGAGAAGCATCCATTCTGGTTTGGTTACATGGGGACCATTTTCATAAACAATTGCCCTTTCTTTGCCAACTTCTGAAACCATCGCGAACTCTTTCTGTTCTAAATAACGAAGCCCACCATGAATCAACTTAGTCGAGCGACTGGAAGTACCTGCAGCAAAATCTTGCATTTCAACAAGTCCTGTTTTCAATCCACGTGTGACAGCATCTAAGGCGATCCCAGCCCCAGTAATTCCACCACCAATAACAAAAATATCTAATTCCTGCTCGGTTAATCGTTGGTAGGTTTGGGCACGATTTAAATTGGAAAACTTAGTCATTGTCTCACTCCTTCAACCTGCATAACCTCTGTTCGAACGTACGATATAAAAAAGAGACCATACATATTTCAATCAACTGTATATGGTGGTCTCGATGTGTTTGCATGTGCTGTTATGTTGTATATCTTTTAGGTTGCTTTTATTTTTAAAAGTTGCGTCTTTACGTGATCAATAGGCATTCTGCCGCAGTGATTACTAGTTAACAGGGTCGCATAGTAGTTTAACTGTTATTCTTACGTGGTTGAGCTCTTTTTTTCTGAGATTGGTATACTTAGCTAATTTTCTTATATGGTTGATCGCTTTTTGCTCATAAAAAGCTATAGCTTAAATGTTCGCGTCGATTCAACTGCTTTTTGCCATCCGCGATATAATGTTTCTCTATCCTCTGGATCCATATCGGCAGTAAATGTCCGATCTACTTTCCTTTGCTCCATGAGTTGTTGCTTGTTTTCCCAGAAACCAATTGCTAACCCTGCTAAATAGGCAGCACCAAGTGCGGTTGTTTCATTAATCACCGGGCGTTCCACTGCTGTTCCTAACATATCACTTTGAAACTGCATTAAAAAATTATTTTTGACCGCTCCACCATCAACTTGCAAAACTTGCAGATCGATCCCAGCATCTTTCACCATCACATCGGCTACATCCTTGGTTTGATAGGCTAGTGATTCTAATGTGGCTCGGATGATATGATCTTTTGAAGTTGCTCTTGTTAAACCAAACAACGCCCCTCTGGCATCACTATCCCAATAAGGGGTACCTAGCCCAACAAATGCAGGAACCATATAGACACCATCGTTGCTAGATAACCTCGAGGCAAACAGCTCAGATTGTGGGGCAGATTCAATCAACTGTAATCCATCTCGTAACCACTGGACCGCAGAACCTGCAACAAAAATACTTCCTTCTAATGCGTACTCAATCTGTCCATCCAGTCCCCATGCAATCGTAGTTAACAACCCATGATTCGATTCGACTGCATGTTTTCCTGTATTCATTAACATAAAACAACCCGTACCATACGTGTTTTTTGCCATACCTTCTTCAAAGCATGTTTGTCCAAACAACGCTGCATGTTGATCCCCTGCTGCTCCTGCAATTGGAACTTCGTAACCAAAGAAGTGATAATCCATTGTTTTCGCATAAACTTCAGAAGATGAGCGTACTTCTGGTAACATACTTTTCGGAATTGTTAACAGGTCTAATAACTCCTGATCCCACTCTAATTCATGAATATTAAACAGTAGTGTTCGAGAAGCATTGGAATAATCAGTGACATGGACATGGCCGCCTGATAGTTTATAAATTAACCAGGTATCGATCGTGCCAAACATCAAGTCCCCTTGTTCTGCTTTTTGTCTAGCGCCATCAACATGATCCAATATCCATTTCACTTTGGTGCCAGAAAAGTATGGGTCAAGCAGTAAGCCTGTTTTTTTATGAAACGTATCTTGATATCCTTTAGCAATTAAGTCCTCACAAATATCCGCTGTTTGTCTTGATTGCCAGACAATTGCTTTGTATATAGGCTTGCCTGTCTGTTTATCCCATACCACCGTCGTTTCGCGTTGGTTCGTAATTCCAATTGCTTCAACTTGTTTTGGGGCGACATCTGCTTTTCGTAAAACATCCGCCATACAAGAGGTAATCGATGTCCATATTTCATTCGCATCTTGCTCCACCCAACCAGAATATGGAAAGAACTGTTGAAACTCACGCGAAGCAGATTCGACTAACTCCCCTTTGTGATTAAATAAAATGGCTCGAGAACTCGTCGTCCCTTGATCTAATGCCATGATATACTTTTCCACCAAAAACCCCTCCCTTTGATCTTAGCTTTAGGCTCTTTTTGAATGGGTTGTTGCTTTTTATGTCATAGTTGAGAGAAAATCTGACGTAACTCTGATGAAATTGCTTGATGTCACTGAATTTTGATTGACTGTTATACCATCGCTTCAGCAGATTACTCCGCTTTCCGCGGGCACGGCCTCAGCCTCCTCGTGAAGACCACACTGCGGGGTCTTCGGACTCGTGCTGTTCCCGCAGGAGTCTCCGTATTCTGCCTACGCTGATGAATGTTTTCTGAATAATGATACGTGTGTAATCATTCAGAGATAAAAAAGAGCCATTATTATTTATATGAAACATCTAACTCTACATAATTCAATGTACACAATCAGCGTAGTGTATTTCTGCAGCGGTATTTCAGCTCTCATTTTTATAAAGATTTATCAGGGAGCATAATAAAGTTACGTCGGAGTTTATATTTATTGTGACAAAACAACAATCTTTTAGAAAACAGCCTTTTCTATATTTATCAACTGGCCATATGAGTCTATTGATGTAAAAACATATCCTGCTGCGTCCGTTTTTCCATTTCTTCTTTACTATAGATGATTTCCATTGGATTGCCACCTACAAATGCACCTGCTGGAACATCTTTATGTACTAGCGTTCCTGCTGAGACAATTGCACCTTCCCCAATCGTGACGCCTGGAAGAATCGTACTATTTGCGCCGATCATGACGTTTTCTCCAATCACAACGTTACCTAATCTATATTCCTTGATTAAATATTCATGTGCCAAAATCGTAGTATTGTAGCCAATTACTGTATTTTTGCCAACTGAAATTTTTTCAGGGAACATGATATCTAGCATGACCATTAAGGCAAAAGCCGTTTTGTCCCCTACTTCCATTCGTAAAAAGGTGCGGTACAGCCAATTTTTCACCGCTAAAAATGGCGTATAACGTGCTGTTTGAATCACAATAAAGTTCTTCATGACTTTCCAAAATGGAACCGTCTTATAAATATGCCACAGCGAATTTGCTTCATTGACTTTATACCGCTTCGTCTTTCGCATCCTTCACACTCCTAAGATCTTTAACAGGTCACTCATTTCTTCTAACATATAATCTGGTTTCCGTTCTTCAAGCACTTCTCTTCCTTTAATCGTCCAAGCAACACCAGCGGTTTTTGTTCCCGCATTTTTGCCTGCATCGATGTCGTGATAATTATCCCCAACCATTAAGGTAGTGGCAGCATCCGCATTTAATCTTGTTAATGCTTTTTCAATTGGTTCAGGGTGTGGTTTCGTATTGGTGACATCATCAAGGCCGATTAAAATTTCAAAGATGTTTTCTAAACCTGTTACTCGTAATCCTTTTTCAGCTGTATCATTCATTTTTGTTGTCACAATCCCCAGTTGGTAACCAGCTTCCTTCAGCTTGTTCATCGTCTCCACCACGGTTGGATAGGCAACCACGTAATCATCATGATTTGTTAAGTTATGTTCCCGATAAGTGGCAACCATGTCATCTACTCGATCAGGATTCACCTGCTCGAAGCTTGCCCATAACGGTGGACCAATAAAATCTAAAATATGCTCTCTTGTATAATCTGTTTTTCCATACTGTTGTAATGTATGGGTGAATGAGGCAATAATTAATTCATTTGTATCAATCAATGTTCCATCTAAATCAAATAGTATCGTACGAATGTTCATGGATAGTCTCCCTTCTCTTTGCATCACTTCTATTCCATACATAAGCAATAGCTGCTGTTAACACAATGGCTGTTATTACTCGAATAACGAGTAGCGGCCACACCGGTATTCCTAAAGGAATAAACACGAGTGTATCTTCTACGACGGCGTGACACGATACGAGAAAAATTAATGCAAGTGTCATGTCCTTTTTCGATACTCCATCTTCTTTGACTGCTTGAATCATTAACCCTGCACCATAAGCAAGCCCGATCGTTAAGCCAGCCGCTAATGTCATCGAAGCATTTTTTTCCATCCCAAGCATTTTGGTAAATGGAGCTAACCAATTGGACGTTTTTTCCATCCAACCAAGTTCACGGAAAAATTGCATCACAATCATCAATGGAATGACAATTAACGCTAGTTGTAGCACACCCATCAATGCCGTTTGTACCCCTTCTAGCGCAATTTCCATCCAGTTTGCCGGTACTTGTTCTCCTTTGCTGATAAGTCCATAATTGGCTAGTTCATTCCCACCTTTCCAAAAAAGATTAATAATAAAGGCAGAGAATAGTGCCAACGCGACCCTCACACCGACAACGATCCACCATTTAACCCCTACTTTGGTCGCAATCGTTGACTCAATAATCAGATTATGAGAAAACGACAACATGATCGCCATAATAAATACTTCTTTAACAGTAAAATCAAACGAAACAATCGCACCAATTCCCGCATATAAATTTAACAAATTACCAATCACAAGTGGAACTGCTGCTTCCCCTGATAAACCAAGCCACTTCATAAATGGGGTTATCAAATCAATTAACCACGGTAATATTGGTGTATAGCGAAGAATGGTGACAAGCAATGTTACAGGAAAAATTACTTTTCCTAATGTCCAAGTTAAATTTAACCCTTGTTTAAATCCACGCTGTAAAGTACCGATCACAAAATTCTCCCCCCATTGATTGCATGCGGCCTTTTCTAAGACCGCGTATGATCTCTAGTTGTGTAACGTTATTATTTCTAGTTTTCGCGTATGCATTTGCAGCTTTTCTTACGTTATCTGGTGCTCTTGACTTGAGTTAACGTATATTTTGCAACTTATTTTACGTTATGAAGTTTCACTTTATTTCTTCTTCCCTATCTTTTTCCCATTATAAAAGCGATTCGCTTGATTTGTTTTGCGGCGATAGATAATTAAAACAATTGCCACAATAATTAAAACGATTGAAATAAACTGTGCAGTTCTGAGTGAACCAACAATGTATAGACTATCTGTACGCATTCCTTCGATAAAGAAGCGGCCAATGGAATAATAAATCACATAACTTAAGAATACTTCTCCGCGTCTTGGATTAAAACGACGGCGTAAAATAAGCAATAGAATGACACCAATAATGTTCCAAACAGATTCATATAAAAAAGTTGGATGGTACATAACTCCATCAATAATCATTTGATTATTAATAAAATCAGGTAAGTATTGTAAAAAGTTGTTATATGCTTCTTCGCTAACAGGGCCGCCGTGGGCTTCTTGGTTCATAAAGTTACCCCAACGTCCGATTGCCTGCCCTAACAAAATACTAGGAGCAGCAATATCTGCTAGTTGCCAAAACGAGACTTTTTTTACTCGTGCAAAAATAACAGCAGTGATGACAGCCCCGATTAATGCGCCGTGAATGGCAATACCGCCTTCCCATATGGCAAAAATTTCCCACCACGGGCCTCCAGCATATCGCTCCCATTCAAAAGCAACGTAATAAATCCGTGCGGAAATAATTGCGATAGGAATCGCAAATACTAATAAATCAACGAATAAATCTTTTTTTAACCCTAAGCGGTCTGATTCCCTAGTAGCTAACCATAAACCCAAAAATGCTCCAGTAGCTATAATCACCCCGTACCAATAAATGGTAAAGGGACCTAAATCTAAAAACACCCTGTCTAATGGTGGTGCCGTTCTAGTCAACATGAACTCCCCCTAAGCTAGTTATTCGATATCATCATCTAGATCTAACCCTGTTTTCTCATGTTCGATCATGGTAGTAAGTCGTTCTGAGAATTCTTCCGCTGCATTGACGCCCATCCGTTTCAGACGGAAATTCATAGCTGCGACTTCAATAATGACAGCCAAGTTCCGACCTGGTCGTACAGGAATATTTGCCTTTGGCACTTCTACATCAATAATTTTCATGGTATCTTCTTCTAATCCCAATCTGTCATATTCTTTGCTTTGATCCCATGTTTCTAAATTAATAATAAATGAGATTTTTTTATAATTTCTCACAGACCCCGCACCAAATAAGGTCATCACATTAATGATCCCTAGCCCACGAATCTCTAGTAAATGTTCAATCAATGGTGGTGACGTACCAATTAAACGATCATAGTCTTCTTGTCTTATTTCAACACTATCATCGGCAACTAGACGGTGACCGCGTTTGACTAGTTCTAATGCTGTTTCACTTTTACCAACGCCACTTTGACCGGTAATTAATACACCTATCCCATAAATATCAACAAGTACCCCATGCATGGCTGTAAATGGTGCAAATTTTGCCTCCAAGTAATTGGTTAAACGACTTGTAACTCGTGTCGTCTTATATGGTGATCGTAACAGTGGTACACCTGATTGGTTACAAGCATCAACAAGTGCATCAGGAATCGTCATCCCTCTTGAAATCACAATTCCTGGCGTGATATCTGTACATAACCTTGTCGCTCGGTCTTTTTGCTCTTCAATCGTGAGGTTCTTAAAATAAGAGAGCTCTGTTTTCCCTAATAATTGCAGTCGATCTTTCGGGTAATAACGAAAGTATCCCGTCAGTTCTATTCCAGGACGCGAAATATCACTAACAAAAATTTCTCGGTGGATACCATCTTTCCCCGCTACAAGTTCTAATTTAAATTGTTCTAGTAAATCTTGTGTGCGAACTTTAGCCAATATAATCCCTCCAAAAATACCATCTATGTATTCAAAAAAGAAAATACAGTAAAACTTCCAACAAACGGAATCTACGTCACACTGTTGGTTAGTCGAAAGAATCGGACCTATCTTGCTTCATTACTTGTATTCACTCTTTGAACATTCGCTAGTTTATTCATTAACCTATTGTAGCATTTTTTTTCACGTACGACACTTTATGTTTCCTTAAATATAACCTCTTTCATAAAGAAAAGGCATTGTTATTTATTTAAGGCGAAGTTTGTCAGGCCTGAAGTGGATTTCATTTCTTATTTAGTCACAAGCTCTCTCTCGGTTGATTCGATCTCTTTTTTCCGCTGAATCTACCGTGACATGGGCCCCATAAAGCAAAATCACTCATTACAAAAAGCTCTTTTTGAAGGTTTGTTGCATTTTAATGTCGTAGTTGATAGAAACTCCGACGTAACTAATTTTTGTGAAATTACTTTTCCTGATTTTAATTGAGTGCTAAACGATCGCTTCAGTAGAATACTCCGCTTTCCATGGGCACGGCCTCAGCTAACTTGGTAAAGAACCCCATTTTACCAAGTGGATCTTCGGCTCGCGCTGTTCCCATAGGACAAGGAAGGCTTCGGCAGCGTTACATCGCACGAAGAAAATTGGGCTTTATTTTCGAGGATCTCCGTATTCTACCTACGCTGTAGTGGTGTTCTGATTTGTTACTCACGAAAAAATTGATTCTGTGTCATAAAATCAAGCAAAAAGCTATAAAATTACGATACACACACCAAAGCGTAGTGTATTTCAGCAGCGGCAATAACACCACTCATTTTATTAAGAATGGAAGGAATCATGAAAAAGTTACGTCGTAGTTTATAGTTATTATGACAAAACAACAATCTTATAGATAACAGCCTTACAAAAACAAAGAGCGCATGGTTTCACACCATACACTCTCTTAGCATTCACAGTTATTTATCTTTAATAAGTCGATTAATAATGACTTGCATGGCTGCTAATAAAATGGCCGCAACGATCGCTACTGGAAAGCCATCAATGACAAAAGATGGGCCAATAATCGCTTGTGTGAAATATAACGTAATCGCATTAATAATAAGTAAAAACAACCCTAGAGTTAGAATCGTGATTGGTAAAGTAAGCACAACTAAAATTGGCTTTACGATGACATTAAGAATCGATAGGACAAAACTTGCTAACAATGCTGTCGTAAACCCTTCTAAATAAAAGCGATCAAATACTTGAGCGATGAGTAACAATGCAAGGGCATGTAAAATTAATGATAAAATCCATTTCCTCATTATTTCAACTCCCGATCCTCAGGCATTATGAAAATGGCTACAATATAGACAATGAGTAACGGAAAAATGGATGTGAATAGTAAGGCGATCACAAAAATCAAACGTAGAAGAGTGGAATCAATGTTAAAATAGTTCGCTACTCCGCCAATCACACCATAGAACATTCGATCCATACTAGAACGCGTTAACTTCTTCAATTCCACACACTCCTCAATCTCCAGGTAATACCCAAATCGAACCTGTTTTCGTTTCTGCTTCAAGGTGGAGCAACTGTTCTTTTGCTTGGTTCGCTTCAAAGTGTAGGGCTTTTTTGATCAATTCCTTTGTCTCCTCAATGACTCGGTAGCCTGGTAAATCACAATGGATATTTCCCATATTGGTTACTAAACTACCGTCAATCCGTTTGTCACTAGGTAGTGATAGCCGCACACTGCCTGTCGTTGTTTTAAAAAAGCCTACCTTTCCATTTTGCTCAACCCAATCACAGTGAATACTTCCATTCACCGCTTGTGCATCGACTTTTTCAAATGCTCCATTAATCCGAATCGAACCATTAATTGTTTCTGCTTCCATCTCTTCTAGTTCGGCTTCTTCTACTTTAACCGTTCCGTTGGCCGTCTCAAGATCAGCTAGTTTCCCAGTAATTTTCCCTATTTCAATCGAGCCATTCGTTGTTTTGGCTTTTATTTGTTTACTTGATACTGTTTTCGCATAAATTGACCCGTTAAACAATCGCAATGCTATCTTTTGATAAAGTTGGCTAGGTACATATAGTTGAACATCTGTTTTTATTTGTTTGGAAGGAATGAGCAAATGCAGTACCTCATCGGTAATATCATATTCCGCTTCATCTAAAAAGCGCTGACGTGCTTGGTCTTGATGGTTGACTTGATAGACTTTCGCTTCACACTCGACACGAACATCTGACTCTTCCCATGGTTCAACTTTTATACTCCCATTGGAAATATCCATATCTATTTTCGACAGGTCCGCATCTTGAGTTTGAAAAATATGGGAGACTGTTTCATAAGGGCCAAAATTAAAATCTAAATCTACATTTTTAATTTTGGTGACTGCTTCTTCTAACAAATTGAAAAAATTCGATTTCATAGAAGATTTATGCTTACGTTGCTTGGAGTGATAATGCTCCCCTTGTTCCCAATTGACACGAGTGGAAATCGTATGATCAGAGTCCTGCGCTTGTTTCGCCTGCTCTGCTTTTTCTAGTGAATCGAACAACTCTGATGCTTCTTCAGAACTGATCACACCATCTTCCACCATTTTCAAAATCTTTTTTTGTTCTTGATTCATCCTCGATGCTCCCTTCCAACAGCGGTCTTAATCAAACTGCCAAATATAGAACTGTTCAACCCCTAACCGCTCTTTTGCAATTTCTTCGATGTCATCTAATTCGTCATTCATATTCCCTAACACACCTTGTGCTTGCGATCGATGTGCCTTAATTGTCTCCATTTTTTTCTTGAAGAATGGGGTGATATCATTGACGATACTTGGTTGCCCCAACTCAGCTTCATAATTATTGCTAATCGCTTGTGCCCATACAGTCGGACGCTTGCTTGGTTCGATTTGGCGAACGGCCTCCACTGCAGCTGCCCCCATCGCATTGTGATCAGGGTGGACAGCATAATCTGGATAATGTGTAATTACAAGACTTGGTTGAATGTCATCTAAAAATGTTTTTAGGTGGTTGGCAACTTGTTCTCGTGATTCAAATTCTAATGTTTTATCCCGATACCCTAACATATGTAAGTCAATATCCAATACATTACATGCATCGATTAATTCTTTTTTTCTAATTTCAGGCAATGTTTCCCGATTGGCAAAAGTAGGGTTCCCCATATTGCGGCCCATTTCTCCAAGTGTGCCACAAAGATAAGTGACCGGAACACCTTGCTCACGAAATTTCGTAATGGTACCTGAAGCTCCAAACGCCTCATCATCAGGATGGGGTAAAATAACTACGACATGTTTTTCCACAACTCTCACTTCTCCTATCTCTAATAATTAAACGGTGTTTCACTAATTTCTAATGCCACCATTAGACGACCTTCTCGATCATGGCCTGCCATTAGTAATCCATCATGCTCATCTACTTCCCAATCGGAAAGTCCTTCCGCATAAACCCAACCGATTTCCGTCTTTAACCCAACACGATAGACATTTCCTGCACCGACAATTTTGGCATGAGTATAAGTTAATTGTGCGTTGCGAATAAATGCACCAACATTATAGGCCTTTTCATTAAAATGACTTGCATACGCACCGTTTGTTGTCTCGAGGTGCACATATACCGGTTTATTCGTAAAACGATCTAATTGTGTCTGTACTTTTTCGATATCAATTGTTTCCATTCTGATAACCCTTCTTTCCTCCGTATCTATGTTTAAGCCTACCCAAATGGTAGACACGCGTCAAAGCAAAAGCTTGTCGCATAGGGATACTCTTGTACTTTCCATTTGTGCACTTTAGCTAGATAGCTGAATCGCATGATCAATGTCCATATGAACGTTCGTTACGGACATCCTTTCCGCTATTTTATTAAAATACTGCCTGTTTTAGGATGGAGCGGACATTTTGGACCTCTGTCAAGAAAGTGGACACCAAAATAACGAAAAGTTGTTTAATATTGGTCGTGCAGAGACTTTTCTTAACTTTTTAAGATCATAGATGATGCCGTGGAAGCGTCAAGCCCAGCCCGCTTG
>NZ_SZNM01000079.1 GCF_005870085.1 Aquibacillus sediminis | reverse complement strand
CAAGATTAAAAGATGGCACCTTTAAACGTGCAAGAGCCGAACTGAAGCAAAAAGGCTATATCGACTTCCGTTCAAGAACTGGTAATCAATCCGCTATCTATCAGATGGTAAGTCTTGTGTTCCCTAGAGGTAATGATGTTGATAGACAATTTGTAACGGTTGATACCACAAAAGAAAGCGCGCTCATCGACGTAGATGAAATAGAATTTCAAGCAGATTATCCAACGATCACAGATGAGTATGCGGAATCTACGAACAGTCCGATTACTGAAAACGAAAGTGTGAGCCACAAAGATGACCACAAGGTGAACCACAAACCGATCCCATTATTTAAACAAAACAATACAAGACAAAAAGAAAACAAAAACGTACAAACAACAACAGCTCCTCCTGTTGACGCTGTTGTATTTTATCAAGACAACTTTGGCGGTGGTAACATCCCCAAGTTTATTAAACGCGAAATCAAAACCTGGGTGGCAAAGCTAGGAAAAGAACACGTTATCGAAGCCATGAAAGAAACCCTTTCCCATACC
>NZ_SZNM01000078.1 GCF_005870085.1 Aquibacillus sediminis | reverse complement strand
GTCTACTACGTATTAAGGAAATGACAACTTTCCTTATTCCACACCGCTAAGGCTATAGTCAATTGTATTCATTCACAAACTCAGGTCAATCATAATTCCATTTATAATTTTCCTACTTACTCATAAGCATTTTAGATTAAATCGATTTATTTATATAAATTTTTTTACCTATTATATTACCAAATGGTAGGTTACCCTAGCATTAATTGATAAAGTATCAAGTTTCCTAGTATAACCTACCATTTTAAATAGTTTAGATATTTAATTATCAAATAATTTCAATTCACCATACTCATTATATTTAATAGAATTTATTGTTGTTTCTTTAGACTGTATGGTTTCTTGATTGTTGTTTTGTCTGTATATGATAACTTAAAAATGAACCACAATCGCAATTGAAAACTGAACCACTCTGATAGAATTACCCCAGTATCTTTTATTGGTACTAGGGGGGAAAACAGGAGTGATTTCATTGAAGAAAAAACAAAAAGTTATTCAAAGGTATCTGAAGGGGGAAAGTCAACGAAGCATAGCAAAAATAACTAAAATTTCACGGAATACAGTTAGAAAATATATAGAAGAATTTGAGAACAGCAGACAACAA
>NZ_SZNM01000077.1 GCF_005870085.1 Aquibacillus sediminis | reverse complement strand
ATGAACGACATTCCAAAAGGACCATGAATGAATGTCTTTAAAGTTATTTATGTTACGTAGTAACAAACCAAGGTATTGACGTTGCTTTTTCCCCTGTGTTGATTGCTTTTCAGTTTCTTCCATTGAACCGAGTTTTGCGATCAACTGAGGTTTCACTTTGTTTCTTAAGGCTTGAATCAATGCCTTCGGCATTTTTTCTTCATACCCCAAACCACGTCTTGCAATAACAAAAGATGCTGCTTCATGAACAGATAGTCCGTATGTCGTACTGTATTTAAAACGTCCGATCACCGATGTGTACGCTGGATTGATCTTTTTTATTTGAAATCCATTGCGTAATCCGCGCCGGATGATGCTTTCGGTTAATTTTTTCTTTTTAAAACTATTTACTAAGCGATTGAATTTACGGTTGGTGTCGTGTTGTTGGTTTAGTTTGATGTTTTCAATAACAATGGCACCGACATTTTTAGTAAGCAACCAAGTAAACACATTTTTGACCGTCTCCCCAACAATGTTATTACGTTTATTAGATCGTACATACTCTAATTCGTGACAGTAAAAGACTTTACTCTCTAAAAAGTTACCTTGTTTTGAAACGAGACTTACTGC
>NZ_SZNM01000076.1 GCF_005870085.1 Aquibacillus sediminis | reverse complement strand
ATATTCGACATCTACCTATTCCTGAAAATATTATGAGTGAACCTTCGTATAAACCTAGATTTAGTCCGAAACGGGCTCTAACTAAAGAAATTCAGGAACAATTACAGCAATACATTATTGAAAATACATGGAAGCAGCAATTCTATACCCATGGCTTGTCTATCTTCATCCCAATAAGACTTACCTATAGTCGGATTTCTTAAATTATTTTATTAATATATCAATTACGAATCGAACATACTCATTAATCTAGTAACATTACTTAAACCAACACAGAAAAGGAGTAACCTCCCCCTTGTAAGATGGCATTTGTCAGCCACCTTCTGTACAAGTTTCTGTAGAACTTCCAACAAGTATCAGTTAAGCGCATAATGTAGGGAGGTGCCTGGCTCGGCCCGAAAAATCTTGTTTCTCAGATTGTTTCACGTCACGCATATAAAAACTGCCTCCTGTAAAAAACGCTCTCTATGATAAACGGTAGCAACAACAGCTAAAAAAGTTCCAGATACCAAATTCAATAATAATAGAGAGGTGGCACGACCCGAATTTTGTTAGTTATTCTTTTTCAAAATAATCCACCTGATAGTTGACGTTTAATTTTCAACAATA
>NZ_SZNM01000075.1 GCF_005870085.1 Aquibacillus sediminis | reverse complement strand
GAAATTCCCGGATCAACGCCTACGTACGGCTCCCCGAGACATATCGGTGTTTGTCCCGTCCTTCATCGGCTCCTAGTGCCAAGGCATCCACCGTGCGCCCTTAATCACTTAACTATATTTACAGTAATCTAGCTTCCGTTCCCAGTAGCTACCTCACTAATCATCTTGCTACCCGTTCCCAAGTGCAGGGAACTGTACGCAAGCTGATTTATTCGTACGCTACTAACCGGTCACTTCAGCTTTTTGAAGTAAAAAAGACGTTTTGTTTGATGTCTTGTCATTCTTATCTAGTTTTCAAGGTACATAATGAGAGGTTTTGATCTCTCAAAACTGAACCAAACAACCAAGTATAAAAACAGTTCCTATAATATCCTTAGAAAGGAGGTGATCCAGCCGCACCTTCCGATACGGCTACCTTGTTACGACTTCACCCCAATCATTGGCCCCACCTTAGGCGGCTGGCTCCTAGGACACAACTTAGCTTCCTAAATAAATAGTAAGAGGCTAAGTTGTGTCCCAGGTTACCCCACCGACTTCGGGTGTTGCCAACTCTCGTGGTGTGACGGGCGGTGTGTACAAGGCCCGGGAACGTATTCACCGCGGCATGCTGATCCGCGATTACTAGCGATTCCGGCTTCATGTAGG
>NZ_SZNM01000074.1 GCF_005870085.1 Aquibacillus sediminis | reverse complement strand
ATCGCATTTGCTTTCTCTTCCTCCGGGTACTGAGATGTTTCAGTTCCCCGGGTCTGCCTCTCCTTACCTATGTATTCAGTAAGGAGTCCTACTCCATTACGAGCAGTGGGTTTCCCCATTCGGAAATTCCCGGATCAACGCCTACGTACGGCTCCCCGAGACATATCGGTGTTTGTCCCGTCCTTCATCGGCTCCTAGTGCCAAGGCATCCACCGTGCGCCCTTAATCACTTAACTATATTTACAGTAAAAAAGACGTTTTGTTTGATGTCTTGTCATCATTCGTTCCAGCTTATCAACTAAGCCTTCACTCTTGATTTTTCTTATCTAGTTTTCAAGGTGCAAGTTTTAGTATTGGTGGAGCCTAGCGGGATCGAACCGCTGACCTCCTGCGTGCAAAGCAGGCGCTCTCCCAGCTGAGCTAAGGCCCCAATGTAGATGGTGGGCCTGAGTGGACTTGAACCACCGACCTCACGCTTATCAGGCGTGCGCTCTAACCAACTGAGCTACAGGCCCATCTAATTTAGGAGTGTGAAATTTATTGAAGGATTTGATCCCTCAAAACTGAACCAAACAACCAAGTATGAATTCCTATAACTGTCCAGCTACAGCTCCCAGGTCCTCGCTGCTATAAGCAATTCACCTCCATGTGTCCAAGTTCATGACACATTACGGCGCCTTGCTTATCCAGTCGGACCTAAACGGTC
>NZ_SZNM01000073.1 GCF_005870085.1 Aquibacillus sediminis | reverse complement strand
ACTAATAGATCGAGGACTTATCTATATTTGAGTTTTAAATGTTTGATTGTCTTGAGACTTTCTTATCTAGTTTTGAAGGTGTATAGCTAATTAAATACATCCATGTTTAGTGGCAATAGCGAAGAGGTCACACCTGTTCCCATGCCGAACACAGAAGTTAAGCTCTTCAGCGCCGATGGTAGTTGGGGCTTTGCCCCTGCGAGAGTAGGACGCCGCTAAGCCTTATAGTTCAAAAATTATATTTCTTATCATCGCGGGGTGGAGCAGTCTGGTAGCTCGTCGGGCTCATAACCCGAAGGTCGCAAGTTCAAATCTTGCCCCCGCAACCAATCTATTTTCTAACTACGTCGAATAGACTTCTTTTGCTAGAAAATATTAGTAGTACTTGTAGAGTGCAACCAAATTTTATCTAACTACATTGAGATTACTTCTTAGCTAGATAATAATTTTCCTTAAAATTATAAGTTTTAACATTTTTGGTCCGGTAGTTCAGTTGGTTAGAATGCCTGCCTGTCACGCAGGAGGTCGCGGGTTCGAGTCCCGTCCGGACCGCTCTATATTAATATATGTATCAAGAACCTTAGGATTTTTCCTAAGGTTCTTTTGATTATGAGTATGAAAAAATGGCTCTACAATATTTGTTGGGGTGTTTTGAAAATTTGAGCACAAAAAAACACGCAAACTCCTATATCCTTTACACTTGAATTGACTAGAAACAAGAAAGGGATAGGAGTGCGTGTAAATGAATTTT
>NZ_SZNM01000072.1 GCF_005870085.1 Aquibacillus sediminis | reverse complement strand
ATCCTGCGCCAACAAGTACTTCGCCCCACATAACCATGAATGTGAATAGGTCAGCATTTGGAAGAGCGAACGTTTCTAGAAATGCACCCCACCAAGCTTGAACGGTAGCCTCTTCGCCTTTAGAGTTAGCAACTGCGCCTTGAATGAAGCCACTTGCATCAAATTCGCCACCAGTAACTTTACCCCAACCACTCGTAATCCAGCTGTACCCAATATAAATTCGAATAATTGCTAATACACCAGCCACGACATTGTTGTTTCTTAACATATTTAACATAAAACCATCTCCTTATATTGTTCATTATTTCACAATTAATTTTTCAAGAATTCTTGTTTGTTTTCTATATTTATATACTAACACGTATAAATTGTCTCGAAAATACATTTGTTCAGTATTTCACAATTGGTTAACAAAGGTTTGTCTATTATGTGAACTTTTTGTTTAAGCATTGACAAATCGGAACGGAGGGGAGGGGGCTTGTGTTTGGTTATACCTTTATGATTAAACGTACTAACTGAGGTCAGAGTGACCATGATCATCAAAAACCAACAGGATGCGGTCTCTCATTCCGTTATTTCGCCAAATTAGGCCATTCTAAGGCCCAACGCGGATCCTCACTCCGCTATTAGCAACTTTCCAAGCGACATAATCGACTTTTGAGACTAATAGCGGAATCAGTGAAGCTAGAATAAAAAGTGGATACCCCGTTAACGAAAGTCATATTTGGATATGATGATAATAACTAGGAGGGTTTCCATGGGTGAACATAGGCAAAGATATAGTGAGCAGTTTAAGCAAGAAAC
>NZ_SZNM01000071.1 GCF_005870085.1 Aquibacillus sediminis | reverse complement strand
GAGGAATTTTCACGCAATGTTAATCCCGCTAGCTTAATAAGTTGGCGTGGATGTTTATAATGCGTAAAAGATCCAATTTCTGAAAGCAACATAGTTATAGAATGATCTCCTATTCCATCTACAGATTGAACATATTCATAGTCTATTAGTTGTATGGCCAATTCTTTCATATGACTATCTAGGTTCTCTAATTGTTGTTGTAGTAACTTATATTGGTTAAGAAGTGTGGCTATTTCAAAACGGGCCATCTCTAATCCTTCTCTTATCCCAATGGATTGTTCAGCTAAGAATTGAATTTGTCTTATCTTAGGGCGTGAAGGGCATTTTAGTCCTTCCACTTGAATATACAGTGTCATAAGGTCTTCCAAATCATTTCCTACCACATCCTGTGGTAAAGGTGTTTTTTCTAAGATAGCACAAGCATTTTTACCGAAAGACGGAAATACTTGGTGAAATTCAGGAAAAAAGCGATCCAACCAACGAACCATACGGTTCTTCAAAGCAGTTATATCCTCTACAATTTTCGTTCTTAACATGGATGCATTTCGTAATTCCGCTTCAACGCCAGTTAAAATACGCGGAAAACTAAATCTCCCATCTCGGATAAGTTGAGCTATAACACGAGCATCTTTTTGATCATTTTTCGTTTGAAGATTATCATCTAGTTCCTTTGTTCGACTAACATGCATAGGGTTAACAAACACATAAGGAATATCATGTTTGATTAAATAAGCAGCTAGATTCATCCAATAATGTCCTGTCGGTTCAAAACCAACAATTACTTGTTCTTTTTCATGTAAATCTTGTAGTGTATGGATACTATGCTTAAACTTTTCGAA
>NZ_SZNM01000070.1 GCF_005870085.1 Aquibacillus sediminis | reverse complement strand
TAAATTTGATTTCTGTTTCCGACGGTAAACTATCTTAGATAATAGAACACTACATTCATATAAAAATAGCAGTGGGATAATAACAAGAATGTCTGATAGAAAATCTGGAGGCGTAATTAGCACAGCTGTTACAATTAAAATAAAATAAGAATACTTTCTTGCTTTTTGCAAACTATAAGGATTCAGCACCCCAAGACTAGTTAAGAACATGATAACGACAGGAATTTCAAATAGAAAGCCAAAAGGTAGTACCATATGCATTAAAAATTGAAAGTATTTCTCTGTCGTGAAAAATTCCATAAACATGTCTTCTGATAGCGATAGTAAGAATTGAAACACTAACGGGAAAATGACAAAATAACCAAAACAAATACCCACAATAAAAAGAAAAAATAATGCTGGTATATAAGCTAATGTTAGTTTTTTCTCTTTTTCAGACAAAGCAGGTCTTACAAACAGCCAAATCTGATGGGCAGCAATTGGTATCGTACCTGCTATTCCAATCATAGCTGCAAGCATTAAATAGACCCACAAAATTTCACTTGGACCTAAAACTGCTAATTTTATTGACAAATCTTGGATTAACCAATGATAAATATTCTTCACATAAATTAAACCCAAAATTACTAATAACATAAAACTTCCAACTATAATAATCAGCCGTTTTCGTAATTCACTTAAGTGGTCCACAAGATTCATCGCTTGTTTATCCATTTAATCACCTCTAAAAAAGAAGAAGAAGAAAGCATGGAAGTTACCTACATCTTCTAAAATCTGTTACTTATTCAACTATTTTTGTTTTTTGTGTTTCGTCTTTGTCTTTCTTTGACTCCTCATCTGATACCAAGTCACTAGTTGAT
>NZ_SZNM01000007.1 GCF_005870085.1 Aquibacillus sediminis | reverse complement strand
GCTTCTCCTATACCTACTTTTCGTTGTTTCATGCCATTCACCCTTACAATTTTGGTAATTTATTACTTTAGATTTTACCATTTATTATAAGGTTTTATCAATTAATTGTTAACTGTTTCAACCTCCTTTTGATCTAATTTTAAATAAGATTCGAAAAATCCGTTAATGAGCTCCATTTTAGCTGGGTTAATCTCCATACGTACTAACATCCGCAGGAATTCCTTCTTTACTTGCACTTTTTCTTTTTCCGAATAATTCATCTTACTTAATAATGCTGCTGCAACTGGATTGTCGGATTCAATATATTCGCGCCAATTCTTTTTTCTTAATTCCACAATTAAAAAGTGAAAGGTTAACACATGAAAGAATGGAAAGGACATCTCGAAATCATCCCGTTCATACCGCTTCTCATCATAACTAAATAGAGCTATGGGCAAAATCGGTTTCCTATACCTATTATACAATAGACTAAAATATTGATACATCCGTTCGTTGAAATTGGGTTGTCCGTAATTTTGAGGTTCTACATGAATAATGATTAACGTGTCTTCGCCTTTTAATTTTGCTTCAATCACAATATCTGCTTTTCGGTTTTCACCTTTAATCAAATCTGTAAACATTTCATCAGATAACGGTTTAATTGAAGAAAAATCAATGTGGCGATGTACTTCTGGGAAGAATAATTCGATGAACTCTTCGAAAAATGTCCCAATCAATTGCTTAAATAATTGATCGTGAGGCATATACGGTTTTGACTCTTCACAAACAAGTGACGTTTCCATCATAACCACATCCTTTTGGAGGAATGAGGAGGTTAGCAAGGAGGTAGCTTCTATATTTATTATAAAACAAATAGCCCAAAAGAACAAGTGTTCGCATTTGTTTTTTCATTATTTTTTCATGATCGTATAACGATACCTGGTCCCCCCTGCGCACTTTGAACATTAGATGCTAATACCCTATAACCTCGATCATACCAAATGATTCATGGAGTCAATCACTTCCAAATGTTGACGACGTTTTTTGGATATGTCCAAAGACGAATCCTCTATAAATATTTCATAATCCAAAACGTTTTCACTCCCAATCGTTTCATAATATTTTTTAAACAAAACTTCCATCAATGCATCATAGGAGTGCAAGGATTCTTCAACTAGAAATTTTTGATTCCCATTTGGTTGATAGACAAAAATTTCTGATTCGAAATCACCTCTAGTAACAAAGCGTTCTTCTCGGAATTCGAATAGGAAGAAATCGGAATGTCGCGTATAGAAAAGCAAACAGTTTTTAATTGCTTTATTTAAGTAATGAAACTCCCGATCATAGGCAGAAGTAGACGGTTGTTTAAGTTTTTTTCCTTTTCGTTTACAATCTTTACAAATATGTTGGCGATGGCCCTTTCCACTAAATTTTTCATTCGCACGTATCCTGCCACACACTTTACAGAAATGACCTCTTTTCTTTTTGCCCATTTTAACGCTCCTTATTTTATATTCACACACATACCAAGTGGGACAAGGGGACAGGTTTACTGTCCCAGTTTCCACTGGGACAAGTGCCCTGTCCCCTTGTCCCATTCACATCATCTCGTCTGGTAGTACATCACTTGCTCGGCACAGGATACAGTACGTAATGCCTCTTTTTCGCTTACGGCCTGTTTTTCGATCGATTGTTTCCGTTTCTACTACTTGATCCCAGAAAGGAATACGGCTCTGCATGCGACTAAATGTTCGACGTACGGTGTTTGGTTTATAATCCTGCTCCAATTCGTATTGGTTTAGCTTTCTGATCAATTGATCATTGGTCACATAATCAGAGGCAATCATTACATAATAAAGAAAGTGAAAAGCTGTCGTTTCCAATGAGACGGTTTCGCAACCATATCGGATCGCATAGCCATCTTCATTACGAACCAACAGTACTTGATTTGTATCTTCTACCGCTCCGTCAAATGTCTCCTCATATGTTTCTTCACTAATTAACTTACTCCCATCTGGCGTTACTTTGCGATAATAAATACGCTTGAGCATCGTTTCTGTCGGCACTTCAAGTTGCTTACGAAAATGTTCAATCTTTTCCAGTTCATAATCCACATCAAGATCAAGCTCCATCGACGAATACTGTTTCGATGCTTGTTTTGCTATGTAAATGCCAGCAGTTGTCATGAACATATTCGTTATCATTTGTTGCGTTTCATTCAACCGACCATGATCTAGTGCTATTTGAAAATGATAGATTGCTGTCGCGTAATCTTCCTTTTTAAACAATAAATGCGCCAAGCGATAATTCGCAATCCCATGAACCGGCTTTAGTGCCAATGCTTTTTTTAAAAAGACCTCTGCTAACTTGTCATTTGGTTGATCATTCATTTTATAACTTTCACCAAACCGAACATAAATCGTTATTAGTGCATTCTTAATACGCTCTCGTTCCGCTCGATCATGCTTTGCTTCTCTTAATTGTTTCTTCAACCGCTTCACTTCTAACGGTGGCTCATAGGTTTGTTCTTGGTCCATCTGTCTCTTCCCTTCGCCTCATTCCACTTTTTCTATTATTCTATCACACCTACCTCCCCACAAGTGGGACAGGGGTGCACACCTCTTCCGATATACTTAACCTATCACAAACAAGGAGCTGGTTTTCAATGAACAAACTAGAAAAATTATTAGCGAGACAAGGGTTACAAATGAAAGATCTTGAGCTTCCCTCTCACGAACAGAAACTGTTAAATCTAACTTTAAGCAACTTAAAAACAACGAATCCCTCAGATGCTAAGCTGGCAGATTTATCAGAAGAGATGCTTATAAATCATGTGCAACAAGCTGCATCCTATATGGATGGAATTGGACGTGGAAGTCTTGTTGATCCAAGACGAAATGAACTGCCACTGTCTGACATGGATGACTATATTCGCGGCATCGTCCGTTGGTTAAATGAGCTTGGCATATACACATCGATGAGTTGCGACGGACATGACCGAAGAGCAGCAATGCTTTGGTTGATCGAACCTTTAACACGAAAAGAAATGGATGTCATCCTAACATGTACGCCCGATGATCTTCGAGTTAAATTCCACGGTAAGAAAATAAGCCTACACTACCCTAAAGGACAAAGGAAGTTATTATTAGATACAGCGGAGCGTTTATATCAAATGGTTACGTACCCAGATACGATGATCGACATCGAGGCAAGCAAATTTAAATCTCGTTTAGTTGAGCTTCTTCATATTTCCGGGGAAAGTGGCAAGGAGCGAAACATTCGTAAATGCTTGGATAGAAAACTTCAATCAGTGGTCGATTACACCTATGTAGACGGCGCTCGTAATCTGTTAGCTTATCGCTATTTTGGGGAGGGACCTACGATACTATTGTCTGCACATATGGATACGTTTGAAGAATTTGAAGTTGGACGAAGCCTAAACGAACGAGGAACCACCTTAACAAGTTCGGCGGGTATTTTGGGTGCGGATGATCGTGCAGGAATTGCTGTCATTCTAGAACTTCTCTATCGATTGGAACGTACCAATTTTAATGGAACAATTAAAGTAGCTTTCACCGTAAAAGAAGAAATCGGCTGTGTTGGTTCACAGGACATAGACACTTGCTTTCTTGAAGATGTCAACAGCGCAATCGTCATCGATCGCCGCGGCACACGCGACATTGTGACATCCTATGCCGACATCATTCCATTTTGCTCAGAATCCTATGGAAAAATTTTCGAACAAGCTGGAAAACTTGCTGGCATGCCCGATTGGAAAATAACCGCTGGCGGCCTAAGTGATGCACGCTCCTTTGCAGAAAAAGGCATTCCATCTGTCAATCTATCTGCCGGATATATGCATGAACACACCGATGCAGAAACCGTGGACTACAAAGCAACTTTCGAAACAGTAAAACTTATTGAAACCGCGTTACATGAAAGGCTGATTTTGGGACATGGGGACAGGTTTGTTGTCCCAGTGGTATAAGGGACTCTTTGGGACAAGTGCCCTGTCCCCTTGTCCCTCATTGAGAAATTCGTACAAAACGAAGAAAGATTATGTAGAAAAAGTAGATGCCATTTAACATAGAGACGATCACATATTTGGTACCACTAGAAGAATACAATTTAAAAGGGAACTGGACGCATCCAGTTCCCTTAGGTGTGGTCCGAAGACATCCACCGCTATTTCTATTTATAATATACGGTTTTATTGAAAAATATACAAGTACATTATTTTTGAATTAACAGTAAACATCGTGTGGGACATGGGGTCAGGTTCACTGTCCCACCAGCTACTGGGACAAGTGCCCTGTCCCCTTGTCCCAGTCCCATTTTATTCACTTCCAATAATGCTTCCTTATAAAAGTAGATATCCGGTCAACTTCTTTTTTCAACAATGGTAAATCATTTGATATCCAGCGCACAAGCATGCCTTTACCTTCTAATTTGGTGATTCCCGATTTATGTTTATCTGTTTGTATTAGTATCTCCCCTAAGTTGTGATCCATATTTTCATCCATACTAGGTGAGACAATCCATACATTTGCAATATAATTAAACTGTTCCAGAACACCTAATTGTTTCAGCATTTGCTCGGCAGGGTTTAGACGTAAGGCGTCATAAACTAAACAATCATCATCTATCCAAACTTCAAAATGGGTATGACATTCCCGAAAAGCAAACGTCTCTCCCCTTTTTTCTCTACCGGGGTATAAAATTTCAGCCCATAATAAAGAGGAACTCGATGTCATTTGTACAGAGGTAGCACTGTTAAAACGGGCATCTTCAAATGGTATGACCTCTTCTCGATTCCATTCCAATCTTGCATCCTCATCAAGGTTAATCGTTACTTGTTGGGAACTTGGTTGATCATTAAATGCTGGATAAACTTTAGTTGCTGACTGGGGCATTAACGTAACATTTGAACCCGGTTTTAAATGAACAGTAAATTCATTGTGATCCCCAGCCACCAGTCCACCTGAAGATTCCATTAAATATAACGTACAATGATCCGTTCCATCAATATATAATCCACGACTAGCTTTTAATGGGGGTTGTTGATAACAATCAATTAATCTCGTTTTTCCTCTGCGTTTTTCAAATTTCAATTCAAGCTTACCATCACTTTTCAACAATGATGAAGATTTAGCTAATGCTTGCATTACTAGTCTCTTCACTTTCTTCTAATAGCATATAATAGCGTATCCAATCGATCACTTGATCAATTCCCACACCTTGTTTGACATTAGTAAACACAAATGGCCGCTCTTTACGTGCTTCTTTAGCATCTTTTTTCATTTTATCCAAATCAACTTCAACATACGGAGCTAAATCAATTTTGTTTACTAATAACATGTCAGACCGAATTACTCCTGGTCCACCTTTTCTTGGGATATCCCCACCTTCAGCTACATCAATCACATACATATAACCGTCAACAAGTTCTGGACTAAAGGTGGCCGATAAGTTATCTCCACCACTTTCTAGTAAAATGATATCAAGATCATCGAAACGACGTTTTAATTCATCAATCGCTTCAAAATTCATTGATGCATCTTCTCTAATAGCTGTATGTGGACAACCACCTGTTTCCACCCCAATAATTCGCTCATCTGGTAATACTCCTTGATCCGTTAGGAATTTTGCATCTTCTTTCGTATAAATATCATTGGTAATAACCCCGATACTATAATTAGCTGTCATCTCTCTTGATAAACGTTCAACAAGTGCTGTTTTTCCAGAACCAACTGGACCTCCAATACCAATAATAACTGGTTTCATCGTGCATTCTCCTTTCACGTATTAAAAGTTATCGCTGTTTTCAACAATATAGCTTAAGAAATAAATAATCGAGACGGTAAATAACGATGCTGCATGGAGGCAACTTCTATGCCAACCGCATGATTTGATAAGTCTTGTAAACTTTTATCAAGCACATGCTCGGCAGCTTTAGCAATTTTGGGAATTAATTGATGGATCACTTCAATTCCTGCTTTTTGTCCTAGTGGTACAGCTCGAACGGCATTATGTACTAAGGATACCGTTGAGGAATATAGAAAAGTTAAAATCGTTGTATATAAGTCATATTTCATTTGCGCAGTATAAATACTGTAAGCAATTGGGAAGTGACCACGAATTTTACCCTCATCTAAATACTTTTTCCACGTTTGCAATTTTTCATCTTCAAATACTGGTAAAATAGCTTGTAAAAATTGTTTCCCCATCATTCTACTAGCTTCTCTTGTTTCTACAGCGTTTTTACTCGCATCACAAATTCGTTCCAACCGTATCAGTTGCTTCCAATCGTCTTTTTCCACCAATTGATAAGCTTCTTTTACAAAAATGCCATCTGTATACACTAAATTTTCAAACAAATAAGCATGACAATAGTTTAATAGATCTTGTTTCGTACGGATTTGATCGGATTGAATATACGTTTCCATCCCAAATGATTGTGTGTAAGATCCGATCGGAAACGCCGAATCATGTATATGCATTAAATATAAAACATCAGTGTTTATGGCCCCGGTATTTGAATGGTTGCTTAAATCTACGTTCGGTTTGTTCATAGCTAACACCCACTTCTTCAAAAAGTCGCTCTAATGTTTCATCGTAACGAACGACAATTTCTTCACTAGATATTAAACATGGTGTATGGCGATTTCCTAATTCAAATGCCATTTTTCCCATTTGTACAATCGATTTAGGATAAATTACATATACTTTTTCTTTTTTAGTGCGAATGACAACTTGAAGTCCTTCATCTTGATACAATACATCGCCAACTTTGAGTGGTTCTTTCTCTTCTAGCGCGATCGCTACGTCTGTACCCTTATCTGTTTTCTTTCGCAAAATGCGTTTATTAAGCTCATCCCAATCGAGCTCAACCCACTCACGATTTTGATGTTCTAATTGCTCTTCATCAATATTTCCAATTACCTCTTTTG
The DNA here is from genome assembly GCF_005870085.1 of Aquibacillus sediminis. Classification (GTDB taxonomy): domain Bacteria; phylum Bacillota; class Bacilli; order Bacillales; family Amphibacillaceae; genus Aquibacillus_E; species Aquibacillus_E sediminis. The sequence goes on along the minus strand of NZ_SZNM01000007.1, from coordinate 172,407 downwards.
TTAACATTTCATTCACCTCAACAGTTTTTTAAAATAAGTAGTAACGCTGCGCCATCGATAGTTCACTTAATGGCTCACATGTGATCACTTCTCCATCTACTTTTACCTCATATGTCTCTGGATTCACATCTATCGTAGGTGTTCCTCCATTAAGCGGTAGGTCACTTTTGCTAACTTCACGACAATGTTTCGCGATACCGATTTGCTTTGCAAGTCCCAACCTTTCATGAACCTTTTTGTCATAAGCTGCTTGCGAAATAAAGGTTAGGCTTGTACCATTTCTTGCTTTCCCTAACGAGCCAAACATAGGGCGCATAAACACTGGTTGCGGAGTCGGAATCGATGCATTCGGATCACCCATTTGTGCGTGACTTATCATACCACCTTTCACAACTATTTCTGGTTTTGTTCCAAAAAACTTGGGATCCCATATAACCATATCAGCTAACTTACCAGCTTCCAGTGAACCTATTTCATGGCTCATTCCATGAGTAATAGCTGGATTAATGGTATATTTGGCCACATATCGTTTAACACGTGTATTATCATTCGTTGTACCTTGATCTTCATTCAATTGACCACGTTGTTTTTTCATCTTATCTGCAGTTTGCCAAGTACGTGTGATACTTTCTCCTACCCGGCCCATTGCTTGTGAATCCGATGCAATCATACTAATTACGCCTAAATCATGCAGGATATCTTCCGCTGCAATCGTTTCTGGTCGAATCCGTGAATCAGCAAATGCCACGTCCTCTGGTACATTGTGATCTAAATGGTGACAAACCATTAACATATCTAGATGTTCATCAATTGTATTAGTTGTATATGGACGAGTTGGATTGGTTGATGATGGTAACACATTCGGATATGATGCAATTTTCATAATATCTGGCGCATGTCCACCACCCGCACCCTCTGTATGATAGGTGTGAATGACGCGATCACCTATTGCATCGATCGTGTCCTCAACAAAACCTGCTTCATTCAATGTATCTGTATGGATCGCAACTTGGACATCCATCTCATCTGCAACGGCTAAACAATTGTCTATCGCTGCTGGTGTAGTACCCCAATCTTCATGAAGTTTCAAGCCGATTGCACCTGCTGCAACTTGTTCGCGCAAGGGATCAGGTGATGATGCATTTCCTTTTCCTAAAAAGCCAATGTTGATTGGGAATTGCTCACTTGCCTCGAGCATTCGTTGAATATTCCACTCTCCAGGTGTACAAGTCGTCGCATTGGTTCCTGTTGCTGGCCCAGTTCCGCCGCCTAACATCGTCGTAAAGCCTGCAGCAATCGCTACATCTACCTGTTGTGGACTTATAAAATGAATATGTGCATCAATCGCTCCAGCGGTGACAATTTTTCCTTCACAGGCAATTACTTCTGTCGATGCACCAATAATCATGTTCGGATCGACACCTTCCATGCCATCAGGGTTTCCCCCTTTACCAATCCCAACGATACGTCCATCCTTCACACCAATATCTGCTTTAACGATCCCTGTATAATCAACAATTAGCGCATTAGTTAGGATAAGGTCTAATACTCCTTCTTTCCGTGTTCGCGTCGAGCTTTGTCCCATTCCATCACGCATGACCTTACCGCCACCAAACACACTTTCATCTCCATAAGTTGTATAATCCTTTTCCACTTCTACCCATAAATCGGTATCCGCTAATCGAATCTGATCACCTGTTGTCGGACCATATAACGATACATATTGTGAACGGGAGAGCTTCATGCTTGATCACCTTCTCCTTTAAACCCTTGATTTATGATTCGTTGCGTGACCGTTTGCTTCTGTTCAATCGTTCCATCCGTCAAATTATTTAATCCATAGACATGACGGTTACCTGCTAATTCGACTAGTTCTACTTCTTTTTCCTCACCAGGTTCAAACCGAACTGCTGTCCCCGCCGCTACATTTAGTCGCATCCCAATTGCTTTATCTCTTGCAAATGCAAGGTTTCGATTTGCCTCTGGGAAATGAAAGTGGGAACCAACTTGAATCGGACGATCTCCTGTATTGGCTACTTTTAATGTTAGCGTTTCTCTTCCTTTATTTATTTCTATTTCCTCTTGCTTTAACCGAAGTTCTCCTGGAATCATTCTATTCCTCCTTACCTTTTTGGCATGTTCAACAAGCGGACTTCTCAACTTTAGAACGATCTAGTTAAACGATTGGGTTATGAACCGTTACTAGTTTAGTACCATCAGGGAAAGTAGCTTCAATTTGCACACTTTCAATCATTTCGGGTACACCTTCCATCACGTCATCTGCAGTTAAAACTTGTTTGCCTTCCTGCATTAATTGTGCAACGGTCTTCCCTTCCCTTGCACCTTCAAGTAAATAACAACTAATTAATGCAGTAGCCTCAGGATAATTAAGTTTCAAACCTTTATCTTGCCGTTTTTGCGCTAGCTCCCCTGCCATAAATAACATTAATTTTTCCTGTTCAATTGGAGATAATTTCATTTCTATTCCACCTTTAGTTAAACACTTAAATAACGATAAACAGCTTTGTCATTCAATTGATCTACAGCACTTTCGTACACAATTGAACCATGATCAATGACATAAACATAATCTGCTACATTCTTTACAAATTCTAAATCTTGTTCTACTAGAATCATGGACGTTTGACCATTTTTCTTAATATCAATAATCACATCTTGTATTTCTTGAACAATATTCGGTTGAATACCTTCCGTTGGTTCATCCAACAATAAAAATGATGGATTAGATACTAGTGCTCTTGCAATGGCTAACTGCTGCTGTTGACCACCGCTCAAATCCCCACCATTTCTTTTTTTAAACTCCTTGATAATCGGAAAATAAGTGTAGACATCTTCATTTATTTGCTTACTACCGCCTGCTTCTAAGCCAATTAATAGATTCTCATAAACGGTTAATTTCGGAAATATTTCTCTCCCTTGTGGGACATAACCAATCCCCTGTCTTGCCCGATAAGATGGGCGTCTTTTCGTTAAATCTTTGTCGTTATAAACAACCTTACCTTTGTTTGCATGTAAAATCCCAATAATTGTTTTTAACAACGTGGTTTTACCTACTCCATTCCGTCCCATCACACAGACGACTTGTTTATCTTTCACTTTCAAATCTATGTCACGAATGACCATACTTTCGCCATAACCTGATTTAATCGATTCTAACTCTAGCATCTCAATCCACCTTTCTACCCAAATAAACCTCACGAACTCTTGGATTTTGTTGTACTTCTTCCATACTTCCCTCAGCGAGCAGCTGCCCCTCATGCATTACCGAGACAACGTCTGCAAATTCTTTAACAAATTCCATATCATGTTCAACAATCAACACGGCCCGATCCTTAGCAATCTGCTTAATCAATTCCCCTGTTCTAGTCCGTTCTGTCTTGGACATTCCAGCAATCGGTTCATCTAATAAAACAAGATCAGGATCTTGCATAATAACCATACCGATTTCTAGCCACTGTTTTTGCCCATGTGCCAGGGAACCTGCATGATTGTCCTTTTCTTCGTTTAAACCAATAAGCTCCAACATTTCCGCTAACTTTTGTTCATCTACTTGATTGTTTTTTGCTTTCATAATAGAGAATAAGCTCTTCTTTTGTTTCATCGCAATTTCCAAGTTTTCATAAACAGTTAACTGTTCAAAAATAGATGGGGCCTGGAACTTCCTTGAAATTCCCCGGTGGACAATTTGATTTTCAGTCATTTTTTTTAGATTATAGGTTTCACGAAATGTTAATTCCCCTTCACTTGCTTGCGATTTCCCACAAACAACATCTAACAACGTTGTTTTCCCAGCTCCATTTGGACCTATAACAAAATGAACGGTGTTTGGACGAACTTGGAAATCTAATTGATTGATTGCCTTAAACCCACTAAATTCCACTGATATTTTTTCCGACTTTAACACTGTTTGGGTCTTTGTTAACGTTTGTGACATTGATTTGTTTACTCCTCTCTTGGAATTTATTGATAACTCCCATTAATCCTTTCGGCAAGAAAATAACTACGATAACGAATAGTGCACCAAGGAAGTAAGTCCAAATATCTGGATAGGATTCACTAAATCCTGTACTAGCAGCATTAACAAATAATGCACCTATAACAGGACCAATTAGTGTGGCACGGCCACCTAAAGCAACCCACAATACCATTTCAATCGATGGAATAATCCCAATCATTGTTGGGGAGATGATTCCAACTTGGAGTACAAATAGCATGCCAGCTAGACCTGCTAATGCAGCTGAAATCGTATAGACAAATGTTTTATAAATAGATGGATTATAACCTAGAAATCGCATCCGATTTTCTCCATCACGAACACCAATTAAAACTTTTCCTAACCGTCCTTTTACCATCTTTCTACAACCGATAAATACAAGTGCTAGCATCACAACTGTCACCAAATAGATAACCGTTTGTGTCGATGAACTATTAACTGAGAACCCGAAAAATGTTTTAAAATTCGTTAAGCCACTCGTACCACCAGTTAGATTTTGTTGTCCGATTAACAACGTTGTGACAACAAGCACCATTGCCTGAGACAAAATAGTAAAATAGACTCCGTTAATTCGATTACGGAAAGTCAAATAGCCTAACAAAAACGCAACAGCTGCTGGTATTAAGATACCTAATATAATAGCGACTATCGGATATTGAAATGGAATCCATATTAGTGGTAACTCTTGCATCCCACTCCAAGCCATGAAGTCTGGTAACCTACCACCTCTTGCTTCTAACGTTAAATACATCGCCATACAATAGGCTCCGAGTCCAAAGAAAATACCATGCCCTAAACTTAAAACACCCGTATAACCCCACAATAAGTCCAATCCGATCGCAACAATCGCAAAGGTTAAAAATTTACCAAGCAAATTTAATCGGAAATCCGATAAAAAAAGCGGAGCCAATAATAATGCTAGAAAAAGAATACATAAAACTAACTTTCTATTTTGAAATACCGTTCGGTAAATTGCTTTTTGCATAACTTCAACGCTCCCCCCCTATTTAATCTAAAGACCTTGTACGTGACGAAACAAACCCTGATGGTCTCCACTGTAAAAACGCAATAATCAATAAGAAAATTAATACTTTACCAATCGATGCATTGGTGGCATATTCGAAAACCGTATTGAAAAAACCAATGCCAAAAGCACCAGCAACAGCACCGAATAAGGCACCAACACCACCAACAACGACGACCATAAATGCATCAATAATATAAGCCGTTCCTACTGTTGGTCCAATTGAACCGAGTAATGTTAAGGCGCAACCAGCAACACCTGCAAACCCTGAACCAATCGCAAACGTAATCACATCTACTTTTCTAGTAGATACCCCTAAACACTCGGCCATCTGCCGATTTTGCATTACCGCTCTTACTCTTCGACCATTAGCGGTACGATAAAAATAAATATAAATACCAGCTAAACATACAACCGCAAGTCCCAGAATAAATAAGCGAGAATATGGTAATAGTAATGAGCCGATTGTAAGTCCACCATCTAAAAAGGATGGGCTTGATACACCAACATTTGGTGCTCCAAATATTGTTCTTGCTAACTGTTGCAACATTAACCCAACACCCCAAGTTGCTAGTAAACTATCTAATGGGCGGTGGTATAAAAAGCGTATTAATGAACTTTCTAACAACATCCCTACTCCTGCAGCTACAACAAGTGCTACCGGTATCGCAACAATAAAGTAAATATCAAAGTATTGTTCTGGAACATAATTTACAAATATATTTTGAACAACATACGTAACATACGCACCAATCATGATTAGTTCACCATGCGCCATATTAATGACATTCATTAAACCGAATGTTATTGCTAAACCAAGCGCAACTAATAAAAGGATTGAACCTAAACTTATGCCGTTAAAAAGTGTTAATAATATTTCATTCATATAAAATTCTCCCTTTCATGAGCAACGGTGAAAAGGAAGAGGAAGTAGAATCAATTATCCTACTACCCCTATTAAATCCCGGATTATTCCACATCACTCAAAGATTCAGCTAATTCACTTGCCCAATCATATGTTTCTAAGTATGGATCTGGTTTTACTGGTTCGTCGGAGTTCCACAATTCATCGATTAAACCATCTTCTTGAATTTCACCTATTCGAACCGTTTTATACACGTGCTGGTTGTCACCGTCAATTTTCACTTTCCCACCGGGTGCATCAAATTCTAACCCTTTCGCAGCTTCTTTTACTTCATCTACATCAGTGGTTCCTGCTTCTTCCACTGCTTGTGCCCATAAATAAACTCCAAAATAACCTGCTTCAATTGGGTCATCTGTTACACGATCTTCTCCATATTCTTCTTGATAATTCGATACGAAGTCTTCATTTTCTGGTGTATCAGTTGTTTGGTAATAATTCCAACTAGTCAGATGCCCTTCGGTTACATCTGCACCAATCCCTTGAATTTCTTGTTCTGCAACACTTACCGATAACACAGTTACATCATCTGAAGTAATACCCGCATCATCTAACTGCTTGAAAAATGCGACATTACTGTCACCGTTTAGTGTATTAAAAATAACATCAGGTTCCTCACCCTTGATTTTTGCAATAACTGTATTGTAGTCAGTATGTTCAAGCGGTGTATATTCTTCTCCGACTAGATTTCCTTCACCGTCTTCTAACTGTGCTTTGATTGCGGCATTAGCAGTTCGAGGAAAAACATAGTCAGAACCTAACAAGAAGAAATCTGTTCCACGATTTTCTAACAACCAATCTACAGCAGGTACAATTTGTTGGTTAGGTGCAGCACCTGTATAGAAAATATTTGGTGAGTCTTCCATTCCTTCATATTGAACTGGATACCAAAGTAACCCATTATTTTCTTCTACTACTGGAAGCATTGCTTTTCGACTAGCAGATGTCCACCCGCCAAAAATTGTCGCAACTTCATCTTGTTCTAGTAATTTACTAGCTTTTTCGGCAAAGGTTGGCCAATCTGATGCCCCATCTTCCACAACAGGTTCCAATTCCTTACCTAATACTCCGCCATTCTCGTTTATTTCTTCAATCGCCAATAATTCTGCATCCCTTACAGATGTTTCACTAATCGCCATCGTCCCACTTAACGAGTGCAAAATCCCCACTGGAATTGTGTCTCCGTCATCAGTTGAGCTATCCTCTGATTCCGAATTCGTTTCCTCTGCTTCAGCATCTGTGTCTTGTTGATCATCTGCATTTGCCGCATTGTCTGCTGCTGAACAAGCAACTAGCAATGAAGCTATAAGACCAATGACGAATAATAAAATACTGTTTTTCTTTTTCAAATTGTCCCCTCCTAAATGTATTGATAAAAAATCTTACAAGCAAAAGGTTATCAACGCGATAGATTACTTTCCATCTTATTGTAAGGTAATCTAACATAGTTTTTTAAAATTTTTCTAAATATTTAGTAAACTGCATGTAATCGTAAGGGTTTTCTATGCTGTTGAATCAACTTTTGAAATAAATCAAAAAAAAAAGTACTTCTTTAACGTTTCTACTTCTTTCTTCATATTTCCGGGGAAAGTGGCAAGGAGCGAAACATTCGTAAATGCTTGGAGAAAAAACTTCAGCAGGTGACCGATTACACGTATGTAGACGGTGCACGTAATTTACTAGCATACCGCTACTTTGGGAAAGGTCCTACAATTTTATTGTCTGAGCATATGGATACGGTTGAAGATTTTGAAGTTGGACGAAGCCTAATCGAACGAGGACTTACTGACATGCCCGATTGGAAAATAACCGCTGGCGGCCAAAGTGATGAACGCTCCTTTGCAGAAAAAGGCATACCATCTGTGAATCTATCTACAGGATATATGCATGAACACACCGACGAAGAAATCGTTGACTACAAAGCAACTTTCGAAACAGTAAAACTTATTGAAACCGCGTTACATGAAAGGCTGATGGTGGGACATGGGGACAGGTTTGTTGTCCCAGTGGTATAAGGGACTCTTTGGGACAAGTAACCTTGTCCCAGTTTTGCTCCTTATTCTAATGCTTGGATAAGTTGGTCAGTGGATGTTGTGGTTTTTAATTTTTGTCGAAAATCTTCGTGCATAAGTTTCCGAGATAATTGGGATAGAATCCGTAAGTGTTCGTCCCCTGCTTCCGTTTCAGGAACGGCAATTAAAAATACTAAATTAACGGGGGTTCCATCTAATGATTTCCAATCAATCGCATTTTTAAGACGAGCAATAGCAAGCCCTGGTCTTTCTACACTATCCGATTTGCCATGAGGGATTGCTACACCAAACCCTATTCCTGTTGTTCCTTCTTCTTCTCGGTATAAAACTGCTTCTTTATATTTTGCTGCATCGTGAACAACACTCTCCTTTTCAAATACCTCAATTAATTGATCAATGCACTCCTCTTTAGTTGTTGCCTCAATATCCAATAACACTTGTGTCTTCGTTAGTAATTCTGTTAATGCCACTTTACTCACCCCTTCATTTTTCACCAAAAGATGTTGCCCAAACAAGGCAACATCTTTTAATAATTTTCTTAGCTTGCTAGATTATCATTTTTATCTGTTTCCACACTTGTTACATCTTTTTTCAATAATGACACCATCACCGCTGTTACGATTGTACCAATGAGAATAGCAATAAAGTAAAGGAACAAGGAGCTCACCGCATTCGGAATGGCTAGAACAAAAATACCCCCATGTGGTGCGCGTAGTGTTGCTCCAAATAACATCGATAGACCACCTGCTATTGATGATCCTACCATTAAGGATGGAATAACTCTTAGAGGGTCCGCTGCAGCAAATGGGATTGCCCCTTCTGTAATGAAGGAAATGCCAAGAATACCTGCCGCTTTCCCCGCGTCTCTTTCCTCATTTGTGAATTTGTTTTTACGAATAATAGTAGCTAACCATAGTCCAAGGGGAGGTGTCATACCAGCTGCCATCACCGCTGCCATCGGTCCATAAATTTCACTTGCTAGTAGCCCAGTTGCAAATGCATAAGCCGCTTTATTAACTGGTCCCCCCATATCAAAAGCCATCATAGCTCCTAAAATTAACCCAAGAAAAATCGCATTACCCGAACTCATTCCTGTTAGCCAATTTTCCAAACCAGTCATGATTGCGCTCATTGGTTTACCTAATACAAAAATCATTAATAAACCAGTAGAGATGATTGAAATAACAGGTATCACTAGGATTGGTTTAATCCCTTCTAAATTCTGTGGCAATTTGATATAATCCCGACAGAACTTAGCAATATAACCTGCTAGGAAACCGGCAACAATACCACCTAAGAAGCCAGAGCCACCACTAGATGCTAACATACCACCAACTAGACCAGGAGCTAGACCAGGTTTATCAGCAATAGAGTATGCAATAAAACCTGCTAATATCGGAATCATTAATGCCAAAGCATTAGCACCACCAATTTCGTTCAAAGCCGACGCTAATGTCCCTTCTGCATTAATCCCTCCAACTAAGAATGCCAAAGCAATTGCAATTCCACCACCAACTACAAGTGGAATCATCGCCGACACACCGTTCATCAAGTGTTTGTACGGCCCTTTCCGTTGACTACTTCGTTCCTTTTTCAACTCTTGGACCTGTGAGACGTGACTATTGGATGAAGCTTTTTTCGCTAATGCCTCGTCAACAAGTGCTGCTGCATTTTTAATGGCATTCCCCACAGAAGAATATACAATTGGTTTCCCTTCAAAGCGACTTTCGTCGGCATCTGTATCAACAGCAAGAATAATCGCATGTGCGTCGTTAATCTCTTCTTCCGTTAAACCATTTTCTACGCCAACACTACCTCTTGTTTCGACCTTAACTTCAACACCTTTTTCTTTTGCAGCTTTTTCAATTGCTTCTGCAGCCATATACGTGTGGGCAATTCCTGTTGGACAAGCCGTTACTGCTAAGATTTTCTTGGCCATTATAATTCCTCCCTAATTAAATTAGATAAAAAATTAATATAATTTCAACGCTTGCATTGTTGGATACATATGTTTTACTTCATCCAACGTACAAACGGTAGTCCCATCTTTCGTAGCAGTAATTGTTCCAGCAGCTGTTGACCATTTTGCAAGATCAACAAGTAAAAATTGTTGTAGGTGACCATAAGCGAGGGAAGCAACCATTGAATCTCCAGCTCCAACAGCACTCTTTGGGGTTATTGTCTTTGGTTTAATATGATATCCTTCTTCATTGGTTAAGAAGATGGCTCCATCTTCCCCTAGTGAGATACAAATTAACTGCACTTCTTTTTCTAAAATATAGTTACCAGCTGCAATGATGTCTTCTGTAGTTGTTAACTTCCTACCAATATATTGCTCAAGTTCAAACAAGTTCGGCTTTATAGCATAGGGTTTAGCTTCAATCCCTAATCTAAATGGCATACTATCTGCATCTAAAATAACGCGGACCCCTTTTTGGTTAGCAAGATCTGTATATTGCTGATAGATATCTGTTGCTACTCCATCTGGCAAACTCCCGCTTAAAATAAGAAACGATGCCTCATCTAGTAAACTAGTTAACTTATCTTGTAATGAAACAGAAGCCTTATCTGTTACCGCGAAGCCTGGTTCATTCACTTCTGTAACTTGATTGGTACTCAGGTCCACGATTTTCATGTTCGTGCGTACCTCTCCACCGCTAACCCTTACAAAATCACTTTTAATTCCTAATAGATTTATCTGATTCTCCAATTTCTCACCTAAATCACCAGCGATAAAACCAGTTGCTGCCACGTTGGAACCAAATTCTTGTAACACTTTTGCTACGTTGATGCCTTTTCCGCCAGGGTCTATATGTGGAAGTTGATTTACCCTATTTAGACCTCCTAAGTAGATTTGATCTAATGTGATGGTTTTGTCGATGGCAGGATTCAGAGTGACGGTAATAATCGAATTACTCACTGTTACTCCCCTCCTAACGGTGACATGATGGTTTTTATACCTTTTTGCTCCAATGCCCGTAACACTTCATTTGGTGCCTTGTCGTCAGTGATACAATAATCGATCTGTTCGATCGTGCCAAATTTGGCAAAGCTATGACGGTTAAACTTACTGTGGTCTGTCATGACAATGACTTGATTGGATTGTTCGATCATCTTTCTTTTTGTGGCTGCTTCTGTGAGGTTTGGTGTGGTTAGTCCGACTTCGAGATCAATGCCATTCGTTGCAATAAATCCTTTGTCAACATGAATTTGGTTTAAGCACAATTCTGTTAATGGTCCAACAAGCGCTAGTGTTTCCGTCCGAAGTTTCCCACCCAATAGTACAACTTCGATTTTGGGGTAGTTTTCTAGTTCATTTGCAAATACGACGGAATTTGTGACAACCGTTATTATGGATAACGCTTTCATTTCATCCACAAGCAATCTTGTTGTGGTTCCAGCATCAAGTAATACGGTATCTCCCTCATGAATGAATTCGACCGCTTTTTTTGCAATTGCCTTCTTTTCTTCCAAAAAACGATCCGACTTTTCTGAGAATGTTGGTTCAAAATTAACACCATTCTTTGCAATAGCACCACCATGAGCTCGTTGGATTAGTTCGTTATCTTCTAGCACCTTCAAGTCACGCCGAATGGTAGACTCAGAAACTTCAAATTCTTTACATAATTCTTGAACGGATGCCCGACCATTTTTCTCTACATAATTAGTAATTTTTTGTTGCCTCTCCTGTTCAAACAACATAGGATCACCACTATCACAAGTTTATTTGATTATTTATGATTGATTTATGACTTATCGTGATTACTTACGATTATATACGGTTTTGTAAGCGTTGTCAATTGCATAACAGGAAAAAAGTACCAACTTTTTCGGGAATTAGGGACAGGTTTGTTGTTCCAGTGGTATAGGGGATCCTTTGCTTATAAAAAAGTATACATTTTCTCTCTTCTTTGAATAACTTCTGGATAAGGGGGGAGCGTTATGTTTGATGATTCTGTTAAAAGATGAAGTCGTAGAATATTTGAATACTTCTAATGAATATCAAGCGTCACAAATTAAATATGTAGCTAGCTTAGCGCGTCATCGGCTAGGGTTACACCATGATACCAATGATGAGCTTATGTTCCTTGTGGAAAAGAGTGGTGTGTTTATTTTTGAGAAAGCAATTGGCGAAGAGACGGACGCCTATAGTTTATGGACAAAACAAGATCGCCCTTTTATTATGCTAGGAAATTTAAAGCGGTCAGCTGTCCGTAGGAATTTTGATATTGCGCATGAACTAGGTCATCTGTTACTTCACTATCGTGTGGAATTTACTAGTTTAGACAGAAAAGAATATAAAAGCCTTGAGCAAGAAACCCAATCAGTTTGCAAGTGCGTTCTTGCTGCCTAAAGAATCATTCTTTAATGATATGCAGGGCATCACTTCCATAACAAATCCTGATGCCTATATCGATCTAAAAACCAAGTGGAAAACATCATTACAAGTATTAGGTTATCAAGTAGCTCATTTAAATATCACTAATTACTACTCATAAATTGCTTTCAAAAAATATCCACCACCATCAAAGTTTGGACAATTAACGTTACTAATGAAAACTTTATTTAATGATCTTATACTAGCTACGTATCCTGTAAAAAAGCAGGACATGAGCAACTTTCATGTCCTGCTTTTATCAATGACTGAATACTTCTACACGATCACTGTCTTCTTCATAGTAGAAATTATCTGTAATTACTTGAACACGATTAGCTAGTTGTTTCATTAATTCCACTTCATTTTCCTTTATTTTAAGAAAATATTGCATTGGTGGAAATAACATGAATACGAAAGAACCAGGGATAGGAACTAAAGTGACAATACATTTTCCTTGTTCTTGTTTAATTTTTACGGTTTCAAAATCCATTGATAGAATTATTTTTTTCACTATTTGATGTTTATTCAGGAACTTAAGGTAATCACTATTCCCCCCTTCTGATTTCCATTGTTTATTTCGATAATCCCATGAAATCGAAAAATCTTCACGGTTTGTATGAATTGGAAATGTGTAAGATGCATGTAATTTATAAATTTTTGAGATAAAACTTTTCGTTAACCTATATTCAAATCTCCATTTTGCTTCCTGATTACTATTCTTTTCCTTGAAAGCGAGTGCACCTACTTGATCTAACTTTATATGAAACAATTTTATCGTCGCGATCAGATACTTACGCGCTCGTTGATGAATACTACCAAAAATTTTCATTGTAATCACTCCACATTAAATTTTTGGTTCAGCTTCCAATTCAGGTAGAAACTCATCAACCTCTTCCTTCATTGTGACTTTTTTCTCCGACAAGTCCATAGGCTTAAACATTGATTCATTCTTATATTTAAGCCAGAAAAATGCGTAAAGACAAATTCCAAGCATGAAGCTTCCAGCAATCGCATAAATTTGCACCTTCATTGCCATTTCAGGGTGTATCGTAACAATCATATACAAACATGCGATAATACCGATGATTTGTGTATATGGATAAAACGGAGATTTAAACGGGCGTTCGATTTCTGCATATCGGCGTCTTAATATGATGACATCTAGTTGTGCAATAATATAGGAAATTAACCATGTCGTACAGGCAGATAACACTAAAACGCCAAGCATTTCAGATGTAATTTGCAAGACAAAAATCGGAAGACAAAACAATAAATAAACGGTAATAATACTCACCCATGGCGTTCTAAATTTAGGATGTAAATAAGCGAAAACTTTCGGAAGTAATCCATCCCGGGCCAATCCATAAAACATTCTCGGTACCGCTGCAAAGTTGGAGTTTATTGAACTTGCAGCTGCAAAGATCGTTATAATGATCATTACTGTTGCACCTGCGCTTCCAAGCATTGCCCTTGCACCTTCAATTTGTGGTGTACCGGATGATGCCAAAATATTTGGATCGATATAACGAGCAATCGCTTGACCAAACAACATATCTGCTACAAAAATCGAAATCAATCCGAAGATCATCGCTCGAGGGATATTTTTATTTGGCTCCTTGACTTCCTCAACCATTGGTACAACGAATTCGATCCCGATAAATAACCAAATCCCTAATGCCAATGATTGAAATACGGTACTCCATCCACCAGGGTTAAATTCAACTGGGACACGAGTGTTCGCTGTAAACAGATCGAACATTCCAAACAGACCTAGAACAGCTAATGTTATCATAATTCCAAGTGTTAAAAAGACTTGAATGGAACCAAACACTTCCACACCTAGTAAATTGACAATTAAAAAGAAAGTTAATAGTGCAACCGCTACTAATGTCAAATTTATGTCAGGAAGTAACGACTGCACAGCAAAACCTGCTGTCATCGTTTCTGCTGCACCAACTGTCGCGACTAATACAAAATAACCTCCAAGGACGGCTACAATCGACATAAATTTTCCCATCGCAACAGTTGTGTAATCACCAATCATACCAGCCCCAGGTAAAATGGAAGCCAGTTCTGCATAGGATAAAGCGATAATGATACTAATGATCATTGCTAAGAAAGTCGAAACAATAAAAGCCGGTCCTGCCAGCCCCATACTATTCCCAAGCGTCACCATCGTTGAACCTGCAACAACTAACCCAGTAGCCGTCGCATAAGCCTGCCAAAATCCTAATTTCTGTTTTAACGTTACCAAACGATCCTCTCCCTACTCTATAAATATATTTTGTTACAAACTAATAGACTTTGTTGGGATATCTACCGTCTTTGTTTTCATTTCTTTTGATTTCTTCATAAAACGATGCAAAACCATGAACAAACTAGTACAAACAACCAAAAACACAAGATTGACAAACATAATAAACACTAGATGGTTTGGAGCCATATGGACCATAGACCCTGTCATAGCACCCATCATTGCTCCCATCACACCCTCTACTAGTCCAGCCAAACTAGTGATTTGATCGAATGGGCGTCCAACGATGTAACCAATACCTAACCCTATAAGCGTCGATATGATGGTAGAGGTAATTAGATCTTGTTTAAACATGAGGCCGAGTAGAATACCAAACGTTAAAGACGTAATCATACTGACTGCCATGACAATAACATGGGTATGAGTGGAAGAATCTTTGATGGAGTGCTTGACTTGATAGAGTTTTCCAATACAGATAATTGTAACGAAACTTACAAAAATGAAACTGAAAATTAGCATGGATCCCATCCACCTTTAAAAGTAAATTTGTATGGTTAAATAAAAATAGAGCAAGCTCACTAGTTGAATTACTATTTAAATTTTTGTAAATCAAAATAATGAGCTGCTCTATGTTTGTTAATACTGAGTACAGTTATACAAATCATTAATTTCCTACCCTTGTACACCTAACTTCCAAAACGATCAGCCATCACTCCTGGAATATCACTTTTGTCTCCGCTTCTCTTTTAAAAGTTAAGCTTAAATCCGAATCAGAAGGGTTGGTGAACCAACCCTTCGCACTTATTCATGTGCACAATGGCTTCCATGCTTTGGTTTGGAAGGTGGTACATCAATCGATGGATTTTGGTCAAAGAACCCTACTGGTTTCAACGCAAATCCCATATAGGCCGCTGGCATGATTGGCCAATCCTCTGGACGAGTCACATGATGGTGTCCCATCGTATACCAAACAACAACATCTGTGTTTTCAATTGATCGATTTTGCTGGATCCACTTCGGTAAACCCTCTCCTCCTTCATGCTGATTTGGATAATCACCTGCCGCATATTTTTCACTCTGATCATAAGGTGTTACCCACAAGTGGTTAGAGATAAATCCAGCTCGTTTCATGATACTAGAGTCTTTCTGCGCATATGGAACGGCATTTTCACCTGGGAACAATTTGTAACCAACAGGCTGACCAACAATATTCTTCGTATTCGGATTTGTTATTTTCCAGTATCTTGCAGACTCCACATTCACTTTTCTGACCGCATCAAATTCTTGTTCAAATGTCGTTGACTTAGCAATAAATGCATTTCCAAATGGATTATGCTTACCTGGTTGATCGCTTTCCGTATTAACCTCAACAACCGAGTTATTCGTTCCATCGACCATCATATCCAAACGAACATTAAAGAAATGCTGATGATTCGGCCCATCTAATTGTGGAGCCAATAAGTTTCCATATTTTGGCGTTTCCCCAGCCGCGATCGCTTTTGTGTGAAGAATCCCTGTTAGCTTCACCTCATATTCAATATTTCCGTCCTGATAGAAATACCAGAAGAAACCATATTCATAATTTCCAACCGTTGAAATACTAGATAAAACTAAACGACGAGAACGTCTTACTTCGACTTTTCCAGTTCGAAAATCCGTATGCTTCCACAGAATTCCATAATCCTCTTCATGGAGACAAATCGCATTTGGAATGGTTGCAGGGTCCCCATTACTATCTGCAAGTACAGCATCAAAATATTGGATTTCTCCTAAGCAATCACAACCAAGTTCCAAAGGATTGGCTAACATTCCAACACCATATTCCCCAACATCAAAGGCATTGTTTCGATTTACTGGGTCAGCCGGATCACCATATGGTACTACCATTTCTGATAATGAAGCACGATACATGATTGGTCGTTCTTCCCCTTTGTCTGTATAACTGACCGTATGTAATACCAGTCCTTCTCTAGGGTTGAAACCAAAGCGAATTTTCCATTTTTGCCAACTAATCTCATGTCCATTGATCGAAAAGCTTGGGCCTTCTGGTTGGATAATATCCAAAGGTTTAATATCCTCACGCAACTTTCCTACACCTTCAGGATCATATTTACCATCATTTGGCGGGATAGGAACCACACCATGATCCACAACTTTGATAACTTCCATTTTGTTTAGATCAACAAAAGCGTGTAGCCCTGAAATAGGTCGAGCATAACCATTATCATGTTTCGATGTTTTCAACCAGCAAATCGTACGAGCAATACGCTTCCCTTCCTCTTCTTCAATACCAAAATTTCCAGCTGACCATGGATCCGCCATCACCAAATCAAAATCTGTGATCCCTCTTTTTATAAAGGATTCCTGCATTTGTGGGTCATTTTTCACAACTGTTTCACATGCTAGAAATTCATCCTCCATAATTGGTGGCTGTACACCTGGAACATGTTTCCACGATGTTACTTTTTCTTCATTAATAGAAACAGTTGCCTCATATGTTTTTTCTTCTTTATTATCTAATAGAATCAGAAAAGCATCTCGCTTTATTGCATCTCCCTCTTTAAAATTAAGTACAACATCTTTTGCTGGCTCATATAAGCTTACACTCACAAATCGAAACGTGTCTGAAAGCTCCTTTTCTTTTTTAATGACACTTGTTGCTACCCTAACCTCTTCTGTAGTTAACGGTTCTAATGGATGATTGACTAATGTTAATGTCTCACTCATATACTCTCGCTCCCTTTCCATTACTTTTTTAACTTATCGTTAAATCAAGTATAGAAAATAAGCAGATAGAAGTGATTGTAAAAAACGGAATAAACTGAAAATTAAAAATATAGTAATCCGCTTACACTATTGCTAGTGTTGCTTATAAAAATTATTAAATTTTTTTCAGTTTGCAATAAATATGGGGAGATCTTGTCATGCTTTCTAACAAACCAATAGATTTACTGGTCGTTTTATTCTATTTTTAGTATGTAGATATTGTTGTAAAAGGAGGTCACAATGGAGAATCAAACAGCGCATCATGTAAACCTATACTTACAGCCAAATTTTGAAACAGACACCACCGACTATGTGCAACATTGGCAAATGAACCGACTAAATCAAATACCACTACTGTTCTATCAATTTACACTAATGAAAAATACAGTAGACACTTTGCCCGCTGTTCCAGATGGATGTTTAGATATCATTTTTTGTTGTAACGAAGCAACTCCAACTGTTCATGTGTTTGGAACTGTTCTAACTTGTACATTCGTACCATTCACACCTGGAGAGACCTACTTTGGTGTTCGAATTCCACCTGGATATGGCATTAAATCTAAAAATTTTAATATAAAAGATTTAATAAGCACTCACATGCCATTATCCGATTTGTCAAACGACATCAATCCTAGGATCGATTGTATGCTATCACATAAAAACTTTTATGAACGTATTCGGATATTCGAAACAACCATCGGTACACTAATCACACCAACTACCAAGGATCATCAACTCACAAATTATCTACTCGATACAATTATTACCCATAACGGCAACATTACATTGAAACAAGTGACGAATAGTGTAGGCTATTCGGATAAGTATATAAGAAATAAATTTACGAATAGCATCGGTATATCTCCAAAAAATTTCAGTAAAATTATTCGCTTTCAAAAATCATTGTATATGTTAAGAAGGGGAATGGAGATAGACGATATTGTGTATAAAAACGGGTACTTTGATCAGTCACATCTTATTAATGATTTTCGGAATTTTGGCTATTTCTCTCCTCGCGAATTTATTACGTATATCCATCAAATGAAAGAAATGCAGAATTGGTAATTAGCTGTTTATATTTCTTGCAGGCAATATTAACAGGCACTCCCTCCTTAGATTGAGCGCCTAGGGGAAAGCTCGCTTTTATCCTGGTCCTCTATTTGCGTAGGTTAATGCCATCATCACAAACAGTATCCCAGGATAATAAGTGGAAAAGGAAAAATATAAGTTCTTCTGACTCCCCACAACTTCTAGCTCGTACATCGAACCTGGATTTAATCCATTATCAACATAAGTAAACTCTTTGTGACCAGCCTTTGCATGCCGTAAATCATAGCAAAACCCAAGCAATCGCAATCTATCCTCGTCAAACGGTCTATCCTCCCCTTCCTCAGGTAGAATGTCGTAGATTGCATCATAAAGTTGGTAAAAATCCAACTAATCATCACTGACTTTACTCCTGCTAGGTTCGGTGTTTGTACATCTATCATTTTTAAAACCCTAATTCTTTTTTAGTTTAATATAATCGGTATAAATTAAGACCGACAATAACAAGGACAGAGTGCCCCTTGTCCCGTCTCCTTTGTAATGTTCCCCTTAACCATTCAGCACTCAACCAATAGTTTCTGGTTAGATTCACTAAAAATAAAATAATCTCATTTTCAGATTGTCTTGTTACCACTACTAAAATCTATTTTTCACAAAATGTTCATTAATTCTTGCCAAAAACCGACCTGTAAGCCGTGGTAATTTTTTACTATTCGATAGATAATAATAGAGTATTTTAAATTTAACACAAAGGAGCGTATTAAATGACAGAAATGGAAATGAAAAAGGTTGCGATTGGTACTGTGATCCGTTCAAATCGCCAAGCAATCAAAAAGAACGGTCGTAAATTGTCCATCCATCACCTTGCTAATGAGGCAAGTATTAGCAAGGATTGCTTAGAAAGAATCGAGCGAGGAAAATGCCTACCTGGTAGTTGGACACTTAAAAAAATTATTATTGCTTTACATATGAGCCACGATGCATTCTGGGCTGAGGTCGATCAAATAAAGATTAACGGACCACTAAAATGAAAACGATTCCGAACTATCATGTGAATGAGCGAACAATGGCCCTTATACCTGCTTATCACATCGAATACGATACCATTGTATTAGAGGCTGGACGGCAACTGTTCGTCCAGCAGCCAGCCATACAAATTATTAAATCTGCTTGTTTGGATGGATATTCAACATATGAAGGTCGGCGGAAAGCTGTGAACTATCAAATGGGTGTGAAACGTAAAGTCCCTATCCCTATTTGCCCGATGAAAAACATCTTTACATTTCCAACCCAAGCACCTACTGACTATGACTGTCATTGGATTTTTTACCATCATGTTCAATCGATTGAGCCATATAGCTCCAATGAAGACTCTACCATTCAATCGATGATCACGTTTAAAGATGGCCAACATCTACCTATGAAAACATCTCACCATTCGTTAGAAAAACAAATGCAACGCACCGCCATCTGTATTTTGCACTTTGCTTCATTCCAGCAACAGCGTTTCACCATTTAATTTATAAATAGGAAGGAACGATCCGATTGAATTATATTGAAGAAACAAAAGCTTTTTACGACCGATTGGAATATACTAACCTATCTAGACCAGCGATTCTCCTTTGGCACGCAATGATGCAAGTGAAGTTAAAAGCAGGATGGAAGAAGCAATTTACCGCGACGGAAACTGTGTTATGTGCAAAGTCACAAATCAATGCTGGCACCTTCAAAAAAGCTAGAGCAGAACTTGAAAAAGAAGGGTTCATCCTATTCTTGCCACGAGGTGGAAATTTGTGCCCTAATTATCAAATGATTAGTCTGGTTACAACTGAAGATCAATTGACATACCACAATCATGACAACAACACACCCAACAATAGAACCACACCAGATCCCACACCCACAGAAGTACAACTTGAAGGTCAGAAAAACGACGACAAACAAGAACACAAACCAACCCCATTAAAAGGATCTAAAGATTTTGTAGTAAGTAGTGGTAATAGTTTTAGTACTACTACTGAAAGCGAAACATTTTATCTAGAAAATATCGAAGCGGACCTACCGCCATATATGCAAACAGAACTGCATACATGGGTGAACAAACTAAGTGATGAAATCGTCATGGAAGCCATGAAACGTGCACTGGAGCAAAACAAAGCGAATTGGGCGTTTGTGAAAGGGATTTTAAAAAAGTGGGAGGAAAGTAACTTCACGACAGTGGCACAAATCGAGGAGAATGAGAAAGCCTTCCGAGAAAAACAACGACAGAAGTTTCGAAATAAACAGCATGCAAAACAAGAAGTGATTCCTGATTGGTTTGAAAGCAAGGATAAGAAGCCTAAACCTCAAGAAGTAAAAGCTATCGATCAAGATAAAGAAAAACAACAGGCAAAGACATTGTTGAAAGATTATTTGGCAAGTAAAAAGACAGGAAGATAATGGATATGGGGATGCGTTTGTCCCTGTGAGGAAAGGAAGAGTGACAAGCAGTTGTCCCTTCCCCTATCCTCCTATAGGCTATTAACGGTATTTAAACATATACCATTTGGCAATTAGGTCTGTTGTAATAAGAACTGTATATAAACACAACTTTACCTTGAAAGGAGGTGATGTAAGAGAAGTTGCCAAAACCTGACACACCCTGCCCTATAGCTAGTTACTTTAGGAAATAAAACTCTATATCCTAAGAAAAATAAGACCAGTGTCATTAAGTGGTGTCTAGTGATTAAATCTATTGATAAGAGAGGATGTTGATCATAATGATACGTTGTCCAAAGTGTGGAAAAAATTTTAGAAATGCTGATTCTGTGATTTTGGATGTGAATTATACGTTTACACATGCGGGGTGTTATGAACATGATTATATGAGTAAAGATCAAGGAAGGTTTGTTGATTTGGTTGGGAAGTATTCGGCATTTGAGGGGAATATAGTGCATCGGTTTTTTGCTAGTTACTAAGTATATCATTTGCATATTGAAAAATGAAAAAGTAATCATCTGGGCTAATTCAGTCTTATCTTGCATCGACTTTATTAGCTTCAGATGATTATGTAACACTTGATGTGGTAGTAGTATATATGGTATATAAAGCGCTATCTATACTCTATATTTTTCTTTAGTAAACTCTATAAAATCACTAACAGTCCATAGTTTATCTCTGTTTTCTTTAGGATACTGTAGATGATATGGTTTTGGTACAACTAATTGTAGATTAGCATTTTTCATTTCTTCTAATTGACTTTTGGAAATTCCTTGTTGAAGGGTTAGCAGGTGTTTATACGGAACTCTTTCACCTTCGCTTAATACCTGCCTCCATCTATCTTTACATGTAGTTTTAGCACCTAATAGAATCAAGTTTTCCCCTGGGAATTTTGGATTTTGATAATCAGTTGTGGAAGGAAATAAAAAATCTGGCTTTTTCTTTCCTTCTGTTTTTCCCGGATTATCAAAAGGAATTCCTACATCAGTAAAAATATAATTCAGATGGTGTTCTAAACTTCTTCCTGCTCTGCTTTTTCTTCTATTTAACGCACTACTTGCAAAATCAAGAAGCGACTGCAGTTCTCCAAAAGGTTTAAGAAGTTTATCTTTATATACCTCTTGTTCTATTAATCTAAAAACTGTATATTCTGTATTTACCCAGCTTATTAGGTCTTTATCAGGATGTATTTTCTTCTTATTATAATATTCTATAAACACTCTTCTGGATATTTCAGCCATAACCGACGTTTCAGGGAAATCCTCATAACCTGCTACTAACTCATGAACTTTGTTTTCAAAGTTTTTTTCAACTGCTACCTCTTCTTCACCATTATAAACAGTAAAGTTATTAACTAATGAAAGTGAGAATGTTTGAGAAAATTCTTCTATTTCTTCTTCTGTATTGAAAATATAAACCTTATAATCATCTTTGGATATAGGAATGAAGACAATTAATGCACCTACTGTTTCATTTCGATCAAAAGGAACGTTTGACCAAAAACGAGTAATTCTAAATTCTTTTTTTGATGTATAATATACAATCCTACTATCAAATTGCTTCCAATCGTCTATATGTATCTTTACATACCTATCTTCAATACCTGTTTCTGGAATAGGAACATCATTAAAGAAGACATACCAAGAGCTTATGTTTAAATATACTCCATCTTGATGTGCCCCATTTACCCCTGCATCATTTGGCGACAGAAATTTACAAAAAAAGCGACCATTTTGTCTGGCCGCTTCTACTGCGCTTGTTAAACTTTCCAAGTTATTTCGTTGCATACTCAGTCTGCTCCTCCTCCACAGTATCTTCAATTGTAGAATCTCGTTCGATGGCATAAATCATATTTTCCGCAATTCGTTCTACAACGGGAACAGCAACACTATTACCAAATTGCTTATAAGCGGCTGTATTACTTACTACAATTTTAAACGTTTCTGGGAATCCTTGCAATCGAGCACATTCTCTTGGAGTTAGTCTTCTTGGATTTTTACCATCACCTTGTGGAATTAAGATTTCACTTCCATCTTTATGATATCGAGCCGACAATGTTCTACTATTAGAATCAAGATCTGCCAATCCGTATCCAAAACCATTACCTTTCTTAGCATGTTTTTCTTTGTAGGCTTGCAGATAATTCCATAACTTGTCCGAAAGTGTATATTTTTCATCAACATTATTTTCTAAAATTGATTTTAAAGGTGGTCCTTGTTTTGGTATTTCCGGAAATTCAAATTTTAAAGGTTTCTTGAAACCAACTATATAAATACGTTCTCTATTTTGTGGAACTAGACCTTTTGCATTTAACACATCCGCATAAACCGTATAACCCAGTTCTTCTTCTAAAACTTTCTTTATTACTTTAAATGTATTACCTTTATCATGACTTCTTAGGTTCTTGACGTTTTCCAATAAAAAGGCTTGAGGTTGCTTTTCCTTTATAATTCTTGCAATATCAAAAAATAATGTCCCTTGAGTTTCATCTAGAAATCCATGTTTCATTCCTAAACTTTTCTTCTTCGATACTCCTGCTAACGAGAACGGTTGACAGGGGAAACCTGCTAATAATATGTCATGATTAGGAATGTTCTCTGCGTTTACAGTGCGTATATCTCCTACTGGTTTTTCATTAAAGTTTGCATCATAAGTTTCTTGTGCTTTCATATCCCATTCTGACGAAAAAACGCATTCGCCATATGGTTCGAATGCTATACGAATCCCGCCTATCCCAGCGAATAAGTCTATAAATCTGTAAAGCATTTTTCTCTCACTCCCGCTAGTTTTACATATTGCTATTATAGCAAAAAATATTAATTTTGGGTTGTTTTATGATAAAATTATTAGGTTACATTTTTCTGTACTAAAAGGATGTGTATCTATAATGGTTAATGTAGCAATATACTATCAATTAAGACAACAAGAAAAACAAGAACATGCAATAAAAAATATCGATAAAATGATACAACAGTTGGAGGTCCTCCGTATCAATATAAAAGGAGTATTTATTGACGGATATAACAGTAGAGAAAAATTTGAGGAACTAATAAGCCTCCCGTTAGATAAAATTGATTATATATACATAAATAAGACATTTGAAGACGAATTTGATAATAGGCTTATAAATGAGTTATCAAAGAGTGAACAATTTAAACTGAAGTTATTTTATGATTTTATATAACAAAACAAAAAAAAGCTAGATCCAGTGTGATTATTTATAGTATTGTAAAGACAGCTAAGGAAAATGGGTTGAATCCATTTAACTATCTTAGCTACTTATTCGAAGAGCTTCCCAATATAGATACGACGGACAAAGAACAATTGGCTCAATACCTACCATGGTCTCAACACTCCTTCAAGAATGCCACATTCCAAATAAATCTAAATAAAGCATACACGAAATCCCCATCTGAAAACAGGTGGGGATTTCGTGTATGCTTACTTTTTAACAATTTTATAAAACGTGTTTTTCTTCAATTCTAATAAAAGACTTAGCTAATAAAAGAAATAGGAAAATTTATTGATTTAATCGTATAATATTCATTCTTTCATAGTAACATAGTATACTAGATGCCTAGCTACAACAATTTATCGTATACTTAAGTGATAAAGTAAAGAGCTGCTTTATGAATTTAGAGACATTAGACAAAAATAGGCTTATTTTTGTTGAAGGGACAGTTTCTGTCCCTTGCCATGCATGCTCATGCTAATCCTATGATTTACCTAAACCCATAACAGAAATTAAACAATTCCACGTAGTTATTAAATATTTAGTACTTGTCATATAATTGTGCTTCTATACAATGCTCTTGAAATGGACAATATTTACAGTTAGGACCAGGCTTAGCAAAAGGTTTATTTGGTTTGTCAAACTCATAATCTGCCTCATTTCCTTCATTCGGTGAACGTTCCCCAAATAAGGCAATATTTAGTTGCGAATCCCAATACCTTTCACCATCTAGCATCGTGAAGTTTGGTCTTTTGCTCTTATCACGCATGTATTCTTCAATATTTTTACGGTACATATCCTTTTTAGTTTCTGACCAATGCGGGAACCAGCTATATACATCTTGATATCTTTGATCCCTTTTATATTTATTACCCATAGCATGTCTTAGTAAGTTTTTAAACACAAATGGTTCATGGAATGGACCGCTAAATTCAGGTCGATTATTTATCAAAAAACTATATACAACCCGTTTTGGACATCGATTATATGTTTTCCTAATTAAATATTCATATGCTCGTTCTCTGAACATAATTTTTTTTGAAAATGTTGGTGTAATTGGTTGCTGTTCATTATCCTCATCTCGAATATCCTTTTCTGATGCTTTTTTTAAATTTAATAACTGTAAATAAAAGGTTTGTTGCAAGTTCTTCTCGTTACTATACTCTTTTACGATAGAGAATTTCACATTGATGGCATTATTAATTGTGATATATAGAAGATAACAAGAA
The DNA here is from genome assembly GCF_005870085.1 of Aquibacillus sediminis. Lineage (GTDB taxonomy): Bacteria > Bacillota > Bacilli > Bacillales > Amphibacillaceae > Aquibacillus_E > Aquibacillus_E sediminis. The sequence continues at coordinate 147,029 of NZ_SZNM01000007.1, read as the reverse complement.
ATATCAACTTCTAAGTCTTTTCGCATTTTTAATTGTTTTAAATTAATATTTTTACTATAAAGTTCATCTAATGTTTCTTTAGAAAGTGGCCATGTAGACAGTTGTTGTGCTACTGGGAAAGCCTTATTATCCATGAAAGCAAGGTGAACAGATCTATTCTCTGTAAATTGAAATCCGTCGCTATCTAAGAATCGCGAAATAGTTTCATAACTATTTACTGAATTATCGCCGAATATAGTTGACGCTTCTCCATCTTCGCGGGTATCTGTTTCTCGACTTAAGAAAAAATTCAAGCCACGAACTAAATCTTGTCTATCAAAGTTATCAACTGATACTCCTTTTAAGTCTTCCAACGAATCTAGAATTTCACCTGCTATTGTTTGATCTACTCTCTGCTCTAATGAAGGTAATATATCATCGTTAACATATTTTTCTAAAATGTCGACATATTCAGATATAGGAATGCTATTACCCGTATATAGTCTTTGGTAAAGTTCTTGTAAATTTGCTAGTCCCTTTTGAATCGCAATCAATTCCTTATATGGTACATTGAAAAAAGCTAAATTACGATTATAGAAGGTGTTCATCTTATGATCAATGTCATTCTCTTGGTTTTTATTTTTGTTTTCCTTTTTAAGTTTTGTTTCAATTTCTTTTTTCCGTTCGAATAAATTTTTGATCTGTTTTTTCCATTGATAAAAAGTTGTATATTCCTCAAGAAGAGGAGTCAATTTTTGTAATGTTTTTAAATACTTAGACGCCGTCTCACCCTCGATCATAAAATAACCCGAATTAAACAGTCTGAGAACTAGTGGCACCGATAGGTTTTCTACATCTTCATAAGTCCTTGTATCGATATGATATATTCGAGTATTTAACCGATGTACATCCATTAAAAATTGACCCATTGGATATTCGGTTAAATTTTTATTATTCGAAGTATATATATCTTCTAAATAACTTTTAGCTTCTCTACTTCTAGGAGATATAACAACATCATCCTTTGAATCCACATATTCTTTAAATTCATGCAGATTCATAAACTCAAAATAACTTGGTTTTATACCTTGTTGATTATCTTGTTCTTCCTCATCTTTAGGAAAGCTTCCATTTATTATTTGTAGAAACTTCTTGGCAAAAATATTAACAGGAAGTTTTGTCTGACTTGCTTTCACATGAGGAGTATTAGGAAGATCTAAAAAGGCCTCTACAGATTTAAAGCCATTGTGATAGCCTTCTTTATAATTAACAACGTGAATTACGTTTAAATGTTTACTTAATTGATCAAAAATACGTTTCTGGATTGGTGTGATAAAGTAAAACCCATGGAGAATGATTACTTTCTTTTCCACAAATTTTTCTTGGACCAGCTTATTTATATTTGTATTTGCTTTAATATTAGCATTCATACGTTTTTCATCCATCTGTTCCAAGTCCCTTAACGCAGCAGTGAGTGTTTCTTTAAAAGAATAAATTGTATGACGCTGAAATTCATCAAACCAATCACTTAAATTTTCAAATGTACTATCAATCTCCAAGTCACTCCAAAGATTTAAAAAAACCTTTTCTTCTTCGGAAAATTTGTTTTCTCCTATTTCCTTTACTTCTTTACTAGTAAGGCCACTTTCAGTAAGCAAACGCATAGTTTTTAACAATGTCGCTTGATTCTTATCTATCGAACTGAATAAATCTGATGACTGGATTTCATGTGTCTCATTATACTTACGTAGCGCCTTTGATAATAATGTGAATTGACGAAGCTCCGTTTGGCCTAGTGTCCATGTTTTACCCACAAACTTTGCAATCTCAGAAAAAGACAAGATTGGTCCTACAAACCATTGACTAAGATCAGTATTACTCTCCATCATTCCTCTTTTCAGTGAATTAGTCGCTGTAATATGGATAGCATCGCTATATTTGGCAAATATAGAATCCTTTAGCATTAATTGCTCTGCAACTTCATACGAAATCACTTGGTAACTCATATAGGTCCCTCCTTTACATCAAAAGTAAGTCTCCCCATGTATTTGGTTTAGTGGTATTACTTTTTGCTTTTTTTAGATCATAGATATATAACAATTTTTCTGCTCTAGTCATTGCAACATATAGTAAACGTGTCTCTTCACTACGCTGTTCATTATCTTCATTTTGTTTTATTTTAGAATAATTTTGAGTTTCACTTATAAAACCACTAGCATCATCAATATACTTCCACTCAAAGTCTAATTGACCATTTTCTTCTATCTGTACGATTGTATCTTTTTTTATATATTCATCTTTTTTGACAAATTTTGAATTAGTATAAGGTATTAAGACAGTATGGAATTCTAATCCTTTTGCTTTATGGACTGTCAACACTTTTATAAGATTTCCATCAAAATATGATTCTCCCAATTCAGCTTCATCTATATCCCGATTTGACATTACTTGGGTTTTTAGCCAATCATATAAAGTAAGTAGATCTACTGGTCGATCATTAAATTGAGAATGTATTTGCATAAGAATCTTTTGAAGGTTCAATTTATACTTTCTAATTTCAGTTTCTGTATAATCTCTATTTTTTAAGTTTTCTCTGTAATTAGAATGGAGAATAAATTCATTTAAAACTGTTAAAAGGGGCTTATATTTTAACAGTTTATGTGCTTCCTTCCAAAATGTTGGAATATCTAACTTGTAGTCTTCTCCACTAATTCGCATTGATTTATTAATAGGTTCATACTTCTTAAATTTAAAATTATCTTGTGGAAAAACAAATGACGTTGTAGAAAGAGAGAATAATGCTTCTTTTCTTCTTGGAAAAATCCATGAATTAAGTAAGATCAAAATATCTCTTGCAGCCTTGGACATAAACAAAGTTCCATCCATTTGTACCTCCACGTTCTTAACCCCTTTAAGAAGTTCCCCAATTTGACGTGCTTCATCATTAGTCCGTACTAAAATGGCTAATGTCGTTTGATTAGCAGAAGGCAATTGTCCAAATCTCTTTAATATTTCTGCTCTAGTTATACTATCTTGAACCCTATTTAGTACTTTATTAACCTGAGTAGTATTTCTTTGACGAGAATACATAGCCATATCATCTGACGGAAGTAAATAGTGTTTTCGCCATTTAGAAAGATATAATTCCACTTCCTCTACTAACTCCTTTGAAGATCGGAAGTTTTCAAACAGACCAAATTCTTTTGTTCTTGAATAGCCTAACTTTTTCAAATAATAATTCAGTACGGTAAATGCAGTGGAATTAGCCCCTCTAAATCGGTAGATACTTTGCTTTATATCACCTACTACGACTAATTTAAGTTTTGCCCTAACAGCAACAGTTGCTATAAATTCAATTTGAGATATGTCGGTATCTTGGAATTCATCTACAAATAAGTACTTATACTGATTTTGTAACTTTTCTAATGGAACATTATAATCACTCAATTTTTTTAAATATCTAGTCAAATCTGATACTGTTAATTTATCTTGGTCTACCTTCAACTCGTTAAATTTTTCTTCAGCACGAATAATAGTTTTAGTAATAACTGACTTTAAAAGAATATCATCATTCACAGCTATATAGTCGGCTAGTTTTTCTCTAGTTACACCTTTTTGCTCGAGTTTATCCCAAAGATCCAAAATGAATTTCGTTGCTTTATAATATTCAAGATTTTCGAATGGATTATCCAAACCTGAAATAATTTCATCTAGACACTGGTCTATTATCTGGTCACGCTCCATTTTTAATGTTGATACCTTAATATTTTCTCCTAAACCAATGTAATGACCAAAATCGTTTAGGATTTGCTTACCAAATGAAGGAATGGTCATTATTTTCATTTTTTGTAAATCTTGAAGATAATGGTGATATCGTTGATTACCTGTCAAATGATATTGTTCCATAAATTTCTTGGTTAAAGCGGTTTCCATATTATTTGCTGCTTCATTTGTAAACGTAATCATCGCAATTTCATCTAAACTTCGTACTGCACCAGTGTCAAGTAAATATAGAATCCTAGAGACAAGAGTAGTTGTTTTACCACTACCAGCCCCTGCATTAATCGCTATATTTTCATTTTGATCTGCATGCTCGACTGCAAATTGATCTATATTAAAACCTTTACATGTATGCCCGTATTTCTTTAGATAATCATATACTCGTTTATAACCAACACCATTTTGTATTGTAAAAGGAGTAACACCTTTAACCTTTTTCTTAATATCAAATACTTTTATTCCCTTTTTTCGAAAATCATTAATTTTATTTTGGTCATCATATCCTCCAAAAATCACTGAATGCTTTTGGTTGTTAATTGTATTTGATGTGGATTTAGAAGTAATAGGTTCATCTAACAATTCAAAAGTATCTACTTCTTCCTTTTCACATAAAAGTTGGTCTTGATCAAATTGATGAATACCTAAAATTTTTTCTGAGAGTAATTCAGCATCAGTTAAACTATACAATTCCAATATTTCACCATTTAACACTTTTATAGATTTTCTTTCACCATATTTTGATTGCAACGAGAAAAGAAAAAGCTCATAACCAAGATTTACTTGCAATTTCTTTATTGACGCTTTTTTAGATTCTTCATAATTCTTACTACCTGAAAATAATTGCAACCCCATAATTCGTCCATTTTTTTTCAACAATATATCTGTCTTTGCTGCAGTATCATGAATATACTCTATTGCAACATCATCAAATAGTTTTGATTCTTTTAATATAAAATAAAAATGTAAATCAGTTAATAAAGATTTATAAGCATTATTAGCTAGTAATAGAATTGGTTCAGTATTCTCAGTGCGATCAGAATACTTTTCAAGGTATCTTAATTCAAACTCTTCGACAGTAGGAATTCTTTTTAATTTAATAATTTGCTCATACAAAGTTTTATTTAAAAGAGGCAAATGCCTATTTTTTAATCCTCTTTTAAAATAAGGAAATACTCTTCTACGATAAGTCTTACTTAAAATATGTTCAATCTTACTTGATGACTCTGTGTAGAAAAGGACATCATCTATTTTAAAATTTATCATTTAATCACATCTTCCAATCACAATATTCTTATTATCTATAATGAATGATAAATTGGGTCTTTTCAACTAGCAATATTACCTTACCATACATTACATAGTTTACTAGAACAAGGTTAGTACTTACTTCTATGTTTTCATCAGAACAAAAATAGATATCGTGATCAACCATACAAACCAAATTTCTACCAATTGTTATTAACTTCTTTAAGTAGTAAAATAAAACTATATAACTATTAAACTTAGGAGAGAGTAATATGATAAGTTGGAATTTTCCTTCTAATAACCACGGTACAGAAACTGGGTTAAATGACGCTGGGATTGAAACATTCAAAGGCAGACCATTAGTCTCCCTAACCAGGGAAATAATCCAAAATTCTAGTGATGCTAAAATAAAGGATTCTAATAAACCCGTTATTGTTCGATTTAATTTAGAGTATTTTGATAAAGATGACTTCCCTAAAAGTAATGAATTTATTGATTCACTTCAAAAATGTAAGGCGTATTGGAGTCATAACGATAAAGCAGTTATGTTTTTTGAAAATGCCTTAAAGGTAATGAATGAAAAAAAGATTCCCTTTCTTAAGATCAGTGATTACAACACTACTGGATTAACTGGATCTTCAAATGAACGACGTCGTGGAAGCAATTGGTTTAACTTAATCCTTACTGTCGGTTCCTCAGACAAAGGGGCCACTTCTGGCGGTTCTTTTGGTATAGGTAAAAATGCACCATTCGCTTGCTCAGATCTAAGAACAGTTTTTTATGGAACAAGAGATATTGAAAATAAGACTGCTTTTCAAGGTGTTTCTAAACTAGTAACACATGTAAATGATGAAAATGAGACAACTCAAGGAACTGGCTTTTACGGATCTGTAGATAAAAACCTTCCTATTACCAACGAAAATAACATTCAATCTGCTTTTCACAGAGAAGAGCAAGGTACAGATGTTTTCATTGCTGGTTTTCCAAATAAAGATGGTTGGCAAGACATCATAATTAAATCTGTGTTAGAAGATTTCTTTGTAGCCATTCATCGAGGTAATTTAATAGTAGAAGTAGAAAATACTATTATTAATTCAAATAATCTACATGACCTTTTCGAAAAACACCTTGCTACTGAAAAAGATAATTATTCTTATAAATATTACAGCACAATGCTTACCAACCCTCCGATTATTGGGCAGTTTAAAGACAGTAAAGGACAAGATATGGGTGAGGTTGAATTGTATATCAAATCCAAAAAAGATTTTCCAAAAAAAGTAGCAATGGTTAGAAATACTGGTATGAAAATATTTGATAAAGGGCATTTCCGAACACCTTTAAAATTCGCTGGAGTGTTTATTGCTAAGGGGGATAAGTTAAATCAATTTTTACGATCCGTTGAAAACCCTGCCCATGATAAATGGGAAAAGGATCGTCATGAAAATCCGAGTTATGCTCAAAAGACATTAACAAGTATAAACAAATGGATTAATGAGCAAGTCAAAGGATTATCAAAAGAATTAGAAGTAGATGAAATAGAAGTCGAAGGTATGAGTCAATTCCTTCCAGATGAAACAGATGATATGCCTTTAAATGATGATACCAAAAATAATGAAGGTGAAAAACGTATTCCAAATAAAAAAGTAGAGTTAGAAACGGTTTCGAGAAAACCTTCACCTACTCCCAAAACAAAACCTGGTCAAGAAACAAACACTTCTAATAATGGTGCTGAGGATGGATTAGAAAATGCTCCTGGAGAATCGGAAAACACAGAAACAGGAGGAAGTCCTAGTAGCAAAAGCACCGAAACTGGTAACGGAACCAATTTAGGTGGTAAAGAAGGTAAAAATGAAGGACAGCGATCTCCTTCCCCTACTCCTACATCATTAAAGCACAAAAGAATATTTTGTATTAACCCTAAGAATGGTGTATATAGAGCATCCTTAAAATCAGACAAAGATGGCAAAGGTTTCTTGAAATTCCAAATTATAGGCGAAGACGGTAAAGAGGATGCAGTAATCGCCTCTGTTAATGATGTTGAGACTGGTGAAATGATTGAAGTTAGTCCTAAAGGAAAAGTAGGTCCTGTAAATTTCACAAATAACAAACTTGCTTTAAACGTAACATTACAGGAAACAGTGCGTTGTGCTTTGGAGGTTGTTTTATATGAAAATTAAGGAAAGACACTACCCCCATCCAGTTTTGTGGAAAAACTCCGATGATTATCAAGAATGTTATTTTAAAACAGATGTATCAATTGATGTTGAACAAGACCATTATGTGTTAAATGCTGATTTCACAACTAGTAGTGGTAATCTAAGGGAACTAGTTATTAGTTTGAAAGCTAATTATGCTATTCATTTAGAGTGCTCAAATACTAGATACCGAGAGATTTTTCGGTTTAACAAAACAAGAGAATCCTTTACAATTCCATCCAATATGTTGGACGGAAAAGTCGAGATGACCACATTCATTCTTGCAAACGACTATATTTCGGATTACAAAGACAAGCATTTTCACCAGGATTTTGGTGACTTATCATTTGAAATATGGAAAGGTGATGTTTTAGCTGTTGGAGATGAATTATCCTTTGATGCTGACCTTATACATGATCCTTTAAGGAGAATTCCATCCATCTTTTCCATCCAAAAATCAACTAACAAAGAACCATTGGATATCAGTTCCATGAGCAATAAAATTGTCATAAACTTGTCTGAGCAAAATTTCAATATGTATAATTCATTAAGGCAAGCGGAGAACCTTCAACCTGTTCTAGCATCACTTGTCATTGTGCCTGCACTAGCATCTGTATTGGAAGATATCAAATTAAAAGGTGAAATGAATGACGAAGAAGAATTCGACCAGATGGAAGAGGAATCTAGATGGTTCAGAGTGCTTAAACGGAAACTAAAAGATAACTTCAATATTGATATAAAGAATATCTCTGGATCAACTTCTGATTCTAGTTTAGTTATCGCACAAAAGCTAGTGGGTGATCCCGTATCAAGTGCATTACAATCACTCTATGAATTTGAAGCAGAGAATGATTAAAGGAGAGAACAGTTTTGAACTTAAAGTATTTAACAGAACCGAATCTAATACATTTAAAAACAAATATTGAAGGTTTTCTTGATAACTATTATTCGGACAGTCCATGGGTCCAAGAATATTTTGAAAACAATGATTGGTTTCTACAATCAAAAGTAATGGTTCAAAATGTAGAACTACTAAATGGTAAGAGTGCTAGTAATGATATAGAGAATACAATTCGTTTATATGATGCATTCAAAAACCTTAATTTAGTTCAAGCTTCTGATGAAAGGTTATGGTCTTACCTAACCCATACTTATTTTTGGTCCTATACAAGGTCACGATGGGGAATAGACAACATTAAAAGTAATTCTAATCCAATTAACTTTATAAAACGCCGTTACTTTCTAGAATCAAACAAGCATATCGCTTTAGTAAGAAATAGCATATCTAGACTTTGGTGGTTTGGTTATATATCCTATGATTCTACAAGAGAGGATCCGTATGAATTAACAAAGTTTCTCCTTTCCAAACAAGACTTTGCTCACAGTTTAATGGAAAGAACTTTTTCTCGTAATAAAAAAATTGTTAATAGCCTACTCTCTGTTTTATTAGAATTAAAGAATGAGGATAATTTTGAAGTCGGTCAAGAAGAGTTTAGAATTATAGCCAAAAAAATCAACAGTTTAGGTGGTGTAACTATAATTGACACACTTTCTAGCGAAGAGATTAAAACTCTTATAAGAGAAACATTTCAATCTAAGGTTCAACAAGTATAAAAAAAGAAGCTATCAAACGATAGCTTCTTTTTTATGCTCTTCAATCCGCTCATGATCATTAGGGAGAATCTTTTCATAATTATCAATTTGTTTTAATAAATGTATAAAAACATCCACTACAATTGAATTCCCAGCTTGTCTATACATTTGCGTATCCGAAACTACTTGTTCAAAGTCATCATCATATCCCATTAAACGTAAACACTCTCTTGGAGTAAGACGTCTAACTTTGCCTACAAAAGGATCAGTGACATAATTATCGACGCCTGCTCGGTGCATTTTATGCATAGTGGAAAGTAATGGACGAGCGATCTTCAAATCTATTTCAGGTTTGGTATAGTATCCTTTCGTACCAGGTGACATGACATGTTTAAGTACTTTTTCAGAAAGGAAATGACGTTCATCAACTCTCTCGCCTTCCCCATTCCAGGCCAAGTTTAGCATACCATTGTCTTTTACATTCAGCTTGCCAAAAGGGATTTTATTTAGTAATAAATCCTGCATATGGTGATCTATTGTATCTATATTAGAAATTGGCTTTGGGAATTCAAAGTCAATAGTTTCATCTTTAAAGCCAACAATAAAGATTCTTCTACGTTTTTGTGGTATGCCATAATCAACAGCATCTAAAATTTGAGAATGAATTTTATAACCCAAATCATTAAATACGTTACTGACAATTTCCCATGTATTACCTTTATCATGTTTTCTTATACCTTGAACATTTTCAAAAATAAACACTTTAGGTTGGATTTCTTTTACTAGTCTTGCATAATCATAGAACAATGTTCCTCTAGCATCATCCAGACCTTTTTGATAGCCCATGATCGAGAAACTCTGACAAGGACTCCCACCTACAAATAAATCCACCTCACCACGATAATCAGTACCATCTATAAACCTTATATCATGATGCCATTGTTCTTCATCAATATTATAATTTGCAAAATATGTCTTTTTCACAAAGTTTGTTTTACGGGTATGGTTTTTATATAGATCATCGACTACTTGTTTCTTATCTTGTTTATTCTCTTGTTCCTTAATTGTTTCCCATACTTCTTGATCGTCAATATCTTCTAATTCTACCTCACCATTATCACAAGCAAACACAATGTTATGAGGAACATTCATTCTCTTTAAAGCATATTCTACGGAACCTATCCCGCTAAACACTGTGGCTATATTCAACTTCTTTTTCATCGAAAGCCCCCGTTAACATTATTTCATCCATAATCGCTTCTAACACTGGAACTGCTATAGAATTTCCAGATTGCATATATAATTGTTGATCTGGAACTACAATCTTAAATTCGTCAGAGAAACCCATTAATCGTAAGCATTCACGCGGTGTAAGCTTTCTTACCACACCCTCTTCTCCATTAAAATCACCTACAAATATCCGCTTATCTTCATAGTGTTGCGGCTTAGGTGGTTCAAATCTGAAATCGCCACACCAATTAAATTGTTGATTGGCTGCTTGACAACGAGATACTTCTGCATTAACAGAAACTCTTTTTTTGTTTTTAGGATTCGTAGTATATCCAAAACCTTTTTCTGGAAGATAGTATTTATCTTCAATATCTTGTTCTAGGAAATCTTCAACCGTAGTAGTTAAATCTCCTTCTTGCGGGAATGTCACTAAATCAATATCAAGATCTCGACGGTACCCAATTACAAATACCCTTCTTCTACTTTGCGGTAGACCAAAACCTTTAGCATTTAAAATGGTGAAGTCCCATTTATAATCTAATTCGTTAAAAATGTTTGTTATAACATCCCATGTCTTTCCATTATCATGCCTTAGTATGTGCGGAACATTTTCGTAAATAAATACTTTTGGTTGTACCTCTTTAACCAAACGGGCATATTCATAAAATAATGTTCCTCGCGCATCTTCAAGTCCGCCTTTTTTTCCATTAATAGAAAAGCTTTGACAAGGACTTCCTCCTACAAATAAGTCTACTTCTCCTTCAAATTCAGTTCCATCTAAAAACCTAGCATCTTGATAGAATCTGTCTTTTGTAATATCGTAATTTGCTAGATAACTTTTTTCAACATGGTTTTCTTTTCCAGTAGACTTGTATAGCTTGTCTACATATTCTTTTTTCTCTTTGTTCGTTAAGCCCTCTATCTCTTCGGCAATTTCTTCTTTATCTTTTTTTAAAGTTATATTGCCGTTGTCACATGCAAATTTCAAATCAAAAGGAATTTCTTTTTTTTCCAATGCCTGTTCAATTGCACCAATCCCGCTAAAAACTGTTGCTAATTTAATCAATAAAATCACTCCCCATTTCGACATTATACCACAAAACAATGGAACATCCGGTATAAATCCGGTCAAAAATCCGGTCAATTTATGAATTAATTATAGAACAAGTGTTCTAGTTAGTCAATCATAACCCATTTAATAACCAAAATAATTTGTGCTAAACTATAATAAATACTACTTAAGGGAGCGTATTTAGATGGAAAGTGTTACATATGGAGTTAATTTAAATCAGAATGACTTTAATCAATTAATAGATATACTGCACAAAAAGTTTAATACTTTATCTAATAAATATATTACCGGCATTTTAGTTAAAAAACTTCCTAATGCTGATATACTTCATGCTAATAAACCTACAGAATCTCGAGGCAAAACAACCCACATTGCATTCACAACAAAATCACGGTATTTTTTCAACGACATATTAGGAACAAGCTTCTTAGATAGCCATGATGATTATGACGAAAAAATAGAGCTACCTATTAAAGTTGAAAACAGCTATTCCAATAGCAATGAACAATCAGACGATCAAGAATTTATTGAAACGCACACTGTAATTTGGCGAATACCAAAAAAAGATCAAAATCAACTTGGTCTGTCAAAAACTGAAGTTAACGGAGATGCTTTCCAACGATTTAGAGAAGATATGTATACTGATGATTTTCTAATTGTAATAAAATGTACTGACTCTAATATAAATGAAAGTTACGAAAAAGAATTATATACTATTTTAATAAAACCAGATGATACAGAAAACTATGAACTTCTATCCAATATTAATACGAGGCCTGGTGCCCAATTATTTGAAATAGAAAACCCTAAAGGAAATATGGAAGTTCACGAAGAGACACCTCCATTAGATCTTTCTACTACCGAAATAATTGGAGAAAATATTATTTACTATGGTGTCCCTGGAACTGGAAAAAGTTATAAAGTTAATGAGGAATTTGAAGGAAATTTTTACAGAGCTACTTTTTATGAAGATTATTCATACGCTGACTTTGTTGGACAAGTTGCCCCAGTTTTAAAACAAACAGAAGATCCTTCTAAGGAAGATCGTTTAGTATATGAATTTGTTCCTGGGGATTTTGCAAAAGTATTAAAAAATGCTATTCAACGCCCCTCTGAAACTCATAATTTTGTCATTGAGGAATTGAATCGAGCAAATACTGCTGCTGTATTTGGTGATATTTTCCAACTATTAGACCGCGAAAAAGGAATTAGTAAATATACTATAAATAATGAAAAACTTGGCAGGTACATTTATGCCAATGCAGATCATGCATTTGTTAGCCAATGGTTAAATGTTTATATCAATGAAAATGAAATAAGAATACCAAACAACTTGAATATCATTGCGACAATGAATACTTCTGACCAAAATATTCATCCATTGGATACAGCTTTCACAAGAAGATGGGACATGGAGTATATACCAGTAGATTTCAACAAATTAACGAAAGACCTATATATTAATGGGTTAAATATTAGATGGAAAGAGTTTGCTGAATATGTGAATACTACAATTTTATCTTTAAATCTAATGAATAGTGAAGACAAGCAATTAGGCCCATTTTTCGCAACAGAACATATTATCACAGATGCTAATAAATTTGCCAATAAAGTATTGGTTTATCTGTGGAAGGATGTATTTAAGCATAGCAAAGACGAGTTGTTTGATACTGATAAAGTTGTTGGTATTCAATCCTTACTCAAAACCTTCAATAACCATCCATTAGATGTTTTTAACAATGAGTTTAAGAATTCATTTGGGAATACACCTGGTGATGAACATGATGAATAATTATTCCCTTCAATTCACCAATGATGGATTGGATAATGAGAATAAAGTTGGGATTTGGATCAAGGATGTAAAAGTAAAGGTTAGCTTTCCGAAACAGATGAATCAGGATAAAAAAGATGTGCGATTATTAATAAAAACACTTGAGAAATACGCGAGAACTAAAGATAAACAAATGAGTGTCATTAAAACAAGTGTCAAATCTGGTATTGGTTCGATGAATGGAAAGCTTCCTTTAGGGGCTTTTTTTGAAATTATAGATGACTATATTGAGCATGGGTACTACCTGTCAAAAACCGTTCATTTCTCGGAAAGTAAAGGGCGAACGATAGACTTTAACAAAACCATAAAAAAAGTTACACCCAATTATTATCAAGGCAGTTTCATTTATCCTAAACACATCAAAAGAACAAAACGAACCTATGAAGAAGAACTTCTTCGACTTATTCATAAATATGTTGTTTATAAAATAAGTCACTTGTTAGAATTTTACTATGGACAAATCCCTGTTGAAGATATTAATGAACTCCCTGTATCAAAAGAACAATGTATCAATTATTTAAAACAAGAACTTTTTAATTCAACGAATGATTATAAAATTCGTTTAATCACACTTTTGCTAGCATTCTTCGAAGGTACCAATGGTGATGATAATATTGAACTATTTATCGAAACCTCTAATTTTGAATTGATTTGGGAAGAGATGTTAAGAACTATTTTTTCAAACGCTAAAAGAAGAAAATTCTTCTTTAACACGAGCTGGTATTTATACAATTCTGAAGGAGAAGTTAGGAGAAAAACAAACAAGGATTCCGAATTGGATTTAATAAAATTAAACCTTTTTGAAGAGAAAAATCATATTGATGTTTTTGTCATTGACGCCAAGTACTATTCCTATAGTGAACAAAACAATAAGGGAACTCTACCACAAACAACAGACATCAATAAACAAGTGGGTTATCTTTATTACGTTAGACAAAAGATACAGGAGCTTTATCCTGATTCCTATAGTAAACATTTTTATAATGTTTTTATCATTCCTCATACAACGACCAAGAATGATAGGAAGTTAGAAGCATTTGGTTATGCGGTAAGTGAAATGGACCGAAGTGAAAAGATTATTGGTATAAATGCGGATGTAAAAACTGTTATGTCGCAATATATAAAGCCTAATATGGTGGGTGTGCTTAATAATACTTTTGATAAAGAAATACTAAAATTCTATGATACATCACCATTGAACTAGAATAAAAGAAGGCTGTTTTTCCTCATTAACTACATATTCTTCAATTGGTTCGTTTAACTAAATAAGAATCCTGTTGATTAAAATGTATCACGAATGAACAAATTGTTCATTCGTGATTTTCTTCATAAAAACTGTCTATTTACTTTGGATAACATCCATAGCTGGTATTTGCTTTTTCTCTATTTTCTTTGACAACTTCGCTAAGTTCATCAACATTCAATATATAATCTTTTCTTCTATGAATCATCCGGTGACAGTTTGCACATAACGGCACTAAATCAGTTTCTGGATTTATTTCAACTGCTTTTTCCAAAGTACTTAAAGGCTTTATATGATGAACTTCTATAAAATCCTTTCCATACTTTCCATATTTTTCTTCAAAGTTAAATCCACATACATAACAGTTTAAGCCATGTTTTTTAATTGCTAACATTCTATTTTTACAGTCACGCTCATACCTCTTACCATAATAGTATTTAATGTTCCCCTCTATCGCCTTACCTTCTTCTTGCATTTCCGCTTCAATATCTGATTTTACAGTTTGAACTATCTCCGCTTCTACTAAGAATTTTAACAAATTTACCGCATAAGCATAATCTTGACCTTTGTGTTCTAATATTTTTATAACTGTACTTAACTTCAAACCTTTAAATATTCCTCTATAATCTGCTTTCATTCCTAAATAATAAAGGATATTTGCTGAGTTTCGACCATTTGTATTTCCATTTGTATCAAGTATATTTTTATCCATCCATCTATGAGTCTTACCATTAAATAAATGTTCAAATATCACTTTTGCTTTTAATTCATCTGAATAATATTTGAACTCACGCTCCCGGCCATTAGGTTTTAATGGTGGAAGTTCAAATATTTGATCCTTAAAATTCATTTAACGTTCCCCCTTTAGATATGTAAATCCTCATACCTCCTATAAGCATATCAAATTCAAAAGTAGCAGAAACTGACAGTGATTTCTATTTCTTATTCTTCAAAAAATCCATACGTATCACCTGGATTGATATTCAACAGTAATCGACGATCTAACAGTTGATTCCCCCACTCACAGGATGTTTCTGAAACATACGAACAAGAATGGCATGCTGCACCATTGGCTGTCGATTGGAATTTGAATTCACCTTCTGAGCAATTTGGATCAGATGAGCAGTACATCATACGCTCGATTGCTCGAATAAAGACAGGATAAAGCTTGTCGGGGGTAGCTTGTTCAATTAGCCCACCTAGACTTCCTTCCGAATCACCTGATGCCGTGTAAATAAGAACACCTTGCATATCATCACTACAATAAATTCGTTCTTTTAATGACGTGGTAGAATATCCAGAATGAATCGCTAACTCTTTTATTAGAGCATGACTAAAGGTATGGATAAGAAGGTGCTTACTTTCAATCGGCATTGTTGAATATCCAAGCTGATCTCTTTGCTTATTATATCTTGTAATAATATCCGTTGTTATTTCTGAAGGATTCGTCTCTCTTGACCACTCCATTAATTTATTTTGATCAAATTGAAAAAATATCCCTTCCCCATTATTTCGTGCACCTGGTAACCAATTTGTTTTGGTATTTTTCATGATTGGAAGTAAATCCTTTGAATCTGTCACTTCGAAACGGTCAATATAATCAATTCGGGTAAACCCTTGTAATACTTGAATTTCTGGTAATGATTCCACTTTATGAATAGATGAGAAGTAAGACTTCATTTGATCGTGAATGTCCACTGTAGTAGATTTATATCCAGTACCGTAAGAATCATCTACATCTTCTTGAACTAACGTATTCCACTCCTGTTTACGGATGGATTGATAGGTAACTTCCTCTTCATATTCACCCGCTAAAATTTGCTGGATTTTTTCTAAACCACTTTCATCTATATTCAATATATTCATTTGCATTAACAGCACATCTTCGCCTTTTTCACTAGCTTTTAATAAGGCTGTCTTATTTTCAATCACGTCGTTGTATAATGGATCCTTATTTTGTTCACTTAAGGGAATTTGCAAAAAGCTTGTAACAGCTGGTGAATAAATATTAGAAGCACCACGTAAATAAGTTTCCATAGTTTCTGTACATGATTGTTTATCTCCAACCCAAGGACGTTCGCCAGTACATGATGGCAACACGGACTTCAAGGCATCTTTCTGCATAATTTTCCCTAACGATTGTTTCTCTTTACATTTCACACATTGTACATACAAGTCTGATAGTGATCCACTGTTTCCTTGTCGGATAAATTTTAATGCAGGTTTATCACTGGTACAGGTCTTATCTTTATGAACCCACTCCACATACGGGAAATCTTGTATATGTCCATGGTTACAAGCAACAACGAATCGACTAGGGTACAATTCCACTTCTTCCCCTTTTTGATCACAGTGGTAGCAATGTGTATTCGTAAATTCCGTCATCATATTACAATTGGGACAAATCTTCCATTTAGGAAAAGGTTTTGCTCGAACTTTAACTGTATTTGGCCGCTCATTTAATATTTTTATATGATCGATGTTTAGTGCTCTTGTAATACGTTCATCTTTTTCTTGTGGGGTATTATGTGTATTCCACATGTCTGCAGCCATTACAATCACACTTTGATCCATCATATCGACAATCGAACCTGGCCCAAAATGATAAATTAGTTGAGATGGACGTAATGTTCCCATTTCTTTACTCATCTTTTAACCACATCTCTTCCACTTGAATTTCACCTTCTACATTTCTTAACGATGACATCGCAGATTTAGCCTCTGGTGTTTTTTTATTTTCGGTGAATTGTTTCATTAAGTGATGTTTCGAATATTTATCTTTTCTATAACTTAGTTGCTCTTGATATTTGTCACTCATAGCATCCCACCATTGGAGGTATTCCGTAAGTACCTCTTCTGCTTCTTGTCGATTCCAAGTGTTCGTTTGTTCAATCCGTGTTAGAAATTTGTCTTTCAAGGCTTCTACTGTGTCATTATATTGAAATTTATTTGGGCTTTTTTCCTTGCTTATTTCTACCAATGACTGTCGCAAGTAACCAATGAATACTCCCGTTAGCCCCTTTTTTCGACTACCAACAGAAAATGGTGTGACACTCATTGCTTCCACATTCCGATAAATGGTTTGGTGGTAGGCTTTAAATCGTTCGTAATGCGATAAATCTCGTGATCTCATCGAATTAAATATAGTTAACACTAATCCAGGGTACTCTCTTCCAACACGGCTTGTTGCCTGGATATATTCAGATGTAGTCTTAGGTTGTCCATGCATAACCATCAACCCTAGTCTATTTACATCGACTCCAACAGAGATCATATTGGTTGCTAAGACCGCATCAAGCACTCCTTCTTCTTCCATTGTTTTTTCCATTTTTGTTAATAACTCTGGTATCTCTTTTGCTTTTTTCCGACTTGTCATCTCTTCAACATGTAAATCATGTTCAAATTCATTTTTATTGTCTAATAGATTTAACCTTGTAGGAATTTCATCTTTAAATGTCGTTAACATTCCCGATAATTCCTTTACCGTATTGAAATAACCTAGCATCGTCCAATAAGGATCAATATTCCCAGAATTAGCATTAGCTCGTGTAATAGCCGTTAATGCTGCATAGGTTTGAATCGACTGGATTTTCCCACTGACCCCTGGTGCACACACTCCAACATAAAGGCGTCCTGGCTTTTCTTCCGGGTTAACTGAATAAGAAACAAAGTCATCATCAGCCTGTTGCACTGCCAAAGGGAACTGTGTTACTTTCCTACCATATAACGCTTCAACTTGTTTATCAGCACCACGAATTGTTGCGGTGGATGCGATAATCTTTGGTCCACTTCCATCTTGTTCACATAACAAATCCACCGCTACTTCATAAAGGCCTGTTAATGACCCTAATGGACCAGATATCAAATGCAACTCATCTTGAATAATCAATTCAGGAGGAAGTAACCTCTCGATTTTTTGCCAGCCTCGTATTGCTTCCTTTTCTTCATATTTAAAACCTTTTTCAGGATGATAGAAATTTTTCTGTCCAAAAAGTTCATACATATTATTTTTCCATGGTAATTGAGCAACCTTATCTACTGTACCAATCAAAATTGTTGGTACTTGGTTGTAAATTTCCTCATCAACCGTATAAACTGGTAAACCAGTCTCTCCATAAAATTCGCATTGTGGATGGTGACAACTAATTTTTTGTGTTTTTTCTGTTATATGGTAATCATCAGGTAATAACTCTGTCCCACACCAAGGACAGTGTGAAAGTTGCATTGGATTGCCTTTGAGTACTTCTTTCCCTTGTTTTATATCTTCCATCTTTTCTGTCGCATCTTTTAGTAAATTGGGAGAAGAATCATTTCCAATCCAAAGCCCGATACTAAATGGAACGGATCCATATACATGTGGCTGCTCTGCTCTTATATATTCTGCTGCACAAACTAGCGCTGTTGCTCGCTGAAACTGTTGCGTGGTTAATAATCGCAATGTGTAACGCATAAATACTGTTACACCTGCATACTCCTCGACATTCATGATGTTAGCAGCTAACCTTCGATAAGCCATCAAATAAGCGGCGACTCCTAGATATGCTTCCGTTTTACCTCCACCTGTAGGAAACCAGATTATATCCACCATTTCACGGTCTTTATGATGCTTATCCGTGGCACCAGCAATGTTCATTAAAATAAACATGATTTGAAATAAGCGCCATTTTCCATCATATATTGGCTTTACTCTTTGGTTGGATGACCTATATTCTAATGCTACTTTTGTATGTGCACGTTGTAACATCATACATTTGTTAGCAAATTGAAAGGCTTTTTTTCCTATGCAGTCATCGGATTGTGTAATAATCTCAATGCCCTCTTCTATTCGTTTTATAATATTTTTGATTTCATTTATATTCTTTCCAGCTTCTTCTTTCAAATGCGGCTCTAACGTTTCTACAATTTCTTCCTGTTTAGCTAACCAATCATTATATTGTTCAGGTATAATGGACAAATACTCATTTAATTCTTCAGCTGACATCTTACTTAATTTTTTCATAGAGAAGGAATGATCATCGATGGTTCGATGTTCCACAGAAGGTAATTCATAAAAAGGTAACCATGTCGAATCAATAGTTACTTTCTTATCATCTACTTTCCAATCTACCCCTACTCCATGACCGATAGCTAGTTCTTGAGAATCTCTATACATTAATTCATCTGCAAGATTATATTGATCGGCCTTCGAAGTAAAAAATGCCATATTATCCTTATCAAAGTTAACAGCTAAATTGGTTTGAAACATCACTTCTTCCTGTTTTGGATACTGATTCTGTCTTTGATAGGAGTTATATAGAAAAATACTAACATGATAGATCCCGTCTCTCTCCATGACAGAGTATTTTACTCGAGCAGGATCTGAATCTACATTTTCATTTTCTAGAATTTGAGTTTCATTTGGTTTTAATTCTATTTCCCACGATTCATCATGGGATGATCGTTGATGCTTTTCCCCCTGATACATTCCCCAGTTAGCTGTTATTTTAATCTTGCCTAACTGTTTCATCTTAAAACTAAACCCCATACTTGATGGTCGGAAAACATCACGATTACTTAAATATTCATCTACTTTCTCATCTTCTGTTAATTGACCAGTTTGAATATCTAAGTCTTCCTCGTTAACTACTTTTGAAGAGGAACCAAACGGAACAAGTTTCCCTGTTAAATATAAAGCCATTGGTCTTTTATTAATTCCTAGTACTTCATCTCTTTCAAAAGGACCTACTAGAAATTTTTCTAGATCCTGAACCATATTTGTTCTAGTTTCCGTATACCCATCATAATCAATTTGTTTGTTGGAAACCAATGTAACTTTCCCATCAGTCATCTCAAATAAATTAGGGTGGTCATTTACTATTCGTTTAAACGTCTTATTCGTCCACTTGCTATCTACTTGTCTATAATCCAATACAGAAATTGAACCTTCTCGATTGGAATTCAAATAGTTTACTAGTTTTTCAGCTCCTGGCTTCATATCATCACCTCTTCAAAGTCATTCACTTCTTTAATCTGCCAATCTTTTATAAATCTAGCATAGGCGAGCGGTGCACCATGACGTTTTATGTTTTTGGAAAAGTCCACAACTTTACAATAGTTTGTACCACCAAAGTTAATCCCTCTTAGACCGCGTCCGACCATTTGTTCATAGAGAATAGTACTAGTAGTAGGTCGAGTGATTAATATATGATCGATCTTTGGAGCATCAAATCCTGTAGTAAGAACGCCGTAGTTAAATAGAAACTCGATCTCCCCTCTTTTAAAAGCAGCTATATACATTCTCCTAATTTGTTTTGGAGTTTCAGCAGAAATAACTGCCGACTTTCTGCCAATTGAATTCATCACCATTGCTAAAAACTCAGCATGTCCGACTGTACACGCGTATACTAGGGAGGATGAACCTACAGGGATAGTCATCATAAACTCGATAATTTGGAAGTTTCTCTCTTTATTTAGGGCTAATTCATTTAAGAATTCTTTACTCAAATCATCTTGGTCCCTATCGATCTTGTCTTCTGAAACTTCAATTTCTTCACCATCTTCATGAAGTAAAAAAAGTGGTTCTGCTAAATAGCCTTCTTCTCTAAAGTATAAAAGAGGATTTTGCTTATAACGTTCCATATCAGGTAAAGATGGGTGAATCAAGTATGCTTCAAATTGATCAACTAACGTCATCGTTTCATCATTATTTCTACCAGGTGTAGCCGTCAACCCACATATAGGAAATAGATCTTCACCAGCCAATGCTTTCGCTTTCTCAAATAACAGTTCATAGCTCATTGTCGTAGCATGGTGTGCTTCATCAATGATCATGGCACCACAATTTGATAATATCTCATTTAACGCTTCATCATTATTTTTCACTCGCGTATATAATTGTTGGATGCTCGCAATAACTGCACCACCAATTAATTCATCTTCTTTTACATTTTTTCCACCAAAATAACGATACACACGAAGTGTCTCAGGAAATTCACGATCTTGCCACATATCTGCTATGCATGAAATAGCCTGCTCACATAGTTCTTCTCCCTGCGCAATCCATAATAAATACTTTCCTTCATTAAAACGGGGTTGCATCCAATCAATAAAACTTTCTACTGCTATTCTCGTTTTTCCACCACCAGTTGGTAAGGTAACCACACATCTAGTTTTATTCCGTTCTTGATTTAAAACCGACAGCATTTTTTCTTTTAAACCTTTTTGATATTCGACTAATGGAGGAACGATTTTTCTTGGCTCTATATCTTGAATTGGATCTGTACTATGATCCTTTGGAGAAGAAATACCAGAGAAGATCAGTGGAAAACCTAGTGTCTGAACAAAATCTCTAGCCCATCCTTTTCCCATCACCCATCTTTTATTTGCAAGTGCATTCGGCATATAAGAAGGTGATTTTATCTTTTTATTACTTATAGGGTTTCGCTCATATAATTGAATTAATTTATTATCTTCAAGTTGTTTGAGAAGATAGGACCTTAATTTTCTAACCACGTCATCGCTACCGGCAAATAAGTGTGGGCCTTTTTCAACAATTAGCATTCGTACTAATTGGTATTTATCCATTTGTCCTTCTTCTAATTCTATTAGCATATTATTTAACTGCACATATTTCTCTTTTCCAATAAATTTAATCAGTAGATTTTCATCAACTTTATACTCATCTATTAACAAATGAGCGGTTCTTCTAATGTCATTTTCTGTTAGGTAAGTGTTCATGCATACATCTCCAATTACTACAACTATTATCTAGAACTATTTTACCATTAACTTTGAAAGAATTTAAGGTTGCAATTAATTCCAGTCAACCTATCATAATATATTGTTAACACATACAAAAAGAAGCTGTCCTCAAAGACAACTCCATATTTAATAAAATTAATTTATACTACTCCAATTAAGTCTATTGTTTAAATCTACAACTCCCTATACTTCCTCCAACACCCCTTCGCCTTAACAACAGGATACTTTAAACTGTACCTGGACCTCATTTGTAAACAATTGAATAAGTGTATCCAGGCACTTAATTCATAATTTAATAGAACAAATGACTTTCCTAAACGTAGCAATTAGTTCGGTTTGAATTGGTACAAATAATAAATCGAACGCAATATTTTCAACTTATTCCAAATTATCGGCTGAGATAATAGATTTAGAAGAATTGTTGCATAAGAAATGTGCAAGTTCATCATTACTTGAACTTTCTTATGGTATAATTATTATTAACTGATTATTAAAAAAATTGGCAGGAGGAATCTAAGATGAGTATATTTGTTCAATCAACTTCTAGAGATTCAGGTATTGGTGATGATATTGTCCTCAGAGAAACTGAGACTACTAGGCTTGTATTTCGGCCTGAGATTGTAAACAACATACATGATTCTAATGCTCCCATTAAAGGGAGTTTCAATTTTCAAAAGAAAAGAAAAAAAGATTCTTGGGAAGACCATAAGGAGTTTGAAACTAGTAAACTCAAAGCCGATGAATGGATTAAGATTGCTATTGATACAGGAGAAACCCTAAAACTATTTGACGAGCTAAAGAAGTATTACAAAGTACATGAAGAGTATGGGGTAAAGCATGGAAGCTATACACTCTATAAAACGAACCCCGACCTTGAAAAAGTTATAGCTTTATTTGAGGGTAACAATGAGCTTTTCATTCAATTGTTAGATGAGGATAAAAGTGATGTATTGGAGCAGGCACTTGAATGGATTGTAAACGCTGAGAACTCTAATAAGATGGTAGACAAGCTAAGTAAGCTAAGAGAAACTGAGTTGGATCAGTTAAACACCCTAGTAGGACTAACCAACCTTAAAAAGCTTTTAGCAGTTTGGGAAGGGAATAAGGACAATAATTCAGAGAAGTTTTGGCAAGACCTCTTAAAAGAAAATACATGGGTGTTAAGTCAGTTATTTTCAAATCCGACAGTTTTAATTGAGGACGAGGCTTATGTTGGAGGGAAAACTACCAATAATGATAGTGGTAAATTAGTGGATTTTCTTTATGCAAACCCCTTCTCCAAGGATGCTGTATTAATTGAGATAAAAACACCTACCACCCCACTTGTTACTTCTACTGAGTATAGAACAGGGGTACATTCTGCCCATAAGGATCTTATGGGCGCTGTAGCCCAAGTACTTACCTATAAAGGTACTCTACAAAGCGAATATTCAAATATACTTGTAAATAATATTAGGAATGGCAAAAATACAGACTATGATGTAATTAACCCTTGTTGTGTAGTGATTGCAGGTAGGTTTGATGCATTAGAAGAACTATCTCATAAGCATTCATTTGAACTATATAGGAAGGAATTGAAGAATGTAATTGTGATAACCTTTGATGAGTTATTCATGAAAATTAGATCCTTAATAGACTTGTTGGAGAAATAAAAACAGGAAGGCTAAAATGCTTTCCTGTATAGTTTTTTAATAATAAGTCATATACATACCAATCTAGAACCCCTTTATCTCACTTCATAACAATCCTTTCATTCAATTCCTCACTGACCTTCTCCGCTCTTTTCTTAAAAAACAAATCAAAGTCATCTTCAAACACACCAAAATGATCTAGATCGATTAAATGGGTTTTCATTGTTGCCTTCAAGTCTGGATTTTGTTCTTGGAACTCCTTCATATAGATAGATGGGGCTTTGGTTCGAATTTTTCTTTTGTTTAAAAAGTCATCGACAATCGTTATATTCAATATGTGATTGACGTAGAAATCCCCTTTCTTTCCTTCCATATGCTTTTTAGGGAAAAAGTGATGATAGTTCCTACTCGTGGCAATCTTCAACCAGTCGTTATCCATTGTCACTTTCGCATTATCGATAAAGGACTTTGGTTCTTGGTAGGCATATAAACAAAGAATAGATTTGATAAAGCTTCTGCCTGCACTGAAATAGCCATGTTCAATGATTTCATCAGTAGTGATGTTTACTTCATATTCATACCTTGGTTGATTTCCAGCTAAAATACTATTAATTCTCTTTATATCTTGGCCCACTTTAGCTTCAAGAGATTGGGAGTACCTTCCAAATATGGAGGTGCGCCAAAAGAAATCTTCTAAATATTTTCGTTCCTGCTCATCTGGTCGGTCCTTATGATGGAAGAAAAAGTATGCAAACGGAATTAAGAGAGCATTATACGGAAGCAGCTTCGAAACTGGTATAATAGCTCTTAAAATAATCGATTGCTCGCTCCATAGCGTCAACAGCCTCTTCCCACTTACCGATAAATTCATCTCGTTTTAAACTTAAGATGTGTTTTCGAGTACATTCTTTTTTGATGATAATGGCAACTAATTGAAGAAGTGTACTTGCCGTGATCGTACCATAGCCTACTTCCTCCGCTTTACTTATGAATTCATCATACTTCACGGATAAATCAAAACTTTGGTCCTCATCATACGTTTTTGCAACCATGATTTCGAAAGTAGATAATGGCTGTCCACCAACATTTAATCTAGAAAAAACTTCTGTTGCTACATCAATTGGTACATTTTTCATGGAAATTCCTGAAAATGTATAGGTGATAAAACGGTTCTTGTACTCTTCCAGCTTACTGTCTAATGCTTCAGGATAAATTCGCATTAGTTTTCTTCCACCGTACAGCAGATCTTTCAATTTGATAACTTCTTCTTCATTTCTTCCTTCAACATCCGTGATGACAAGAGGTCCATTTTCTTCTTCCATAAGATCAATGTATATATTTTCAAAATCTTCTACTTTGTTGTTTTTCTTGATCTTCAAACCCTTAAAACTAGCATACAAACTTGTCATGCGTTGTTGACCATCTAACACATATTCGATGGGATGGCCTTCCCTCGTTTGAGGCAAGTCATCTCCACCAATGTTTCGAATTGTACGAAGCCGCTCCGTTGTTTGCCACAAAGTAAAACTTCCAATTGGATAACCTTTTAATATCGAGTCTAGTAAGTCTGCTGATTTTTGTTTGGACCAAACAAATTCACGCTGAAATTGCGGAATTTTAATATCGCCGTTTTCTATTTGACTAATTAAATCTGTGAATTTTATATTAACATTTTCTGGTTGTTTCATTTTAAGAATACCTCTTTCTGCATTAATTGTAGCATTTTCACTCAATGTAAGTCCCTGATTATCAATATCAGGGACTATCATAGACAGTACCTGGTTCAATAACAAATACTACTAGTTAATACGCTTGAATTCCAAACTTCAATAATTTCTTAGGTAAAATATCGTCGAGATTCTGAATATCTGCATCATGTAATTCAATTAAATTAAAACCGTATTTCTCATAGATTCTTAATTTTTCTTGCTTCCTAGCTGCATATTTTGGATCATCTTCTAGGCCCCAGTATTCAATATACACCTTACCTACTGGCAGATAAAAGTCTGTATAGACATCTTCTTCAATTGGTAATTTCCTCTCATATGCATGCACAATTTCAGACATGTATAACCAATTATCGATAAGCATTTCTGCTCTGGATCGTACATAATGTCCATCCGCAGACCGGTGTTTGGCTTCAAATTTATCTCTAAACCCTAATAAATTATCTTGCTCCGATTCCGTGTGTTTTTCTGGCTCTTTCCCTTGAAGTTCATTCATTGTTTCTACTAATCTCTTATTCTGCAAAATACTTTGTGGCCAATTCACATAAGGGACTCCGGTTTTTTCGTACTCCAACTGTTTCCCACCAAGACTTAAGCCCAACTTTGTGACGGTCCAACCTTTGACCGCTTTTTGAATGAATCCAAGCTCTGATAATACTGGATTCATTTTAAATTTAGAAATACCAAAATGTTTGCTTAATGCAGTTGCATTTAAAAGCGGTTCAGCGTTAGATATAGTTTGAAACATTTTATTATTTTTTATGTTTTCATCCCAAGCAACATATTCCCCTACTTTTGGGTGTTTCTTTGTAGTTCCACCAGCCTGTTTACCATTTTCAGTCAAAACCCAATTCCCATCTATTCTTTCTATAAGACCCTGATCAAGTAAAATTTGAAATACTTCTTTTACATTCATTTTCAGTTCTTTCGAAAGTGCTGTTGTTGATATATATTTTATTTTGTTTGTAACACTCACTGTTAAGCCCCCATTTACTAAACATTATAAATACATCTTACTTCTTATTTATTATTGGAACAACAATTCATGTAAATAAAAAATTGAAATACCGAAACGGTACTCTTGATTCAATTTCCATCTAAAAAGAAGCATGAGATTTATTCCCATGCTTCCTCAAACCAAACCTACATCCTTTTTTAAAAGGACCTATCACTTTCCCGTAATTTCAAACACTTCTCTACACTTAGGAAAATTTGTACAACCATAAAACGCTTCCCCTTTATTTTCGCCTTTTTTAGCTTGACGCTTTATGATTGGGCTTCCGCATTTCTTACAAATTGGTGTATCATCGGAAGCAGGTTTAGGGTGTGTTACCTTGCTTTGTTCAATTTTTTCTCCTTCACTTTTACCCAATACAATGATCAAGTCCTAGCTCACTTGTTCCCCTTCCGCTCAAAATACCCATGCAACCGATACACACAAATCTCCCTAGTTATATCATAAAGTATTGACGAATCCTCTTCCGCTACATCAAACCCTAACCCAAACTCACCATCTACAAACGTGGTGATACCTTTCGAACTGCCACTCCACTTCGTCATCGGCATGTCGGCAACAATTTTGGCGACTTTTTCTTGATCATAGTCCCACAACTTCTTCGTCTTTTTATCCGAAAAATCCGCTTGCTTGCGATATTCTTTTTCTGTCAGATACTTATGGAAATATGGTGCTACTTCTTCTGCTGTTACGGACTTATGCCAATCCCACTCTCCTCGGCTTAACATGTAGGACAGGACGACCATCTTATAACTTTTTGCCATACCAGTTTTCTCTACTTCTTCAATCCAATCCCGATAATCAAAGAATACTTGCTGTTCTTTGTCCGTTAATTCCTCCGCCCACAGCAAGAAACCTGCATAGGATCTGAACTCTTGTTTAAATTCCTTCGTATTCACATTTCCATACAAGTGCATGTCCAAATAAGTTGGTCGGTGACCGATTTCTTCTTTCAACTCCTCATAGGCATGAAGTAATTTTTCTTTTCGCGGTTGCTTTTTCCTTGTTAGTTCTTTTAACAAATCAATAACGTGTACATCAAGGTCGATCTTACACTGTGTAGGTACAATCGGAACAACTTCCCGTTTCTTTTTGCCATTTACATGTCTTTCTGTATCAAATAAACTCAGCTTCAGATCTGCATTGCGATAGTTACCTATCAGATCAATGATCGTACATTGATTTTTTCCATGATGCAGGCGCAGGCCTCGGCCAACTTGCTGGGTGAAGACGGTTAGGGATTCGGTTGGTCGCACAAATAGAAGGGTGTCGACAGACGGAATATCAACCCCTTCATTAAATAAATCAACCGTGAAAATGACATCGATGTCTCCTCTATCCAACTTATCAATGGCTTCCTTTCTTGATATGTCGATACTTTGAGAATGGAGCGCGATCGTATTTTCACCTTGATCATTGAAGTAGTTGGATAAAAATTGCGCTTGTTTAATTGACGAACAAAACCCGATTGTGCGTGTTTGTTTATGCTTTTTCCAAGCTTCATACACATTTTCAGCTGTTTCCTCACGTAATTGTGCCGCCAGTAACTCTGTTTGATCATATTTTGTCCCTAGCCATGTGATTTTTGAGTAATCGGTCTCATCATAAACTCCATAATAATGAAAGGGAGCAAGCCAGCCGTGTTGAATGGCTTCAATAAAATGCAGTTGAAACGCAACATTCCCCTCACATATTGCATAGACATCCTTACCATCCATTCGATCTGGTGTTGCTGTTATTCCTAACAAAAACTTTGGATCGAAATAGTTTAGTACTCGGTTGTAGGACGTTGCTGCCGCATGGTGAAACTCATCGACTACGATTAAATCAAAAAAATCTTGTGGGAATTTTTGCAGGTGTTCCTCCATACTTAAGGTGTAAATTGATGCAAACACATTATCTGTGCCAGTGTCTTTCACCTTTCCGTTATAGATGCCATAGCTTCTATCAGGCATGACATGTGCAAACGACTTTTTCGCTTGATGCAAAATTTCTTCTCGATGGGCTACAAATAACACGCGATTAAAATGACGTGCAAAAAAGGCAGCAAGATAAGTTTTCCCAAGTCCTGTTGCCATCACGATCATTGCTTTGTCATATTCTTCGGCCATCGTATTATGTAATGCCTCTAGTGCCTGTTGCTGTGCTGGGCGAGGCTCAATTGCTGTTTGATATGTTGGGATTGGATCCGTAATGATTTCTTGTTCGGAATCCTGTTGTTCATTCGGAAGCATTAACTCTATTTCTTCCTGTTTCGCCCAAGTTGTTGCTAGATGTGGATGTTTTTGATGAAATGCTTCATACTGAGTTGTATATTTTTTTACCGTTTCTGGATTAACGGGAACAGTTTGTTCGTTATAAAAGAGTTTAAGAAAATGATCAACAGCATCTTCAAATGTCTGCGGCTGTGCTTGTTTTTCCATCACGACATTCCACTCTACCCCCGTGGTGAGTGCTGATTTCGATAGATTGGATGAACCAACAATAAACGTCCCTTGTTCCTCATCATTGAACAGATAGGCTTTAGGATGAAATGATGTACCATTACTACGCCACAAACGAACTTCCACGTTTTCAAATTCAGGAAACAACAGCCCTTGAAGTGCTTTAGGTTGGGTAACATATAAATAATCACCCGTACAAATCTTAATATCCGCTCCACGTTTAGCAGCGTCCTCCAAATAAGGCTTTAACAACTCCACCCCTGACTTCATCACAAACGACGTCAAAATATAGATCGAAGAAGCTGTGCTGATTCCTGCTATAATGTTTTTCTGGACATTTTCTGTTACCAACTTGACATTAGTCATCTTCAACCTCAACTAATAAAATTTTATCCTTAAATCCACCACGTTTCTCCGCTTTTTGCTGTCGAACCTTCTCGACCTCTTCCATCGTAGTACCGTCTTTATGTGCAAGAGCATGGACAACCTCAAGCACATCTGCTAGCTCTTCCAAACGATCCTCGGCATTATCAGCGGCGAAGTATTCCTCGACTTCTTCTCCTAATTTCGCACCTAATGCTGTTAGGTAGTCTTGTTCATCAAGTATTTTCGTCTCAAACTTCTTTCCCGTCTTTTCAATAATTTGCGGAATCAAATCTCGTACTAATTTATTGTATTCTGGCATGATAATCTTCCTTTCTTTGGGACATGGGGACAGGGCATTTGTCCCACTTGGTTTTATTTTAACGCTAATGATCGTTAGAGAAAAGGATATCAAACAACGGTACTTAACCTATTGGATTAAAGTGTTACAGTGAGTACCGACTATGTCGCATGATACCTTCTGCATTCAAACGAGAAGTGGCCAAGTGACTGCATGCTATATAGTAGTAAATTTATATACATTTTCTATTGCTCCAATATAACCTAGTAATTGACGGGACGCGAACCCCTTGTCCCACTTCCATCAACTTTCTCCCTTTTAGTTGTTTGGTGATTTAAGTTAAGATAAAATTGCATGAAGACAGAAAATTCTAACAAAGGAGAGTGGAACTAGGATGAACATGAATCTGGAAATCGCGAAGACTTTAATGGAAGGTGCTGAAAAAGAAGCTGAGAAGATCGGGGTTCAAATGGTTATTTCCGTATTAGACGAAGGTGGGAATTTAGTTGCGGTACATCGTATGGGTGATTCTTTGTTAGGAAGTATTGACATTTCACAAAACAAAGCCTGGACCTCCGTTGCTTTTAAAAAACCTACTGCTAACTTAACGGATGCAGCGGTTCCAAATGCAGATTTATATGGAATCAATACGACTGACCAAGGAAAAGTGGTTATCTTTGGTGGCGGAATTCCTATCGTTAAAAATGATAAAGTTATTGGTGCGGTTGGTGTAAGCGGTGGCACAGTTGAACAGGATATCCAAGTCGCGCAAGCAGCCATCCAAGCTTTTGAAAACCTGAAAACTAAAAATTAAGAAGATGTAATTGGAAATATCTAAAACTCTGGTGAGAACCCCCACTCTTCTAGAAAAACACTAATATTCTCATCAGAATAACCTTTTTCTCTCATACTGATGATAATCGATGTTTTCATTTGTTGTTCTTTGCGGTCAAGCCAATGTTCCTTATTTTCTGCCATCTATCTCCCCTCCTTTCATCATCCCAAAATAGTGAATACCTTCCTCCATTTCATCTATACAAACGCTATTTATATTTGTCTACGGTGCTGGTAAAGTAATTGATATTAAAGGTCAAATAAGTAAAATTATGCTTATGAAAAAAGGCACCAAATACTATTAGTAGTACTTGGCACCTTTGATTACTGAATAATAGGGTAACAGACCCCATCCAAAAACATTTGTCCATCATGAATGGACGAACCACTATTTTAAGTAGGAAATAATTTAAACCGATATATATCTAACTCCACACACCACTTCTTCATTCCACATCGTAATGATTGGCGTAAAAGGATCAGGCACTTCCAAAGGATAAATGTCCATATGAAGTACCCTTTTGCTCCTATCTCTTTGGTCGCAGGAACAGGCGGTTACTTTTTGTCTTTATTGGTGACAGTGCTTCACCTTTGTGGCGTTTCTCGTTCCGTGTTTTCACGCACTGTTTTACAGAGTAACGTGTACAATTTCCACATCTTGAACCCTCTCACCACTTAACGACCTTAAAGGAAACTGTTTGGGACCGAAGGAAGTCGATGTTGACTTATCGTACGGAGGTGAGGGAAGTCTCGCTACAGCTTTAGCGCTGGAGCTGGACGTGGCCAATGTAGGCTAAAAAAGTTATACACAACCATTCCATTTTATAATTTCCTATGCTAGAACAAATGTTGTAGGTCAAACCTTTTCCCGTTTTCTTATACGTTGCATTCCATTTTGACAGAAAATGATTGAACACAAAACGAGAACATCCTATGGTTTTATTGATTAAGATAGCTTGATTCCGGTTAGGATAGATTCTGAATTTATAAGCCATATGGCCAAGCAAAACAGTCACCTCCCCTTTTCTTTTTATTATACATGATGTCTCAAAAACACACAAACATTTGTTCGTTTTTAAAATGTTGAGATATTTGGGCTAATACTTAATTAGTCGGACAATTGAGATAGCTAAAGCTATCCCTTGTCCGAAAGCGATTCATCTCCACCCTACTCATTGGGCTAGCGCCCTTCTCATTCCTTGAGGATGGAGTCTTCTCGCCTGGAATGATAAAGAACCGTCCCACGCTATGCGTGGAACGGTACGCCTGCCTGTCTCACAAAATGACTCCAGTACAGTACTGGAGTCAAAATGCTTAGACTTATAAAATTTTACTTAAGAACGATTGAGTTCGGGGATTTTGGGGGTTATCAAAAATTTGCAGTGGATCCCCTTCTTCCATAATCACCCCTTCATCCATGAATAAGACGCGATCTCCTACTTCCTTAGCAAACCCCATTTCATGTGTCACTACAACCATTGTCATACCTTCTTCGGCTAAGTCTTTCATTACTTCGAGAACATCTCCTACCAATTCAGGATCAAGAGCAGATGTTGGCTCATCAAACAACATAACTTTAGGATTCATAGCAAGTGATCTGGCAATAGCTACACGTTGTTTCTGCCCTCCTGACAGACTATCAGGGTAATCATCTGCTTTATCTGATAATCCCACTTTATCAAGAAGTGGCAAGGCAACATCTTTGGCTTCTTTTTCAGAGAGATGTTTCACCTTTATTGGACCAAGTGTGATATTTTCCAAAACCGTTCTGTGCGGGAATAGATTAAAATGCTGGAAAACCATCCCCACCTGAGATCGCACCTCATTAATATTGACAGTAGGATCAGTTAACTGGGCTCCGTCAATGATTACTTCGCCCGCTGTAATGTCCTCAAGAAGATTGAGGCATCTAAGAAAAGTACTTTTACCAGAACCAGACGGCCCAATCACACACACCACTTCACTCTCTTCAACAGTTGCATCAATACCCTTTAATACCTCTAAATCACCAAACGATTTGTGTAAATTTTTTACTGTAATCATTTATACATCCAGCTTCCTTTCTAGTCTGTTCAAATAAAGCGCTGTTGGAATCGTTATACATAAGTAAAGCAAACAGACCATAACTAATGTTTCAAATATCTCAAATGTAGTATTGTAGTATTCTTTTGCCATAAATACGACATCATGTACTACTATAACAGAAAATACTGACGTATCTTTTAAACTAATAATAAACTGATTTCCAAGTGGAGGAATCATTCGCTTGAAAGCTTGAGGCCATACAATATATCGCATCGTTTGTTTTTCTGTTAGTCCCATAGATCTGCCTGCTTCATGCTGCCCTTTATCAATTGAGTACACGGCACCACGCACAATCTCTGCAATATATGCACCAGCATTAACTGCAATTGCAATAACACCCGCAGTAAAAGAAGTTATGTTCAAACCAATTAAATCTTCGGACACGCCATAATAAAGAAATAGTGCTTGTGCCAGTATCGGCGTCCCGCGGACAACTTCAACATACACCGACCAAAACCCTCGGATAAATTTGTTTTTAGAAAGTTTTCCCAAACCAGCTAATGATCCAATAATCATCCCAAAAAATAGACCTATAATCGTAATACTTACCGTAATCTTTAAGCCCTCTATTAAGAAAGGCAAACTTTTAATATATGCAGTATCCATAATCGTAAAAATCATTCCGTATCTCTCTCCTTAATAGAACAGCGTAACAAGCAATTACTTGTTACGCTTGATTTATAGTCTACATAGGTGACTATTCTATTCTGGTGGCTCTGTACCGAACCAATTCTTATAAATTTCTGCATACGTTCCATTTTCCTTTATTGCTTCCAATCCTTCATTTACCGGATCAACAAGATCTGAGCCTTTTGGCAATGCAATTCCATATGGCTGACCTTCCAATACATCCCCAACTGTTTTCAATTCGTCGGGTGCATTTTCTTTAATATAGTATTGTACGTTTGGTAGGTCATATAAAACTGCGTCAAGACGCCCTCTTTCTAAGTCCATGTATGCAGTAACAATCTCTGGGTATGCTTCAACCTCAGCATCTGTATTATTTTTTAAATAGTCGTTACTTGTTGACCCTTGACGTGTCCCAACTGTCAATCCGTCTACTTCATCTATTGATTCAATATCAGAATCTTCAGGAACAGCTAAAATCAACCCTGAATCGTAGTATTTATCTGAAAAATCAATAAACTCTTTACGGTCTTCCGTAATTGAAATCCCAGCGATACCTATATCATTTTTTTCTGTTCTCATTGACGCAAGTAATCCATCAAATTCCATCGTTTCAAATTCTACATTAAAGCCTGATTCATCAGCGATAGCTTCTATCAACTCAATATCAAAGCCTTCCATTTCACCAGTATCAGGATTTTTATATTCAAATGGCTGAAAGTTTGAATCTGTAGCAACTGAATAAGTTTCTTCTCCGTCTCCCTCACCACTACTTTCATCTGATCCACAAGCAACGAGTAGCCCAATAGAAATAATTGCAATAAGTAAAAAAAATAATTTCTTCTTCACCTTCCAAATACCCCCTATCTTTTCATCTTGTCACACGTCACATTATATTCCGAATTTTCAAAATTATGCTTGAAGCAATAGTAAAGTATAAACTTTTATATATCGGATTCTTATAAGTTTAGTGCCTTTTTTTACAATAAGTCGTATATACTCTAATATTATCCAGTAAGCAAAAATTCGGTTATTACACCTAGATTAAAGCGGTCAAATCACGGGTACTATGACTGATGTCAAACTTATATCGTGGAATCAGATGAAAATGAAGATGATGAATCGTTTGTCCACCATACTCCCCAACATTCACCCCAATATTGTAACCATATGGGGCATACGCATCATCAATTAGCTCTTTTCCTTGTTTTATTAATTCGTGAATAGCGGCTATCTGCTCACCTAAAGCATTCCACATGTTGCTTTGGAATGATTAATAGATGTCCTTTTTGAACAGGGTATTTGTCGAAAAAAGCTAGTGCTAGCTCGTTTTCTAATTCGATTGTTAACGTTTTAATATGACCAAATGGACAAGTCAATCTTATTTGCTCCTTTTTCTATTGTTCGCCCCATTTTAACACATTGAAAAAGGTACCTGGTACTATTGGTGGACAGGTGTCCATGTGTACCAGGTACCCTAATTCATTTGAACAGCAATTAACAATAATCTAACCCCACCCCCATTTTTGTAAAACACGACTTTTTTAGGTGGTGTCAAGCGCTGGTATATTTTTAGATATTTCGCCAAATCTCAAGCACTCTTTCTTTGGTAAGTTTCGTGTTTTTGGCAACCAATTCAATATCCATGCCGTT
The DNA here is from genome assembly GCF_005870085.1 of Aquibacillus sediminis. Lineage (GTDB taxonomy): Bacteria > Bacillota > Bacilli > Bacillales > Amphibacillaceae > Aquibacillus_E > Aquibacillus_E sediminis. Next base: position 112,441 of record NZ_SZNM01000007.1, on the reverse strand, counting down.
TTGTAATAGGCTTTTTGCAATTTCTTCCCTTGCTTCCTTCTCTGCACGTTGTTCAACTTGTTGTGCACGTTCTTCAGCCTGCTGTACACGTTTGTCAGCTTGCTGTATACGTTGTTCAGCTTCCTGAATACGTAGTTCGGCTTCACGTTGTGCAGCTTCTTCATCCAAAACTCGTTTTAGACGAGATTCATAAGCAAGATATTCCTCTTGTGTCATGCTTAATTCCTCCCAGTTTTGAAAAGCATTTTTTAATGATTTATCTTTCATAGAAATTTCCTCCAATTCACGAAAAATATCACGATAGACTTGATTATTCCGGTGATCAACCATCCCTAACATTAGCAGCCATCTTGCCAAAACGTTATTCCATGGATCTAATTTATCCTCTTTCCAATATTTTATCAATTTAACCATCTCGATAAAATGGAATTCCATCACATTTGTCAACTTAAATTTTTGTTTGTCTTCATACAAATGATACGTTGTATGAAATTGTTCTGTTTGTTGAAATAAGTTAAAGTTCAAAATGTTAATAGCGATGACTGGTCGCAATTCCTTATATGTTTTACCCTTTTTCATGGGCTGCCGGTACGCACCGGACCAATAGTAAATGGATCGTTTCACCATATCATACTTATTTGTGAACTGGATTTCTACATTAATCCATTCGTCGGCATTCGTGACAACTAACAAATCTAGAATTGCATTCAAAAACACAACCGTTATATCTTTGTTCTTTTCACTTCCAAACAGCTGTTTGAAGGCATAGTCCACTTTCAAATCCATCAGTCGTTCCAGTGGAATTCATTTGAGTAGTTTCGTTCTTTTCTCTGAATCTGGATCATGGTTAGAATAGTCGGTAGGTTCTTCTTTTACAGTGAATAGTGTAGCAGAATTTGGGGCATAAACTCGTTGTTTAATTAACGGCATTTTACACACATCCCTTTTAAACATGAGGACTTACAGAGGTGTGCTTCTGTTTCTATAATAGCAGAGAGAATAAAATCGAACAAGTGTTCTTTTTTGTTTTACTGAATTCACTAACGTTATATATATGGAGGAGATCGGGCCTGAAAAAGACAAAAGGGCGACAATTGAGAAAACAGTAACAGGTTCTCCTAACAACAATCGTACACTTCGTTAGCCAGGTATTGTTAGATTTCTTTATGGATACGGCACCAGTTTACGCACACCACCACGCGGATCCTCAATGTCACCCTTATACCGTGGAATTAAATGAAAATGAAGGTGGTTAATTGTTTGTCCACCATACTCCCCAATATTGTAACCATCTGGGGCAAACTGTTCGTCTATCAGCTGTTTTCCTTGTTTTATTAAATCATGAATGTCCGCAATTTGCTGACTGGAAGCATCGAAATAGGTTTCCACATGTTGCTTTGGAATAATTAATAGGTGTCCTTTTTGAACAGGGAACTTATCGAAAAAGGCTCGTGCTAGGTTGTCTTCTAATTCGATTGTTAAATTTCTTGTATGGCAGAAAGGACAAGACATTATTATTTACTCCTTTCCTTCATTGTTCCCCTATTTTAACACATCAAAAAAGTACCCGGTACTATCGGTGGACAGGTGTCCATGAGATGTAACAGGTACCCTAATTATTATGTTTCCTTTTTCACAATGGCAAAATAACCCGTATATTATTCTATCATTTGGACATAATAGTACTATTTTATGGAAGGATGATAATGTATGAACGTATCTTATTCTCGTTCTCGTGCACACGGGGATCCTGCATTGTGGAACACTTTGGAGGTAAAAAATGGTTTCAAACTACAACAACACGATTATATCGATTATTACAGAATTCTAGATCCTGAAGAATACCGCGTTGATATTGGCTTGGACGAGCAATCGATGTTGAACTCATTTTTGGAAATCGCAGAACAACACGATAGGATACATTAGGATGGCATGGGAACAGTTTTCTGGCCCATGTCCAACCTTACAACTATATTTATGGCCTAATGATATAGAGCGGATATCGATTTTGATGCTCCCCCTACTCTACTTTCCCTATACAACCGCGCCTATGGCCACCACTCGAAATATATCGAAAACGACAAAAAGAACGTGTGGTGCCACTATTCTAATGAGCTTCACTCCAAGTATTTATGCAAACGCGATCTGGTGCTAGGTAGTGACAGCACAAATTTTATTGCTTTAAGCTTTTGCATTTAACAGTACTTTGTTAAATCAAGAATTGATGAATAATTTTCGTGTGCCATAGGCAGTAATTCCGTTAAAATCTAAAATGGCAGGTCAAAATCATCTATAGATCTCCAATCTTTTACTTCCTCCCTAATTTCTTTTGTTTTCTAGCTACTTTTCTTCTCTCAGTTGCCCGTTGTTTATCGAGTTGGTCTTGCTTTAAGTTTTGCTTGTATGTATCACTAATTTGATAACCGAACTGTTCTAGCTCATATACCGCACATAAATGATTGACTGCAAAATGTTTGCTGTTTCCTTTCACCAAATTTTTCCCATTATATTTAGGTATCCAATGTGGTGCAGCTTGTAGCCTACGCGAACGGTCCATTCTTTTATGCCAAGGGGTATTTGAATTTCTCTTTTTCCGTTTGCCCATGATAGATCATCCATTTCTAGTATTTTTCGTTTTATACTTACTAGAATAAAGGATATAGAATTTAGCTGTCTAGAACCGGTGTCTGGCTTGCCCCGAACTTTTAATTGCATAAACGTCGCCATTTGTTACTTTAAAAACCACCACCGAATGATCACCGATTGTTACTGGAACACCCACACGGACAGGAATGTCTTCTATCGGACAAAGGGGGCAGACACCTCCTCCGCCCCACTATCCTTTTTCTGATTTGAACTTCTTTTTCAAAAAGAAGCCTAGAATCCAAACTACTCCAACCACTCCAAGGGTAATGGATAATGAGAGGCTAACCCATGAATTTTCAAGTATGTCCATTGCGTGATTATGACTTTGAACCACCCAATATCCGTATCCCCCCATGATAAGTGAAACAGGAATGATCAACGGACGGAAATCCTTTAGACCAAACAGCTTTGAAAGCGCCACAGAACCACAAAGAAGCGCTATTGCTATTTGCGTTAGAATCGAAATACCAAAAAAGGCAATCATAAACATTTCATACCTGTGTAAGAAAAATCCTAAATGTGCACTTCTGGCCATTTGCATACAGGCAATTAAGTATTGTGATGTTACCTGTGAGGTTAACACTCCTGTTTCTAAAATAGGCCACATTACAATAAAAATGAAAGAAAAGATAACTCCAACTAAACTTGATCTCCCCCACTCTTTTTGGTTATCTACCAAGGGTAAAATAATCAAGCACATCATAATTACAATCGACCAATCAGCTAAATGGTGACGACTAGCAATAACTGGCTTGGTTATCCCAAACTCAAAGACGGGTAGTAATTCACGAACATCAAAATCCTCTAGCGCCCCTAAGATTAACAGACCGTTTAATAATAGGATAGAAAACACACCTATTAACGCCATTCGTGCAATAACCTCAATTCCAAAATAAATAGCAAAGCCACCAACCAAAACAGCTATGAATACAAATAAGAAAAGAGGTGCTTCAGGTAAAAAGAAGTCCTTCAAATGAAAAACAAATGTCACCATAATTGGTCCAAATGAAAGTGTAAAAAAGATAAAAATTACTAGACAAATTAACTTGCCAACCCATGGGCCTAACATGGCTTTGCTTTGATCAAAAATATCAGCTTTAGGCATTCGACGAATAATCATAACTGTTAACAAAATGAGTAGCATAGCTGAAACAGTAGCAATAATAGTTGAAATCCACATATCACTTCCAACGTCTCTTGCTATGCTACCTTGAGTCACCCCGATTGATTTCGCATAGACCATATTTATTATTAAAGCCATATACATTCCATTCGTTATTTTTATCTTCATTCATCAGCCCTCTTATTTGATTCTGTTGGTTCGATTAGGAGCGCACCACTTTTAATCTCTGCAGTTATATCCACATGAAAGGTAGCATCCTGAAAATGGTCATCCCAATTCACTCTCATTTCTTTCCATTTACTTGGTAGTTTATTGTTAAATGAATTACCTGCTTCCAATATATCTACACCGTATTCCTGTTGAATTTTGTCTAGTACTTTGTTAATATCCTTTTTAAATTTTTCTTCGATGTTACTTTCCAACTCTTTTATTTTTTGGTCATCATCAAATCCAATAGCACAATCTGTTTCAACTAATTTTCCTGTTGTTTTGACTTTCAAAGTAAATTCAGGTGTTCCCTCTTTATAATCGGGAATCACTTTTAGTTCTTCATGAACCAATTCAAAGGTAGTGACATCTTCTTCATTCTCGGCACATGGAATAATGGATACCCCTGATTTGATATTTTCAACAAATAATAAAAGACTACGTGTTTCTTTTGCTGACAATGTTCCTACTAATTTGTCATCCTTAAATACACCAGTACCGGCATGCGTTACATTCTTATACATTTCACCTTGTTCTGGTGTCTGATTGGATAATTCATTAGTTTCAAGCTTTAAACGTGCAACGTACGGTTGCGTAGCGTCACTTAAGTAAGCTGCATGTAAATCAATCATTTGTGATCTCGGAGCCGCTCGAGTTATATCACTATATTTGAATAAACCTTCTATCGATTGCCCTGGGATAACCTCAAGACCAGTCAACGATGAAACTAGTTCACTTGCATCATCAGGGGTAACAGTGACCCACGTACGCATTCTTAACTCTGGATTTCGGATAAAAAAATCAATAATATCTTTAATCCCGTTTTTAGCAAGGTCTTCATTAATGACGATGACATACGAGTGCGCCCAAAAGATTCTTCGTGATGAAAGGTTTTCTAACTTCCTGATTGCTCCAAAAATTGATTTATCTGTAGCGGAAATAGACCATATTGGCTCCCCCGTTTGTCCAGATGGTGCACCTGTTTGACCTCTGGCATCTGCTGGCCTAGCAATTTGTGCTGTAACCTTAACCTCTTCTTCTCCGTTTTTATTTTCGACTAGGTCCAGCCCAACGCCCATCACCATAGCAAGGTCATCGATCTCCCTTTTTCCCACACAGCTAGTTAATATGAACATTATAGCCATTAAAATCACTAACTTATATAATTTTCTGATCATAGCCAACATTTCTCCTTAGGAGACTATTCATTGTCTTGACTTTTCTGGTCCTCATCATTTTTATCTTTCATTAAATCTTTTAATTTAACTGTTTTTCTCTTTATCCGCTTTGACTTCTTTCTTTGAACAGATGCATCTTTCTTATTTGCTGTACTAGTAGTATTCGCATCACTATTCATTTCATCGCTTATCTTGTTTGATGCGGTTTCGCTGTTTCCCTTGTCTGGAGGTGCTGGCTTCTCGTTTGCTTCACGAATTCCATTATCTGCTGCTAGCTCAGGTCTATTCTTCATATGCCACCAAGGAAAACGAATTAGCAAATCCTTTTGATCTTTCGGTTTAAATGGGGTAGCAGGTGCTAAGTATGATTCACCAAATGAACGAATGGATACGGCATGAATTGCTAGTAGAAAAAACATACCTATAAACCCTAACAATCCCAATGTTCCAGATGCGATCAATAAAGGAAAACGAATTAATCTAATTGAATAAGAAGCAGAAAAGTTTGGAATTGAAAATGAACTTATTCCTGTCAATGCTACAATAATTACCATAAAAGGAGATACAATCCCCGCTTGGACTGCCGCTTGACCAATGATAAGCGAACCAACAATACTAACTGCTTGACCAATAGGTTTGGGCATACGTAACCCCGCTTCTCTCATAAGTTCAAATATTATTTCCATCACTAGTGCTTCAAATAGTACAGGAAACGGGATGACCTCACGTCCGGAAGCGATCGTTAGGGCAAGTGCTGTTGGAATCATCTCTTGATGGAAACTCGTCAATAATACGTAAATAGATGGTATTGTTAAGCTAATAATGAACGCGATATAACGTACCCATCTAATAAATGTCCCAGTCAAAAAATTCAAGTAATAATCATCACTTGCCTGCAAAAAATCCCAAAAATGTGCTGGCACAACGAGCACAAATGGGGTGTTATCAACGAATATGGCCACTCGCCCTTCTAATAGTGCGGCGGCAACTTTATCCGGTCGTTCTGTGTTTAAGACTGTTGAAAAAGGAGAGTATGGTGCATCACGAATCATTTCCTCTATATAATTACTTTCCAATATCCCATCAATCTCAATTTTGTTTAATCTTTGTTTTACTTCTTCAACTAAACTTTCTTTTACAATACCGTTAATGTAGGAGACATTAATGGTTGTCTTTGTTTTTGTGCCTAACTCGAGCCCTTCTACTTTTAGATGTACATCACGAATTCTTCGTCTAACAAGTGCTGTATTTGTACGAATATCTTCTGTAAATCCATCACGTGGCCCTCGAACGACTTGTTCGGCCATCGGTTCTTCTACAGATCTTTTCTCTCCACCCTTTCCAGAGAAAATTAATCCTTGTTCCGATTGGTCAATAATGCAAAAACAGTCCCCTAGTAAAATACCATTTATCCCTTCTTGTAAGGTGTTTGCAACTTTTACTGATGAGTTATGGGACATATGGGTCTGGATAGACATTGCCAGGTTAGATTCAGTACTTGTTGTCTGTACAGCATTGCTATTTGCAGAGCTAGTGTACATCAGATCCTTCAATGCTCGTTCTATTTTATCGGTGTCAACAATTCCTTCCACATAAAATAAGGTACCTTTATTCCCTTGTTGATTAGGTAAATAAAATGTACGTTCGACAACATCATCATTTTGTTTCAGTAGACTTTGTATCACTTTGACATTAGTGTCTATATTTCGAGATAAATTTTGGTTCATTTTCTGCTCTACATTTGACATACCTTTCTCCTTTAAGAAGCTTCCTCTCTTCTTCTTTATTGCCCAATTATACTAAGTTTATAACATTTTTGAATAAATCGAAGAAAGGTTGGAGATTATTGTGGTAGGACATAGGGAAGGAGTATAGGCCATGAACTTTTATCACTTTTGGATTTACGAGAAAGTAATCAATACACAATGGTTCATGTGGAGCGTTGTGGTTGTAATATTTGCCTTAAATTTCATTTCTGCTATTTTATTATGGTTCATTATGAGTGGAACATCACTAAAGATTCATCTCAGAAAAAAGAGAAAGAGTAGGGACCAGGGATCCTAATTCTCCAAAAAGGTACCTGGTACTCCTTAAAGTACAAGGTACCTTTTTCGCGGTTATATCCTCGCCGTGATGTATGTTTCTTTTAACTCTCCAATCTTGAGTATATGACTTATTTTCAACCTCAACCTAGAAGTTTTGTCCTTTAACCCACCACGTTTTTCAGCTTTTTGCTGATGTACTTGTTCTACCTTTTCCATAGAAACACCATCTATATAAGCAAGGGCATGGATGACTTCTAAGACATCCGTTAACCTCTAAACGATCCTGGTCGTTATCGGCAGCAAAATATTCTTCCACTTCTTCCCCCAATTTAGAGCCTAATCTGTTATGTAATCCTCTTCATCTAGTATTTTCGTTTCATACTTTTTTCCCGATTGCTCAATGATTTGTGGAATCAAATCTCGCACTAATTTATTGTATTCTGGCATGGTTGTCTTCCTTTCTATTTATGGATACGGCACCAATTTACGAACGCCACCACGTGGATCCTCGATGTCTCATTTGTATCGTGGAATTAGATGAAAATGAAGGTGGCTGATTGTTTGTCCACCATATTCCCCGACATTCACCCCTATATTGTAACCATCTGGGGCAAACTGTTCGTCAATCAACTGTTTTCCTTGTTTTATTAAATCGTGAATTGCTGCAATCTGCTCATTGGAAGCATCGAAATAGGTTTCCACATGTTGCTTTGGAACAATTAATAGGTGTCCTTTTTGAACAGGGAATTTATCGAAAAAGGCTAGTGCTAGATTAGATTATTTTCTAGCTCAATTGATAACTTTTCTGTATGACAGAATGGGCAGACCATACCTATAACTCCTCTATTTCAACTTTTCACCATTTTAACAACACATAGTAAACTGTTCTTTAACTTCATTTTTTACACAAAAAGGAAGCATGAACCGCCCCGATGCTTCCTTTTATGTTTCTTTTACTTAATGGCACAATGACCCGTATATTATTCTATCATTTGGACATAATAGTACTATTTTACGAAAGGATGATAATTTATGGACGTGTCTTATTCTCGCTCTCGTGCACATGGGGATCCTACATTGTGGAGCACTTTGGAGGTAAGAAATGGTTTCAAACTACAACAACACGATTATATCGATTATTATAGAATTCTAGATCCTGAAGAATACCGCGTTGATATTGGTTTGGACGAGCAATCGATGTTGAACTCATTTTTGGAAATTGCTGAACAACATGATAGGTTACATTAGGATGACATGGGACTAGTTTTTCTAGCCCATGTCTAAGCTATCCACTACATTTATGGCAAAATGATATAGGGCGGATATCGATTTTGATGCTACATGTTTTATATAAAGCTTCTTTATAAAGTTAATGACAGCTATATCCTTTATATTCTCCATAAACTTCTTGACCACTTTCAATGTAAGACGACAGCACTTTTAATTTTACAAATTGATTAGGATATAATTCTCTAACCATACAACCACACAACGACTCAATTTTATTACCTTAAAATTAAAGTAAAAATGCAGGTGACTGCTTTTTTGTCCACCACACTCCCCTTCGTCGATCCCAATAATATAATGGGTGTCATCACATCTATCGATTTCTGAATTTTCATAAATTGTTTGTTAAGAAACCTTACATGATTGTAGAAGTGCCCTATTAGTTGATTTAGTATTTAATCTATCAAAAACACAAAAAGCAAGGAGATTAAATTTTATGATTATTAAAAATGCTAAATTATATGGGCAGGATGAATTCGTACATATTGAAATTCATGGAGATAAAATCCATAAGCTACTACCTTTCGAAACGCCTGTAGAGTCTAGTGGTCATGAAATCATGGATCTAAATGGAAAGATTGTGTTGCCTCCCTTTGTTGAACCACATATTCACCTTGATTATGCGTTAACAGCTGGAACGCCAAAGTGGAATCAATCTGGCACATTATTTGAAGGGATCCAACTTTGGTCTGAAAGAAAACAATTGGTTAAAGAAACAAAAGCTGATGTGAAAAAGCGCGCCAAAGAAGCACTAGAAATGCAGATAAAACATGGCGTGCAACATGTCAGAACACACGTTGATATAACAGAACCAAACTTTACCGGATTAGAAGCACTACTTGAAGTCAAACAAGAGTTGAAACCTTGGGTAGATGTCCAAATTGTGGCCTTTCCACAAGAAGGAATATATGCCTATCCAAAAGGGGCTGCACTGCTCGAGGAAGCATTAAAAATGGGGGCAGATGCCGTTGGTGGAATTCCACATTACGAGTTCACAAGGGAAGATGGGGTTCAATCCGTTAAAAAGGCACTAGATCTTGCCTATAAATATGACAAACTAGTCGATATTCATTGTGATGAAATTGATGATGAACAATCCAGATTCGTTGAGGTCTTAGCCGCAGAGGCCTATAAATTAGACATGGGAGAATTGGTTACCGCAAGTCATACAACTGCTATGGGATCTTATAATGACGCGTATGCTACCAAACTATTTAAGCTCCTTAAAAAATCCAATATCAATTTTGTTTCCTTACCAAAAGCAAACTTACATTTACAAGGAAGAATAGATAGTTATCCCAAACGAAGAGGACTTACTCGCGTAAAAGAATTGAAAGAAGCAGGTATGAATGTTTGTTTTGGGCTCGATTCAATTATGGATCCGTGGTATCCACTCGGAGATGGAAACCTATTAAGGGTCGTTGAAATGGGATTACACGCCAGCCATATGACAGGCTATAACGATATCAAGACCGCTTTAAACTTAGTAACTGAAAATGGCGCCAAAACGCTTCATATTGCAGAAGGTTATGGTGTAAAAGAAGGCAATAAAGCCAATCTTGTCGTGCTAGATACAACATCTGAGTACGATGCCATCAGACGTCTTCCACCGGTAATCTATTCGATTCGTAACGGCCATATAATCGCCGAAACCAAGCCAGCCGTCACTACAATTAATGAACCAATTTTTTCATAAAAAACATTTCATATTACAATAAGGGGGATTTTTCAGTGAGTAGCAATGATAAGGATTTTGCCTTACAACCTATTCCACAAGATAAACGAAAAGGATTTCTTTCGATGTTTTTTGTAATGCTAGGTTTTACGTTTTTTTCTTCCAGCATGGTTGCAGGGGGAACATTAGGTCAAGGGTTAGGAATGAGTGAATTTATCGTCATCATCCTGATTGGTAATTTGATTTTAGGAGTCTATGCTTCTTTACTTGGTTGGGTTGGCGCTAAAACTGGTTTGACCACGCATTTACTAACAAGTTACTCGTTTGGCACAAAGGGATCGTATTTGACCTCTTTTTTACTAAGTGCCATTCAAGTGGGCTGGTTTGGTGTTGGGGTCGCTACTTTTGCTTTAATGGTTAATAAAGCAACCGGCATTAACCTAACACTATTAATCATCCTATCTGGTATATTAATGACCTCTACAGCGTATTTAGGCATGAAAGCTTTGACCGTTTTAAGCATTGTTGCGGTACCCGCCATTGCGATTTTGGGGAGTTACTCCATTTTCGAAGCTACCGAGAATGTTGGTGGATTTAGTGCTTTAATGGGAATGGAGCCAACAGAAAGTATGGCATATACCGTAGCACTAACGACGTGTATCGGTTCATTTATTGGTGGAGCGACACTGACCGCAGATTTCACTCGCTTTTCCAAGACAAAAAAGTCCGGCTTCATCACGACCTTTATCGCCTTTTTCATTGGAAATTCACTCATGTTTGCTTTTGGAATGGTCGGTTCCCTTACAACAGGATTTGCCGACATTTCAGATATGATGTTAGCACAGGGTCTGATTATTCCAGCTATTTTAGTATTAGGCTTAAACATCTGGTCAACTAATGATAATTCTCTTTATACTGCAGGTTTGGGATTTTCACATATTACGAAATTTCCCAAAGATAAGATAGTCATTGTAAATGGACTACTCGGAACAGTACTTTCTATGGTCGTTTACAATAATTTCATAAGCTGGTTAACGCTTCTCGGCACAACGATTCCATCTATCGGTGCTATCATCATAGCAGATTACTTCTTGCTACGAAGAAAAGATGGATATGACCATAGCGCAATTAGAAGTCTGAATGCTAATGCAATTGTTGCATGGGTGATTGGTATTTTAGCCGGTAACTTCATGCCAGGCATCCCACCAGTAAACGCCATTGCAACTGCAGTCATTGTTTACACATTCGCAGTCATTCTCAAAAAAGTCGTCGTGCGAGTACCAGCCACCACTAGATAAGTGGGAAACGGGGTGCTGCTGAAAGGTACGTGTTACTCTCTCCATGTGAGTACCAGGTGCCTTAGTACGCTTTTTGTTACAGAACCTTCTCGACCTCTTCCATCGTTGTACCGTCTTTATGAGCAAGGGCGTGGATCACTTCTAGCACATCTGCTAGTTCCTCTAATCGATTCTGATCATTGTCAGCGCGAAGTATTCCTCGACTTCCTATCCTAATTTCGCTCCTACTGCGGTTATGTAGTCCTAATCATGATTAGCTTTTTTCTCTTTATGGACAGGCCGAAATTTTAGCAATGATTTTTTATAGTTCATATCTATAACTTCTTCTAATGTTTTTGATACATTTCCTGCTCCTTTTCGTTTTTCAAAGGTTAACAATTTCATGAAATCAGTTCCATTTTTTCAGGGTTTATTATTGCACAAAAATTGTAGAAGTATGGAAATAGAGCTTTTTTCCCTAAATAGAAGTACGAGAACTGTCCCCCACCTTCTTAAAATAGACTAATATACCACCTACTACAATAAATCCAGTAAAATAAAACACACCACCGATTCCAACGAAGCTTGCAATTCCTCCTAATGAGACAGGTGTTACTAATTGGGTTAGACGATTAATGGTTAACCTTAATCCTAACCCTTCTCCAATTTTATTACTAGGTAGGGATTCAACCGTTGTTGCAATAGATAATGGCTGACCGATCCCTAATCCTATCCCTAAAATAAAGGACAAAACGATTAGCAAAAAGGTTGAACTAATGAACGGGTGTAATAAAAAGATGACTCCAGATAATAGTATAGAACTATTAATAATTGTTCTTCGGTTCATGTGACTAATTAAAAATGGTAACATTAATCGAATCAATATACCTGCAGCTGCATTAAGAGAAACAATCAACCCAATCATTGATTCATTGATGCCATAATCCCTCGCTAATAATGGAAAAAATGCAATATAGGTGTCTTTTGCAAGCAATATTAGAGCACTTACGAGAAAAGCATATTGCAGTGACTTGATTTTAAACAAACCTACTAATTTAAAATCCTTTTCTTTCCTTTTTTCTTCTTTGGTCTGAGTTTTTTCATCATGGTCCTCAACCCATTTCACAAATGGGATCATACTAATTAATAGCACACCACCACCCAATAAAGCGATTGAGAAGCCATAAACTTCAGCTATAATCCCTCCAACCAAAGGGCCCAAGAAGCTACCTAAGGCCACACTAATACTAAACAAATTTATAAAATATTCTCTCCATTCCTTCTCGGCAAAACCACCCGCAAACGATTGCATCGCTACCACATAGACAATATGAGCCAATCCAGCAAAAATTTGGGATAAAATCACACCAACTAAGTTATCAAATAAAAAAGGGAATATTAAAGATATCCCCCCGACCAACAAACTTATACCTAGGAATTTTTTACTCCCAGACTCATCCACAATCTTTCCTAATTTGACCGATAAAAACAATGGTAAAAAAGAAAATAGTGCGACAATTAGTCCAATTAAATAGTTAGGAGCTCCTAAATCCTCTGCATACATAGGAATAAGTGGGCGACTTCCAGTTATGCTAAACATAAATACTGAAGTTAAAACAATAATTAAAATTTTTATTCTTCTCACCACACTCACCCCATCCTTCTAAATGTATCTATTTTAATTTAATCTTTAATGTCTTTCTGTATTTACGGTTGCTATATGCCACAAAGACATAATTCAAACAAAATAGCAGAAAATAATGCTGGTATTCATTGGAAGACCTTTTTTTTTCTCCGGGAAATTTTTTTTCCAAAAAAGCTCTATATTCATATGATAGACTTTGTTCCAACTCATGATCGATCACACACTGTTCGTTGTAAAAATCAATATATTCTTCGATCTTAGATAATTGACCTTGTGGAATAGTTTCACGTAGATACTTAACGATTAAACCATTCTCTCCTTTATTAAATGTAACTATTAATAACTGAATAAATTGTTTTAAGGATTGCCCTTTATCTACTGATTCATCAAATAACATTCTCATCTTTTCAAGATTATCTCTTGTACTATTATTAGTTTTGAATTTTGCAAAAATAATATAACCTCCTATCGAGTTACTCATACTTGTCTTTGTGTTGCTAAATTTAATATACCTTCATACACAATTTCATCTAAACAAATGATGTCTTTGACATTTTTTTTTCTATTATCCTCAATCTCCCCTGGGATATAAATTTCCTCAAACCCTTCCCGTGTCTTTGAATTTTTAAGATTTTGGAACCAATCTCCCATTCTAGTTTGAAAATTATCTAAAGGTATTAAATCATCAATATTTATTATATAGAAGAAGTGTCCAATATTGGCGTTCCTTTTAGCACTACCTACCGATACTGTTTCATAACTCAAAGAGGCACCTGATAAACCAGCACATAAAGAATCAATCATCATTGATAGACCATATCCTTTGTGATTTCCAATTGGTAGCATAGTTCCATTGATTGCTTGCTCTGGATCTTCTGTATCATATCCTTGATGATCTAAAGCCCATCCCTTTGGAATGGATTCTCCTTTATTTTTAATTGCTCGTATTTTTCCTTTTGCGGAAGCACTAGAAGCTATATCTAAAACAAAATTTGAATTTTCAGCAGGAAATGAAGCACCCAATGGATTCGTACCTAATAAAGGCTCATATCCCCCCCATGGAGCCATGGTGGGGCCCGCATTTGATGAAATGATAGACAAATAACCTTTGTCTGCTACTTGTTTGCTATAAAATGCAGTAGTTCCGAAGTGATTGCTATTCTTTACCACAGCTGTAACTGAACTATTATTTTCTAGTTTATCAAAACAGATCTTTAATGTTTTATGAGCCACCACCTGACCTAGACCATTGTCCCCATCGATAAGTAATACGGAGTCAAGATCTTTATCAATCCTGATATCAGGTTTCACATTAATAACTCCAGCCTCAATTCGTTGGGCGTACGATTTAAGCCGCATTAAGCCATGCGAACTTACTCCACTCAATTCAGCATCCAATAAAGAATTAACTGTTGCCTTTGCTTCCTCTTCTGTTATTCCATAAGAAACTAATATATTTTTTGAAAGGTTATATATTTCATTAATATTAACCTCTACTTCATTCATAATTTTTCCTCCATTCCTTGTTTAGGATGATTTAATTTTTCTATTTCTTAAATAGTCTCTTACAAATGGTGTGAAGAACGTAATGACAGCTAATAGAAGAAAGACGAATGCAATTGGTCGTGTGATAATGTAGGCGAAATTATCTCCTTGAAGTAGAGACTGTCTTAAGCTTTGCTCCGCAATAGGAGCTAAAATTATTGCTAAAACTATTGGGGTTACAGGTACATTTATCAATTTGAAGATATAGCCAATTATGCCAAAAGCCAACATAACCCATATATCAAAATAGTCATTATGAATAGCAAAGGAGCCAACTATGCTTAGTATTAATATAATGGGTCCCATTATTTGGGCAGGTACTTTTAAAATTGTTGAAAAATACTTGGCACAAGAAACACCAATGATTAAAAATAGCAAATTAGTAATAATCAAACTAAAGAATAATGAATAAACCACATCTCCATGTTCTTGGAATAACATTGGCCCTGGACGTAAACCGTGAATTAAAAGGCCACCTATTAGTATGGCTGTCACAGTATTACCTGGTATCCCTAAAGTTAATAAAGGGATCAAAGCACCACCAGTAACTGCATTATTAGCGGCTTCAGGTGCAGCTACACCACCTAGTTCCCCTTTACCAAATCGTTCAGGATGCTTCGACCAGCGCTTGGCTTCATTGTATGAGATAAAAGCTGCTGGATCTCCACCAATTCCAGGTATAATACCGATAAAGGTACCTATGATAGAAGACCTAAATATATTAGGTAAGATCTTAGTAACTTCTTTAATAGATGGTAACACTTGACCTTTAACGTCCTCTGAATCTTTTGTTTCTTTTCCTTTTTCAGACTTCTTAATTAAATGGAAAGCTTGAGAAGCTGAAAATAGTCCGATTAGAACAGGAATTAATGAGAATCCCGTTGCCAAGAATGGAGACCCAAAAGTAAATCTTGGATAACCATCGATCGGGTCCATTCCTACGGTTGCTATTAATATGCCGAACGTACCAGCGATTAAACCCTTTATAGGATTTATACCACCTAAACTCGAGACAACCGAAATCCCAAAGATGGCCAATGCAAAATACTCTGGAGCCCCAAATCGTAAAGCTTGCTCTGCAAGTATCGGAGCAGTAAAGGATAAAATTATTGCACTAATAACCCCTCCTAATCCTGAAGCAACTGCTGAGATACCAAGGGCTTTACCACTTTTTCCTTGTTTTGTTAATTCATATCCATCAATCACTGTTGCTGCGCCAGCTGGTGTACCTGGTGTATTTAATAGGATAGCTGAAATTGACCCCCCAAAAACTGAGGCACAATAAATGGAACTAAGCAATATAATTCCAGCAGCTGGTTCCATTGAAAACGTAAATGGAATAATAATCGCTACTGCCATTGTTGAACTAAGACCTGGTAATGAACCCATTAATATACCAAATATTGTTCCAAATAGGATAGTAATTAATATAGAAAAGGAAAACACATTCACTATCGCTTCGAACCACATTTGCATTGTCATACCTCCTTAAATAAAAATCTCTTCTAATATGCCTTGGGGTATTGGTATGTTAAGCATATATTGAAAAATAAGAATTACGGATATAGTTACACCAAATGCAATAAATAAAATAAGTTTATTAGATTTATAACCAATTAATTTAAAAAGCACTATTAAAAATATTGGGGTTAACAATAAGAAGCCAAAAAACTCTAATATTATTAAATACAGTATAGAACCAACAATGGTATAGACGACATAACTAGTCTTACCCATATCCTGGTTTGATTCACTCGCCTCACTTTTCTCTCGATTAGGATTTTTATGTGAATCTACAATAAGTGCTATACATAATAGAACTAGAATAACCACAAAGAACTGGGGCCATTGGGCTGCATCTTCTGTATAACTTAAGCTTAATACGTAGAAAAATAATGCTAATAAGCTCATAGTAATAGCAAAAATGTAATTAACCCTTAACATACTAAACCTCCTCCTACTATAAATAAATTTTATATGTGGTCCCTCAACATTATAAGGAGGGACCACAACATCCCAATTATTCTGTTGCTTGACTCATTCTTTCATAGTACTCTACTACTCTATCTTGAAAATCTTCAGGACCTTTATATTCAGTATCCATACCTAAATCACTCATTTGATTTTGATAATCCTCATCATCAAAACCTTTTTTAAACGCTTCATGAAGATGTTCTATAATTTCACTTGGAGTTCCTTTTGGTGCTGCGATCCCTCTCCAAGAAGCCTCCGTTACTTCTAAACCTTCTTCAATTGAAGTTGGCACATCTGGATAAACATCTGTTTGTTCATCTCCTAACACAACCAACGGCTTGAGGTTACCAGATTGAACTTGACCTTCAGCAGCTGCAAAGTTACCAATTGTAGCTTCATCATGACCTCCTGAGGTGGATGCAATTGCTTGCGATTCACCATCATAAGGAATTGCTTCAGCATCCAGACCTAGTTCTTCTATTATTTCTAGGGCTGCATAATGGTCAGATGCTTGTGCTCCTGATGTCGATATTGTAACTTCGCCTGGATTATCTTTTGCATACTCAGCAAATGATTCAAGATCATCATATGGTGCATCTGCATTTACATATAGATATGAAACATCACTAACTAGTTGAATAACTGGTTCAAAATCTTCATATGTGAACGAAGTTTTATTAAAAATAGGGTTTGTAACTGCTGAACCAGTAATTAAAAGTAATGTATATCCATCATTATCAGCAGAAGCTACATACTGTTGACCAGCAGAACCTCCACCACCTTCTCTATTTTCTATTACTAAAGATTCACCGACATGATCTTCCGCATATTCTGAAATGGTCCTAGCTGTTGTTGTAGCTCCACCTCCAGCAGCGAACGGAACAATTATCTTAACTGATTCTTCTGGATAATTTGATGCACTATCACCTGAGGAACCACCACACCCCGCTAATATAATAGACATTATAAAAGCAGTAACAATAGACTTCATACCTATTTTTTTCATTTTCATCTCTCCTCATTTATTTTATTAAACACGAGCTTCCAATCATCTGGCGCTTTACTATTAAAATGCTTTTTCAAACCTAATTTGGAGATCCATCTTAACTTATCTAAAGTTGCCTTTGACATATGGGCATGCTTATTATTCGTAGTTATAAGATTGATGACATTTTCCATTTCTTTCATCCTTCTTTCAGAATGAATTGCAGTTCCAGAGACTAACCTCGTTACCGTTTGTTCAAACGATCTACTATCAAGCGTTTCAGATATAGAATGTATCACATTATCTCCAACGTTTAGATGATCAGCAATATCTAAAACTTCATACAGTAGAGATGCCATACCTTTCATAAAGATACTTCTAACAAATTTGATATTTGTGGCATCACCAACTTCATCACTTATTTTTTCAATATTCATGTTGAATTCTCCCATTTGATCCACAAAAGCGCCTACTCCTCTACCACTGGCAATGATTGGGACTTTATGTTTATATATTGGAAGTGGCCCCATTAAGGCCGCATCTATAAACTTTTTGTCTTCACCTACTACTTCTTTGGAAATCTTTTGTTTTGTAGTGGCATCAGCTGTCGTCACGTCTACATATAAAACATTTGATTTCAGATATTCTTTTAAACCCTCCCAAACATTCCACGTTTTGTTAGCAGGAACTGCAACAATGACCATGTCAACTTTTTTTATTACATTCTTTGGTTGATCTACTAATGTAACGTCCACTTCTTTCGCACGATTTTGTATAAAAGATTCTTTATATAATGGGTCAAATGCTATTACTTGAATATTTCCTTCCTCTTTAAAACCTTTTGACATTTCATATCCGACTTCTCCAAATCCAATAAAACCGATCCTTTTCATAAAATCACCTATCTACTTTCGAATTTTATTTCTCTGTCGTTTATTAAATATATTGATCAATTTTTTCATCTAGCCATGATGGTTTTTTTAAATCAGCACTTTTTCCACTTTTATATTCATTAATTGAATTGATACGTTCTATTTCATATTTCAATTTGCTTTCCGCTTTAACTAAGGCTAAATCAATTTGATCTTTAGGTACTACAGTAACCCCATCATCATCACCAACAACTAAGTCACCTGGTATTACTTGAACATCACCACATTTTACAGGAACATTAAACTTCCCAGGCCCATTTTTGAAAGGTCCACTTGAAATAAACCCCTTTGCAAAGATTGGAAAATCTAGTGCAGATAACTCATTTCTATCTCGAACTAATCCATCTATTACTATTCCATCTAAACCAATTGCATGAGCAGAGTGTGCCATTAATTCGCCTAAATAAGCACGATCTGTATGACTTTTACCATCACAAACAATGACATAACCGCTTTCACCTGAATAAATTGCATGGTGTAAAAAAAGATTATCTCCAGGGGCGACATCTACAGTCAATGCTGTCCCCACAAAACTCATGCCACTTTTCACTGGCTTAATGTTATAATCCATTGTAGTTGTACCATTAAGGGCATCTGCCAACAATGTACTACTGAGCTCCTTTGCCCTGCTTATCACATCATTTGGTAATAAATTCGGTAATTTATTCATTCATAACCCCCCCCTTCAAAGAACATCATTACAGCGCTTACATTTTGATTTTTCATAGCCTTTATCCCCCCTAATGTAAAGTACTATATTTACATATCCCTGCGTAACATTCAATTTGATACTATTTATAATATTCCGAAAAATTTAAAGCAAACTAATACCTATTACCAATTTTGTTTTGACCCCTAGGAGATAGATGTAAATCTGAGTTCGTACCTGCTTTTAAAATAAAACTGTCAGTGTGCTGGCTAAATTTACTTTCAATATATTTGCTCACTTCAATTAATTTATTTAAAGAAATTCCTGTATTAATCCCCATTTCTTCAAATCCGTGAACCAAATCTTCTGATGAGATATTCCCACTTGCATTGGGGGAATATGGACATCCTCCTAACCCTCCAGCCGAACTGTCAAACTCTCGAACACCTTGTTCATAGGCCGCAACAGCATTTGCAAATGCCATTCCCCTAGTATTATGCAAATGTAAAGTGAATTTAAAATCATTAAATCTTCGTGTTAATTCTCGAATTACTTTTTTAGTTAAAACTGGATTAGCCATTCCTGCTGTATCTGCTAATGAAATTTCTTTCACACCTAGTTCTCCATATTTCTCACAGATAAATAACAATCTATCAAGTGATACCTTTCCCTCGTAAGGACAACCAAATGCAACAGATATAGATCCTGTTATTTTCACACTACTATTTAATGCTCTGTTTAAGATTGGTTTAAAATTTTCCAGTCCTTCTATAGTGCGACAATTAGCGTTACTTAAACTATGTGAATCCGTTGCAGATAACATTAACTTTACTTTATCGACGTTTGAATTAATTGCTCGTTCTAACCCTTTTAAATTAGGAACTAACGCACGTAAAGAGACATTATTATTTTTTTTCATCTTGTTAAATACTTCCTCAGCATCTTTTAATTGCGGTATTGCCTTTGGATGTACAAATGAACTAACTTCCATTTGCTTAAAACCGCAACCTATCAAACCATTAATGATATTTAATTTCTCCTCAGTGCCTATAAACTCTGGTAGACTTTGAAACCCATCCCTTGGACATACTTCTGTAATTACAACTTCATCTGTTTGAGTCATTATAAATATTCAACTCCTAAATCACACTATTTTTCTTGAAATTACGAATTTCATCACAATCATAACCAAGTAAAGAAGTTAAGACTTCTTCATTATGCTCACCTAAGTCTGGACCTACATGCTTCACTGAACCTGGAGTTTCTGAAAATTTTGGAACTATACCAGGCATTTTTATTTTTCCCAATCTAGGGTGGTCAACTTCAATTATATTTTCTCTTTGTTTGTACTGTTCATCCTCAAAGATATCCTCAATACTGTATATAGGACTAATTGGAACGCCATAATCATCAAGTAATTTTTGTAATTCATCTCTATTTTTTGTTTTAATCCAATCGGCTACTATTTTATTTGTTTGATCAAAATACTTTAGCCTTACCGAATTTGTACTAAATTTCTCATTATTTAACAAATCTTCTCTTCCCATAGCTTGAGTTAGCCTTTCAAAAGTACGATCTGAGCTTGTAACTAATACCACCCAATGATTATCCCGTGTTTCAAATGTTCCTGCCGGTGCCGAGTGACCGCTTAAACCTGGAGTCCTTTCTTTAATCAACCCATTTTGATCATAGTCGGCAACCAAGAATTCTAACATTCTAAAAACTGATTCATATAAACTTACATCTATATATTGGCCTTTCCCGTCTTCTATTACATCTCGGTAATATAAAGCTATCATTGTGGAAAACGCTACGTATATCCCCGTAATATAATCCGTTAAAGAGAAAGAAGGACTGATTGGTGGTCTATCAGGATAACCGTGTAGGTATGTGAAGCCACTAAATGCTGTAGCTGGAGTACCAAAGCCAGCCTTGTTTGAGTATGGTCCCGTCTGTCCATAACCAGTTACCCTTGATACAATTAAATTAGGATTTATTTTTTTTAACTCTTCATAACCTAACCCCCATTTCTCTAGTGTACCAGTACGAAAATTTTCAATAATCACGTCTGATTTACTAACTAATTTTTTTAAAATCTCCTTCCCCTCTTCTTTGTGCAAATCTAAAGTTATTGATTTTTTATTCCTAGATAATCCAGACCACCTCAGAGGTTCTTTTTCCGAAAACGGTCCTAAACTTCTCAAAGGATCGCCCTTTCCAGGTAATTCTACTTTTATTACTTCTGCTCCAAAGTCACCTAACAAAGTTGCTCCAAATGGTGCTGCGATAACTGTTGATAAATCAATAATTCTAATACCACTAAGCGGCTCTTTTATATTCAATTTCATTCTCCTTTCTATGCATTTATTTTAAATCGCAATTCTTAATAACGTTTTCTTTTAAATTCCGTAAATGTGTGTTAGTCTTCTCTACTGCTTGTAAAACATCTCTATTTTTTATAGCATCAAATATCTCCGTATGTTCTTTTACAGATTCTTGATATCGATCAGGATTTTTCATAATTTTTTTTCTTACTTCCCTAATCATATTTATGTTAGTTTCCATCATCGATACAAACACAAAATTGTGCGTAGCTTCCGCTAGAGAAACATGAAAGTTATTATCTGCGGATATTTTAATATCAGGATATTTTAATTTTTCCTTCATAATTTTTAAAGCGTTTTCAATTTTGCTGATATCTTGATTATTTGCTCTTTTACAAGCAAGTTCCACTATGCGAGGTTCAAATGCTTCTCTTGCTTCAATGAAATATACCATTGCTGACTTTTCTAACAAGTCTAATGTATTAAAATTCTCGCCATTAATGATTTTTTGATCTACATTTTGAACAAACCTTCCACCGCCAGCCTTAGATATAATCAATCCTTTTGATTCTAGGACCCTGAATGCTTCCCTTAAAGATGAACGACTACAACTTAAAGTATTTGCCAAATCTCTTTCTGCCGGCAATCTCTCACCTGACTTCAAATCACCTTCTTGAATTAATTCATATATCTGATTAACAATTTTTTCATATACTCTTTCGTTTTTTATATTTTTAAACACAACATGATTACCTCCATTTTGCTTTACATTACCTACGTTTTTTTGGAATGCTGGTTAGCTGGTTAGCCCAATTTCACAATTTTTTAAACTACCCATAAGGTAGTTGTGTAAATTATTTTTATCTTCAACCTGTTATATGACTATACTATTCTATCCTTTTTCTGTTATGACAAATATTTTTTATTAGTGGAACGGTACTGGCACGACTAAAAAATATTAAATGCTGTTTCACTTATCACAAACTGTCCCACAGGATTTACCTATTGTCCTCCATCAAGATGAATAAATGTACACACTTGAGTCGGGACTTAATGCACGTAGGATTCATACGTTTCATTTGTGGAATACAAGCTATTTATTTACTTTTATTTCTACTTAAACGGAAGCACGAAAGCCGTCCCAATGCTTCTTTCAAGTATAATGTTTCTCTATTCCAACGAACTGTGTAATTCATAGATAAGACAGATACCATTTGGAGAATATTTGGACATAGAAAAAAGGAGCTGAATCGCTCCTTTTTTCTATGTCCGTTTGTTTAAAATCATTTTATTTCACTTTCATGAACTGCTAGTAAAAAAAGGCACCTGGTACTATCCATAGACAATTGTCCACGAGAAGTACCAGGTAGCTAATACCCCGGTCTTTTTGATCCTCCTTTATGAACACACACTAAAAGTCATTTTTGATAACGTTGACTTGTAGTTCAACATGTATTTCATCATCCGCTATTCTTTCCGAGACAAATTCATTAGAACTGAGGTAATAGATCCCTCTGTTCTTTCTAAACTAATGTCTTCTCAAAAAATTTCGGTAAATATTCTTTATGTGCTTCTAGCATTTCATCTACAATTTCTTTTGCAATAGAATCAGATGGTGTTAATGGATTAATCGTTAAAGCTAGCACGGCTTTGTTGTAGTCACCTGTCACCGCTGCCTCTGCGGATATGCGTTCAAATGATTTGATTTGCTGGACAAGCCCTCGAACTTGAACTGGTAAATCTCCCATTGTAATTGGTTTAGGGCCGTCTTTCGTAATCACACAACTTACTTCTACAGCTGACTCATTTGGAATACTAGCAATTGCGCCATTATTTCTAGTGTTTACTGGTTGAATATCTCTCTTATCCGTATAGATCGAAGTAATTAAACGTACAGCCGCATCTGAATAATAGGCACCACCGCGCTCTTCTAGTTGGGGTGGTTTTACTGCAAGGTCTGGATCTTTATATAGTTCAAACAATTCATTTTCTAATTTTCGAACTACTTCCGCGCGAGTCCCTTCGTCTGCTGCATTCTTCATAGCCTTTTCCATCATGTCTTTTGTCTTGTAATAGTACATGTGGTAAGGACAAGTTAACAGATTTAGTGATTGGATAAATTCAGGTT
Organism: Aquibacillus sediminis; assembly: GCF_005870085.1. Taxonomy (GTDB): domain Bacteria; phylum Bacillota; class Bacilli; order Bacillales; family Amphibacillaceae; genus Aquibacillus_E; species Aquibacillus_E sediminis. The sequence goes on along the minus strand of NZ_SZNM01000007.1, from coordinate 88,821 downwards.
CCCATCCTTGTCCATCAATGTTCTTAACAAAACTACTATTTTCTGGATCTGTAATTAATTCCATCACCTTATCTTTAACACTTATACCATCAATATAAATATCTAGTCCATAAACCATATGATTCAAACCAGCGAAATCAATACGAACACGTGAGTGATCTACATCAAATAATTTGGCAATACCCATTTCCATTCCTATCGGTACGTTACACAATCCAACTACTTTTTCAATAGTTGAATAGCGTAGCACTGCTTCTGTTACCATACCGGCTGGGTTCGTAAAGTTGATTAGCCATGCATCTGGGCATAATTCTTCGATATCTTTACAAATTTCTAAGATTACTGGTATGGTTCGTAATCCTTTAAATAATCCACCAGGTCCATTCGTTTCTTGACCAAGAACACCATATTTCAATGGGATCCTTTCATCTTTGGCACGTGCATCCAATAACCCAACACGGAATTGTGTCGTAACAAAGTCAGCATCCTTAAGCGCTTCTCTTCGGTCAAGAGTTAAATGGACATCAATTGGTAGACCCGCTTTTTCAATCATTCGTTTTGCTAGATTACCAACGATTTGTAACTTTTCTTTTCCTTCTTCTATATCTACTAACCATAGCTCGCTAATTGGTAACTCGTCATACCTCTTAATAAATCCTTCTACTAATTCAGGAGTATAACTGGAACCGCCACCAATTGTTGCAATTTTGATACCTTTTGTCATTATTGTACACCTCCACTCCTATTTACCACTGATAACGGGCATAACCCATTATAGCTTCACTCCGTTCGTAGCAATGACTTGTTTAAACCAATCAAAACTTTTCTTTTTATAACGTTTCAGATCCCTAAGGTCTTGTTCATCACGATTGACAAAAATAAATCCATATCGTTTGCTCATCTGTCCGCTAGAACTTAGAATATCTGTTGCGCCCCATGTAAGATAGCCAAAGATATCCACACCTTCTTCCATCGCTAGCTTCATCTGTTCAATATGTGCTTTTAAATAATCGATACGGTAGTCATCTTCAACCGTATTGTTTTCATCCAACTCTTCTCTGACACCGATACCATTTTCTGTAACAAATATTGGTAATCTGTAACGAGAATACATGTCTTTCAATGCTATTCGAAAACCAATCGGATCGATTGTCCATCCCCATTCCGTCGCTTCCAGATAAGGATTCCTAGTTAAACCAGCATCAGAACCCTCTTCATTTGATGCTTGAACAGTATGGCTTTGATAATAACTTATAGATAAATAGTCTACTGTATTCTCTTTTAATAATTGCTCATCACCAGCTTCAAATGTCGGCATAATTCCTTTTCTTTGTAACTCACTTGTTACATACGTAGGATATTCCCCGTTTGCAAACACATCAAAATAAAAGTCATTAAGTAATTCTTTTGCCTTATGATTTGCAATTGCATCCTCAGGCTTTGGGGTTAATGGATACGTAGTAAAATAGGTGATCATCCCAGCCATTTGTCCATCTGGTATTATTTCATGCAGCGCTTTTGTGGCTCTCGCATGTGCAATAAAGGCGTTATGGCACACTTGATACTTCAATTTTTCAGAATCCTGATCTCTCGTCACTCCCCAGTACTTTGGTTTAAGTAACACAAGGTTTTGTTCATTAAAAGTCAACCAGTATTTTACTTTGTCCTTATAACGTTCAAAGACTGTTCGTGCATATTTCTCAAACAAATCGACTACTTCCCTTGAAGCAAATCCATTGTATTTTTCTGCTAAAGGTAAAGGCAAGTCAAAGTGACACAGTGTAATAACAGGTTGGATTCCATTGTCTAACATTTCATCAAATACCCTGTCATAAAATGCTAACCCTTCTTCATTTGCTTCCCCTTCACCATCTGGAAAAATTCTAGACCAAGAAATACTTGTGCGATATGCGTTAAATCCCATCTCTTTAAATAAAGCAATATCTTCCTTATAGCGATGATAAAAGTCTACTGCTACCTTCCAATCTGAATGTCCATCAGGAATAGATCTTGCATCAACTGTCGATGGGCCTTTTCCGCCTTCATTCACCGCACCTTCAGTTTGAAAGGAAGTAACAGCACCACCCCATAAAAAATTCTCTGGTATGATATTATTTGAACGTTCCATTCCTTTGCTCCTCTCTTTATTTACATGCTCGATTTTGAAATACAACCTAACCCCACCACAGAAAACGTTTTCACCTTCATGTTAACAGAACCTTTTGTTTCAAAATATCCAACATATCTATAATATTAACCAATAAATTTACACTTTTTAGGTCATTGATCAACTATTTTTCACTGAATCCTTTTCTTTCATAAGTCCATACACTGCTCCTAAAAGATTAGCATTTTGCCGAAATTTACAAGTATCAATGGATGGTTTTATTTTTGCAAGAGGAATCTTGGATGTTATCTGATCAAGTTTTTCGTTCATTTTCTCGATTAAATCTTCACGAGCACTAATTCCTCCACCAATTAAAATGATTTCTGGGTCATACATATATTGTAAATTATAAATACCTACCGCCAGTAAATGATAGAACCGATCTAAAGCATTGATACAAATTTGGTCACCTTGTTCAGCAAGTTCAAATATTTTTTCACCATTTAATGTTTCTTCGTTCACCTGTTTTTGTTTCGCAACGTTTCGAACCAACGCTTGTGTGGAAGCAACTCTACTCCATGTATCATCATCACCATTAAAATCAGAAGATAATAACATATACCCGAACTCACCACCGTGTAGGTTGGCACCTTTATGTATCTCGCCATCCTTTATCACTGCACCACCGATACCAGTTCCAATTACCATCACTAGTACATCGTGTTTACCTTTGGCAGCTCCATTCCAAACTTCTGCATACCCAGCACAGTTTGCGTCATTTTCAAGGTGAACCGTTTTTCCAGTATATTCTGCGATCAGTTCTTTCATATTAGGCCCATGAATAAAAGGAATTGCACTAGAACCATAAATGACACCATGATCCGAAACAGCCCCTGGAGAGCTGACAGCAATACCTTCCACATCAGGATACTGTTCACTTATATCACTAATTACTTTCAGAAGTTGATCCATTGATTTAGGTGTCTTAACTTTACTGTTATCCGTCATTACTGCATTTTCTTGGACAATCCCATATTTAATAAATGTCCCACCAATATCGAATGCTAAATATTTTTTCATCTCCATCACCTCTATTTGTAGTGCTACATATACTAATTTTGAAATTATAATTCAAATTTCCGTTAGAGCTTTACAATATTACAAAAACGACTAACGCGTCTTAAAGAAAAATGTTTCACTAATAAACAGTGAAACATCTTTGAACAAAAGCACTAACTCCACAAATCCAACCTATTTATTTATCGCATCGTTTGCTGCTTCAAATTCCCTCGTTTCAATGATCGATTTATACCATGATGCAGATTTTTTTAATTTGCGGTTGCGGTTATCGTCGAGATTAATTTCTACTAATCCATAACGATTCTTAAACGCATTCATTGGTGATACACAGTCAGAGAACGCCCATAGCATATATCCTGTGCAATTCACACCTTCTTCCACTCCTTTTAGAAGCCATTTCAAGTGCTCGCTAATAAACTCAATTCGGTAGTCGTCTTGGATGACGCCTTCTTCGTCCTTAAATCGTTGTTCATTTTCGACACCCATGCCATTTTCTGCAATAAACCACTCAATATTCCCGTACTCTTCTTTCATGCGTTTGCCCATATCGTACATGATTTGTGGATAGATTTCCCAACCACGGTATGGATTCATTTTCTTACCTGGTAATTCAAATTTTTCATAATAATACGATGGATGGAATGGAATCCGTTCATTCCATCCAGATGTACGGGCTTGAACCCGGTGTGGGAAATATAAGTTCAACCCAACATAGTCAACAGTATTTTCCTTAATTACTCGCAACTCTTCCTCTGTATAGTCTGGTGTAATATCATGCTTCTTCATTAAATCAAATAATTCTTGTGGGAATTCCCCTTTAATTGCTGGATCTAAAAACGTACGATTAAAGAATAGATCATACATACGAGCAGCTTCTTGATCATGCGGTGCGGTAGAACGAGCATATGTTACTTCTGGATTTAATATGGAACCAATTTTCGCACCATATTTTTCCCCAAGCCCTTTTTCTTTAAATAACTTAACAAGTCTAGCTGTCGCTAAAGCTTTATTATAATTCCACTGCATCCATTTCTTTGTGTTTTGCTCAAATGGCCACCGGATCGAATCTAAATATACTCTTGTTTGCACAACTACTGGTTCATTAAAGGCAAACCAATGTTTCACACGATCACCATAACGTTCAAATACTTTTTCGGCATATTTTATATATAGTTCTATTACATGTTTAGAACCCCAAGCCCCATATTGTTCAAATAATTGTGCTGGTACTTCATAGTGTTCAAGCGCAATCATTGGTTCGATACCATTTTCAAGTAATTCATTAATGACATCATCAATATATGCTGCATAGTCCTCATCAACTACAGCGTTTTCATAGTCGGTTAAAAAACGTGACCAATTAATTGATGTCCGAAAATGGGTAAGACCGATCTCCTTCATATACCCAATATCCTCTTTGTATCGATTTCTAAAATCTGTTGCAACAGCCGGACCATATCCATTGTGCCAAACATTTTTATTGTTTTTATACCAAAGATCTAAATAAGAATCTTGCCCATCTTTCTTTCCTGACCAACCTTCTGTTTGCCACGCTGAAACTGCTGCTCCAATCTTAAAGTCTTTTGGTAAATGATGTTTTAATTTTTCCATGCTAGTGATCCTCCTTAGTTTTCTCTATTACTTGGTATCTATCAAAGCTCAATATATTTCATAACCCCGTCCTCCGTTACCAACCAAACATATCTTTCAATACCTACAAATTCACACTGTAAATTTACGAAATTTTGTTGGGGTAACACCAGTAAATTTTTTAAATACTTCAACAAAGTATTTGTATTCGTGAAAACCTACCATTTCTGATATTTCACTTACTTTATAAGGCGTTTCTGATAGTAATTTTTTAGCCTCTTCCACACGCATATGATTGATATACTCATTAAATTTTTTCCCTGTTTTTTGCTTAAACAAAGAGCTAAAATAGTTTGGAGAAATATTAATCACATCCGCAACTTCTTGTGCTTTAATTTCATTTTTATAGTAAGTTTTCATATAGGTAATTGCTCTATCAATTAACCAATCTTTGTGATCTGCTTCTCTTATATTGAAAGTGGTTAGAATTTTCTCTATATCCTGTTCCACTATTTGTTGGAATTGTTTATATGAATCAACGAATAAAACATCTAAAGGTTGATTAACAGTAAAATCAACATCAACTGCTTGCTTTTGTAAAAGTACCTCTAACTGACTAACAATCTCTTCCACTATTTTTTTACAGATTGATACTGATTGACTGATCGATAACTGGTTACGATGAAGATAAGAAAACAGTTGGTCAACATATTCGTTTACATTTTTTGAATTAAACTGAATGATGGATTTTATTAAGTTTTTTTCGATGTCATATGGTTCGCTAACTTCTGAACATTCAAGCTCATTAGTATGAAAGATTCCACCTTTCCCAAAAGGTATGTGCTTTATACTTTCTTGAAACTGATTGAATACTTGATCAAGTTGATTAAACATAATTTTTTCATCATATAAAATGAATGCATATTGATTTAAATTTAGATTTTTGACTCTATTCGTGATATCTTCTATCGTCAATGTATTAGAGTTGTCTACCACACACGTCAACAACTGGTTTTCACTAACAAAGATGGATACAATCGACAGTTGGTTCGATAAAAAACCTTTATTAATAGAACACTTCCAGTCAGACTTAAGTTGTTGCACTTCTTCAAGTTTCATTAATCGGGTGATGTCCAAGTAATTTTTCGTCATGGATAGGAATGGATAAATGGCGACGTTTTGCAATGCTTTTATATCACTATCATTAGAAACCTCACGTTGATAATCATATACGTGATGATAAACTGCATTCATTAAATTAGATTGTTGAAGTTGCTCAAACTCAAGCTGTTGTTGTTTCATTTTTGCTGTTAATTTTCCTACAACATCTATTAGTTCATCAATACCTACTGGTTTTAATAAATAGTCTTTGACACCTAGTTGTATAGCTTGTTGTGCATATTTAAATTCATCATAGCCACTAATGAGAACCATTTTTGTATATTCATAATTTTCAGCTAGGAAACGCGCCAACTGCAGACCGTCTTTTTTTGGCATTTTGACGTCAGAAATAACGATATCGACACCATTGTTCATTTCAATTTTCTCAATGGCATCACTTCCATCATAGCTCACACCTACCACTTCAACATCGTATTTCTCCCACGGTATCGTTGCTGTTAATCCTCTACAAATAATAGGTTCATCATCAACAATTAACATTTTGTACGTCATTGTATCCACCCTTATTCTTTTGACATTTCTTTGCTCTCAAATGGATAAACAATTGGTATTTTCAACCGAACCCATGCTCCTTGTTCAACATCTAACCAATCCATTTCAAAGTTTTGATTAAAAGCAATTTTCATTCTTTCTTTCAAATTGCTTAAGGCATAGCCCGAGTGTCTTTGCTCGTCAAAGGAAGTTGCATTATTTGTGAATCCTCTTCCATTATCAATAATATCAATCCAAATCATCTGGTCGACTTGATAACAGCGGATATAGATTGTGCCTTGCCTTGATAGATCTTTAAACCCGTGAACAATACTATTTTCCACTAAAGGTTGTAGTAGTTGCTTTATTAAATAATATTGTTTTACTTGTTCATCATAATAAATGGTGAATTTCATACGAGGCCCCATTCTACTTCTTTGAAGCTCTAAATAATTGTAAATATATGTGAGTTCCTCTTCTACCGTCACCCACATGCTACCCTTATTTAGGTTCATTCTGAATATTTTTGAGAGCCTTTCTATCAATTGTCCTGTTTCCATCGCATTTTCAATTCTTGCTGTCCAACGAATCATATCCAATGTGTTATATAAAAAATGAGGATCAATTTGATTTTGCAATGCTTTTAGTTCTGATTCTTTCTGTTCAATCTTTAACTTATATTCTGTATCAATATGTTTCTGTATGGTTGATACCATTTTATTAAAACGTTTACCTAGTTTCCCTATTTCATCATTAGAATTAACAAATACGTTTGCTGTGAAGTCTCCTTGCCTAAATTGTTTCGTTTGATCGGACAATTCTGTAACTGGTTTAATGATCCAATAGTAGAAACCAATAAAGGCTATGACACCTAGTAATGCTAACAAAATAATCAAATTGAGAATGGATGATCGAACGCTGTACAGGCCTTGTACAACTTCTTTTTCATTCACCATAACGACAGAAAACCAATCGGTACCTGCTACTTTGTTTTTGACAACCAAGTAATTATTGTCACTCGTTGAAAAAGTTTGTGTTCGGGGTTCCCTATTTATAATTAAGTCCATTAATTCTCTATTTGGAAACAACTCACCCAGTAATGAATTATCTTGATGAAGAACTACTTCCCCTTGTTCTGAGAGGACAAAGTACTCCCCTTGCTGATTGGAGCTTAAATCAATTGTTTCATACATTTCCTCTCCATCAAGTCGGATCGTTACAGTCCCTATTGGTTCTGCTGTATTGATATCATTAATCACTCTATTTAAACTAATGACTTGGTTTGCTCCATTCCACTCACTTGCAATGGTATATACATTACTCCAATACGGTGCTCCCTGCTTTTGCTTGGCCTTTTCGATAAGCTTTTCTTCGTCTGTAATAACAGGATTACCAATCAATAATTGGTTACCTTGATTGCCCGTTAATTCAACCGAATCAATATAGTTATTACTCATCATTTCAAATGTAAAATATCCTCTAATTGCATCTTCTGCCTCTCGCAAACGCTGAGCATCTTCGATTGGTGCTGATAAAAATGTTCGGACATTCTCATCATAAATCATATAGGAAGAAATATTTTCTGCGCTTCGTAAAATCGTTGTAAGATTTTCTTCATTTTTTTCTAATCGTGAGGTAATATTTTGCTCTGCCTGATCTTTAAACGCTTCAGTAGCCTGATAATAAATAATCATTCCAAATAGGATTGTAGGTAGTGAAATAAATATTAGAAATATAGTTAGGAATTTTTTCTTTAAGCTCCAATTTCGAATCATCGTCATCAGCCTTTTCTATTTACTACCTTTATATTATCCTTTCACTGCACCAGCTGTCATTCCTTTTACAATATCTTTTTCTAAGAAGAGATAGAATGCTAGAATTGGAACTAATGACATCGTTAAACCAGCCATTTGGGCACCATAGTTGGTTGTAAACTGACCAGCAAAGCTAGCAAGACCTAACGGTAATGTTTGTAGCTCTGGATCATTTATTAAAACGAGAGCAAAGGAAAATTCATTCCAATTATAAATAAAGTTTAAAATTAGCACTGTGGCTAGCGCTGGACGAGACATCGGTAAAATGATCGACCAGAATACCCGAAATATGCCACAACCATCCATAATAGCAGACTCTTCAATATCTTTAGGGAATGCTTTCATAAAACTCGTTAATATAAAGATTGTAATCGGTAAATGAAATGCGATATATGGAAATATTAAAGTAATTGGTGTATTTAACAACCCTATATTTCGCATTAGGATAAACATGGGTACTAATGTGGAGTGAATTGGGATCAACATACCAAATATGAAAAATGTATAAACAAATTTATTCATTTTGAATGTAAATCTTGATAGAAAATAGGATGCAATTGCTCCGATTAAAACGGTTAAAGCTGTTGCAGTCACAACAATAAATATACTATTGGTAAATAACGTTCCTAGGTTAGCAGTTTGCCATGCACTGAAGTAATTTTCCAATGTGAATTCTTTTGGCAAACCAAATTGGTTATTTGCAAAATCTTGTGATGTTTTAAATGAGTTAATCACCATCCACAGAATTGGATAGGCATTGACAAGTGCAAATAGTATTAACACCGTATAAATAATTGGGTTCTTCCATCTGAGTTTCTTTTTTTCTTGTGTTTTAACTTTGGTTGACTGATCTAATACTGGTTCCATGCTGAATCCCCCTCCCTAAATCATTTTTTGTCCTAATAGTTTTCTAGATCCTGCAATTAAAATTAAACTAAAGAAGAAAATAAATACGGATACTGCACTACCATATCCATACTGAAGTTGACTAAATGTTTCATTGAACATATATAACGCCATTACATCAGTTGAATGCGCAGGTCCACCATTTGTCATAACGTAAATTAAGTCAAATGTTTTCAAGCTACCTGCGATACACAAGATAACAGCCACAATAATTGTATCCCATATCATTGGAACAGTTATTTTCCATGTAGTCGTCCACTCATTTGCTCCATCCATTTTTGCAGCTTCTAGCACTTCATCTGGTACATTTTGTAGAGCTGCCAAGAAGATAATGAGGTAAAGACCAACAAATTGCCAGATGACTACACCTAACACAGAAATCATTGCCCAATCCGGGTCTCCTAGCCAGTTTTGCGCTAAGCCCCCAAGTCCAATTGCGCGAAGCAATTCATTAATCAAACCATTTTCAGAATTTAAGATTAAATTCCATGTTAGTGAGATAACAACTGTTGATAACACGACTGGTAAAAAACCTATTGTACGAAATATTTTAAGCCCTTTAATTTTTCGATTTAATAAAAGTGCAATAAATAAAGCGATCGGAACTTGACCAAATACAGATGCCAATACTACATAGATGTTATTTTTTACAGAGTTCCAGAATAAAGGATCTTCAACCATATCAGAAAAATTTCTTAGGCCTACAAACTTCATATCTGAAAATCCATCCCATTCCATAAAGGAAAAGTAGAAAGACTGTAGTATGGGTAAAATGGCAAATATTAGATAGATAACCATTGCAGGTAGCAAGCCTAAAAAGATAAAAAACTTTCTATTTCTAGCCGCGTTCATATTCTCACCCCTTGATGTTAACAGGCTGCCAACATATTTTTAGCAGCCTGCCTAGTTTGATATTTTTCTTAATTAGATTCTGCTTCCTCTTGCATTTCTGCAGCAAGGTCTTCTGGTGTCTTTCCACCAACTGTTATGGATTGAAGACCATTATTGATCATATCTGTCAATTCAGGTGTCAGTGTTGCGTCATACACTGGAGCTAACCCACCTTGTGCTAGCTCATTTGCTGTTTGGAATACTTGTGGAATATCGTCACCCATTTCTAAGTTAACTGGTACAATGATATTTGCTTCTAACAATTGTTGATACATTTCATCACTGTAGAAGAATTTTAAGAACTCAAATGCAGCTTCTTTTTCGTCACCGCTTAGTTCACTGTTAAGAGCAATACCACCACCAGCAACTCCTGCGATTTTAGCTGGGTCTCCATCTCCTCCAGCAAAACTAGGGAATGGTGCAACACCGATGTTATCCAAATTTTCAGCATCATCTAAAATTGGACCTACCGCCCATGAACCAGCAAAGTGCATCGCAGCTTTCCCAGCGATAAAGTTATTACGAGATTGTGCTTCATCCAATGTATTCATATCTCCATTAAACGCTTCCATTTCATTTAATTCTTCAATAACACTTAAAGCATCAATGAATTGTTCGTTTTCAAATGATTCTTCGCCACTTAATGCTTGAGGTAAGAAATCGCTCCCTGTAAAACGATCAGCAATTGTAGAAATATAAACTGACTGTAATGGCCACGCAGCTTTATTACCTAATGAAATTGGTGTAACCTCTTCTTCATTAAGGACTTGAATTAGCGATTTTAATTCCTCATATGTTTCTGGAAATACATCAAAACCAGCCTGACTAACTAATTCTTTGTTATAGAAGATCAAGCTTGTTTCACTGATATTACCTGGGATTGCATATTGTTTTCCATCAATAGCGTAGTCTCCCATGATACCTTCTGGAATTGATCCATCCCAGTGATCCACAATTTCATCTAACGGAAGTACCGTGTCACCATTTACAAGTGGCTCAAGACGGGTACCAGGCCATACACGGAACATATCTGGTAATTGTTTACCAGCAGCTTGTGTCCTAAGCTTTGTTTCATAATCATCATGTGGAATTGCTTCAACAATTACTTCAATATTCTCGTTTTGTTCATTAAACTTTTCTACCATACCTTTGTATGTTCTGTTTTCTGGACGATCCTCTGTCCAATCGTTCCAAACCGTTAGTTCTATAACTTCATTGTCATTATCATCGGATGATGACGATGTATTTTCATCCCCTCCGTTACTACAGGCAACCAAACCGATTGTAATAATCAAACTGAATAGCATAAATAACCATTTCTTCAACCTAATCCACTCCCTTTTTTTAATTTAAGCTGTTACATTTCATATTGTAAGCGTTATCAAGAATTAATAGTATCCTTCTGATCTTTAAAAATATCCAAATTTTTACACTTTTAATATGAATAGTAGATTAGTAATAGTATCCTCTATGGTAAATACACATCATCTGTGGGGTGATTGGTGCCACTATAGTGGGGTTCTATAGAATCGGAACTAGGAAAAAAGGTATGCTACCAATAATCAGAAGGAAATTTATGAAAGATAAAAGAAACACTGCTAAACCCTCTACCCATATAAGTTAAAACAACACCTGGTTCCCTATATAAAATTATACTGCCCAAGGCATAGAGAGCATCAAAATTTTCCCTTGTTTCATTAATTCTTGAATGGGTGATTTTCCTTGGAACATTATGTCTTTCCAGTCAAAATAAAAGCTTTAATACTTACTTGTATGAAGTGCCATATAAGCAATACTTAGTGATGACGAACGAAGGAGAGTATATATGCCGAACTTAAAAGATCAAGTTATTCTAATTACTGGAGCTAATCGGGGCCAAGGAAGATCTATTGCGCAGCACCTTGCTACATTGGGGGCTAAAGTAGTGATTGGTGCGCGTAACTATGATGAGGCTAAAGAAGTGGTGAACACGATTGGAGAAGAACAGGCTTTTGCCGTTCCGTTAGATGTTACAAATAAATTGGAGTGGGAATCGGCAGTCGAGAAGATTATAGACAAATTCAAAAAGATTGACGTATTAGTAAATAACGCCGGAGTGTTAAAACGAAAACCATTCACAGAAACAACGGTGGAAGACTACCAACAGTTGATTGATGTGAATCAACTTGGCGTTTTTATGGGGATGCAAGCAGTCATTCCACAGATGAAAAAACAGCAAAAAGGATCGATCATAAACAATGTATCGATTTCTGCCTTTGCTCCTATTAGTAACTCTTCTGCTTATGCTGCGACAAAAGCATCTGTCGTTGCCATGTCAAAAGCTGCAGCGATTGAATTAGGAGCAAAAGGAATTCGAGTAAACATGGTGCATCTTGGGGGAATCGAAACAGACATGGCCACACAGGGTAAAGGTGTTCCAGCTGCTTATAAGTCCGTACCACTTGGACGTATTGGACAACCAAATGAAATTGCTCAATCGGTAGCATTCCTTGCCTCAGATGAAAGCTCTTATTGTACAGGCACAGAATTAGTTGTTGATGGCGGCCTGACATTAGGTACAGCGGACGAGTAAAAACTAGAAAACGAAGAGAATAGGTGCCTGGCACGCCCCGAAATTCTTGTTTCTCAGATTGTTTCACGTCACGTATTTAAAAACTTCCCTCTGTTAAAAATTGTTTCTTTGACATCAGATTAACAGCTAAAAGAAGTTGTCCACGAGAAGTACTAATCCAGCATTCCATTTTATCATTAGAGGCGAGAAGACTCCATCCTCAAGGAATGAGAAGGGCGTTGGCCCAATGAGTAGGGTGGAGATGAATCGCCTTCGGACAAGGGATAGCTTTAGCTATCTCAATTGTCCGACTAACTAGTCTAAGGTTCTAAAGCATTTTTCAACTCTCACCCCCCTAACGCAAACAAACGTTTGTTTTTGTTGAGTCATCGTGTATAATAGAAAGAAAAGGGAGGTGACTGTTTTGCTTGGCCATAGGGCTTATAAATACAGAATCTAACCTAACCGGAATCAAGCTATCTTAATAAATAAAACCATAGGATGTTCTCGTTTTGTGTTCAATCATTTTCTGGCAGAATGGAATGCAACGTATAAGAAAACGGGAAATGGTTTGACCTACAACATGTGTTCTTCTCAACTCCCACAACTAAAGAAAGAATTGGATTGGCTAAAAGAAGTGGATAGCATTGCTATTCAATCCACCGTTAAAAACCTTTCCGATTCTTTTGCCAGGTTCTTCAAAAAACAAACCAATGCTCCACGTTTTAAGTCCAAAAACAACAAGGTACAGTCCTAGACAACAAAATACACGAACGACAATATTGCAATTGTTGGAAACAAAATCAAATTACCTAAACTTGGACTTGTGAAATTCGCTAAAAGTCGCGAAGTAGAAGGTCGTATTTTAAATGTTACGGTGAGACGTAATCCAAGTGGTAAATACTTTGTTTCCATTCTTGTTGAAACAGAAATACAAGCATTACCTCCACGACATAGTTGGTATAGAGGCTTTGCAAGTATCCAATATACTGAAAAATCATAAGTTAGCAAAGTCAATTAGCGACGTAAGTTGGTCACAATTTCGAACAATGCTTGAATATAAAGCAATGTGGTATGGGAAACAGGTCGTAGTTGTCGCTAAAAATTACCCTTCTAGCCAACTTTGTTCCTGTTGTGGCTATCAAAACAAAGACGTTAAGAATCTCGCATTGCGTAAGTGGGATTGCCATCTTGTGGTACACATCACGACAGGGATCTTAACGCAAGTTCAAATATTAAAGATGAAGCAATAAGACTTCTAACCGTAGGTCCTACGGGGGTAGCCTAATTAAAACCGGCTTTTAGGTTGGTGTTCTTAGGAATCTCCCACTTCAAACAGACCCTAAGGTCGTTAAGTGGTGAGAGGGTTCAATATTTCCTTTTATGCTACTAAAAAGGAAGCACAACAACCGTCCCCGTGCTTCCAAGATTTAAACTTATTTGGAGAAAAATGTATTAAATATGCGTTGTAACGCTTAAATGTATAGTAAATTTTAAATTATGCATACTATACATACAAAAATTAATGTAAATGCTGTTTGTGCATCTAAAGTTGAAAGCGTAATATGATAATCAGTTGTTTATATCGTATCGTTCGATCAAGTACGATACAAATTACATAGCACAAACAATAACTAAGGAGTGTCAGACAACATGTTTAACTCAAATTGGAAGAAATTGGGGATTGTTAGTATTTTAGCTTTATCCCTTTTAGTAGCTGGATGTGGACAAGCAGAACAAGAGGATCCCGACGGTGGAGATGAGCAAAAGGAGACCACCGCAAATGTTAGTGAAGAACTAGAATATACCATTACTGGTATTGAACCTGGTGCTGGTCAAACAGAAACAAATGAAAAGGCAATAGATGAGTATGAAAGTCTTGCTGGTTGGGAACAAGAAACATCTTCAGCAGCTGCCATGCTAACAGAGCTAGGAAATGCTATTGAAAAGGAAGAGCCCATCGTTGTGGCTGCTTGGTCCCCACACTTTATGTTTGCTAAACATGACATTAAGTACTTAGAAGATCCTAAAGGGGTTTTTGGTGAGGAAGAACAAATTACAACAATTGCAAGAAAAGGCTTGAAAGACGCCATGCCTAATGCTTATACAATCCTTGATAGAATTCATTTTGATCTTCCAGTATTAGAAGAAGCTTTACTTCAAGCCCAACAAAACAACTTTGACTTTGAAAAAGTATCCCAAGAGTGGGTAGATGACAATCAAGAAACTGTTGCAGAATGGACAGAAGGGGTAGAAACTGTTGATGGAACTTCAATAGATTTAGTTTTAACTCCATGGGATGCAGAAAAATTCACAACGAATGTAGCTAAAATTGTATTACAACAACAAGGATTTGATGTTACGCTTACACCCGTTGATCCTGCCGTTATGTTTGAGGCAGTAGCGACAGGTGATTCAGATGCTTCTCTATCACCATGGATGCCAGCAACACATGGTAAGCTCTATGAAGAATATGAAGGGCAGTTTGAAGATCTAGGAGAAAACGTAACAGGCGCCAGGATTGGATTAGCTGTACCAACTTATATGGACATCGAATCCATCGATGACCTTGAACCAAAAAATTAAATCGGATACGGGCACAGTGAATTATTGTAAAAACGGTACCTGGTACTATCATGGACAGTTGTCCACGAGAAGTACCAGGTACCGCACTATAAACGTTCTGCCAATCATTTTAAACCGTAAAAAATGTCCCATTCAAACTTGTAGAACTAGAATTATTGCTTGAAGAAGTAAAAAATAGAGAAACCAGAAAAGGACTTCTTGCAGGGGTAACAGATCGTCACCAAAATGGAGAAAAAGTTATTCCACATGTATCCATTTGGAAGATCAGTGATATGAATTATTACCAATATTAAAAATGATTGTTCTCTGAGTTACATCTACTTGCTCTTTATTATGTCATGTATCCTTTATCTAATATCCACTAACACACCTTACATTTCCTACATTTCTAGTTACAGCACCATATTGAGATTTCACTATCTAAAAATATAAAACAACCGCTCTTCTTATAGATATGGAGCGGGTTTAAAGTATTAAAAATAAGGTTGTCTATTCAAGCGGTGCTGGCACCACTTGAATTGGTTTGGAAACATGGGAAACGTCCCCGCTTTTCCAACACAAGCATGCATGTCACCAATTTAATTCGATAAATCCATCTTTTATTTCTTGTAAGTGCTTTTCTTCATCTTCCATTTTCATTTCTGCTTTAACGATTATCTCCTCCACTCTTTCTCTTGGAACTACGACTACTCCATCACTATCCCCAACGATTAAGTCTCCAGCGTTAACTGCTACCTCTCCACATGAAATAGCAATATTTATTTCACCAGATCCACCTTTTTGGGGACCTTTAGGTGTATAACCTTTACAAAATACTGGCAGATCTATTTTAGAAAGAACATCTGTATCTCTAACCAATCCATCGATTACAATACCCTCTAACCCAGCTACTTTAGCAGCTGTGGCCATCATTTCTCCAAAAACAGCGTTTGGCACATCTCCTTGGCTATCAACAACTACCACATACCCATTTTTTCCTCGGCTTATCGCCTTTTTAAAGTACGTATTGTCGCCACCTTCCATCCGAACGGTTATAGCAGTACCGATTACGTTTACCTTTGATGACACGGGACACATAGTATGTTCCATTGCCCCCTCCCCCATTGCATCACTCAAAACCGTAGTACTTAACTTTTCCACCCTTTCGATAATGTCACCTGTAAAAGGCTTAGGCATCGTTCGATGATCTATAGTCAAAATTAGCACCTCAATTCAACCTTATTTTAATTATTTAAAAGAATAGGAATACCCTGATGAAAGAAGTTCCATTTCCAGACATACGTTACATTTGATAGGAAACATACATCATCCTGTTCGTAAACAAAGAAGCAAGTAGGGTTATAGCCCCATTGCTCCTTTCCACTTATACTAAAACCCCTTTATTTCTTTTGACTGGTTTACCTATCCCTGGTTCACCAATAATGACTCTATCCTCAACCACAACGTTTCCTCGTACTAAAGTGTACATAGGCTTACCTTTAATCTGTAGGCCATCATAAGGTGTCCATCCTGATTTAGATACAACATTTTCGTTTTTGATAGTCCATTGTTGCTCTAAATCAACAATAACCAAATCTGCATCTGCCCCTACCGTAATGCTTCCTTTTTGCGGATATATGTTAAGAGCTTTTGCAGGAGCCTCACTATACAACTCAATCACACGTTCTAATGTAATTTTTCCTTGATTCACTAGGTTTAGCATCATTGGTAAAGTAGTTTCAACTCCAGGTAGACCAAAATTACACTCCCAAATCGAACCTTCCATCTTCTGTTCAGCTGTAGAAGGTGCGTGATCGCTAGATAATACTTGAATACTCCCATTGTTAATCATTTCTAAGAGTTTGGTTTGGTTACTTGCTGCACGTGCAGGTGGAGTAAACTTGGCAAATGGTCCTTGTTCGTCCACAGTTTTATCATCTAAGAAAAGATATTGTGGGCAAATTTCGCCTAGTAATTTCGCACCTTCCTTTTGTTCACGTTTAATTAAATCGACAACTAGTGGATGACTAATATGTGCAATCATTGCCTTCACACCAGTTAATCTAGCCATCAGTGCAACAGTCGAAACGGCAATTTCCTCAGCAGTTTCTGATCGCCATTCCGATATAATCGCATTATCCTCACGTGAATCTGCTTTTAACCTTTCTTCATTTCCTTCTGTAATAGAGTCATCTTCACAATGAACCAAGCAAGTTCCACCAAACGATTCTATCTCTTCAAATGCTTGATAAAGTTGATCGTTATTCATGGTAGGAATTCCGTGCGTTGTACAGGTGAAAATTTTGAACAGGGAAACCCCCGCATCCCACAACTGTTTTAATCCCCCAATATCATCGGGAAAAACATGTGCTGTTAAACCATAGTCTACTAGGGAGCGATTGCTTAAATAGGAATTTTTTTCATGAAACCTTTCCACATCTCGTACAGGATACGCATGCGTATGTTCCACTACTGTTGTAACCCCACCTACTGCAGCTGCCTTTGAACCAAAAATAAAGTCTTCTCTATCTATTTCACCCGGATCCATAAAATGCACATGCTGGTCAATCATTCCTGGCAGAACATGCATACCTTCTGCATCAATGTAATGCTTTGCGTTTAATAACGGAGATGCACTAATTGCTGCAATCTTACCATTAGTAATAGATATATTTCCCTTAAACCTCTCTTTAGATGTTACAATTGTTGCATTTATAATTTCTAATTCAAACAAAACCAATTCAACCCCTTTGTAAAAGCTTCCTCTTGAAAGGACTCTTAAAGTTTAGGTAGTCTTTCTGCAGAAAGACTACCTTTCTCCCTTTATGATGGTAAGCATTATATTATTCAAGTGCATATTCTAGAAGACATAATAAATCTATTTTTCTGGGATCACAGGTAGTAAAAGATAGGAATCTTTTTCTCCACCAGTATAAAGCGTAACTTCTCCATCAAATTTCTCAGCAGGGCGATCACGAGGATCATCATGCCAGTATGCTCCAGAACCCTTCATTTCCTTAGAGTGGAATTTAGTTCCTTTATCTGTATTTTCATAATCCTTACCACCAATAGTTAAACCAAGTGTATAACCCTCTGGGATAACTATTGATGTTGGCCATATTTCAATATCCAATTCATACACTTCATTTGGTGTTAACGGTTGCTCTTCATCATGTGTATGATATGGTTGATACTCAACACTTCGTTCTACATCAAGTTTCCGATGAGAAGCACGGAGCCAACCTTGTGCTATTGGAGTTCGTGGATCCATTGCACCTTTAAATAACACTTCACTTCCATCAGGACCAAACAATCTAACAGTTAAAAATAAGTCAGCGTCTTCGTTCGTTGCAGACATAAATATCTTCGAAGCCATCGGACCAGTCAGTTCTGTCTTGTTTTCAAATGGTTGGCTCATAAATGTAACACCCTCACCAGTTGTGTCATAAGTTACTTGATCCTTCGTATCCACTACGCCACTACTAAATCCCATATTAGAAGCATCAAGATACATTTTCTTCCAGTCTGTACGAGCCAATGGCCATTCTTGCTCCGATCGTTCGGTAAATGTTTCATCTACATGTCGAACCTGTAATTTAACCGGGGAATCTTGGTCTAGACCATTGTCTTCACCTTTTAAATGGTAATCAAAGAAACGTCTTTGAATGTTAACACCATAATCTGTATAGAAATGGGTCCAGTGTTCTAATCCATGTACCTCAAGCCACTTTTGTTTGGAAGCAGCAAGTTGAAAACCAGTAAAATTACCACGAGAATGTAGCCCTACTCCCCCCCAATTCGCTGCAGATAATAATGGAACAGTGACCTTACTCCAATCAACACTTCTTTCTTTATAATAGTCATCATTAGCTAATGGATGCGATAAGATATCTTCTTTAAAGTCCGTACAGTTTTCTGCTAATTCTGATTCAGACAAGGTAACTGGACCACCCACAGGTTTTCCAGTGTTAGGGTTGATCGGCCCATTTTCTCCAACACCATGTTGGACAATTAAAACTTGCGGTTTATACCAAGTAGACCAAAATGTGGATACAATCCCACCATGGTGAGTTGCATCCCGATACCAATCTGCACACCCTTCCCACGGGATAATCGCTGCAAGGTGTGGTGGTTGCATCGCAGCGACTTGCCATTGATTTGTCGCATAGTAGGAAATGCCATTCAATCCAACCTTACCGTTACTCCATTCTTGAACCCCAGCCCATTCAATACAGTTGTAATAGTCTTTGGTTTCACGTGGAGAAAAAGGACTAAAATAGCCTGGTGAGCTACCGATTCCCCTTGAGTCAACACGGACACAAACATATCCGTAAGGAACCCATTTCTCAGGGTCTACTGCTTCCCAGTTTTGGTATTTATTTGTTGAACCTGCTTCTACATCAGGATGAGATTCTGTCATAGCCTTCCATTGACGTGGAAAACCTTCTTGAAAGGATAGTCCCTTCCCATATGGACCATAGTTTAATACAACCGGATATTCTCCAGCTTCAATTGGTCTAAATACATCGGCTCGAAGGACAATACCATCTTCCATCTGAATCGGTACGTCATAATCAATTTTCATCCCATCTGTAATTACTGTTTCATAGTCTTTCACTTCTACCACTTTTTCATCTTTCAATTTACTTCACCTCATTTTATTTTTTACTAGTCATAGTTCCATAGAGTTAGAAATGGGGCTATGGTGACCCCATTTTCTTACATCAAATTAAAGACCTTTAATTGCGTCTTCAATACCTTTTAACAACTCTTCACCTTTGTTCCCATTTTCTTCAATGTAAAAATCTTTAATGCCTTCAGTTGCTTCTTTAAAAGCTTCTCTTTCTTTTTCTGTAATCTCAACAATTTCAACATTTTCACTGTTTTTCAAATCCTCTAAAGAACTATCAATCTTTTCATATGTTTTTTCTAAAGTAGCTTTTCTACCTTCTTCAAACGCCTTTTGCATAGCTGCTTTTGTATCCTCATCAAGCCCTTGATAGAAAGCATTGTTCACCATAATTAACTGATCAAGTACACCATGGTCTGTCATCGTAATAACATCTTGAACTTCATGGAATTTCATATCAACAGTAGTATCAATTGGGTTTTCTTGTGCATCAATTGTTCCTGTTTGTAATGCATTGTAAGTTTCAGAAAAAGCAATGTTAGCCGGAGTCGCACCAAGTATGTTAAACTGCTCTTCGATAATTGGTGATGGCATTGCACGGAACTTCAATCCTTTAAAAGCTTCCGGATTATTTAATGCAACCGGACCTGTAAATTCTTTAAATCCTGTGTGCCAAATTCCTAAAGTCTTAATACTAACATCCTTTGTTGTATCCAAAAGACTAGTAATCGCATCAGATTTATGAAGCTCCACTAATTTATCCTTTTCACTTGGTAAAAGGAAAGGAATATCTAGTAAAGATATAATTGGCTGGAACCCGCCTAAGAATGAAGAAGGTTGAATAACCATTTCTTGATTTCCCATTTGAACTGCTTCAATCTGTTGTGTTGATCCACCAAGTTGGCCTGATGGATAAACTTCTACTTTATATTTGCCAGCAGTCTCAGCCTCAAATATCTCTTTAAATTTATTGGCCCCAGCATCTCTTGCACTACCTGGTGCAGAACTGTGACCAAATTTAACGACAATTGGTTCTGAACCATCTCCATCAGACTCACTATCCGCAGTACCATTAGGCTCATTATTTCCACAACCAACAGCGACAATAATTAAAAGCAAAATAGTAATAAACAATAATGATTTTCTCAAAATTAACACTCCTTTTAATTTTCTGATAAATTAAATTGCAATTCCTTTCTTTTTCCTAGATTAGTGTTCACCAGGAAAAGATTCTTTACAGTTAAAGCGAGTTGAAGATTTAACCTTACTTGTGAATCATTGAGATCCTTTTGGAGTATCGCTTTTATTTTTTTTAAACGATATGATAAGGTATTGGAATGAATATTTAACAATTTTGCACTTTCTTTAATATTACAGTTCGTTTTTAAGTAAATATCCAACGTTTCACACATCGAATCATCATTTGAAAAGTCATGTTGCATGAGTTCGCCTATCAAATCACTGCAATATTTTTCTAGTTCACGATGATTTTTCACTAAGGATAATAGCCTTATTACACCCAATTCATCATAAACGGCTACTTTTTTCCCTTGTAAAAATTTCCTTCCTAATTCTAAAGATGTTTTAGCTGTACTGTAAATTTTTTGGATATCTTGAATATCTTCACTTGGATCTCCAATCCCTGCAAAAAAATCTTTTCTATTGAATCTTTGTTCTAACTCTCCAATAACTTTCAATGTAAGTCTTTTCACCTCATTGGTTGCAGCTTTATTAGAAAGGCCTTGGGAGTAATGATAGATTACTGTACAGATATTCTCATTGATGTTTACAAAGACATTATGATCATTTCTCATATAACAGCTTTTGATTAATTGAAATGTTTTCTCTTCCTCATGTTCTATGAAAAAATTCTCATTTGCTTTATCCATCCAAAACTGCTTTAAATTGGTTAGGTTAAAAATCACCATAATGGTTGGTTGAAAAATTTCACTATCGACAAAACCCCATTTCCGGTAAGAAGCAATTGCCTTATCGACATTCCCGTCAATCAATTCATTTAAAAAGAGATTTCTCATTCTACGCTCATAGTCTAGTGTAATCCTATTTTTCATCATATCTAGAGCAATGGTAGTAGACCCGTGTTCTAAAGCAACCTTATCAACTTCATTAATCTTTTTATCCTTAGAGATAAGGGAGATGAACCCATATAGAACATGATTTGCAATAATTGGAAAAGTAATCTGTGAATACATTTCTTTTCCTTCATAATTAATATTAATCGTAATGATCTTATTTTCACGAAAATTAATAATATCTTTCACTTCATTTTTCCGCTTAAACCAATTTTTAAAATCCTCTGATTGTCGATATTCTATAAATTTATTCATATAGTCAGACGATTGTTTATCTTCGGAGACGGCCATTGTTTTAAACATGAAATCTTCCACCACGATAGGACTTTTCACTAAATAACTTAACGTATCAGCTATTTCCTGAATTCCTTTTCCTTGCAATACAATGTCTGTTAATTGCTTGTGAATTTCTTCTGTTTTTTTGATAATATAGTTTTGGCTGTTTTGAATTAATTCGGTTGTATCTTTGATTAAGTCTGACCAAAAGCAAGTCAGAGGTAACTCTATTAGTGGAAATCTATACTCGGAAGCAACATCCATTAGATCTTGGCTAATAGAACCAATAAATCTTCCTGGTTTAATCGCTAATGCAGAAGCCCCTTTTTCTATTAGTTGCTTCAACCATTTCACTTGGTGATCGCCATTTTCTTTCATATAATATCCTGTAGTCATCACCAATTCTCCGCCGACTAGCCATTCAGGTGCATCTGGTAATTCCGAAACAGTAACGGATGTTATTTTTCGATCAAGACCATTCTCACCAGCTACCACTTTGCTACCACTAAAAGAGTCTAGTTTCATAATCTCTTCTATTAGTACATACATTCATTCCCCCCCCATGTCGAAAAATTAGTTCAATAGATTTGGTAACCACATGATAACACCAGGTGCTAAGTTGATTACAATTAACACTCCAATTGTACAAAGGATAAAAGGAATAGTACCTGGTATGATTTTTGCATAAGGGATCTTAAATGCACCTTGTGCTATAAACAAATTTAAACCAAATGGTGGTGTAATCATACCAATGGATAAATTGAACACAATAATCATTCCTAAATGAACTGGGTCAATGCCCATAGTTGTCGCGATTGGCGCAACTAGTGGTGTCATTATTATAATGGCAGAGTTCGGATCAATAAACATACCAACGATTAAGAATACAAAATTAATTAATAGTAAAATTACTAGAGTAGAGTAATCACCTAAGAGTTGACTAATTAATTGAGGTAACCCACCCATTGTCATTAGGTAAGAGATTGCTTTTCCAGCGGAAATCAATACAAGTAACATAGCAATCAGGGTCCCTGAGCGAATAGTTGTTTTATATAGATCTCGTATAGATAACTCTCGGTATACAACCATTTCCACAAATAATGCGTATATGACTGCAATTGCAGCAGCTTCTGTAACAGTCGTAATACCAAGATAGATACCTAACAAAATAATTACTGGTAAACCTAGAGCCCAACCAGCTTGTAACAAAGCTTTAAATAAATTCCCAAAACCTACAAATTTATCTCTTGGAATATTATTTTTTATTGCGTAGTAACAGCTGTAGGTCATGAATACTCCTCCTGTAATTAGACCAAGAAGAATACCTGCTGCAAACATATCCTTTATTGATGAAGCAGGATAAATAGTAGAATACAAGATCATCCCAATCCCCGGAGGAATTAACATCGCTAAACTACTTGATGCAAGAATTAACCCAACAGTGAACTTAGAACCATAACCTTTTTCTATCATGATAGGATAGACAATTCCTCCAATTGCTACGACTGCTGCTGAACCTGCACCAGAAATTGCTCCAAAGAAAATACATGTTACTACGGTTGCCATTGCAAGGCCACCAGGTAAAAAGCCAACAAGTGTGTTTGCTACTTCGATTAGTCTTTTCCCAATCTGTCCTCTAGAAATGACATCAGCAGCAAACATAAAAAATGGAATTGCTAGTAGAGAATAAGTGTTAACTCCGCCAAACATTTGTTGAATTAAAACATCAATATTTTGCATAGGGAAATGGATGTCTAGAGCGATGAAACTAGGAATGAGTATTGAAAGAAAAACTGGAAATGCCAGTAGTAAAAATAGTAATGCTAATGGAATTAATGTTGCTGTCATTCATCCTCACCCCCTTCATTCAATTTTGTAACTACCTCTTTACCAAATATATTAACAATTAATAGATGTAGGAAGTTTTTGGCCATCAAGAAACAACCTACTGGTATAGCTAGATAGATATAGGCCATCGGAATTCCTAAAGACACGGACTGCTGGTTAATCTCAAACATCTTTAACGTTAAATTCCAACCATAATAAGTTAAAATCCCTGAAAACACGGTACATACTAATAAGGTGAAACTAAAGTAATATTTTTTGAACTTCCCTTTCATTCTTGCGAATAGAATATCCACCACAACATGCTCACCTTTTCTAACACAATAACTCATGCCAATGAAAGTTAACCAAACCATAATGTAGCGGGGTAATTCATCTGACCATGGTGGTGCGTAGTCAAAAAAGTACCGAGTAATAACAATTGAAAAAACAATGATCGAAAGGCTAAGCAAGCTTACTGCTAACACCAATCTTTCAAAAGCTCTTAAAATCCATTTATCGATCCAAAGCAGACCCGATAGCAAAAAATTTTTATTTCCAGTTGCAATGGGAGCTTGGTTTAATTCGATATCATTAGTAGCCTCACGATTGATCACATATATCCCTCCTTTAACCATTACTAGACTAAATATTACTATTAGCTATACCTTTTAATCTCTGAAGAGTCGTACCAATCAAAGCTATTATCGTCTTTGTTTACGATGACAGTTTTTTCATTCGTATAGGCTAAGTAAGCCGTAATACCATTTTCTTTACCAATACCACTTAACTTAATACCGCCCCATGGTGCACCTGGATCAACTCTATGGTGGTCATTAATCCAAGCAATACCACACTCTAGTTGATTTGTTACACGATGTGCTCGTTTTATATCATTTGTCCATACACTCATCGCCAATCCAAATTCAGTTGAATTTGCTAAACGAATGGCTTCCTCTTCTGTTTTAAAAGGGATTACCGTAGTGATTGGACCAAAGATTTCTTCTTGAGCAATACGCATATCATTTTTTACATCAGCAAAAATAGTAGGTTCAAAATAATACCCTTTTTCAGGAGTACTAGGTTTAGCTCCACCAGATACTAATCTAGCACCTTCTTGCAAACCTATCCTCACATATTTTTCAGTTAACTCTAGTTGTTTTAGTGAGATAAGTGGTCCCATTTGTGTTTCTATTTCTAATGGATCACCAATTTTTATGTTTTTAACCTTTTCTGCTAATTTTCCAACAAATTCTTCATATAAACTTTCGTGTACTAAGAGCCTTGCACCTTGTACACACGTTTGACCTGTAGCGATAAATGCTGCAAACGCTGCGTTATTGACCGCACTGTCTACATCTACATCTTCAAAAAACAGACTGGACGCCTTTCCTCCTAACTCGCAGCTAATTTTGGTTAAATTATAACCCGCTTGCTGCGCTATGATTCTCCCCGTTTCTGTTCCACCTGTTACGTCTATTTTCGCTATTCTAGTATCTTTGCAGAGAGCTGCACCTGCAGTTGCACCAAATCCTGGAACAATATTTAGCACACCATCTGGTACTCCTGCTTCTTTAGCGATTTGGCCAATTTTCAAGACACTTAGAGGTGCTAGTTCAGATGGCTTGACAACTAAACTATTACCACCTGCTAATGCTGGTACTAATTTTTTCGTTAATATTAATAGCGGATGGTTCCACGGAGTGATTAATCCAACAACCCCCAAAGGAAACCGTTCAGAGTATGCAAGATAAGGACCGCTAAATGGCCTTACCTGTTCTTCATGCGTTCTTAAAACACTAGCAAAATAAGTAAACCACTCTGGTAATCTAGCAAGCTGGGATTTCATTTCTCTTATCGGACGGCCTGTCTGTAGAGATTCTAGTTGTGCCAACTCACCAAGATTATCCCGAAAATTCTGTCCCATTTTTTCTAAGACAACTGCTCGTTCTTCTTTAGAGTAATTTGCCCAGACAGGGAAAGCCTTTTTCGCCCGATCAATTGCATAAGATATATCCTTCCCATCACCTTCCTCCACTTCTGCAATTTTTTCTGTGGTAGTAGGGTTCAAAACCTCAAACGTTTTTCCTGAAGCCGCCGAAATATATTCTCCATCTACAAACAGCTTATAATCCTGATTTATAAACTTTTCTACCACTTCATTTTTTTTCGTTATTTTTACCATGTTATTTGCTCACCTCATTTACTTTGGTCTTGGTTAGACTTTTGTACATAGTCGGTGTCCGGTCAAACACAACATCCGTTCCTGGAACAACTGTTTTACAACGACTTAAAAATAGAGGTAGTAGAGCTGCAGTTGCTTGTTCTGTATCAATTAAAGTAGATGCAACAACAACACCATTAGGGTCAATAATCATACTAGAAGAGTCAGATGGTTTGTCTAATGGATTCATTGTTGCTACATAAATACGGTTTTCAGCTGCTCGAGTTCTAGCGATTTTCACCTGTAATTCCAATGGAAAATCATTGATCCAAATAATTAAATCCGCACCTTTTAACGTAAGAACTCTAGGCACTTCTGGTAAGAATCCTTCCATACCATGAATAATACCGATGTTCCCCTTTGGAGTAGGAAATACAGGTAATTCATTTCCATTTGTTAGACCAGACTCTTGCTGCTCGATATGGGTCTTGTTATAGGTTCCTAACAGTTCATTTTTAGTTATTAAATAGCTAGTCTTATTAATAGATTCATTTTCTATAGTAGCTGTTAAAACAACTACTGTCTTAGGGTTGATAGTTGCATCTTGTATTTTGCCAACCCATGTTGAAATATTTTGGATAGTTGATAATGTATACTCTGGTAAAACAACCAATTCTGCAAACTGGTCTTCTAGCATCTCGATATAGCGAATTGCCTTTTCAAGATATTCTTCTTCCGAGTTATATCCAAAAGGTGCTACACTTCCTTGCAGTACCATGTCTTTAGGAGTTACTTGTTGATCGCTGAAGTCGTTGAAATGATTTTGCGTGATAGGTTCGGTTAATGTTTGGTATAGTTCTGGTCTTCTATTGTCTAAATGAAATCTATGAAGTAGAAGTTTATCACTGATGTTCTCAGGCTCAATTTCTGCATAAATGATTTCTTCTTTGTGGGGAGATGCTTCTACAATGGTTTCCCCATCAGGGTTAATGACACAGCTTCTGCCTGCATTTAAGATTGTTCCTGATTCCAGACCGCACTTGTCAGCCATGATAAACCATACCTTATTTTCTAGGGCTCTTGCTTCTAGCATATATGCGCATTGGGCATTGGTAAGAGTTTTTGCATCTTGCCCTGTTGAAGTTAAGTTGGCAACATCCACAATAATTTCTGCGCCATCTAACACGAGACATCTAATAATCTCAGGCACTCTCCCGTCTGCACATACAATAAGGCCTAATTTACCAATCTCTGTATCAACCAGGCAGTAACCCTCACCTGGTGTGAAATAATTCGAATCAAAATGCCACATATTTATCTTATTAGCTTTAGCAACTTCAATTCCACTTCGATCAAATAGCAAGCAGCTGTTGTAAATGTTGTCTTCCACCTTTTCAGCTACTCCAATAGCAATAAACGTAGCATTTAATCTTGCACGATTAGCTACTTCCGCTAAAAACTTTTCAGAAGCAGTGAAAGCTTCTACCAAGCTTACATCGTCACCGCCTAAATAATAAGCCGGAAAAACACATTCAGGAATAACAATTAAATCTATATCTCTTTGACAAGTGTCATCAATCATTTCTAAAACTTTTTTTACCATGGACGAATAGTTCACCATATCTTCGGCTTTTGGTTGAATACAGGTCACTTTTAACAATGTAATACCTCCATATGACTTATATTTTCATGTATCTCGGACTCAATATTCTGCTATTTCCCTGGAGTCATCGGTCTTGTTTTAATATCTAATAGATCTTGAACATTTTGGCTGAGAATTTTATTCTTATCACTAACTTCAATTCCTAATGAATGAATTGTCTGAACAGGTTGGGGATCTCCCATATCAAATGGGTAATCACTTCCCATTAGTACTTTTTCAGAACCTACTAAATCAACCAAAAACTCTAGGGACTGTTTATTAAAAGTAATGGAATCAAAGTAAAATTTCTTTAACACCTCTGTAGGTGATTGTTTTAATCCATCAGCTTTGGGTTCTTCTCTTACTTTATAGCCGTGTTCAAGTCGACCAATTTGATAAGGAATATAACCTCCTCCATGCGCGAAACATACGTTTAAAAATGGAAAGCGTTGCGTGAAGCCAGAAAAAATCATATGAGCAATGGTTACAGAGGTATCTAATGGATTTCCTATTAAATTAGTTAAATAATACTTTTCAAGGTTATTCTTACTGCCAATGTAGTAAGGGTGGATAAACACCATCACTCCCAGTTCCTCCGCTTTCTTAAAGAATGGGTAGTATTCCTTATCAGTAAGTAGCTTTCCTTCAATATGAGAACCAATCTCTACTGCCTTGATGCCATATTCCCTCACAACTCGATCCAATTCTTGGCAAGCAAGTTCGACATCATTCATTGGAACAGTAGCCATTGCGCGAAAACGAGTTGGATTCTTCTTAACAAAACTAGCAACCTCATCATTAACCAATTGTGCTGCATAATGTGCGACGTCTTTATCTGCCCAATAATAAAACAAAGGTGGTGCAGTAGATAAAACTGTCACACCAATTTCTTTTTCATTCATTTCTCGAAGTTTAACTCCCTCATCATAAAACGAGTCTAAATAAGGGTAAATGTAACCTTGTTCGTGTTGGATAAATGGCTTACCGCCCTTTGTAACTAGATCCGCCTGAAAGGGACTATTCGCTTTTTTAATTTCTTTAATAAATTTTTCTGGAATAAAGTGACTATGCATGTCTATATTCATTTTTTCCGCTTCCTTTTTGTAAAGATTTAACCAATTCAATCACTTCTGAGGAACTTCTTACCCATCCAAATGCAGTAGATATCACCTTTAATGCTGCTTCATGAAGTTCCTCTCCATCCATTGTGTCGACACAATCCTCTATTACAATCGCATTAAAATCCTTTACACTTCCATCCACGGTTGTGGCTAAAACACAACTATTTGTATTGACACCTGTGAGTAGAATTGTATCTACTTCTAACGAATGTAATAGAAACTCTAAGTCTGTAGAGCGGAAGCAATTATACCTCTTCTTCGTATCTACTACATGATCTCCTTCCTTCAGTAATTCAGGAATGATTTCTGTACCTGGCATACCTATTAAATTATGATTTGCAACATTATTTCTTGTTGCATTCGGATCTTCACTTTTAAATCTCCAAGCTGGATTAGAAAGAATCTCTTCTTTATTACGATAAAGTGTTAAGACATGAATAATAGGGATATTGAGATTTCTACATTCACCGAAGAAGCGTTTATTCGCTTCTATAACCACGTCCGATTGTTCCGCGGGAAGTGGCATAGTAGCAACCTCCGGGTCTAAGTGTCCACGATGAAGATCAATTGCAATTACTGCTAATTTGGAATCTTTGTTAATAATATTCACCATTTGTTTCACTCCTAAAATATTATTTATCTTAATTTTACCAAAATTCAGATAAAATAGAATACAATTGTTCCTTATTCCTTTTGTTTACCATACACAAGTTTAAGGGCCTTTATTGTGACTCAACCACAAAATATTTAATTTTGGCTAAAGCGTAATTATTAACTGTTAACAATATTCTAGTTTGTCACTAGTAATTCCTCTACACTTTTGTCAGAATATTTAACAAATTATTTTTGTTATAAAATTACAACTTTTAAATTCGGACTAAGTTAAAATATAGTATAGCTAGTTTGAAGCTGGTAATATAAACACTATTTACATCAAAATTAGTTTGACTAAAAAGAAGTGATTGGATATTGTATCTAAGTCGTTCCTAACACTTTCAACCACTTGATCCCTCGTATAAAACAAGAACAAGGACTTTCATACAAAATAGACAAGGAATGATAATAAGGATTAACACGGATTGGAAAATTATGATTAACGAAACAAAAAAGAGTAAAAGAAGACAAAATTCTATAAGTATCCTTTCATAAATTAGTCCATTAAGGGTATATCGTATTAAGAAAAAATGCCCCACCAAACATGACATGTAATAATGGCGGTAAATTTAAAGATTTGACAATCGCAACGGTTGCAGCTAGTAGCATAACAACTAATCCGATTCTAGAGCGATAAAGCGTTTAAGTACGAATCTAATAAAAATAATTGGAATTTCTGTATAAAAGTACCTATTTAATAGAGTTCTCAAAGAACTAGACTGTCTTATATCCACTATTTTACTTTTGGTTTTTTTTGATTTATTACATGAGATTTAATTATATGGACTAAACCATTATA
Organism: Aquibacillus sediminis; assembly: GCF_005870085.1. GTDB lineage: Bacteria > Bacillota > Bacilli > Bacillales > Amphibacillaceae > Aquibacillus_E > Aquibacillus_E sediminis. Next base: position 58,461 of record NZ_SZNM01000007.1, on the reverse strand, counting down.
AATTGGTAATGCGCTCTTCACAGGTGGGTACACCAGTCTTTCTTAAGACAATTTGATGGAGGAAGGGCGGTGGCACACACCTAAAAACCGCCCATTTTCCTAAAGAAAATCACCCCTAGACCATATGACTGAATACAGTATAGGGAGTTGGAGGTGATTCGAATTTCTGTTTTATTTCAAGACAATCCCACTAACAGAAGTAAATTAAATAAATGGGAAAGAGCTATGCTAGAAAAAATCGAAATAAAAATGACCGAGAAAGACAAGCCATTCCCTTGTATTCCAGCGACCATAGGCTTTTCCATGAATCAACTACGCTATGGATTTGTTGGTGATCCAAGAGAAGATGCAACGGTTGGGCAACTAGCTGCTATACTTAAGGACTTTACAGAACAATCAAAGGAATTCGGGGACTATACCTCATTAATTATTTTTTATCAACTTCCAGACACTATGAAAAATACCTATACAGTTGAAGATTATGAACAATTATTTGGCAACAAGTCAGTGCACTAACGACTGTTGATGATGCTAAATGGCCTAAGGTTTTACCAACGAATCCACATGATCCAATTCGGGAATATTGCTTCCAGGAGAAAAGATATTTCATGTATTGTGCAACTCCAATGCATAAAAATCGGCAGAGCAGACATTTTGAAACAATGATGCTTGCCATCACGCCGAGGTGGGTCTTGCAAGCTTTTAATAGTTCCCAATCACGGGCAGAAAGAATCAAAGCGCGTATTAGAAAATCGACTAAAAAATTATGATTCTATTGGGGCACATCCCGATTTAAATAGCTACGGTGAAGCAGATAACTACGAATGGAGGCAATACTTTTGCGAGACGATGATACAACCTTAAGCAAATGTCCTTATCGTCGTTTTTTGAAGTGTTTTAAGTGATTTATATAATAGTAGGAAAATATCGGGTGGTGACTGAGACCAGCTCCTAATCGCTAACACTTGGTCAATGTAACTGAATGCCACATGAAAAGCGGCTAACCAGTAGAGGTATTTAACAGTAATAATAAACAACCGCCTTACACAGCTGGTCGTAGAGAGGCGGTTGTTTTTATTGGTGACAGTTGCGATGATTGGTACATCCCCTATTCTTACAGTGAGTCCAACAGCCCATCCGCTTGTAGTTGCTTTTTAATGACTAACTCTCATGTTTATTCCATCTGAAAACTCCGACACATTTCGGTTGATGGCCCCAACAAGAAAAGAAGAACAAGAACCATCCGTCCCATGCTTCCTACTTTTTAAACCGAATAAACTTCTGATTATATAATTCAAAAAATACTTCTGCAGGTAATGCTTTACTATAATAGTACCCTTGGCCGATACCACATTTATTTGCTTTTAGGAATTCAACTTGTTCTTCTGTTTCGATCCCTTCAGCAATAATTTCGTAATCCAAATTATACCCCCATATCAATAATCGTTTTTACAAGGGTTTCTCCTTTAGAAGTAATGTCATTTACAAATGATTTGTCTATTTTTAAACTACTAGAAAGGTGCCTGGCACGCCCCGAAAAATCTTGTTTCTCAGATTGTTTCACGTCACGTATGTAAAAACTGTCTCCTGCTAAAAACACTCTCTTTGAACAACTAAAAGCAACAGATACCACATTAAAATGTAAAAATATTGCAACTATAGGTATAGTTAGATATAATATTAATATAATAAAAAATGACAGAGTGCAGTTACACTCTGTCAGGTGTAACTACATGCCGCATGAAGAGCGGCTGACCAAATTTTGATAAGTGATTAGAAAAAAGTAACCTCCTATCCTTTGGTCTGGGGCAGGTCGGTTACTTTTTTCTGTTTGAGACGATCATAATCACTACTGTAATAACCGCTACCAAAACTAAGTTAGATTGCAGTGCTACAGTTATTGCTTCATATGTCGTCATGATACCACCTCCCTTCAGTTGGGAAGTGGTCAACCGCCTACCACACTATGTAGTTACAAATCTATTATACTACTGTTTCCTATTAAAACAAAAGTATTATCAATAACTCATTACGGTAAGCTAAATAGGAATATTCTATTGCTTCTTTGATCCATTTCAAGTATTGATATCTACACTGCATAACACCTCGTGTAACAATAAGCTTCAAATAAATCTTAAAAACACAGCACAACAGATTAAAAAATAAAAGGTACCTGGTACGATCCCTGGACAGGTGTCCATGAAGAGTACCAAGTACCTAAACTTAGGTTTCTATCTTTCCTATTGTATCAATATTTTTTATCTATTGCTTCCGACTACTTCTATACAAATAACGGAATCAAAAGACCTGCGAGTAATAGAATTAACGCTCCACCTAAACGAGAAGAGATTTGTGCAAATGGCATAAGTTCCATTCGTTTAGACGCTGATAGTACAGCAACATCTCCTGTACCACCCATATTTGCCATGCACAATCCAGCTGTAATCGCGGATTCGATCGGATAAAAGCCTACAAGTTTTCCTAATAACCCCGCACCAATAATTGCACCGAACACGACACCGAATACCGTTAATATATATTGAAGGGTGAGTGCTTCAAGAACAGTACCTAAGTCTGTGTAAGCAACTCCAATTCCAAATAGTAATGCAAATGTCCAGTTTTTAGCTACGAACTGATACCATTGACTCGCCCCATCTGTAACGGATTCAGGAATAATACTTGTAATTTTAGCAGCTGCTACAAGAATAATCATAAATGCGTACGGATGTAGTGGAATCACAGCCCCTAAAAGCGATCCAACTGTAAAGAATGTTAATGCAGCAAGTAGACCTGCACCCATTTTTTGAATGTCATAGTTCAACTTTGGTTTTTCATAGTTAAATCCTTGAATTAATTGACCATTTCCAGTTAAGGACGGGAATTTTTTACCCAAGCGATCTAATAGACTAGCCAATACAATCGCAAATACGTTTCCTAGTGCTAAGGCTGGTACGAGCATCGAAATATAGTAGCTAGGTTCATTCCCAAGTAACTCAGAATAAACTTGACTCATAGGAACAGCACCTGCACCCATTCCACCGCCCATAATCGGCATCGCGATAACTAATACAGCTTCTTGTAGCGTGAACCCAACAAGTAAACCAATCAATCCAGTTAGCGCAATTGCCCCTATGATCGCGCCACCAATTGGAAGGAAGTAACGTAGTCCTACTTTTACTAGTATTTTGGAATTCATCCCTAAAATACTACCTGTAATTAATGCTGCAATATAAAAGTTTAAAAAGCCCCCAGATCTCATAAAGTCCGTCATCGATGTTGTAATCGTTTCAGGCAGAAGCCCACTATACACCATGTAAGCGGCGCCAAAAATTGCGATAATAGCTCCTCCACCAAGGAATGATTTTACAATAGGTAACCGGTCGCCTACCCAACCAAATAATTCACCAAGTACAATCATCACTAGTAAACTACCAATCATCCCCCCAGGAAGATTACCAGTATACATACTTATAAGAGTAATTGCTGCAAAAACCCCAAACCAAACAATCGGTATGTTAAAAATTTGAAGACCCTTATTTGGGTGAAGTTGTTGCACCTTTGCATCGCTTTTCACTTCCGTCTCCACTGAATAATCTTTTGCTAATTCTGACATACTATATTCCTCCTCATCCCCTTAAATAAATATCTTAAGAAACCGAACTAGTATTGCTATTCTGTTGCAATGCTGTTACTCTCACTGCTTTTGCGACAAGTTTTGCTACTCGTTTATCAAGCGCATTTGGAATAATATACGTTGGATCTAGTTCTTTTTCTGTAATAACATTTGCTATTGCCTTTGCAGCGGCAACTTTCATTTCCATCGTGATATCCTTTGCCTTTGCATCGATCGCACCTCGGAAAATTCCTGGAAATGCAAGTAGATTGTTTACTTGATTTGGATAGTCCGATCTACCAGTACCAACTACTGCTGCACCTGCTTTTGATGCTTCCTCTGGATAAATCTCTGGTATTGGATTAGCCATTGCTAGCACGATAGGATCATTGTTCATTGCTTGAATATGACGAGGCTTCATTACTCCAGGTGCCGATACCCCAATAAATACATCTGCATCATGAATCGCATCATCCAATGTTCCTGTGATTCCCGTTAAATTCGTTTGTTCTGATATTTTTGCTTGTGCAGGATTTAACCATGCTTCCCCTTTACATACAACACCTTCAAGACTAACTAATGATATAACCTTGAAACCAGCATGTAATAAAAGCTTGGCAATCGAAATCCCTGCTGCGCCTGCACCGTTAATGACAATTTTCACGTTTTTATGCACTTTATTTACGACTCTTAATGCGTTATATAATGCTGCTAGTACAACAATTGCCGTTCCATGTTGATCATCATGAAAAACTGGAATGTTTAACTCTTTTTTTAATCGTTCTTCAATTTCAAAACATCTAGGCGCTGCAATATCTTCTAGATTTATTCCGCTAAAGCTTGGTTCAAGCGCTTTAATAATCGTTACAATTTCATCCACACTTTTTGTATTTAAACTAAGTGGAACTGCATCTACATTTGCAAAATTTTTAAAGAGAATACTTTTCCCTTCCATTACCGGTATCGCTGCCTTTGGTCCAATATCACCTAGACCTAAAACAGCCGTACCGTCTGTCACAACAGCTACCGTATTCCCTCTTGCGGTTAGCGTGTCCGCTTCGTTTTCATTATCTACGATTGCCTTACACACATCTGCAACCCCAGGTGTATAAACCAGACTTAAATCATCCTCACTATCTACACTTACTTTACTTAAAATCTCGATCTTACCTGAATGGTTACGATGAAGGTCAATGGATTCATCTCGTAAATTTCTTTTTTTCATAATATATCACCTCGTGTTGTAATCGTTTTCAACTATAACTTAATCTTAGAGGATCATTAACACACTTTAAAGTTTATTAAATTAATGAAGTTTTTTTGTAATTAATGAAAGTAAACGGTTTCTTTTATTATGAATAGACTTTTCGTGTAAGTTGCTTTTAACCATTGTAGTTGATAGAAATCACGATCGGTTACACGTAAACACCCTCAAGCCAAAAAAAAAATGACTCAAGAGCATGTCGCTCCTGAGTCATCATTGTAAATATGCTTCTAAAATGTCCATATTTCCCTTTAGGGAATATTGATATACAGGTCTACCGATCCCATAAGTAAGTGTTTCTTCTAATACCTCTATCTCCACAAGAAACATAAGGTATTTACGTACCGAAACCCTGGATATGGTCGTGTAGTCTGCAATTTCATCAGTAGAAAATGATTTCACTTTTTTTATGGTGTCGATAATAACGCACAACGTACTTTTTGTTAATCCTTTTGGCAAAGTTTTCTTTTCTATATTCTTTATTTGCTCCGAATGTAATAATTTCTGATCTAATTCTTCTTGGTTCAGACTTTCTCGTTTATGCAAGATTTCAAATTTTTCTTTATACCGCATCAGTGCTTGTTGAAAACGTATAAACTCGAACGGCTTGATTAGATAATCAATTGCCCCATAATGTAAGGCGGATTGGATATTATCTGTATCTGTTGCAGCAGTGATCAAAATGACATCGATCGTTAATCCTTTTTCTCTAATCGTCGTTAACAATTCGAGACCATTTTGACCTGGCATATACACATCTAATAAAACTAATTGTATGTCTTTTTCCTCCATCATCGGAATTGCTTCTTCTACTGAATAAGCAATGTCGACAAACTGGTACCCGTCTATCTTGCTAAGATAGCGCTTATTAAATTCAGCTACCATTGGGTCGTCTTCTACGATTAACACTTTAATCATTTTCTATCCCATCTCTCATGGAAGCATAGTCAAGCACCACGTTAAAAGTCGTACCATTTGAATTGGTGGACACTTTCAACTCCCCCTTTAATTTGTCAATACTTTGCTTCATTAAATAAAGGCCAAAACCTCTGTTAGCTCCCTTTGTGGAAAAACCTTTTTCAAAAACTTTCTTTAGATTTTCTTCGTTAATACCTGAGCCTGTATCAGATACGCTGATGTATAACCTTTCGTCACTTTCTTTTAATTGTAAAACGATTTTCTTTTCCTTACTAGTTGCAAGGGCTTCAATCGCATTATCAACTAAGTTACCAATAATGGTAATAAGCTCTTGACTTATTTCTAACGGAAATGCTTTTGCAATCGATGTATCGTTCGATAGATGAAAGGTTACTTTTCTTTCTCTTGCATAACTCATTTTCCCCATGAGAAAACCGGCTAGAACTGGCTCCTTGATTGTTTTCGTGATCAAGGACGCTTCATGGTTGTTATGGTCAATAATCTTTCGGATAAACGGTACTAATTCATCATACGCTTCCATTTGCACCATACCAAGTATAACATGAAGCCGATTCATAAATTCATGTGACTGTGCACGTAACGCCTCGACATAAGTGCGAATACCTGTTAATTGTTTCGCCAACTGATTCACTTCCGTTTTATCTCTAAACGTAGCGATGGCCCCGACAATCTGATTGTTGACGATTAATGGTTCTCGATTCGTTAATATCGAAATGCCATTTAATGACTGTTCTTCATCTCGCTCTGATTCGCCCGTTTCAATCACACGGTCTAATTTCGTATTTGGCATAAAGTCTGTTATTTTCATCCCGATCGGTTGATCAGACAATCCTGCTTTTTTAAATAATTGAAGGGCGGATTTGTTTACTAATGTAATGTTTAGATTCTCATCGACAGCTAAAATTCCTTCATGAACGGATTGTAACATCGTACTTCTCTCTTCTAGAAGCTTAGAAATTTGATACGGCTCTAAGCCAAATAACATTCTTTTAATATATTTAGCTAGTAATAGTGCTCCGATGATACCTACTAGAATACCGAGTAAACTTCCTTCGATAATATTACGATGGCTTTGCGAAAGGGCAAGCTCAACATTTTTTAATGATATTCCAACCGCAACCGCTCCAATTTGGTTTCCATCATGATCATAGATAGGAGTAAATGCTCTTAAGGAATCTCCTAGTGTCCCTTCAGATGTTGATACATACTCTTCCCCTTGTAAAACCTCAATTTCATCTCCGCCAGCAAACTGCTTTCCAATTTGAGTAGGATTAGGATGGGTAAATCGAATTCCTTCCATATCCATGACAACGACAAACATCATATCTGTTATCGTTTGGATTTCTTGTGCATATTTTTGAACCGCTCCTGCTTTTTCTTCTTTTAATAAGCTTTCTTTTACAATTTGAGATTCTGCAACCGTCCTTGATACAATTTGCGCCTTCTCTTCCTGATTCGCTCTGATCCTATCACTCGTTGTGTTACTAATTAATAAATCTGTGATCAAAAGGGAGACCAAAACAACGATACACCCGAACAATGTAATTATAGTAATTAATTTAAATGGCCTTTTCAAAACTATCACCCTCATTCCCTACCAAGGATTATAACAAAATTTCATGGAATCCTGTATGTAGCATTTATGGATCAAAAAAAAGTCGACTGCTACCGTACACAGCCGACCTTTTCTTGTCTCCTTATTTCTAACCTTAATTAGTTACAACAGCTTTTCTAGACACGCCCGATTCTATTGCCGCATTCGCAACAGCCTGCGCAACTGCAGTCGCTACTCGTTCATCAAATGGGGAAGGAATAACATAATCCTCAGATAACTCTGTTTCGGAGATAAGCGACGCAATCGCAAGGACGGCAGCTTTTTTCATCTCTTCGTTAATATGTGTAGACTGCACACCTAATGCACCTCGGAAAATGCCAGGAAAAGCAAGTACATTGTTTACTTGATTCGAAAAATCTGAACGACCTGTTCCAATCACACGTGCACCAGCTTCTTTTGCATCTTCTGGCATAATCTCAGGAATTGGATTCGCCATAGCAAAAATAATCGCATCTTTTTTCATCGTTTTAATCATCTCTTTTGTAAGCGCACCTGCAACGGACACACCTATAAATACATCCGCATCAACAATGACATCCTCTAATGATCCTTGGTGATGCTTAGAATTGGTCATTGTCGCTATCTTTTCTTTGACAGGGTTCATTCCATGTGAACGTCCTTGATAAATCGCACCTTTTGAATCGCATAATACGATATCATTTACACCGAAACTATTTAGTAAGTGCACAATGGCAACACCGGCTGCACCAGCACCATTAATGACTACTTTTATATCTTCTATTCTCTTATTGGTAAGCTTTAAGGCATTTACTAGACCAGCAACCGTGACGATCGCTGTACCATGTTGATCATCGTGAAAAATTGGGATATTTGTTTCCTTTTTTAAGCGTTCTTCAATTTCAAAACATCTTGGAGCGGAAATATCCTCTAAATTCACCCCACCAAAGGTCGGTTCAAGGCGCTTAACCGTTTCTACGATTTCATCTACATCATTTGTATTTAAACATACAGGAAACGCATCAATACCTGCGAAACTTTTAAACAGGACTGCCTTCCCTTCCATCACAGGCATCGCAGCTTCAGGACCAATATCTCCAAGCCCGAGAACAGCAGATCCATCGGTTACAACACCCACCGTATTTCCTTTCATGGTATATTCATAAACGTTCTGTCGGTTTTCATGAATTTCCTTACAAGGTTCCGCTACCCCTGGTGAATAAGCAAGACTTAAGTCATAAGGATTTTTAACAGAAACCTTTGCTTTCGTTTCTAACTTCCCTTGATTCTCTCTGTGCATTTGTAAAGCTTGATCACGCAATGTATCCATATCCATCTCTCCATTCCAGGGTGAAATTCCTATACAGAAAAACGCTATCATTTTTCCCTATCACTATCTACACTTTTCATATTAATAAACCTATTAATGGTTTAATAGGTTTTATAATTATTAAAGCTTTTTTGTAATTAATGAAATTATCAGATCAGTAGATAGGTGTCCCTGATGGCTATAACACCTTATATCTCTTCAGTATTCCCTGCAACAAATCAACCAACTTCGACAATCGAACCAAACATTACTTTTCGTAGGCAGAAAAAAAGCAGAGAACCTCGAAAGGCTCCCCACTTTTATTAGTTATCTCTTAATACTCATCAAAAAATGCTTGGATCTCTTCTGGGTCATCTGTTTCTGTTAATGCTAACATTAATAGAATACGAGCTTTTTGTGGATTTAAAGACTCTACAAAAAGTACCAGGTACAGCTTTTAACCATCTCTCTTATCTTAAATCAAAATCAACAAATATACTGTCTTCCAAACCAATTTCTTGCAGATAAGCTTTAATTTCTTGGTGTGCAGGATGTGAACCATACTGTTCTAACGATGTTCTGTCCTTAAAACGGATTGTTAACCCGATTTCATACCCTTGACTTCTATTCGAAAAATTAAATCCTTGCTGCAAATCTATAATCCCTGGAATCATTTCTTTTAAACGTAAAGTTCGGTTAATCAATTCTTGCTTTTGTTCAATTGTTGTTTCATTTGAAAATTTAAGTAATACAATATGTTCAACCATAGCAATACTCCTATTTTTTATTCAATGTGTCACGGTCAAACCCGGCTATCTTTTTATATTTATTGGCAATATCTATCAGTTCTTGGTGCGATATGACATCCTCTAGATTGTTAAATCCATTAGGTGAGCGTTCTTCGACAATCTGCATAACAACTTCTGGTCCATTTTCCCGGTTCATGTAGACAATATTGGCTGTTGGTTTTAATCTAACATGTTCATAAGTTTTCAATGCCGATTCTGCACTTGCTTGTTCCATAATAGCTGTACCAATTGCTTCTGCGTCTAAGATAGCTTGCGAGGCACCGTTTGAACCTATTGGATACATCGGGTGTGCGGCATCCCCAAGTAACGTGACGCGACCAAATGTCCATTGCGGAAGTGGATCTCGATCAACCATTGGAAACTCATACACTGCTTCCGTTTCCTCGATCAGCTCCGGGACGTTCAGCCAACCAAAATCCCATTCCTCAAATTCTGATGCAAATTTTCCCTTATCGATTTTTTTATTCCAATCCGTACGGGATGGCATCTCATCCACCGTTAGTTCAGCAATCCAATTCACCAGTGCTTTCCCTTTCTCCGCTGCGGTCGGACATACTGGATAAGCAACAAATTTCTTATCTTGATAACCAGCCATGATCATTGATTTCCCTGTTAAAAATGGTGTGGATTCAGTAATCCCACGCCACAGGATTCGACCGCTATATTTTGGCAAGCCTTCATTCGGATAGTAGAAGTTACGAACAACAGAATGTATACCATCCGCTGCAATCATAATATCTGCTTGATAAGAACCAATCTGTTCACCTGTTTTTTTATTAATAAAATGGGCCACAACATCGTCACCAGTTTGTTCAAATGTATGTAGGTGGTGACCTGTACACACTGCATCTTCTCCTAACCTATCCTTCACTGCACGCAGTAACATCATTTGTAGCCGTCCACGATGAATGGAATACTGCGGCCAACGATAGCCAGCGTTCACCCCTCTATCTTCTTGCCAAATCTGTTGGCCAAATTTATTGACATAAATAAGCTCTGCAGTAGGCAAACCAGTATTCTCTAGTTCTTCTGCCAATCCAAGTTCCGTCAACACTCTTACCGCATGAGGCAAGAGGTTTATCCCAACTCCAAGTGCTTTAATTGTTTCTACACTCTCAAAGACTCGCACTGACACACCGTCACGATGTAGCTTAAGCGCAGTCACAAGTCCTCCAATTCCCCCGCCGATGATCATCGCCGATTTAACACTAGACAAAAAACCACTCCAAACCTTCTAATTTATAGAAATATTCAATCTATTACAGATTAATACAAAAACTATTATTTAGAAAGGCAGGTGCCTGGCTCGGCCCGAAAAATCTTGTTTCTTAGATTGTTTCACTAAAAGCAACAACAGCTAAAAAAGTTCCAGAGTGCAGTTACACTTTGGAAGGTGTAACTACATGTCGCATGAGGGGTAGCTGACCAAATTTAGATAAGTAAATAGAATAAGCAACCTATCTTTTCCTTTGGTCGAGGGGCAAGCCGGTTACTTTTTCTGTTAGAGATGAGCAAAATGACTACTTTGCTATTTATCTCCTTATTTTGCTACGCAGTCCTCGTTATCTAATATTCTCGTTTCATAATTCTTTCCTAATTTTTTCAATATTGCTAATTTGAACCCCCCTCGTGTACAGATTAATAAAAAAAACACAGCCCCAACAGTTTTAAAATCAGCCATTTAACTGATACTGTAGAATATAAACACAATAGCTAATCGAGGTGATCCAATGAGATATGTCATTATTGGTGGAGATGCAGCAGGGATGAGTGCGGCGATGCAAATCGTCCGTAACAGCTCAGACCATGAAATCATTACCTTGGAAAGAGGAAGCACGTACTCTTATGGTCAATGCGGTCTTCCCTATGTTGTCAGTGGTAAAATTGAATCCACTGACAAATTGATTGCTCGAACACCCGAAACGTTTCAAGAGAAATATGGGATTGACACAAAAATTCAGCATGAAGTAACTGCCGTAGATCCCAAAAATAAAACGGTAAGTGGAACAAATGTAAAGACAAACGAACCTTTTGAATTCAGTTATGACCGACTGCTAATCGCAACAGGTGTGGACCCAATTATTCCAAACTGGGACGGAATTGATTTGCCAGGTATTTTTCCTTTAAAGACCATTCCTGATACAAAAGCGATTATCGATTATCTAGACGAAAGCGTTCAAAACGTAACCATCATCGGTGGCGGATATATTGGCCTTGAAATGGCGGAAAGTTTTGCTGAACTAGGCAAAAAGGTTCGACTTATCCAGCGCGATAATCAGGTTGCCACGATCTTTGACCAAGACATGGCCAAGCTGATCCATGAAGAGGCTGAAAAACAAGGGGTTGAGATTTGTGTTGGAGAATCTGTTACTGCTTTTAAAGGCGAAAGCCACGTACAGCAAGTTATAACAGATAAAAACGAATATTCCACTGACCTTGTCCTGATAGCAATTGGTGTAAATCCGAACACTGCTTTTCTAGAAAACAGTGGCATTGCGACAAATAATCGAGGCGTTATTCAAGTTAATCCGTACATGCAAACAAATATGGAAGATATCTATGCTGCTGGTGACTGCGCTACACAATACCACCGGATCAAGCAACTGGATGACCACATACCATTAGGAACACACGCCAACAAACAAGGTGTGATTGCAGGTCTTAATATGATTAACCAACCGAAGACCTTTAAAGGAATATTAGGTACATCCGTGTTAAAATTTTTTGACCTAACCTTAGCTCGAACAGGGCTGTCAGAAAGAGAAGCTAAAAAATTACATTTTCCTTACGACACAATAACAATTCGTTCAACAGATGTTGCCGGCTATTATTCAAAGGAAGACAAGATGACAATCAAACTCGTTTATCATTCCGAAACCAATCAAATCCTTGGCGGACAAATAATCGGTACAGCAGGAGCAGACAAAAGAATTGATGTTCTAGCAACAGCCTTATACCATTCCATGACAATGGATGAGTTGCTTGATTTAGACTTGTCGTATGCTCCCCCATATAATAGCGTGTGGGATCCTTTACAACAGGCTGCTCGGAAAGTAAAGAAAAAATAAGGATGTAGGCCAGATTATCTTTAAGGAGTGCCTGTATCACTAACTGCAAAATATTAAAGTTGACAAAATACACAATGGTAACCACAGGCACCACATTAAATTTAAGAAAAACTTTAGGTCTTCAAAAAGAATATTGCCATATGATCCAAGACAAATATGATAGGATCCCTCTTAATATTAGGGTGATTATCTGCTATGTGAATACAATACATCTCCTTATTGACTATGTTCGAATACAATATCAAATTGTGCTGTGAATTTTTTATCACAAATATATAATTCGCCAAGGTTATCTTAGACTTGTTGGAACAAACCCCTCTTGTCCCATTACAAAACATTACACAAATCTAGATAACGCCTATAAGTTAGATACCCCGGCTATCAAATATTTTGTCATGAGCCATGAAGCAAATTTTTTTACCAACACTAGTACAATTGAGCCAAAAAAATCATAAAAGATGCAATTCAATATTTACTACGTTCATTCTCTTTAAGTACTTTTGATGTTATTACTCCAATTAATAACGCCCACACTGCCGAAGATATTTGAAATATAGATATGTCTGACATTGCAATTATGAATGTAAATATTGAGGAATAATAGAATTGGTCACTCCCAAATGTTGAATGCATAATTGAAGTCAATAGACTAAGTAGGGAAAATCCAGCAATTATTGAGATATAAGAACTAGGCAATGATTGTATTAACGGAATAGCTAACCATGAAAATAGTCCAAATAACATTATTAATAAACTTCCTACTATTGCTGCCAAATAGCGTTTGATTTTTGGTCCCGCATCTTGACTACTACACAATGCAGTAGTCATCCCTCCTATTCCAGCTGCATGTCCTCCAAAGAAACCTGCAATTGTAGTGAAGATTCCAGAAACTATTATTGTCATAGAGACAGGAGGTATGAAACCATTTTCCCTCAATGAAGATATAGCAACTGCAGTATCGTTACTTAGTATTATAAATAAAATTGGAATCGATAAAGAAACTATACCTACAAATGAAAAACTTGGAGCTACCATTTCGGGAATAATTAACTTTATTTCTCCAGTATTTACTTGTATATCTGCAAAAAATAGCGATGCCGTGCCCAAAAATAATGACCCCACAAACCTGGGAATTTTAGGAGATAAAAGCGGGGTTAAAAAAAAGCCTAATATCGCACTTAGACCAATTACTGGTTGAGCCTTTATTGCAGGTATAACTTCAATTACATAGTTCATAATTAACCCTGCTAACATTCCATTAACTAGAGGAGTAGGTAATGGGATTATCAATTTATCAAAGAGCCCCGTAATACCTACAACAATTATTAGTAAACCAGATACAACATAGCCACCTACTAACTCCGGTAATGAATATTCAAAGGAAGAAGTTCCAATAAATGCTACCGCCCCTAATGAATGGGCACCTATTAAAGGTATTTTACAATAAATGGTTAAAATTAAACTTGCTAAGCCACCAAAAAAATAAATAGAAGTTACCCACGACACTAATTCTATTTTAGTTAAACCTATTGAATTTGCAGCATCAATGACAAATATGACTGGACCAGTACAAGCCAAAAATGCTGCAGCTATACCAACAAAAACATTTTGAACATTTAATTTTTTAATAATATTTAACATTATAACCACTTAATTTTTTCCAAGTAAGTTAGGGAAGTATGTTACTGTTTCTGGGATATAAGTTATTACCAATACTACTAATATCAACATAATAAAGAATGGAATAATTTTTTTACTAATATCTTCTATGGATACATGCCCCATTCCTGATGCGATTACAATATTCAAAGCCATAGGGGGGGTAATCATACCAATTGACGTATTCACAATCATGATAATTCCAAGCACCAATGGATCTAAACCAATTTGTGCTGCTATTGGTAGTAATATTGGCGTTACAAGTAAAATAACCGCATTTGTTTCAAGAAATATACCAAAGATCAGTAACATTAAATTTATTGCCAATAGAATTATGATAGTATTATCTGAAATACTTAAAATCGCAGAAGCAATAGTATCAGGTATACGCTCAGAAGTTAGCAGCCAGGAAAAAGCACTTGAAGTCGCGATAATAAAGAAAACAATTGCTGTGGATTGCCCCGCCTCCGTTGCAATTTTGTAAAGATCTCTAATTTTTATTTCTCTATACACTAATAACGTAATAATCAATGCATAAACACACGCAACTGCAGCTGCTTCAGTTGGTGTAAACACACCTCCATATATGCCTCCCAATACAATGATTGGCATCAACAGCGCTAAAATTGCATCGACAAATGATTTACCTAATTGTTGTAAAGATAATCTTTCCTTTGGCCAATTATATTTTCTTGCAAAATAAACTATTGTTATAGTTAAAGCGATCCCCATAAGAATTGCTGGAATAATACCCGCTAAAAACAATGTACCAATAGAAACACCACTTATAACACCATAAGTTATCATTGGAACACTTGGAGGCACTACAACACCTAGTGTGCCCGCAGATGCTACAACTGCACTTGCATAATCTTTGGGATATCTTTCTTTCTCCATTGAAGGAATCATTATTTTACCAATTGCTGCTACTGTAGCTGCATTTGATCCTGATATTGCACCAAAAAAGCCGGATGAAAAAACTGTAATAATTCCAAGCCCTCCAGGCAAAAAGCCGACTAATGCTTTTGCAAAATCTATTAATCGTCGTGATATTCCACCAGCTTGCATAATTGCTCCCGCTAGCATAAAGAACGGAATAGCCATAAAAGGGAAAGAATCTACTGATGTAAACATTTTTTGTGGAATAACTGTCAAAGGGATAGATAGGTCACTAAAAATGACTGCAGAGAAGGTAGCCAACCCAAGACTTACAGCAATTGGAACATTTAATAGCAATAAAATTCCCAAGGTTAGTAATAAGATTAGTGTGATCATATAACTTCCTCCTCTCTTTGATTATCTTTATAATCATCGACCCTTGTACTTATAATAACAAGCTGCAATGTCCTTATAATCATCATAACCGAACCAAATAAAACTGCTAAGTAAACTAGCCACATAGGAATTCCTAATGCTGGTGAAAGTTGACCATTATTTATTTGGCTCATTATTAATAAAAATGTGAAGTGCGTTACCAACCCTCCAAAAAGTATGATAATTATAGCACGTATATAATAAAAAACTTTTTGCCCTAACCTAGGTAATCTATTTATAAAGAAACTTATTCCTAAATGAGCGTTTTTCTTAAAGCCCAATCCTATACCAGCAAATGCGAGCCATATCATAAGATATCTAGATGCTTCATCGGCCCATGTCAAAGAACCTAGTTCAAAATAACGAAAAACTGTGGCTGAAAATACAAATAATAACATTAACGGAAAGGTGATAATAAGGATATACTCTTCAATTCTGTCAAGATGTTTCAAAGTCTTTTTCAATGGTAGCCCCTCCTCATTAGCAAAACCAGGGGAACTATCTAAAAATTCCCCTGTTTTGTATCTTTGTTATTCAACAGCTTGGATTCTATCAATTAGATCTCCAAAATCACTTCGATAATTTTCCCAAATCGGCTCCGAAGCTTCTTGGAAAGATTCTACATCTATCTCGTTTACTTTCATTCCTTCTGACTCCAAACTCTCTTGATATTCAGCATCTTTGTCACTTAAAAGTTTTCGTTCATAATCTCTTGCTTCATCCATAGCGTTTTGTACTGCTTCCTGCATTTCCTTAGAAAGACTTTGCCATTTATTTTCAGAAATCAATACTTGAGCTGGGCCATAAAAATGACTTGATAAGGATAAATACTCTTGTGCTTCAAAAAACTTATTCGTTTGAATTAAGGCAAGTGGGTTTTCCTGTCCATCAACAGCTTGTTGTTGGAGAGCAGTATATAATTCACCAAATGCCATTGTAGTTACATTCGCTCCCCATTCTTTAAAAGTATCAACATAAATTTTATTTTCTGGTACTCTGAGCTTAATACCTTCAAGATCAGATGGTGTATTAATTGGTTTTTGACTGTTTGTTATTTGTCGGAATCCATTCTCCCAGTATGACAATAACCTTAGATCAACAGAAGGAAGATCTGCTGCCAATTCTTTACCAATTTCTCCGTCAAGAACTTTATATGCATGTTCCCTATCCCTAAAGATATAAGGAAGATCCAACACACCCATTTTTGGTTCAAAAGAACCAATTGTACCTGGAGCAATTGCGATATCTACGGTACCAAGTTGTAACCCCTCCGTTAGTTCCCGTTCACTACCCAGTTGTGCACTGTGGAAGATTTCAACTTCAACATCTGTTGGAGCATTATTTTCCAATACTTCTTTAAATTTTTCCGCCCCCTTGTTATAAGGGTGATCAGGTGCTAACACATGCCCAAATTTAAAAGTAATTGTTTCTTTAGAATTTTCTTTATCTGTGCTACTTTCACTACTGTTACTATCCTTTTCACCGCCATCATTATTTCCACTTGTTTGAGAGGAATCTCCACCACAGGCAGCCAACACTAACAATACAACAAACGACATAATTAAAAGAAAACTACTAAACCTAATTTTTTTCATCTTAAAACTTTCCCCTTTCCCTTAAGGTAAATTTTGAGAAAAATAATATGAAAATACTATTGAGTAGACACCTTATTTTTATTAATGAAAATTTGATGTCCACTATAGTTTCCATCTACATTCTCTCTTAGGAACTTTGCTGTATTTATGATTAAATCACTATCAACTCCTGTCTCATAGCCCATCTTATTAAGCATATAAGCAAAATCTTCGGTTGAGGTATTCCCCGATGCTCCTGGGGCAAAAGGACAACCACCTAGTCCACCAATTGCAGTTTGGACCTTGTTAATTCCACATTCAATAGCAGCTAAAGAGTTAACCATCCCCATGTTTCTTGTGTCGTGTATATGAACTTGAATTTCACAATCCGAAAATCTTGTTAGAACATTCTTGATAACTTTTTTTACCAATATTGGATCAGCTAACCCAACGGTATCACATAAATTAAACGACCTAACACCTGTTTTGTAAGCCCTTTCCAAAAATTCCATAACCGTTTTTATTGAATACATACCTTCATAAGGACAACCAAAAGTAGTTGCAACATCTAAGTTTACTTTTACAGTTGGAAATAGCCTTAAAATCTCACTCAATTCTTCAAATGATTCATCATGAGTTCTTTTTACATTTTTACGATTATGAGTTTCGCTTACTGATATAACATAAGTAATCTCTGTTAAACCGTATTCTACAGCTGCTTTAGCTCCAAATAAATTTGGAACTAAAGCAAACAAATTAATGTTAGGATACTTTTCTAAACAAAATTGAGTTACTTCTTTTGCGTCTTTCATTTGCGGTATTGCTTTTGGATGGACAAATGAAGTAATTTGAATATTGTTTAAGCCTGATTTTACTAATCTATCAATGATAGCTAATTTAATATTTGTTGGTATAAACTGAGAAACATTTTGAAATCCATCTCTTGGTCCTACCTCTATAATTTCAATTTTCTCTTGTTCCAAAGGATTACCTCCTTTTAATAAACACCTTTGTAAATATCAATTAATTCTTTTCTAGACAATGGAACAAAATTATTTTTTAATAGTCTCTGCTGAGTCTCTATCACTTTATCAACATATGGTTCAATATCTTCCTCTTTCACTCCATATTCTCTTAACCTTTTCTTAGGAATTAAATAATCAATTAATTCTTCTAGTGCAAGGAATGAACCTTGTAAATCGGTATCAATTTCTAAGGCATTATTAATAATTTTGGATAAATCCTCTAATTTTCCGTTAGGAGATATTTGAGCATATTTTTTAAATACTTCGGTAAGAAATCTTGCATTAGATTCGCCGTGAGCGACATGATGTACACTTCCAAAATGCATTGCAAAAGCATGAACAGCCCCGCAAGCTGTATTCGAAAGTGCTATTCCAGCAAATGTACTTGCTCTTAAAAATTCATTCATATATTCAAAACGTGTTTCAATACCATCTTTTACTAACTTCTTATAATTAGATAGTATTATTTTTATTGCGGATTCGCAGAAAACATCATTGTACGGATTTCCTGTTTGTGCTACATAAATTTCCATTGCATGTATTAGAGCATCAACGGAACTATATAAAAATACCCTTTCAGGTATACTATCTAATAATTCCTCAATTAGTACTGCTGAATCAGCAAAATTAGCCTCAATTCTCTTCCCAATTTTTGTATTTTTTCTACTAATATCTACAACCGAAACACATGTTACTTCACACCCTGTTCCACATGTTGTAGGGATAAGTATTAATCCCTTATCTCGAACCAAAGGTATATTCTCTTCAAATATATCCTCTGTTGATGTAGCGTCTTTTATGGAGAGCAGTTTTGCTATATCTAAGATAGACCCCCCTCCAATACCAATGATTCTATTTATAGGTTTATCTTTTATATCAATTAAGATTTTATCGATAACTATATCACTCGGTTCCCCTAGGCCATAGTCATCTTGAAAAATAAAATTACAATTCAGCTTGCCTTTAAAGTATTTCTCATATAAAAATCTTTCCGTGAAAACGGTGTCATAAGGAGATAATTGAAAATGATCAACGAAGTCGCTTAGTACTCTAAATTCATAAATGGACGATTTAAGGTTGAAATTATACACAGGACATCTATCCTTTCTATAACGGAGTGGTCGTTTTTAATAAATCTCCAAATATTTCTTCTTCTGAAGCTGGTTGTCTGTCGATTGGTTCTGCGACCCATGTTGTATTCATATAATGTTTTTGGGTTACATTTTCCGACACAATATTTCCTCCCCAAGTACCACAACCTAATGAAAATGTATTAGCAAGCCCATTGAACCAATTCCCACTATTTGCTGCACCATGTGGCTGTCTTACAATAACTCTTGTCACTTTTGTATTTAGAGCTAATTGCATAATATGTTTCTCATCATTTGAATGGATACCACATGAATGACCGAGACCTGAATACTGTGTAATCTTATTTACTTTTTCTACCGCTTCGTCAAAATCACTATACTTATAGATGGTTAATACCAAAGACATCTTTTCACCCGAGAAAGGATATTGTTTTCCTATACCTGTTTCTTTTACCATTAAGAATTTAGCATTATTAGGAATATCAATATTCGCAAGTGATGCTATTCTATCAACTGGTTTTGCGACAATATCTCTTGAAAGGCGGCCGTCTATCCACATAACATCTCTCAATCTTTCTTTCTCTTTTGTTGATACAAGGAAACCACCTTTATCTTGTAATAGCTCTATCATTTCATCATAAATACTTTCATGAATGACTAAAGAATTTTCTGCAGAACATCCTGAAGCATTATCTCCAGTTTTTCCAATTTTTATTTTTTCAGCTGCATCTTGAAGATCGGCAGTTTCATCAACGATTACTGGTGCATTCCCTGCACCCACTCCATAGGCTGGCTTCCCTGAACTATAAGCAGATTTAACCATGTCTCCACTTCCTGTCGCCATGGTTAGATCGGCTTGTGCCATTAGTTCTTGAGACAATTCTTTAGATGGGCGATCAATACAGATAAACAAATCTTTAGGTGCATTATTTTGTTCTAAAACTTCTCTCATTATATTTGTCACTTTCATAGTTGTTTCCTTACTAGCAGGATGAGGAGCAAAAATAACTGCATTTCTGGCTCTTAAGCCAAGTACCCCTTTAAATATTGGTGTAGCTTCGGGATTCGTACTAGGAATTAATGCAGCAATAACCCCAACTGGCTTAGCAATCTTCTGTATTCCCATCTCAGGATTTGATTCAATCACTCCGACAGTTTTTTCCGATTTAATTTGGTAAAAAACTGCTGGCATTTTTTTAGTGAGTTTATTTATTTTAGATTCTTCGTTTCCAATATTAGTTTCATTAACACATTCAACAGCTAATTCTCTTGCTAGTTCAGGCCTTGAAAGTTTATAAACAATAGCTGCTGCAAGTTCATCTACTTTTCTTTGAGAAAAACCCTCAGCAATCTCTTGTGCCCTTCTAGACCTTTCTATTAATTCATTAACAGTTTGTTCAGTACTCATTTGATTTTACACTCCTATCTGAATTATTTATTAATAACATTAATTGGGTTACCCTCTACAAAACTCCTTAAATTGTTCACGGCAATGTCCATCAGTCTTTTTCTAGATTCGATTGGAGCCCATGAAATATGAGGTGTAATAATACTGTTTTTTGCAGTTAACAATGGATTATCAATTTCTATAGGTTCCACTGAAACAACATCTAACGCCGCTCCACTTACTTTTCCACTGTTTAAGGAATCAGCTAAATCTTGTTCAACTATTAAGGGTCCTCTAGCTGTATTAATAATCATTACGCCGTCTTTCATTTTATTAATTGAACTTTTGCATATAATTCCTCTCGTACTTTCGAATAATGGACAATGTAAGGAAATTACATCGGACTGACTTAGTAGTTCATCGAATTCAACATATTTTATATCATCGTCTTCTAATTTCTGATTCCTATTTTTATCAAAAGCTAGTACTTTCATTCCAAAAGCAACAGCTAATTTGGCTACAGCTTGACCAATTTTCCCAAATCCAATTATCCCCATCTTTTTTCCTTCTAACTCCATTAAAGGGTAATTCCAGTAACACCAATCTAAATTATTTGACCAAGTACCTTTCTTCACATCATCACTATGAGCTCCAACATGATGACACATTTCCAATAGTAAAGCGAAAGTCATTTGAGATACAGCACTTGTTCCATATGTTGGGATATTTGTGACAACTATTCCTTTCTCTTTTGCTGTTTCTATGTCTACCACATTGTAACCAGTTGCTAAAACACCAATATATTTTACATTAGGTGCAGATTCTAATATGGATTTTGTAATTGGAGTTTTGTTAGTGAATATAACCTCTGCATCACCAATGTTATCTATTACTTTTTGCTCTTCGTTAACATTAAAAGTGGTACGATCATACACTTTTAGTTCCCCAATTTTTTCGAAATCTGACCAGTCTAAATCACCTGGAGAAGTAGTGTATCCATCAAGCACTACCATTTTCATAAAATAAAGCCTCCTTTTCATTTTTATTTTTAGTTACATTTTTAGCTTTTACGTCTACAATACCGATAAGTCGCATAATATTCTCAGCTGTTTGTTCTATCAATGTAGAGACACTATCCATAGCTTCATTCAGAGTCATAGGTTTAGAAATAATATCAAATATAGCGTCAACACCATATGCGTAAACTTCTGTTGCACCATCTCCAATACTACCTACTATTGCTACGACTGGAACGTTTTTATCTTCTGCTCTTTTCCCTACTCCTACTGGAACTTTGCCGTAAACCGATTGATAATCTATTCTTCCTTCACCAGTTATTACTAGGTCTGCATCCTCCAGATGTAAGTTTAAGTCAGTAACATCTAATATTTTTTCAATTCCCGGGTGTAAAATTCCATTACAAAAGGCTATTATTCCAGCTCCTAATCCGCCAGCAGCACCAGCACCAACGACATTTTTAACATCCTTTCCTAGCTTTTCTCTTAAAACAGTAGCATAATGATTTAAGTTTTTATCAAGTTCTTCGATTACTTCTTCAGTAGCACCTTTTTGTGGCCCAAATACTTTAGATGCACCATTGTTCCCGCATAGAGGATTGGTAACATCAGACATTATAATAATTTCCGTTCTTCTAATGCGTTCGTCTATATCTGTTAAATCAATATCATGAAGATGTGCCAGTTCTCCACCACCAAACCCGAGTTCCTTACCATATTTGTCCTTAAAAGAAACTCCTAAAGCTTGAGCCATGCCTACACCGCCATCATTAGTAGCACTACCACCAATTCCTATTAAAATTTTCTCACATCCAAGATCTAAAGCTGCTTTAATCATCTGTCCAGTTCCATACGTAGTAGTTACTAAAGGGTTTAGTTCATCTTTCTTGAGTAACGGTAGACCTGATGCAGAAGCCATTTCAATTACTCCCACATTACCTTTTAAAATCCCCATTTTTGCTGTTACTTTAGTTCCTAGTGGCCCAGCAACCTCTATTTCCTCATACCTACTACCTTCATTCCCCAAAACTAATGCATCAACTGTACCTTCGCCACCGTCAGCAACTGGAACTTTTATTATTTTGACATTTTCTTTAACTTTTCTAACACCCTTTTCAATTGCATCAGCAACTTCAAATGTAGTATGACTTCCTTTAAATGAATCTGAAGCAATAATGATTTTCATATTTACCCCCTTTCACCAAGGATATTTCCATGGGTTCACTTTTCTAGTACTAATAACCTTTTGTTAGCGATTACATTTTAAATTTTATTACTTTTCAGACTTTTAATCTATGTTACCAAGAACCAAAAAGTTAACAAGATGTACCTTATTTTTTGTTATATACACCAACTATGAGTTCTTTATATTTGTGTAGGTGATAATTGCTAAATATAAAACAACTAGATCATGTGTTAAACGTGGGTCATATCCAGTTTCTTTTTTTAATTTTTTCAGTTTATACTGTAGAGTATTTTTATGAAGAAATAATTCGTCTGCTGTTTTGTTTATTGATCCATTATTTTTTATATATTTGGATAAGATATCTATGTATGTATCAATTAATTTCTCTTCTAGATTACCTAACACTTTATAAATATATTTTTCTTTTACCGACTCAGATAAATCTTCAATGATTAACTCAATATCAAGTTCATTGTAAAAGATAATATTTTGACCTCTAGTTATTAATGCTACATTTAGAGCTTTTCGTGCCTTCTCGTACGATTCTCTTAATTCATATTTGTTTGTTCCCTCACTCCCAATTCCAAAATAACTACTCACTTCATATTTACCTTGTAATTTCTTCATAATAATATCTAGTAATTTCTTTACATCATTTAGTGATTCAGATTTAAGAAAGAAAATTATATTTATACCGCTTTGAATGATGATATTTTGCGAGTCAAAATTGATATGCCTTTTTATCGTGTTATGTATTTTTCCTTGATAAACCGAAGATAAAAGAGGACTTTCACCACATAATGCATTTAGTCTGGCAATTACAACTATTCTAGGGACATTAATTTCTATATCTAATAAATCCGCACGCATTTTTATTGACTCTTCATCCTCATCAGATATACGAAACAACAGATCCTCCACAAATTGTTTCTTTCTATCACTTTCAAACTTTAGTTGTTCTTGAATAAAAGCTTCTTTAATTAATATTTCAGTCATACTCTTTATAATTTCGCCAAACTTTGAAACTTCCTTTTCTCGTCCTGTAATCCCTATAACCCCTATAATTTCATTTTCATGATAAACTGGAACATTTATACCTTTTCGTGTTCCCTCATATTGATTTGCATCTGTAATAATTATTTTTTCATTACTATCTAGCACCCTTTTGGCGCCTTCATGGAAGTTTCCAATTCTTTCTTTGTCAGTGCTGGCAATAATTATACAATTTCTATCGATGTAGTTTATATCCTTATTTATAATATCTTTCATTCGGTCGACTATATTTGTAGCTAAACGAGATGATACTTCCATTTTATCCCACCTTATCTACACTTTAAATATGTATATAATAGAACTAGTTATTCAACTATATCACTAAAATTCAGAATATTAAATAATCTATTTTTAAACATTCATACTTTCTTTCTCTTACATACTCTATATTAATTACTTCATAATATTTGCATTGGTAGTTATATAGTTTTCAATCCGGTTCAACAATTAGCAAGGTATCAATTACAGAACTACTCACCCTCGTAAAATTCGTCCCATGAACGATTTTGTTTAATATGACGAAAGACACGTTAATTTAGCTAACAACAAAAATGTAAGCCCGATACATTTTTTACTGTGTAAGTGCATATCACTTAAAGAACAGCTTACAAAAGTTAGAAAATAGTAACCATTCCTCTCCTTTCTGGAGCCAGGTCGATTACTTTTTCTAATTGATTTGATCATAATTAGTACTATGCACTGGTATAATGATTGGCTCATATATCACCTTGATACCAGTTCGCTTTCATAGGGAACTGGTCAACACCTACCACGCTATTTATTTGAAGCTGGAGAATTACTGAGACAGCTCCATGCTTAACATCTAACATCATTTGGTGGCTGCTCAGTCAACTATCAGTGCAAAACAAAAAAGAAGCACAAGTCTCCCCATGCTTCCTCATCATTTATAATTCTACAACCTTCACTTCCCCTTCTTGAGCAACAAGTACCTTACTCGTCATGTTCGTAAACAAACCTGTTTCGACAACGCCTACGATGGAAAGAAGGTCTTCGTGCAACTTCTCTGGTTCAAGAATTTTTTCAAAAGGACAATCTAAAATGTAATTCCCGTTATCCGTTACATACGGTTGATTATTCGATTGTCTTCGGATTGGTTCACACCCGAACTTTGCAATCTTAGTAGCTGTTACTTCCCAACCAAATGGAACAACTTCAATCGGTAAAGAAAAGGCACCTAGATGGGAAACCATTTTCGATTCATCCACAATCACTATGAATTCCTTTGCGGCAGCTGCAACGACTTTTTCACGAAGCAACGCGCCACCTCCACCTTTAATAAGCTGTAAATTGGGGTCCACTTCATCTGCTCCATCAATTGCTAAATCCAGTTCTTGCACCTCTGAAAAAGTTGTAAGTGGAACACCGAATTCTTTCGCCCACTCGGCTGTTTGATTGGAAGTTGGTACGCCTACAATGTTTAAGCCCTGCTTAACCCGTTCTCCTAGTGCTCTCACTAGGTAATACATGGTTGAACCGGAACCAATACCTACTTTCATCCCATCTTTTATGTAATGAACTGCTTCTACCCCAACCATTTGTTTTAACTCATTACTCATTTTTTCTTACCTCCAACAATTTTTACCATTTATTCTGTTAGTTTAACCTATGCATTCATTTATCACAAACCTAAATGAAAGGTTGTTTTCTAGTGGGGGGGACAGCTTATGACAGGTACCTGGTACTGGCACTATACGCATGATAGATAATTCGAGCTTGTTCGTTAAAGAAATTCTTGTTCATTTAGAGAGAGCAATATAACACCATAGACTTGGGACAAGGAACCTCCTTTTCCTAAGCCTAGGCAAAAGTCTAAATGGGGAAATATGTTTCCGACTTGACCAACATATCTTATATTGTACAAAAGTCGCTTGTGGGTATACTTCTTTTATACTTTCAAGACAAGGTTCTCTTATGGATACTTCTGCCTCATTCAGAAAGTCTTTATTATAAATACATTCTCTAAGTATTCGGAAAAATTCATTTCGATGGCACTACGCGGATCAGTGCCCTAATTATATACCGCCTGATTCTTCTACTGTTAATCTTTTATAATTCTCTTTGGCATTCCATTGATTGCGGATGAAACTGGACTCCTTTTTCTAGATGAATAACATTGGATTTTGAATAGTTATCATGAGGATTTACGCTACATTAAATTTCAGGATGCATGAACGTTTTAATCACTTCATCCCGAAGATTCTAAAATGCTCATCACTTGAATAATTACATTGTCTAAAATAAAATTTCATAGAAAACATGGAATAAAAAAGTTGCACCATCCAATCTTGATTTGGAAAGTGCAACTTTTTTTAATTTTTCACTTGTCCGATTAGGCATCCTTTAATGCATGAACTTTATTCGATGAACCAAACAACTGCATCTTTTCTTTCACAACCTGACTTATAGCTTCCATCCCTGGTACAAGTATCGATTGTGGATTATACAATTCTTGATCAGCGGTCAGAATACCACGTACAGTTGACGTCCATGCCTGGTTACACTCTGTGTTCACATTGATCTTGGCATGACCTAATTCAATCGATTTCTTTATTTGATAGTCAGGTATACCAGACCCTCCGTGCAATACAAGCGGAACTTCTGTCAAGTCCGAAATTTCCTTCATTTCAACAAACCCCAATTTCGGTTCTCCTTTATACGGACCGTGCACTGAACCAAGTGCCGCTGCCAATGCATCAACATTTGCTTCCTGTACAAGGCGATGGCACTCAATTGGATCTGCATAAATGACACCACCTGTCACACCATCTTCTGTCCCACCAACAGATCCAACTTCCGCTTCAACTGTTACACCATGTGCATGGGCATACTCCACCACTTCTTTTGTTAATGCGATGTTTTCTTCTATTGGATACTTGGAACCATCGATCATGACAGAACTATAACCAGCATCAATCGCTTGTTTACAGCTGTCTATACTAAGACCGTGATCTAAATGCATAGCAACTGGTACTGTAATATTCATTTCTTCCATTATTTTTTTTACGGTGGAAGCAATTAACCGAAAACCACCCAAATATTCCACTATTCGATCAGAAGAAGCAATTATAACGGGGGACTTTTCTTCTTCTGCTGCTTTCAAAATTGCTTGTACCCATTGATAATTGTTCATATTAAATTGCCCAACCGCATATTTATTTTCTTTTGCTTCCGTTAACATCTCTTTCATTGATACAAACATCTCACCACTACCCTCGTTATAAAAATTATTATCCATGATCATTTAGAGGAACATGCTATAACAAAGTCAATAAGTGTCACTTTCTATTAAGAAACAGATTGATAGAAGAGCTTCCTAAACCTAGGAAGCTCTTAGCTACTTTCTCAAAATAATAAATAACTTATAAACTTTGAACCATATTCGGTTTCACTAACGTATTAACAATATAGTTTTTTGCAATTAGCGCATATTCTAATGGGTGGGCTTTTGCAGGATCTTGTTCTGCTTCTACAACAATCCACCCTTTGTAACCGCTAACAATCAATGTGTTATAAACCTCCGTGAAATCTAAATCACCATCACCTGGTACAGTAAACATACCAGCTAGAAATGAATCTAAAAATGAGTTTCCTTCTTTTACACATTGATTCATAACGGAATCTCTGACATCTTTAAAATGAACATGTTTAATACGGTCCAAATGTTTCGTTAGTAAAGTCATATAATCTTGATCTGATACATAGATATGCCCTGTATCATAGAGTAAATGGACGAAGTTTGGATCGGTATTGTCCATCAAGCGATCTACTTCTTCTAGTGTTTGGACACCAGTTCCCATATGATGATGGTAAACTAATTTCAGATCATATTCCTCTGCAATCACACCTAATTCATTTAACCCTTTACACAGTCTCTCCCACTCGTCATCAGTGAAATAAGGTTTCTCTGTAAATACGTTTTTGTCGGTACCCTGGATACTATACGTTTGTTCTGAAACAACCGCAACAGCTGCACCTACTTGTTGTAAATATTGACAATGCTCGTGAAAGTCTTTAGAAGCTTGCGCGATACCATCTTGAATAATAAAACTTGAGAACCACTTACCTGCAATTTTTAAATTACGTAGACGAAGTTCCTTATTTAAAACGTCAGCATCAGGAAAGAAACCGCCAACTTCTGTTCCATCAAAGCCAGCAACTACAATATCACCTAGAAGATGAGACAGCGTGTTTTCTTTACCAATCTCCGGAATATCATCATTTCTCCATCCAATTGGAGCGATTCCCCACTGTATAGTATTAGTCATAATCAATCGCCTCTTTTTTAAGATTTTGTTTGCTAAATTCTTACCTATCGATAATTGATTGGGATGATTGATGGTTATCTCCGACGACGGTTTTCGATCTAACCGTCGTCGGACTCTAATTAATATTGCTTTGCTTCTTTTAATTTCTCTTCTTTTTCTTCATAAGCTTTTTGGACACTATCAGACTCTGCAACTTCTGCAATGCCAACATTCCACCAGCTTTCATAGCCTTCCGTCATCGTTTTCGGTAATACTTTCATTTCAATCAAAGTAGATACATCTTGTTTCTTTGCATCTTCTAAAGCTTCTTTTAATTCTTCAATCGTATTCGCTCGGTAAACTTTCGCCCCATAAGCTTCTGCCACTTTCGCATAATCAATATTTAACACTTGATTATCATGTGTTCGGAACTCTGTATAATAACTACTTATGCCATTTGACATTTGCAAGTTATTGATGCATCCAAATCCTGAGTTATCAAATAAGAGTACATTAATTTTTTGATTATACTGCAATGCCGTGATGAACTCTGAATGAAGCATGAGGAAACTTCCATCCCCAACAAAAGAATATACCTCTTGTTCAGGTTCTGCTAGTTTAGCACCTAGTGCCCCAGCAATCTCATAACCCATGCAGGAATAACCATATTCTACACTATACGTATTAGGTACCTCTGGATTCCAGATACGCTGCATATCCCCAGGGAGGGAACCTGATGAAGTAATTACGATACTGTCAGGTGAGATCTCCTCATTAATGGTAAGTAGTGCAGTTGTTTGGACGAAATCGGTATCTAAAGTTTCCGCATATTCGTTTAGCGTTTCTTGTGATAGATGCCCTTTCACTTCTGGATCAAAATTTTCTCGATTAAATTTAACCTTACTTAAACGATCACGTTCCGCTGCCCATTCTTCTTTAAATTCAGTAATTTTACTATCAAAAGAAGTAGTGTACCCTTCCAGTAACGGTGCTATTTGTTCCAACGCTATTTTGGCATCAGCAACTACTTGGAAGGCATCCAATTTGTATGCTTGCATACGATTAACGTTGATATTAAGAATGTCGGCGTTATCAAAATCAAATGCTGTTTTTGATGATGTAGCAAAGTCTGTGTATCTTGTACCAATACCAATAATTAAATCAGCCTGTTTTGCCGCTTTATTTGCTGATAATGTACCAGTTACACCAACCCCACCTAAATTGTTGGCAAAAGTTGATTCAACCGTTGATTTACCAGCTTGTGTTTCAACGATCGGAATGTGATGCTTTTCAGAAATATCCATTAATATGTCGCGGGCTCCAGAATATTTCGCCCCTCCTCCAACTACCATAACTGGTTTCTTGCTTTTCTTAATACGCTCTACAGCACCATTTAATTCTCTTTCAACTGGCGCTTTTCGATCAAGATAGTGAACACGCTTTTGAAAGAAAGATTCATCAAAGTCGTAGGCTTCTCCTTCCACATCTTGGGAAATACTGATGGTTACCGGTCCTGCTTTACCAGGGTCTGTCATCACTTCAAAAGCACGAATTAAACTAGTCATTAATTGTTCAGGGCGTGTAACACGATCCCAATATCTTGACACTGGTTGCAAGGCATCATTAGTTGTAATTGCATGACTGTGTTCATGCTCAATTTGCTGCAGAACAGGATCCGGTTGTCTCGTAGCAAATGTATCACCAGGTAAAAATAACACTGGGATGTTATTAGCTAAAGCAGTACCAGCTGCTGCTACAAGATTAGCTGAACCAGGTCCTACAGAAGTTGTCACCGCATAAATTTTGCGACGTAGTTTTTGCTTACTATAGGCAATCGCAGCATGCGCCATTCCTTGTTCATTTTTACCTTGGAAAACTTTTAAATGCCCTGAATCTTGTTCAAGCGCCTGACCAATTCCAAGAACATTTCCGTGACCAAAGATATTAAATACACCTTCTACAAATGGATATTCTTCTCCATCAACATGGATATATTGCTGATTTAAAAATTTTATTAATGCTTGAGCGGTTGTTAATCTTAACTTTTTCCCCATATCAATCCAACCTTTCACTATCATTTACGCATGTTGTGCAATTAAGCCTTCAATCTCTTCAACACTAGGCATAGCATCTGATGAACTGTGCTTACTTACAACGATGGAAGCAGACGCACTACCGAATTTCAATGCTGTTTCTATATTCTTTCCATTAATTAGTGCATATAAGAATGCAGAAGCATAAGAGTCACCAGCACCAAAAGTTTTAAGTACTTTTGTTTTATACGCTTCCCCCTTATAAACATCGCCCGTTCTAGTATAAGCGTATGATCCATCGACTCCGTGTTTAATAACAACTAGTTCCGCATTGTGATTAAACAAATAATTAATGGTTTTCTCGTTGTTCCCTTCGCCTTCTGGAATATTTTCCATCACATCGTATTCATCACGAGTTCCAATCACAACATCGGATTGTTCTGCAACTAATGAATAATAAATAGCAGTTTCATCCTTGGACTCCCATGTATAGGGACGATAGTCTAACTCAAAGATAACCTTTACATCATTTTTTCTCGCGAGTGATACAGCTTTAAGAACCGCTTCTCGTGAAGGGCTTTGTGCAAGTGCAGTACCAGAAACAAGTAGCACTTTAGTTTGTTTAATATACTCTTCATCCACTTCTTCTGGATCTAAGTAAAGGTCAGCCACTTGATCTCGATACATTAGAATACTGCATTCTTCTGGACTTTTAATTTCGGTAAAAGCTAAGCCCACTTTATGTCCTTCCTTATCAAAGACCATATTGGATGTATCGATACCGACACCAGCCATATATTGTCTGATAAACTTTCCGTGTTGATCATCTGGGATCTTTCCAATAAACCCAGCTTTTAATCCCAATTTTGAACTTCCGATCGCAATATTAGCAGGAGAACCACCTACATATTTAGTAAAAGTCATTGTTTCTTCCATAGGACGGTTGATTTCATTTGCATTTAGGTCAATACATGCACGACCAATCGCGATGATGTCTAATTCTTTGTTTTCATTGAACTCTATACTCATGATTTTTTCTCCTCTCGGTTCTAACTATTTTCTATCTAATATCCATTCATGGTCTGGATCATTATGGAATTTCCAAATACGTTCAGGTCCTGCCATTACGTTCAAATAATAAGAACTATAACCATCTGGCACACCCACAGGGTGGTATCCTGCTGGCACAAGGACAACATCCCCATTTTCAACTGTCATCGTTTCATCAATTGAACGGTCATCGGTATAGACGCGTTGGAAAACGAAACCTTGTGGTGGATCCATCTCATGATAATAACTTTCTTCTAAGAAGGACTCCTCTGGCAAATTTTCCTGATCATGTTTATGTGGTGGGTAACTAGACCAGTTCCCTGTCTCTGTAAATACTTCCACAACAAGCAAACTATTAGCTGACGGGTTGCTGTCTGGCAGGATATTATGAACCATACGTTTATTGCTATATTTCCCTCTATGTTCAGGCTCGATATCTTCACCCTTTAACACCTTCGTAGGCAATTGCTGTTCAGAAGGAGAGTAGCATAATACAACTCTTGCATTTGTTACTGCTTCCACTTCAAAGGTGCGATCATTCGATACATAGACACTATCGGTAGGTTTTCTTTCAAAAACACTCTCACGCGTCCCCAGATCACTGTATGTTTCTCCACCTTCTGTTACATTAATTTTTCCAGTTAGTGCAACAATACAGCATTCTTGTTTAGCTAAAGTTTCTTGATATTTTTTGCCAGTTTCAATATCTACTACCTTAAAACCGACATAGTTTAAGTCAGAATCATCTTTCGTCACCTTATGTACAAGGGTAACTCCTTCACTAATTGTTTCTTTCATTGGCTTTCGGAGTAACTTACTCATTGTTGATATCCTCCTTGTCTCGAAATCTACTGGTAGACCCCTTCCACTAAGGTAAGAGGCCGGCCATTTTAAATATTTCAAACTATTAAATTAGTCAAACTTTGGAGCTTGATAACGTGCAGTTACGACTTTCTTACGAGTATAGAAGTCTACACTGTCTTTACCGTTTGCATGCAATGTTCCATAGAAAGAATCTTTCCAACCTGAGAATGGGAAGAATGCCATTGGTGCTGGTACACCTAAGTTTACTCCTAGCATTCCAGCATCAATATTCTCACGGAAGTAACGGATTGATGAAGCATTTGTTGAGAACAGGCAAGCTCCATTTGCGAAATTCGATTTATTTGCTGTTTCAACCGCTTCTTTCAGATCACTTACACGGATCACAGATAATACTGGAGCAAAAATTTCATCTTGCCAAATTGTCATGTCTGGTGTTACACCTTCAAAAATAGTTGGCCCTACAAAGTAGCCATCGTCAGACTGATCCTTACGACCATCTCTAACAAGTGTTGCTCCTTCTTTTACGCCTTTTTCAATATAATTAATTGTGCGTTGTTTGTTTTCTTCACGAATAACTGGTCCTAAGAACACGCCATCATCTAGGCCATTCCCCATTTTCACGTTATCTGCTGCTGCTTTCAGTTTTGCCATAAATTCATCTGCAACACCGTCTTCAACCGTTACAACGGAGCATGCCATGCAACGCTCACCAGCAGAACCGAACGCGGATGCTATAATATCTTTAACCGCTGCATCAAG
The DNA here is from genome assembly GCF_005870085.1 of Aquibacillus sediminis. Taxonomy (GTDB): domain Bacteria; phylum Bacillota; class Bacilli; order Bacillales; family Amphibacillaceae; genus Aquibacillus_E; species Aquibacillus_E sediminis. The sequence goes on along the minus strand of NZ_SZNM01000007.1, from coordinate 25,649 downwards.
GTCCGCATCATTAAGTACTGTAGTATGGTTTTTCGCACCTGTAAGTGATTGAACACGCTTTAAGTTTTCACTTCCACGCTTGAACACATATTCCCCAACTGGTTTTGAACCAACAAAAGAAATTGCTTTAACTTGCGGATGATCAAGAATACCATTAACTACATCATGCGCTCCGTATACCATGTTGAACACACCATCTGGTAGACCAGCTTCTCCCAAAAGTTCTGCAAGTTTTTCAGTTAGGAGTGGTGTTTTTTCTGATGGTTTCATGACAAATGAGTTACCCACTGCAATTGCCATTGGGAACATCCAACAAGGAACCATCATCGGGAAGTTAAATGGTGTAATACCGCCAACAACTCCGATTGGATAACGATAGTTTGTTGCTTCTACATCTGTCGCAATTGTTGGTAGAGAGTCACCCATCATTAGAGAAGGTGCACCGGCTGCAAATTCAACATTTTCAATTCCTCGACCAACTTCACCTAATGCTTCTGTTGTATTTTTACCGTTTTCAATAGTAATTAAATGAGCTAATTCTTCTTTATTTTTCTGTAGCAACTGTTGAAAGTTAAATAGAATTCTAGCTCGTTTTTGAACTGGTACTTTGCTCCATTTTTCGAATGCTGTCTGTGCAACTTCTACTGCATGATCTATTTCCTCCTTTGTAGAAATTGGAACTTGTGCAACTACTTCTTTTGTTGCTGGGTTATATACATCTTCATATGTAGATGTTTTACTTTCTACCCATTCCCCATTGATGTAGTTCTTTAGTTTTCTTACTTTCGTTTCTACTACTGCCATTCTATATCCCTCCTGGTATATTATAGCCTGTAGAATTTAATTAAGATTCTACAAACCAAAGTACTTATAACTAGCATCACTTACTAACCTTTAACAACTTATGGTTATATATTAATACTGTTATCGCTTTCAGTCAATAGTTTTTATAAACTTTAGTTAACTTTTTTGTTAACTTTTTATTAAGTCTTCTAAAAGTGATTAAAACATGACCATTAGAACAGACTATGAATCTTGTATGTAAAAAAAGCAGGTGAAACAGACCCAAATTGGCTGTCCACCTGCATAACTCAAACTTACTTAGTTTAACAATTCTAATTTTATTGTTGTTTCTACACTTACCGGTACTCCAGTTTGCAACGATTCTTTTGCCGCAACAGCAATTCGCTGAGCCATAATCCCATCTTGGAATTGACAAGGCACTTCCGTATCATGTGTAATCGCATCAAAAAATCCTTTTATTTCTTTAACAAACGCATCATTATAACGTTCCAAGAAGAAATGTAACGGCTTATCTTCTTGGATCCCATTTCTAGATGATATAGATACGGTTGATTCAGTTTCATTATTAACAATTGCACTTCCTTCTGAACCAAAAGCCTCAAGACGTTGATCATAACCATATACAGCTTGTCGACTATTGTCTATAACACCAATACTACCATTTGCAAACTTTAAGTTAATAATTGCAGTGTCTATGTCATTATAATTGGCAATAGCCGGATTAACGAGTGCCGCCCCAGTGGCAAACACCTCTATCACTTCGGACCCTGATATAAATCTAGCCATGTCAAAATCATGAATTGTCATATCCATAAAGATACCACCAGATCTTTCGACATAATCTAATGCAGGTGGCTCAGGGTCTCTAGATGTAATCTTTAATACATGTAGGTCACCAATCCCTTTTTCCTCTACAGCAGCCCTAACCTTACTGAAATTACGATCAAACCTTCTATTAAATCCTATCTGAAACTTAACACCTGCTTCTTTCACTGCTTCATACGCTTCAAGCGTTTCTTCTTGTGAAAAGCTAATAGGTTTCTCACAGAAAATATGTTTCCCTTTTTTTGCAGCTTCTTTTATAATTTCCACATGGGTATCAGTTGGTGAACAAATAAAAATAGCATCAATTTCTGGATCCTGAATAATTTCTTGATAATCTTTTGTAAGATATTCGACTCCAGAGGTATTAAACCAATCTTGTAAGTGATCAGCAAAAACATCTGAAACCGCTTTTATTCTAACTCCACTTAAATTTTTCATATTGTTAATGTGTAACTTTCCAATTCTACCTGCACCAACAACACCAACAACAACTTGTTTGTTCATATTTATCATCCTTTCAAATTTATCGTTTATTTAGCAAGAACAAGAGGTGAAAATACAATATAGGTAATGATCATTGTTATAATTACTAAAGCACTAACCAAGTAACGATATTTCCACTGTCCCAAATCCACTTTATTCTTCGCTTGAAGTTCAAATGGTTTATTAAGCGGTTTCACTTTTCCTGCAAACCATAAGACAAATACATCAAGCGGGAATAGGATACTAAAGATATATAAATAGTTTACCTTATCACCGATAGTGAACGTCAAGAGCACATATGCAACAATATGGAAAACAAACGTAATTTTTGCACCTTGAGCTGTTACATACTTAGAAAAGAAACCTAGTACAATTATAGCTAATAACGGCATGCTGTAAAGTCCATTAAATTGTTGAATAAAATTATATAAACCAGATGGCGCAAATGATATAAATGGAGCTATAACAATTGAAACTAATGCTACTACAACTGTTGTTAATTTACCAGCTCTAGCAATTTGTTTAGGACTTGCATCTTTCTTAAAGATAGGTTGATAGAAATCTAATGTAAACAAGGTAGCTGTTGCATTTAAAGACCCTACAAATGAACTTAAAATTGCACCAAAGATAACGGCACCGAATATCCCATATGACCATTCAGGTAATACCGCTGCGAGCAGTGAAGGATAAGCATTGTCTGCATTCTCTAAATCTCCACCTATCATGTTAAATGCAATAATTCCTGGAAATACTAAGAATAATGCGCCGAAAATTTTAAAGAAAGCAACATATAAAGCACCTTTTTGTCCTTCTTTTAAATCTCTACCAGCAAGGGTTTTTTGTACAATCATTTGGTTTGCACACCAAAAATACAAATTGTTAAATAACATTCCTAAAAAGAGTGTTGGCCAAGGTACATAATCCGAATCAACCGCTCCAATTGCATTTAACTTTTCTGGTGTATTTTGGCGTACGGTATCCAATCCATCAAGGAAATTACCTCCACCCATCATCGTTAATGCAATAACTGGTATGGACAATCCCCCAACAATCAGTGCTATCCCATAAATTGTATCACTGTGCGCTGCTAGTGACAGACCACCAATTAGTAAGTATAAAAGGCCAACAATCCCTATAACAGAAGAAACAACTGCAACTGCAATGATCGGATCGACCCCTAATAGGATATCTACACTAAATATCTTGTTGAATACAAGAGAACCTGAATATAATACAACTGGCAAAAAAGAAGTCATATAAGTAAATATAAACAGGAACGACATGATCCTTTTGGTTGTCGTGTCATAGCGAATTTCAATAAAATCAGTAATCGTATCTACACCATACTTCATGTAATGAGGCAGAAAGACGAGCGCCAATAAGACAAGGGCTATAGCGGAAGTTACTTCCCAAGCCATTACTTCCATTCCTGCCACATAGCTTTGTCCGTTTTGTCCAACAAGCTGTTCTGTGGACAAATTTGTCATGATAACGGTCCCAGCAATGGTGATACCAGTTAAGCTTCTTCCTCCGAGAAAGTATCCATCAGAAGTATTCATATTAACTGAACGACTTCGTTTATATGCATAAAACCAAACGAACCCTATAATTAAAATAAAGCTTATAAACACCAAACCATTCAAAGTAATCCCCACCTCTACTACTGTTTTAGTTATTTTAAGGATGACACCGGATGAAGGTCAACAATATCTTGTATGTCAATAGAGTGTTGTAATGCCTCTGCTACTCTTGTTCCTTGAAGCCCATCGTATGCGCTTACATTCGGGTTGCGATTTTCTTGAATACAAGAAGCAAATTCCCCCATCTCATTGTAAAATGCTTCTCTAAATCGTTCCGGAAAATGTTGTGATGTCGGTCTTGTGACACCGTTTCCATCATAAATCGTAACTAAATTCTTCTCAGGAGCTGCTCCGATCCTAAGCATCCCTTTCGTTCCAATTATTTCAGTTTCTACATGGTAACCATGAGTCGCATTACGACCAGACACAAGCAATGCCATTGTTTTATCTTCAAGTTGCATCATCGCAGCGCCAGTTTCAAGTTCATTTACTTTATCTAGTTCAGGGTAGGCAGCATTTTTCCCAAGTGCCCATACCCGCTTCACTTCTTTATTTGTGAACCACCTGACTAAATCTATATCATGGATCGCCATGTCTGCAAATAATCCACCGCTATTGCTTGCACCAGCAAATTTCACAAAACTTTCTAGTCCAGAGCTAGGATCAATCCCATAACAACGGATTACAGTAAGATCCCCTAATTGGCCAGAATCTACCATTTCTTTTGCATACCGATACGATTCATCATAACGTCTCATAAAACCAAGCTGAAAGACAAGACCTGGATAGGAATCTATGATTTCAACAGTTTTTTCTATGTCCTCAATCTCCAGACCGATTGGTTTTTCACAAAATACATGTAAATTGTTTTTCATCGCTAAACGGATTTGTTCGGTGTGAAATCCAGATGGAGAAACAATACAGACCGCATCAATATTTGGACTATTCACCATGTCTTCATAAGATATGTATGTTTCCTCAACTCCTAGAATTTCTCTAGCATAATCTAATTCTTCTTTCACAACACTACACGCTGCTGTAAGTGATACTCCCGGTATATTCAAGGCTATATTTTCAGCATGAATTCTCCCAAGCCTTCCCAACCCTACAATACCTATTCTAATTTCTTCCACCTAAATTGCCCTCCAGTCTATTATTATTCATCAATTTCATTCAGCGCTTTAATTATAAGAAAGAATTACCAAGAAAAAACAACCTAGAATGAAATGTGTTAACTTATGATTATATATTAATACTGATAGCGTTTACAGTCAATAAAAAATAACAAAAAAAACCATAAAAACATTGTAAACTTTACTTAAAAGTACCCAAAATATATTTGATTTACACCAAAAAATGATCATTGCGTACTATGGCAACATATGAATTAACCAGTGAATACCAAATCTTAACGCTCGCTTTGCAGGATTATAATTCGCCTGTTAAGAACTGCGCTTCTCCAAATCCAAAGCTCCACTCTCCAGCACCATTTGTAACAATTGAAACCATGACATCATTTGGTTCAATGTCGCACTTTTCACTTAGTTCCTTAACTAAAGTTTCGTAAAACTTTTGTTTTTGTTTATCACTACGTTGAGTACTTCGGATGGATAGTACTACAACATTTTCACTTCTATTAAAACCTAACCCCGTATCTTGAATAATCATTTCATTTGGTTTGTGTTGGTGGACTATTTGGTAACGATCCCGTTTAGGTACACCAAAAACATTCACCACAGTATCATGCGTTACATCTAACAATGTTTTTAATTCTTCATCTGTTCTTCCTTCTATTAAATCAAATCGTAGTAATGGCATGTTCATTCCTCCTATTGTTTGATTTTTTCTCTCTCTGTAACAACCAAAGAAATATCATTTTCTTTTGCAAACTGAATATATTTTTTAGATGGTGTCTTATCGGTGACAATATAATCTATTTCTTTTAACTCACAATAAGTAGTCAATGAGTATTTATCAAATTTATTATGATCTACTAACAAAAATATCTCTTCACTTTTCTCAACAACACTGGCTTTCAATTCCGTTTCGATTGGGAATGAATTAGTTACTCCGTTTTTTATCGACACACCTGTTGAAGCGAGAAAGGCTTTGGTAATATTATAGCCTTTTATTGCATTTTTACTTTCAATACTAGTTAAGGATTTTGTTTTACGTTCTAACATCCCGCCTATAGAAAATACATTGAGGTTTTCATAAGGAAGTGCATCAATCACAAAGTCAATATTATTCGTAACAACCGTCAACTGTATATCTTTTAAATGTTCTAACATCCCCAACGTAGTAGTTCCGGAATCTATAAATATAATATCGTTTTCTTCAACCAAATTGGCAGCAAACTTAGCTATACCTTGCTTTTCTGTTAGACTTCGAGATTTCCTATCATTAAATGTAACACTAGTAGAACTATTGACTGATACACCACCATATACTTTATTAAAATCACCACCATCGACCAATTCTTGTACATCTCTCCGAATCGTATATTTTGTAACCCCAAACCTTTCCACTAACTCATCGAGTGACACCGTTTCATTTTCTAGTATAAACGCCTTTATTTCTTCAATTCTCCCCGCTTTCATAAACCCCACCCCTTTTCACAAAATAAACAGAGAAGGTTACCTTTTCAGCACCTTCACACCAAGAATACACCAACAGTTAACCATTAATCAATAGTAAGTGTTAAAAAATAAGAGAACAAAATCAAAAACAGAGAATTTTCGATGCATAAAATATACATCTTACTAACAAAATGACATTTATACCCACTAATACTAAAACATTATTCTTATTATAAAAATAAAAAGTAAGCCATTCATTAGCTTACTTTTCGGTAACGACAACTTTTATTTTATTTTTATTTGAGTAATTTATATATTCATTTGGAATTTCATTAGTGACAATGTAATCGATTTGTTTAATGTCACAATAGGTTGTTAATGCTGCTTTATTGAACTTTGAATGGTCAACTAATAAAAAATTTTCTGCACTACGCTCTACAACAGAGCGTTTCAAACCACTCTCGAGCGGAAGTGAATTGGTTACACCATTCTTTATGGAAATACCTGTTGATGCAAGGAATGCCTTAGTAATATTATAGGAAGTTATCATTTCATCATTGTCAGCACTCGTAAATGAATTTGTTTTTCTTTCCACCATGCCTCCCGTGGAAAAAACATTTAAATTCTCATAAGGAAGTGCCTTAATAACAAAATCTATATTATTAGTTATAATCGTCAGTTCTTTATCCTTAATAAACTCAACCATCTCAACGGTTGTTGTGCCAGAATCTATAAATATAATATCGCCATCTTCAACAAAATTAGCAGCTGCTTGACCAATTTGCTTTTTCACCTCATAGTTTCGTATTTTCCGATCTCCATAAGGTATGGTTGAGTTTGGTTTATCTACTGCTACACCTCCATAAACTTTCTTAAAATCTCCCCCATCAATTAAATCCTGCACATCCCGTCTAATCGTATTTTTGGATACACCAAATTGATTTACTAAGTCATCCAATGAGACGGTTCCCCGTTCATTGATATAATCTTGGATCATCTCCAAACGTTTTGTTTTCAACAATGTTACCATCCCCCTTTATCAATCAAATTAAAAACCCCAATGCTCCCCAAATAAAAAAGCAAGTATAAATCACAAAAAACGCAAAAAATATTATATACATTGCAAATAGTTAAAGTAAATTTACCCTACCTATGGTTAACTTTTGATTCTATTTTATCACTGTTACAGTTTTTAATCAATTTTACATACTAGTTCTTTTTCAGATTGTCTCAAAACTTAGTATAGGGATTTAAGCGTTTACCAATTACACTAAAAGTTATTAATGACACAAGTTCAATCATTAACATAACCTAATACTTTTTTTATTTTTTTTATTCAAACATGACCTCAGAGGGTGACAGCATTCCCTTATTCACATAATACCTACTTGTACCAAAACTTACTACACCAAATTCCGTCTAATCAATATTTATCTTATTAAGTAACTCCACACATCCAAATTAGTATTTAATTTTATACAACATGAGCAGGAATCTGAGCAACTAGCGACTTCTCCGTGAAAAGTTTTAAATTCACAGTTTGATCCATTTAAAGTATTTAGAATCCTTTCCATTTACGGTTCTTCTGGTTTTTTAATTACTGCTTCTAGGTCAGTTAATAATTTTTTTAACACGCTTCGGAAATTTCACAAATAAACTTTGAAGGAACATTTTTGTTGTCCCGCTTCGATACTATGGACAAAAATCCACTTATCCCAAAAAAAAAAGAATAACTTGGTGAAATAAAAGGAAAATTAAATGACAAGTAGGATCTCAAGGTTTTTATCTACAAATAATTTTTAAACCAAAAGTCCCATTCCTATAAATTATAAACGTAGAAAGGAGGTTATTATGAGGTATTTTAATGCTTTATTCATAAAGTTCTTAATGATTACTGTCGTATTCTGGGGGGTTTTCTACATGCTTCTTGGGGTTGATTTTGGTTACATGCTATTGGCAAGTTTAATCCTTTCAACGTTTGGATTTGCTATTGATGTATTTTTCCTACCTAGGATCGGTGATATTGCTGCAATAATCGGTGAATACGGAATTTCATTTTTAGCCATTTGGGTACTAGGTGGATACTTTTTTGAAACACCTTTTCCTATGATCGTGGCTTCCCTTTTCGCAGCATTAATGATATCAATTGGCGAGTTAGCTTATAATCAATACTTGCGAGAGCATTTATTTTTCAATGCGTAGGTATAGAGGGACAAGGTACAGTGCTTGTCCCACCTGTCTTTATCTCATTCTTCTTTTATTAACGTTTACAACAATATTTCCTTCTGCCCTTTGAACGTTGTAGGTTTTCACTTTACATTGGGCTGGGTCAAAGATTGATTTACCAGTTTGTAAATTTAATTCCCATCCTTGTTGCAGGATTTCATTATGACGTCCATACTCAAACTCATGAGGATCACTTGGCAGCATCGTACCGAGACCGCTCCATGTACTAGGGAGGTTCCTTGATGTGGACATTGATTACGAATAGCATATAAATTTCCATCTACATTAAATATAGCTATTTCTAATTTATCCATTTTTAATAATCGACTATGACCAGGTGGCAACTCTTCTATCAGACAGACTCTCACACCTGTCAATTCAGCCATCAATCTTTGTTCCACTGGTTTAAGGCAGAATACGGTTACTTCTTTTTTCTATTAGTGAGAATAATAAAGAGAGTTTACCTGGAGGAATAGAGGAAAGCAGGGAAGTAATCGACAAGTTCCCTACCACTTGTCGATTATCCATTTTGTACTGAAAATAGTAGTTACGTCATATGATTCATGAATAAGAGTTTTCACGCCTCAACGTCATTGATCTGTGTGTCGACACATGCATCACGTTTCCTTTTATTACAATGGAATAGAACACAGGGAATTCTATAGGAAGTACAAGAATTGTCCCCATGCACCCTTTTATCGCACTAGACATGGTCGTTTATTGTCGAATTTCCAATTTGGAATGAGATATTGCATGGCAATGGAATCATCCCTAGCACCTAGTTCCAATTTTTTATAGACGTGATGTGCTGCTTCAATTCTTTCCATATCCACTTCAACACCAAGCCCTGGTTTTTTAGGAACTTGAATCTTCCCTCCTGAAATTTTAAGAGGATTTTTCGTTAGTCGTTGGCCATCTTGCCAAATCCAATGTGTGTCAATCGCTGTAATATCACCAGGAGCTGCCGCGGCTACATGTGTAAACATGGCTAATGATATATCAAAGTGATTATTGGAATGAGACCCCCAAGTTAATCCCCAATCATGACACATTTGGGCAACTCTTACGGATCCTTCTATTGTCCAGAAATGCGGATCTGCAAGTGGAATATCTACGGCATGTAACTGAATCGCATGGCCCATCTGTCTCCAGTCGGTCGCAATCATGTTCGTTGCCGTTTTTAGTCCCGTTGCTTTTCTAAATTCACTCATAACTTCGCGCGCTGAGAAGCCTTGTTCTGCGCCACAAGGGTCTTCCGCATACGATAATACGTTTTGTTGTCCTTTACATAGTCGAATCGCTTCTTCAAGGGACCATGCTCCGTTTGGATCTAAGGTAATTCTTGCATCTGGAAATCTCTCAGAAAGTGCCGTAACTGCTTCTATTTCTTCTTCCCCCGGCAATACGCCACCTTTCAGTTTAAAATCGCGAAAACCATAGCGTTCATAAGCTGCTTCAGCTAAACGCACCACTGCTTTTGGAGTCAGTGCTTCTTCATGGCGTAGTCGAAACCAATCATCATCTGCCTGCATGTCACTTACGTATGGCAAATCTGTTTTGTTCCGATCACCAATATAAAACAGATAACCAAGTGTTTCCACTTCAGTACGTTGTTGACCATCCCCTAATAGAGCAGCTACAGGAACATCTAGGTATTTTCCCAGCAAATCTAGCAAAGCTGCTTCAAGAGCTGTTACTGCATGAATCGTGATCCGTAAATCAAAGGTTTGAAAACCTCGGCCTGACGCATCACGATCTGAAAACGTTTCTCTAATATTTTTAAGAATATTTTTATAGTTCCCGATAGATTCACCTACTAATAGTGCTTTGGCATCTTCCAATGTTTTTCGTATTCCTTCTCCTCCAGGAACTTCCCCGACACCTATATTGCCACTATTATCTTTTAAGACAACAACATTTCTAGTAAAATATGGCCCATGCGCCCCACTTAAGTTGAGTAGCATACTATCTGTACCTGCTACAGAGTAAACACTTAAATCAACGACTGATGGTGTTTCATTCTTCATGATTTTCGTATCGTTCATCATTATCATCTCCTATTATATAAAAAGTCACACATTCACGCTGCTTGTTGATTTTCTGCCTTCTTTTTCGTTTTGCGGCTATCGATCACTGCATAAATAAGCGATGCTAAAATCAATATCCATAAAACAATGGCAATAGGGCCTTTCGTGAAGAAAATCGTTAAATCTCCACCACTACCTTTTAAACTATCGATGAAATATTTTTCAGCTTGAGTTCCTAAAATAAAACCAATCAAAAACGCCGGAATTTGTACACCAATTTTTGGAAAAATATACCCGAACAGACCAAATAGTAATAATGTCCAAACATCGAACATAATCCCGTTGTTGATCGCGTAAGAACCTACTACACAAGCTACAACAATGATAGGAAAAATCACATATTTTGGTATTAAAACGATTTTGGCAAAATATTTAATAGAAAAAAACATCAAAGTGAACATAACCAAGTTAGCAATAAGCAAAGCAAATATAATTCCACTCCATAAATCGGGATTGGATGTAATAAATAATGGGCCGACTTCAATTCCCTGTAACAAAAACGCTCCAATCAGTATTGCAGTTGTACTGTCTCCTGGTATCCCCAAGGAAAGGAGTGGTATTAATGCCCCACCAATCAAACCATTGTTAGCAGATTCACTTGCAACGAGTCCTTCCGGTTCCCCCGTACCAAGTTTTTCCGGGTTCTTGGAAAAGTTTTTAGCTTGAGAATAGGCAGTAATCGAAGCTGCACTTCCCCCAACACCTGGAAGCATTCCTACAAACGTACCGATGATCGAGGAGCGTACCACATTAACTTTCTGATTTTTAAATAGTTTAAAACTAAACTTGTTTTTCCCTTTTTGAAGATCAAATTTCTGATGTGAAGCCGTCTCCATCCCTTCCTCCGCTTCCTGTAACAACTGTCCAATGGCAAACAAACCAATTAATACAGGCAACAGAGAAAATCCATACACCAATTCATCTTCTAGCCCTGGTGGTACTAATCGCATTTCATTATTATCTGTAAATGTACCAATCAAGCTGATGAAGATTCCTAATATTCCACTGAAAATTCCAGCTAGTAAACTTCCTTTTGAAATGGAAGCAATGATGGTTAACGCAAAAACAATAATTAAAAACTTTTCTACTGAGGAGAAATTTATTGCTACAGATGCTAACATTGGTGCAAAGAAATATAAGATAGTTAAACTGAAGAATCCACCGATGATCGAGGCTGTAATTCCTACCTTTAGTGCTTTTTCTCCTTCCCCCTTTTTCGTCATGGGGTATCCATCAAATGTCGTACATAGCGAAGAAGGAGTACCTGGAATATTTAGTAGCATTGCTGGTACCAAACCACCACTTATTCCACCAACGTACAAACCAATTAATAGACCGATAGAATCAATCATATCCAAGGAATAAGTTAGAGGTAAAAAAATCGCAATCGCCATTGTAGCAGTCATTCCTGGAATAGCTCCCATGATGATCCCTATAAATACACCTAGAAAACATAATAAAACAGACATCGGGGTAAGGACTTCGAAGATTGGCATCGTATTCCCCCTTATGGTAGTGTGATATCAAACAACTGACCAAACACATACCATACAACAATGGTAGTTGTCAGTCCGTTTGTGATTGAAACAAGAATGGATTTTTTTCTTAGATTTCCAATAAATAAGAGAGTTAATAAAATCATAAAAATAATACTCGTTAAAACAAAACCAATATGCTGAAGGACTGCTGCATAAGTAGTAAGTAGAATGATCGTTCCATAGAATTTAACCCTATCGTAGTGATTAGTAAAAAATTTGAATGGAGCACTGTTTTCTCTATCTTTACTCTTTTTTACTAGGGTTCTAATCAATAAAAAACTACCCATAACAATTAAAATAAACATAATTATTCTCGGGAAAACGAGATGATAGGTACTATAAGACATTTCAATTGTAAAAAATTCTTTCACATCCATCACCTTCCTTCCTTGAATTGGAGGTTAGAATTGGAGGGCCGCCCAGTGTGGCAGCCCCATGGTTAAGCAATTATTTCGCTATCTCATCCAAGTCTGGAGCTCTTTCTATGATAGAACGGAATTTTTCCCTCTTATCTAACAAGTATTCTTCTGCTTCATCTGCTGGTTTATGATTTACAATATAGGTATTGGTGTTTAGATCTTCTTCATAGTCTGGATTTTTAACCACGTCTGCGATTGCATCATTCAAGGCCGTTGCAAAGTTTTCATCTACATTTTTTGGCATCAAGAAGAAAAACTCTTTATCAAAGACGAACTCCTCACCGTCTACTGTAATGCCTTGCTCAGCAAATGTAGGAACATCAAAACCTTCCACTCTTTCACCCGCTGTAATACCTAAAAATTTCATCTTAATTTTGTCTTCTACACCATCTTCCGTATACTGTTTATTCGCACCAATCGATCCGTGAATAATATCTGTGTTTCCATCCCATAAAGCCTGATTTTTATCCTCTTGAGAACCTGTTACATATGCATGAATTCTGTCAGTGACATCTGTTCCATACTCTTCTTCGACCCATAAGTAATAGCCGTCAAATACAATCTCTGATACACCACCAGACTCAAGAGCTACAGTAATGGTTTCATCAGGATTTTCTTCTAACCATTCTGCTGATTCTGCCATGGTGTCATAAGGAGCGTCTGCACTTGTTAAAAACGCATTTCCTGGGTTTGTCGCAACTACTGGTCCTATTCTCCAATTTTCTAGTTCATCATCTTGATCAAAGCTGCCATATTCTACACCTAAATACGCCATATCATGGAAGAACATGATGGTACTGCCGTCATCGTTTGCTTTTCCTAATTCATCAAACGCTCGTAGTGCACCAACTGCGTCAACTTTCATGTTGGTATCTAATGCTTCTTCTGTGTACCTACTCACAGCATCTGCATTTTGATACGTATCTCCACCAGTTGAAGATGAACCGATGACCACTCTTATCCTATTTAGGTCAACGCTAGCTTCTTCACCACTCGTATTTTCCGCATCACCCGATACTTCTTCAGCTTCTTGATCAGCCTCTTGACCACCTTCTGAAACATCTTCGGTTTCTGAGTTACATGCAGCTAATAATGCACCTAGAACAGCTACCACCAACAACATCCATAATTTCTTCTTCATCCAAACACTCCTTCACTCTATTTTTTAAAAAACATGATCTGGCGAAATTTAGCGAGAATTCAAAATACACAATAGCAATTAAGCCTTTGTATATGACCGTATGACCACATTACTTGCTCACTAATCGCTGTTCCTATAAATTCCCGCCACAATATAAAACGCTTTCAATTTTTGAGAAGGAAAGAGGGAGATCCCCCCTTTTTTTGTTACTTTACGAATACAGTCTTAATGGATGTGAAAAATTCTTTTGCTGCTTCACCTTGTTCACGAGAATGGGAACTTGATTGTTTCATCCCACCAAATGGCGCTTGTAATTCTACACCAGCACTTTCTGCATTAATACGTACTAAACCTGCATCCATATCGCTAATAAAGGAAAGCATTTTTTGGATATTGGAAGTGAAAATAGATGCACTTAAACCAAACTCCACATCATTTGCAAGTTCAATCGCTTCTTCCAAAGATTCTACTTTCATCAAAGCAAGCACCGGTCCAAAAATTTCTTCTTGCGCAATCGTTGCATTGGATGTAATATCTTCAAAAACAGTTGGCTCTACAAAATACCCTTTGTCGTATTCTTCACCAGAAAGGCGGTTTCCACCACATAGTAGTGTACCTTCTTGTTTCCCTTTTTCAATATAGGAAAGTACAGTATTTAATTGAGATTCACTAGCACTTGGTCCCATCCAAATGCCATTTTTCAATCCATCACCAATCGTAATCTCTTTCACTTTAGCAACCAGTTTTTCTTTAAATTCATCATACACATCACTTTGTACGATGACACGACTGGTGGCAGTACATTTTTGACCTGTCGAACGAAGCCCACCGCTAATGGTTGCATCAACCGCAAGATCAATATCCGCATCAGAAGCAACAATAACTGGGTTCTTCCCTCCCATTTCAAGCTGATATTTAGCCCCACGCGCTAAAGCTGTTTGCCCAATTTTTTTACCTACTTGATTGGAACCAGTAAAGGTAATCCCGTTCACATCCGCATGCTCTGCAATCCCCTGACCGATCACAGATCCTGGACCAGAAACCATATTTACCACACCAGCTGGAAGCCCTGCTTCTGCAAAACATTCAAACAATTTCGCACATGTAACCGCAGCTTCCGAGGCAGGCTTTAATACAACCGTATTTCCATAAATTAAAGCAGGTGCTGTTTTCCACATTGGAATAGCGACTGGAAAATTCCATGGTGTAATAACCCCAACAACGCCTAATGGTGCTCTTTTCGTAAACATTAACGCATCTTTATCAGTAGAAGGGATCACATCTCCTTCTTTTCTCATGCCTTCTCCAGCATAGTAACGAAGAATCGCTACTCCCCGAGCTGTTTCTCCTTTTGCTTCCGGAAAGGTTTTTCCCATTTCCCTTGTCATACATTCGGCGATTTCATCTAGACGGCTTTCTATAATGTCTGCTGTTTTATATAGAAATTTACCGCGATCTGCTCCCGCTAATGTTTTCCATTCTTTTTTCGCAGCTTTTGCCGCTGATACAGCTTGATCCAAGTCGTCTCTTGTTGACTTTTGAATTCGGCCTACGACATCATCTGTATTTGCTGGATTTGTAACAGTGATAAGTTCATCACTATCACTTGCAACCCACCTACCGTTGATATAATTCAAACATTTACTAGTCTCTGTTTTTACAGTCATACCAAAAAACCTCCAACCTTTAGTTTCATATATATAAATTTTATTTCGTTATGGTATTTTTTTGGGGTGGATATTTTTGAAGTGCTTTATCTAAGATTTGTTTTAATTCATCATAGTGTTCCCTCTCCACTGGAACAACAGGTGGTCTAACCGTATTTCTCACTGGAAGCCCAACAATTTCCATTCCTGCCTTAATTAAGGCGACAGCATAGCCTTTTCTTTTTCTTCTAATTCGATTAATTGGCAAAATTACATCTTCATAAATATCGTTTACCGTGTGCTGATCACCAGCCAATAGTGCGTTATAAAACTTTCTAGAAATATGTGGAATATAATTCGAAATGGCTGACGAATAACAATTATATCCTAGTGGGACATATGCTGGCATCGTTACTTCAGCCAACGGCATCCCATTTAGAAATGCGAGACGATTACGAAATCGTTGCGTAAGTTCAATATTCAATTCCATATTTCCAAGACCATCTTTTAAACCGATCACTTGTGGGAATTCTACTAACCTATCTAATGTTTCAGCTTCCAATACTGCATTGGCTCTTTGATATAAAATCGCATTTAAATCAGTGCTTGTTACTATTGTTTTATAGTACTCATAAATTCCTTCTTGTTCTCCTTCGATTAAGTATGGTGGTAGAATTAAATAGCCATCCGCACCATGTCTTTCCGAGATTTTTGCTTTTTCAACGGCTTCTTTTATATTTCCTCCAACTCCGGTATACAGTGGAACTTTACCATCGACTACAGAAACAGCTAGCTTAACCATGGATTCAAACTCTTCTGAACTAAGGTTATGAAACTCACCAGCTCCACAAGCAATAAATATAGATTCTAATCCTTCTTCAAGTAAGAACTCAATATTTTTCGTTAATGCGGTTTCATCAATGTTACCGTTTTCATTTAAAGGGGTAACTGGAAAACCCGAAATACCTGATGGTGGTTGTTTGTTAATCATTTAATCTTTCCTTTCCATTTCATTTTTTATTGAGGATGAATTAATCGATTTCTGACGTGGTCAAGGTGCTGATACATGCTGGAATATGCTTCGACGGGGTCTCTTTTCTCTAATGCATAATAAATTTCTTTATGCTGCTGGATTGTTTTGTTCTTGTTACGATCTTGCAAAGGGATATTTTCCATAGTTTTATCGTACATGTCTAAGATGGCATCAATCATTCCTTCTGTAATCGAATTACTCGCACTAAAAGCAATGATTCTGTGAAACTCTCGATCTAAATGCAAATAATCTCCATCTGTTTCTTCCATAAGTTCAATGTTTTCTTTCAATTTATCTAACTCTGATTCTGATATTTTTTCGGCTGCGAGTCCTACAAGTCCTAGTTCCTGTGTCAGTCGTGTTTCGATAAACTTATTAATGTCGCCAATGGACAACGCTAGCATGATACGGTAAGGCTCACTGCCAACTTTATTGGAAAAAAACGTTCCTTCCCTAGTCTTTCGGTAAATAACCCCTAACATTTCTAGGGAACATAAAGCTTCCCTTAACACTGGTCTGCTCACATATAACATATCCATGAGTTCCATTTCTGTTGGGAGCTTATCACCAGCCTTTAACTGTCCGCTGATCAATAAATCAATAATTTGGTCAATCACTTGATTTGCCAAACTAACACGTTTTACAGATTTCATTTTTATAGCCTCAGATTCTTTACTCACACATGTCCGCCCTCCCTTATAACGCATTTAGTTTTTTGACAATTCTGATTATATAGTTGATTTACTTATAAATCAATAATATTTATCAAATTATCATTTTGTCTGACAATCAGACAAATGAATTACCAACAACCATTTAGAGACAATAACCTCTAGAGCAGTAAACACAAGCTATGACGATGCTTAACATACACTGTTTTATAAATTTTGTAGGATTTTATATTTCTATAAAGAGCAATTTTGAAATGGAATCAATGGAAAGAGACGAGGTTTTGTGAGACTTGGTGATCGAATGGGAAATAAAAACAGGTTCATTTTCCCAGTTTGTTATCACAATACACTAAAAAAAAAGATACCTAGTACGATCCGCGGACAGGTGTCCATGAAGAGTACCAGATACCTTATAACTTCGTTTTCTATTTGAAATATTAGGTCGGAATTGTCCGTGTTTCCCATTCCACTGTTAGCATTCAGGTTTTGTTAAAATGTTTAGAAGGGTCTACTCAATTCAATAGATACATGTTTTTAAAATGTACCACCACCCTAACCTTCACTATACCCCTTCTTCTTCTCATACGCCGTCACATAGAGCATTCCCGGAATTAACACAATCGCAACGACTACTAATATACTGGCCATTGTACTCAAATTTCCTACATTCATTCCTGAAGCAAATGCTATCCCATAGACACTTGATGCAAGAATATTTCCGATAAATCTCGATGTCATGATCAGTCCTGCCGCAATACCACTTTCCGATACACTAATAAAGGAATACAGCAAATTTTGCAGTCCGATATTTTGTATCCCGTTACTAATTCCCGTAACCGCAAGAACGAATCCTACCCAAAATAAAGCAGAATGCTCCTTAACTGTAAACAGCAAAGCCACACCGACTACCCCAATGATTACACCAGTGACTAATGGAACTCGAAATCCTGACCACTCCATCCATCTGGTAGCAATCGGTGTCATGATCATGGCAAAAATAGAAAGTGCCAGCATCACGATTCCCGCCATTTGAGAACTGGTACCCAACACACTTTGAATAAAGGTTGGGAAACTTAATAATACCGCAAAAAATATGACGGTTGTTAAAATGTACTGTCCAAAAATAAGTGCAACGTTCAGATTATTCCGAAAGAAATTCACATTGATAAATGGTTCATCTCTTCTTTTCTCATACATATAGAAGGCAATTGTGAGAATGATGGCTAGAATCAATGGTATGAATTGAACCCTTTGCTCGAGCCCAAGCAAGAAAACCATCCAACAAGTAATAAAAAGGCTAAATAATAAAATGCCAACACCGTCCAACTTATAGGAGGTTCCCTTGTCTATCGTATCTTTTGGAATAAACTTCCATGTTAATCCGATTCCAACTGCAAGGATCGGTAAGTTTACATAAAAGATAACCGGCCAGCCTCCGAACTGAATCAGCATTCCGCCTATTGTTGGCCCAAATGCGGCAGAGGTTGTTGCAAAAACGGCCAATGTCCCAATGACGCGATTTTGATTATGTTGAATGGTATTTCGTATAATCCCAATACCAGACGGAAAAAGCGCTGAGGTACCAATTGCTTGGATTCCTCGCATCACGAGTAGCACAGGCATATTTGGCGATAACGGTGCGAGAATCGATGACACGACTACAAGCACAAGACCAATTAAAAAGATTAATTTTCTTCCATAAATATCACTTAATTTTCCAAATAATGGTGTGAAAATTGCACTAACAATGAAATAGGAAGCAATTAACCATGAAAGATCGGTTGCGCTTAATAGGAAATCCTGTTGAATTGCCGGTAATGCTACCGTAATCATCGTGGTATTTAGCGGATTAAGAATAACCCCCAATGCCACAGCTAATATAATTACTTTTTCATTTTTATCTACTGCCATTTACACTCTCCTCTACGATGTTCTCTCCCCCTTAATCTTAGCACAACCAAATGTTAAACAGTTTGTGGAAGCTCGATGGACGGTTTTAGTGCTAGTACTTCTATATTCAGAAACTACTCCAGATACAGAGAAAAAAATCGCAATTAGATTCTGATACAGAATTTAAAAGAACCAACATCTTAAACAGACACGAATGATCTTACTAAAATAAATTCCAAACTTAATTCTGACACTGAACAAAAAAGGTACCAGGCACTTTTCATGGACAGTTGTCCATATGAAGAAGTAACTGGTACCTTAACCAAAAAGAAGTACGCTTACCGTCCTTGTGCTTCAAGGGGTTGATTGCATCTTTCTTAATAAGTATAAAAAGTATGGTGCACCGATGACGGCAGTAAATATTCCAGCTGGTATTTCTACTGGTGGCATTAATCCTCTTGCTAGCATATCCGCGATTAGCACAAGCACCATACCTAATAACGCAGATACAGGTAACAATAGGTGGTGCTTATTCCCTACTAACCTTCGTGCGATATGTGGTGCAATTAATCCTACAAAACCTAGTGATCCAACAATCGCGACACTCGAACCTGCTAGACCGACTGCTATAAATAGTAATACCATTCTCATTACTTCCACTCGTTCTCCTAGCCCTTCTGCCACATCATCACCCAAATTTAAAATATCAAGCTTTACTGCCATGATGATGGTAACTGGTAACAGAATAAGAATCCAAGGGAGAAGCAACCATACATCATCCCAGCTTTTCCCCCATAAACTACCCGTTAACCACACGAGAGCTGCATTTACTTCAAGTGGAAATTTCACCATTAAGTATTGAATCCCGGCATGACAAATGGCTCCAAGCGCAATTCCTACTAAGGATAATGTAGATGGTTTCACCCCATTTTTATAGGCTAATAGATACAATAGAATGGCGATACATGCCGCTCCCAAAAAAGCAGCAACAGGTAATACAAAGATCGGAGCCTTCGGAAATAGAATAATCACAATTGCTGCTGACAATCCTGCCCCCTTTGTAATCCCTATGACATCAGGAGATGCCAAGGGATTACGAATGATCCCTTGTAATACCGCACCAGATACCGATAAACCTGCACCAACTAATAATGCAATTACAATTCGAGGCAGTCGATAGTTTTGAATAATTAACTGATTGGATCCAATATCGTTGCCCAATAGATTCGAAATAATTTCGTACGGGGGAATGTATACTGCACCAATACCAGTACCTATTACAGAAAGTACTAGTACAACCAAACCTAAAGTAATAAGTATATAAAGACCTTTTTTATTTTGCATATATGTTATTGTCCCCCCTTACGAGCTAGGTAAAGGAAAAATGGTCCACCGATGAGTGCTGTTACAATTCCAACTGGTGATTCTGCAGGAAACGAAATAAAACGCGAGATCACATCAGACAAGACAAGTAAAACCGCCCCTAATAATGCTGAAGCTGGAATCACAACACGGTAGTCTACACCAACCAATTTTCTTACAATATGAGGAATGATCAGTCCAATAAAACCAATCGGACCTGCTATTGCTACAGAAGATCCCGCTAAAATAATAACGAATACGGAGGCCACAATACGAAACAAGGCAATTTTTTGCCCTAATCCTCTTGCCATGTCGTCACCTAAGCTTAGTATAGTCAACTGTTTAGCAAACACCATAGCTCCCACAATTCCAATCAGTGCCCACGGTAAAATGACTTGTACATGGTCCCAAGTTCGACCATCAATAGCTCCAGCTAACCAGAAAAGAATATCCTCTGTGGAATGTTCATGGAAAATGATCAACCCTTCGATCATTGCTGTTAGAAACATATGAACCGTTATCCCTGCTAAAGCTAACTTTATTGGCGTCATCCCCCCACCTGTTGATGCCATATAGTAAACAATCGAGCCACCAAGCGCTGCACCCAAAAATGCAAAGAAAATGAGATTAGTAGGTGAAAAGCTTGGCATTAATACTACTGCTATCACAACCATAAGGGATGCGCCTGCATTCACACCGAAAATTTGCGGGGAAGCCAATGGATTTTTCGTTATTGCTTGCATGATCGCACCCGCAATTCCTAAATTAGCTCCGACAATTGCCCCAACAATCGCACGTGGTAATCGTAAGGATTGAATAATCCTTGATTGTTGTGTTTCCTCACCTAAAAAAAGAGAATGGATGATTGTCCCCAAATCAATCGATGATGCGCCTACACTTAAGCTAAAAAAGAAGCTTAAAATTAACAAGGAAAATCCTATCGCAAACACAAGGAATTGTTTTGTTTTCCGTTTATTATACTGATTATCCATTTCACTCACCCTTAGTATGCATTCAATTTAACAGTCACCTCTTCAAAATAAAAGCGGAGGATAGGCCCCCGCTAATAGAAAGATCATTTAATTTTTGTATAAATGATTAATGGCGTCTTCTAGAATTTGTTCAGATGAGATTAAACCACGGAACCGTGACCACATGTTACGGTCTACTTGATAAACTTGATCCGATTCTACAGCACTAACATCTTGATATAATGAATTGTCAGCCCATTCATCTACTACTGTCTCGTCCCCTGCTACCATATGGAACATAATGTCTGGGTTAAATTCAACGACTTGTTCTAGATTGATTTTGTTGTAGCGCTCATCACCACTTTGGATCGCATTCGTTAAGCCAATCGAACTTAATAATGATCCTGTGTAAGAATCATCATCGTGCGCATAAAACCCACTACTTGCTACAACTGCCGGCATGACAGTTCTTGTTTCATCTTCAGGTATTTGTGCTCGCAATTCTTCCATTTTTTGTTTATGTAATTCAAGAATTTCAGCTCCATGCTCCTCTTGGTTAACTGCTTGTGCAATGACTTCAAAACCGTCTAAAATCCCTTGATAATCTGCTGCTAGAGAGCCCAATATAATTGTCGGGGCAATTTCTTCAAGCTGAGGATAAATATCTTTATGACGCTTTAAGTCAGCAATAATTAAATCTGGTTCAAGCGATGAAATCACTTCTAAATTTGGTTGCTTTCTAGTTCCTACAGATGTATAGTCATCAATTTTATCTCTAATTGGTTCAATGATACGATTTTCATCATTATCATCCGCTATTCCTATAGGTGAGATTCCTAGTGAAGCGAGTGCATCGACATAAGAAAACTCAAGCGCTACAATTTTCTTAGGGTCTCCAGTGATCGTAGTCTCTCCCATTTCATGCGTAATCACTCGAGATTCCGAACTTGTTTGGTCCTCACCAGTTGTTTCTGTTTCCTCTTGTTGGTTCGTCTCGTCTGCAGATGCAGGTTCATCTGATTGTCCACCGCAAGCCGCAAGTACGAAAATAGAAATCATTAAAATAAATCCAACATAAACCTTTTTCATAATATCCTCCTTCATTTGTGTCAAAAATGAGAATCACTTACATCTATAAAATATTTTATTGTAAATGAGAATCATTTTCAATAGCTTTTTTTGAAATTTATGAATTATACATTGGGACATGGGGACAGGTTTGTTGTCCCACTTGTGGCCTGCTGCTTTTCTTCTGTCAGTTTGGGAGCACCAGAATTGGTCTCGCCTTCTAAATAGAAACAAGCATGGGAATCGTCCCATGCTTCGCTAACCGACATTTGATAAAACAGTACCTAGTATCCCACAAAGACAAGTGCTTCATTTGCTTCCACTGTATCATAGCCATTTTCTTGAAGAAGATACGCCATCGCTTTTCTGAACAAAGCGATTCCTCTTCCTTCATGGTTGGCTAAATAAAATAAAGCACCTGTACCATGTTCTACAATATTTTTCATGGATTGCTTTAATTGATAGCCACAGTCCCATCTTTTGCTTCCGAAAATATCTCCTGAATGGCAGATGGAATGCATTCGTATAATGGCATTATCACTGTTGCCAAAGTCACCATAAGTTAACACACTAGATTGCTGTAACTCAGCTAAATTAGCGGAAGATAACTTCTCAATAATTCGATCGAAATCCTCTGTTACCTCTTCACAATTTAACCAGCAATACCATTTGAACTCTACTGTCTCTCCATACAAGTTAACAGGGAGTTTAATAGGCCCCACTAAATAAATAGCACCCATTTCCGTCTCAATTAATTGGATTTTATCTTCAAATACCGAGAGTACCTTTGATTGGAACTTTGTTTGTGTCATTACGATTCCACTCTTTTTCCTTAGTTTATCCCGGTGCAACCGTCCGTAATACTCCCACCTTCAAAACATGAAGTGAAACGGAGATGTTTAAGTGGGAGTTAAAAACGGACGATAACACCCCGAATGGTTCAACTAACATCAGTGGATGAAGAGCAACCCACTGAGTGAAGTTTCACTTTACAGTTAAGGTTATATTTTAATGTTTGAATACGATTTATACCTTTCTATATTACAACAGACTCTTTTATCATTAGAGGCGAGAAGACTCCATCCTCAAGGAATGAGAAGGGCGATAGCCCAATGAGTAGGGTGGAGATGAATCGCCTTCGGACAAGGATAGCTTTAGCTATCTCAATTGTCCGACTAACTAGTCTAAGGTTCTAAAGCATTTTTCAATTCTCACCCCCTAATACGAACGAATGTTTGCGTTTTGTTGAGTCATCGTGTATAATAAAAAGAAAAGGGGAGGTGACTGTTTTGCTTGGCCATAGGGCTTATAAATTCAGAATCTATCCTAACCGGAATCAAGCTATCTTGATCAATAAAACCATAGGATGTTCTCGTTTTGTGTTCAATCATTTTTTGGCAAAATGGAATGCAACGTATAAGAAAACGGGAAAAGGTTTGACCTACAACATTTGTTCTAGCATAGGAAATTATAAAATGGAATGGTTGTGTATAACTTTTTTATCCTACATTGGCCACGTCCAGCTCCAGCGCTAAAGCTGTAGCGAGACTTCCCTCACCTCCGTACGATAAGTCAACATCGACTTCCTTCGGTCCCAAACAGTTTCCTTTATCTCCTACGGCTCAGTCCAGTCCGTACGTCGCTACCCGGGCGCTTACGCTTTTGTTTTTTCAACTCCCACAACTAAAGAAAGAATTGGATTGGCTAAAAGAAGTGGATAGCATTGCTATTCAATCCTCCATTAAAAATCTTGCCGATTCTTTTTCCAGGTTCTTCAAAAAACAAACGAATGCTCCACGTTTTAAGTCCAAAAACAACAAGGTACAGTCCTACACAACAAAATACACGAATGATAATATTGCGATTGTTGGTAACAAAATCAAACTACCTAAACTTGGACTTGTGAAATTTGCTAAAAGTCGAGAAGTCGAAGGTCGTATTTTAAATGTTACGATAAGATGTAATCCAAGTGGTAAATACTTTGTATCCATTCTTGTTGAAACAGAAATACAAGCATTACCTAAAACAAACCTGTCTGTTGGCATAGATGTTGGACTGAAAGACTTTGCCATTCTTTCCAACGGAACAAAATACGAAAATCCAAAGTTTTTTCGAACCCTAGAAAAGAAACTAGCAAAAGCGCAGAAGACACTTGCAAGACGAAAGAGAGGTTCTTCCAATTGGCATAAGCAAAGAATCAAGGTTGCACGTATTCATGAAAAAATAATCAATTTAAGAAAAGATTACTTGCATAAAATCTCATACAATATTGTCAAAAACCACGACATAGTTGGTATAGAGGATTTGCAAGTATCCAATCTACTGAAAAATCATAAGTTAGCAAAGGCAATTAGCGACGTAAGTTGGTCACAATTTCGAACAATGCTTGAATATAAAGCAAGGTGGTATGGGAAACAGGTCGTAGTTGTCGCTAAAAATTACCCTTCTAGCCAACTTTGTTCCTGTTGCGGCTATCAAAACAATGACGTTAAGAATCTCGGATTGCGTAAGTGGGATTGCCCATCTTGTGGTACACATCACGACAGGGATCTTAACGCAAGTAAAAATATTAAAGATGAAGCAATAAGACTTCTAACCGTAGGTCCTACGGGGGTAGCCTAATTAAAACCGACTGTTAGGTTGGTGTTCTTAGGAATCTCCCACTTCAAACAGACCATAAGGTCGTTAAGTGGTGAGAGGGTTCAATGCCTATTTATCTGCTAAGTCTGGAATGAACGTTAATTTACTTTCTAGAGGTGGTGGGTTTGAATATATCGGCGCATCCTTAACCTCTTTTATTTACGCCACTAACTTCATTATGTATTGCGCCTTAGAAGGTTTAACCTTAGTCGCTGCTGTGCATGAATTCTTTCCTGTTATACCAGAATGGGCGCTCATATTATTCTTTGGGTTTATTGTCATTCCATTAAACGACCACCTGCTAAAGCAGGTGGATTTGGACATGAAATGTCTACGACTAAAGTCGTTGTTAAGACTAAAGTCATCTCAAAGATCAAATGCTGAAGCAAACTGAAATTTTACTGAACTCAATCTTCAATCCTAAATGATTCGTTCTTTTCTTCACTAAACTGATTGGCTATATAATTTCTAATTGTTTCTTCATCCACTGATCCTACTGTGGCACAGAAGTAACCTCTTGCCCATAAATGTTGTCCCCAGTATTTCTTTTTAAGATCGGGGAATTGGTCCTGGAGAAGTCTAGATGATTTCCCTTTTAAGTACTGCATTATTTTACTTGGGGCAAGGCTTGGTGGACACGAGATTAATAAATGGATGTGATCTTTTCCAACACTTCCCTCAAGGAT
>NZ_SZNM01000069.1 GCF_005870085.1 Aquibacillus sediminis | reverse complement strand
AAAAAATCGCTATATATGCAAGAGTCTCAACTAAGAAACAAGCAGATGCAGGAAATCTATCGCGACAAAAAGCAAGACTAACGGAATATGCTGTTCATCATCAATACCAGATTACCGGCATTTATGACGATATTGCTAGTGGATTAAACGAAAACCGAAAAGGTTTAACTAAACTATTTAATGCTATAAAAGAAGAGAATATTTCTTATTTAATAATTGAATATAAAGACAGGCTCGCTCGTTTTGGCTATCGCTATCTTGAGAATCATTTAAATGAGTTAGGATGTAAAATTATTATTATCGATGAAAAAGAAGGCAATGAAGAACAAGAACTTGTTGATGACTTAATCGCTATTACCACATCATTTTCTGCACGAATTTACGGTAAACGCGGAGGAAAACGTGTCTCTCAAGAGATAGAAAAAACGTTAAAGCGAGGTGTGAACAATGAAAACGGTTCGAATGATCAAGCTTCATCCTGATGCGATAACTAAAGCGTATTTAGATGATTTAATGCGTGTGTTTTGTTCGATGAAACGGTATGCCTTTAATCGGTTAATAGAAGGAGTTTCTGTTGGTTATTTAAACAAAACCATGCCTTCTATCTTTAAGGTAAATAAACGGTATGCTGAAGATGCTGTTCTGTTAGCACAATCGATTATTAATAGCCAAAAAGAGTTACTACCGAAACGTATCGAAGATACAGAAACAAAGATACAAAAAACCGAACGTAAGGTGCATGATTATGAATCAGGAAAAAAGACACCAAAAAAGGTAGATCTTAAAACATGTTTAATAGGATTAGCTATGCGTACGGAAAAGTTGCAAGCTAAGCTCTATGATCTTAAACGCCACGAAGAAGAGGGAACGATACCAACTGTTATTTTTGGTGGTAGCAAGAACTTTATGAAACGAATGGAAGGTAAAATCACTAATAAAGAATGGAAAGATCTCCGCACCAATGAATTGTACGCCCGTGGCGATAAGAGTAAAAAAGGGAACTTGAACATTCGGTTAGTTCATCGTGATGGTGCATTTTATCTTGATATTTGTGATCCTATACGTCAGAAAGAAGGCAAGCGTAAAGCGCCACGTTTCGAAG
>NZ_SZNM01000068.1 GCF_005870085.1 Aquibacillus sediminis | reverse complement strand
CTTCGAAACGTGGCGCTTTACGCTTGCCTTCTTTCTGACGTATAGGATCACAAATATCAAGATAAAATGCACCATCACGATGAACTAACCGAATGTTCAAGTTCCCTTTTTTACTCTTATCGCCACGTGCGTACAATTCATTGGTGCGGAGATCTTTCCATTCTTTATTAGTGATTTTACCTTCCATTCGTTTCATAAAGTTCTTGCTACCACCAAAAATAACAGTTGGTATCGTTCCCTCTTCTTCGTGGCGTTTAAGATCATAGAGCTTAGCTTGCAACTTTTCCGTACGCATAGCTAATCCTATTAAAGATGTTTTAAGATCTACCTTTTTTGGTGTCTTTTTTCCTGATTCATAATCATGCACCTTACGTTCGGTTTTTTGTATCTTTGTTTCTGTATCTTCGATACGTTTCGGTAGTAACTCTTTTTGGCTATTAATAATCGATTGAGCTAACAGAACAGCATCTTCAGCATACCGTTTATTTACCTTAAAGATAGAAGGCATGGTTTTGTTTAAATAACCAACAGAAACTCCTTCTGTTAACCGATTAAAGGCATACCGTTTCATCGAACAAAACACACGCATTAAATCATCTAAATACGCTTTAGTTATCGCATCAGGATGAAGCTTGATCATTCGAACCGTTTTCATTGTTCACACCTCGCTTTAACGTTTTTTCTATCTCTTGAGAGACACGTTTTCCTCCGCGTTTACCGTAAATTCGTGCAGAAAATGATGTGGTAATAGCGATTAAGTCATCAACAAGTTCTAGTTCTTCATTGCCTTCTTTTTCATCGATAATAATAATTTTACATCCTAACTCATTTAAATGATTCTCAAGATAGCGATAGCCAAAACGAGCGAGCCTGTCTTTATATTCAATTATTAAATAAGAAATATTCTCTTCTTTTATAGCATTAAATAGTTTAGTTAAACCTTTTCGGTTTTCGTTTAATCCACTAGCAATATCTTCATAAATGCCGGTAATCTGGTATTGATGATGAACAGCATATTCCGTTAGTCTTGCTTTTTGTCGCGATAGATTTCCTGCATCTGCTTGTTTCTTAGTTGAGACTCTTGCATATATAGCGATTTTTT
>NZ_SZNM01000067.1 GCF_005870085.1 Aquibacillus sediminis | reverse complement strand
CGCCCACGACGGATAGGGACCGAACTGTCTCACGACGTTCTGAACCCAGCTCGCGTACCGCTTTAATGGGCGAACAGCCCAACCCTTGGGACCGACTACAGCCCCAGGATGCGATGAGCCGACATCGAGGTGCCAAACCTCCCCGTCGATGTGGACTCTTGGGGGAGATAAGCCTGTTATCCCCGGGGTAGCTTTTATCCGTTGAGCGACGGCCCTTCCATACGGTACCGCCGGATCACTAAGCCCGACTTTCGTCCCTGCTCGACTTGTAGGTCTCGCAGTCAAGCTCCCTTCTGCCTTTACACTCTGCGAATGATTTCCAACCATTCTGAGGGAACCTTTGGGCGCCTCCGTTACTCTTTGGGAGGCGA
Source organism: Aquibacillus sediminis (assembly GCF_005870085.1). Classification (GTDB taxonomy): domain Bacteria; phylum Bacillota; class Bacilli; order Bacillales; family Amphibacillaceae; genus Aquibacillus_E; species Aquibacillus_E sediminis. The sequence continues at coordinate 826 of NZ_SZNM01000067.1, read as the reverse complement.
CCGCCCCAGTCAAACTGCCCACCTGACACTGTCTCCGAACCGGATCACGGTTCTGGGTTAGAAGGTCAATACAGTCAGGGTGGTATCCCACCGACGCCTCCACGTAAGCTAGCGCTCACGTATCTCAGGCTCCCACCTATCCTGTACAAACTGTACCAACATTCAATATCAGGCTACAGTAAAGCTCCACGGGGTCTTTCCGTCCTGTCGCGGGTAATGCGCATCTTCACGCATAGTATAATTTCACCGGGTCTCTTGTTGAGACAGTGCCCAAGTCGTTGCACCTTTCGTGCGGGTCGGAACTTACCCGACAAGGAATTTCGCTACCTTAGGACCGTTATAGTTACGGCCGCCGTTTACTGGGGCTTCGGTTCAACGCTTCGCCTTGCGGCTAACGCGTCCCCTTAACCTTCCAGCACCGGGCAGGTGTCAGCCCCTATACTTCGCCTTACGGCTTCGCAGAGACCTGTGTTTTTGCTAAACAGTCGCTTGGGCCTTTTCACTGCGGCTTCTCGCAAAAGAAGCACCCCTTCTCCCGAAGTTACGGGGTCATTTTGCCGAGTTCCTTAACAAGAGTTCTCCCGATCACCTTAGGATTCTCTCCTCGCCTACCTGTGTCGGTTTACGGTACGGGCACCATAGACCTTGCTAGAGGATTTTCTTGGCAGTGTGAAATCAGGAACTTCGGTACTATAATTCCCTCCCCATCACAGCTCAACCTTATGTTGGACGGATTTGCCTATCCAACAGTCTCACTGCTTGGGCGCGCATATCCAAAAGCGCGCTTTCCTTATCCTACTGCGTCCCCCCATTGCTCAAACGGTCT
>NZ_SZNM01000065.1 GCF_005870085.1 Aquibacillus sediminis | reverse complement strand
GGTTCTACGTCAAATGTTGGGGTAGGAGTACTTGCTCCTACTCCTTAACCTACTTGAATTTCTAGTGATTTAAATTGATGATGTAATAATACACGTGACTTTAGACGATCATAACGTTGGAAACCAAAGGCATTACGTTTAATAACCTTGGTTTGATTGTTCAAGCCTTCTGTAACCCCATTGTTATAATCAAACGCAAAACTATTGAGTATCTCTACTTGCCAATTTTGAAGGGTTTTTATTGCTTTCATAAACTCTTCAAGGCCAGACTTTTCCACTTGATGATAAAAGCGATACAACCCTTGTTTCACTTCTCCTAACTGTGCTGCACCAACTTTTTTCGCTTTATCGAACCATTCACGAAATGCCTCTTTTAACCCATAAGCAGTTCGTAAATCTTCAGACATTCCTAAATACCTTTCCAGATACCAATGTTGTTTCAATGTTAGCTCTTCATAAGGTTTATCAAAAACATGCTTCATTCTCTTACACTTTTTACGATCAAAATCATGGAATTCATTTTGTACTCTTTTTCTTACGCGATTTAAAGCCCAATAAATATAACGGCAAAAGTGAAAACGATCCGCAACTATAATAGGATTGTCTAGTGCTTGTTGAACCGCAGACTTGAAGCTGTAACTCATATCCATAACTACCATCTGAACCTCGGATCCCTTTTCTCTTAGATACTTCTTAACAGTTTTTACAGAACGATTTGGTAGAATGTCTAATGGTATACCTGTTTCACCATCCGTTATAATTACCTGGTACTTTCCAGCAGATGTATCTCCCTTATACTCATCAATGCATATTACACGCGGTAAAGTATCCACCTTTTTCAAACTAGAAGAAGCAATCTGATCAAAACGGCGTATAGCTGTTGTTTGTGACGTTCTAAATTGTTCAGCTGTATCTTTAAAATCTTTCCCCTTAACCGTGCGCAACCCAAGCGCTTGATTCCACTCAATAGAATGTCTTTGATAACGATTAACAATATTATTTTCTTCGGCAAAACGTTTACCACAAGAACATACATACCTACGTTTCCGATATAACAAATAAGTAGTTCTTTCAAACAATTTCAGGTGTTGAATCTTCTGTGTACGATAATCATGGACACGACTGGTTAATTCCCCACATGCAGGACATTTATGCTTTTTAATTGGTAACTTCACATGTAAGTAGTAAGAACCCTCTAACTCCTCAGTTCTAGTAATGATTACGTCTTCTAATCCTGGCAAATTCATGTTAAAAT
>NZ_SZNM01000064.1 GCF_005870085.1 Aquibacillus sediminis | reverse complement strand
AGGTGGTACAGGAATATCAACCTGTTGTCCATCGCCTACGCCTTTCGGCCTCGGCTTAGGTCCCGACTAACCCTGAGCGGACGAGCCTTCCTCAGGAAACCTTAGGCATTCGGTGTAGAAGATTCTCACTTCTATTTCGCTACTCATACCGGCATTCTCACTTCTAAGCGCTCCACCAGTCCTCACGGTCTGACTTCGCAGCACTTAGAACGCTCTCCTACCATTGTTCGAAGAACAATCCGCAGCTTCGGTGATACGTTTAGCCCCGGTATATTTTCGGCGCAGAGTCACTCGACCAGTGAGCTATTACGCACTCTTTAAATGATGGCTGCTTCTAAGCCAACATCCTGGTTGTCTAAGCAACTCCACATCCTTTTCCACTTAACGTATACTTTGGGACCTTAGCTGGCGGTCTGGGCTGTTTCCCTTTCGACTATGAACCTTATCACCCATAGTCTGACTCCCAAGATGAAGTATCTGGCATTCGGAGTTTGACTGAATTCGGTAACCCGATGAGGGCCCCTAGTCCAATCAGTGCTCTACCTCCAGTACTCACTTCTTGAGGCTAGCCCTAAAGCTATTTCGGAGAGAACCAGCTATCTCCGTGTTCGATTGGCATTTCACCCCTACCCACACCTCATCCCCGTACTTTTCAACGCACGTGGGTTCGGGCCTCCAGTCAGTGTTACCTGACCTTCACCCTGGACATGGGTAGATCACACGGTTTCGGGTCTATGACCTACTACTTATTCGCCCTGTTCAGACTCGCTTTCGCTGCGGCTCCGCCTATACGGCTTAACCTTGCAGGAGATCATAACTCGCCGGTCCATTCTACAAAAGGTACGCCGTCACACATAAATGTGCTTCGACTACTTGTAGGCACACGGTTTCAGGTTCTCTTTCACTCCCCTTCCGGGGTGCTTTTCACCTTTCCCTCACGGTACTGGTTCACTATCGGTCACTAGGGAGTATTTAGCCTTGGGAGATGGTCCTCCCAGATTCCGACGGAATTCCTCGTGTTCCGCCGTACTCAGGATCCACTCCGGAGGAAACACTCTTTCAATTACAGGGCTGTTACCTTCTATGGCTGATCATTCCAGATCGATTCATTTAAAGCGTTTCTTTGTAACTCCAATGGAGTGTCCTACAACCCCAGAAAGCAAGCTTTCTGGTTTGGGCTAATTCCGTTTCGCTCGCCGCTACTCAGGAAATCGCATTTGCTTTCTCTTCCTCCGGGTACTGAGATGTTTCAGTTCCCCGGGTCTGCCTCTCCTTACCTATGTATTCAGTAAGGAGTCCTACTCCATTACGAGCAGTGGGTTTCCCCATTCGGAAAT
>NZ_SZNM01000063.1 GCF_005870085.1 Aquibacillus sediminis | reverse complement strand
TAGTCTGTACCCCTTATACTAGACACAAGAAAATTTCGACCTTTAAACTATTAGTGTAAGGGGAGATTCTTAATGACAACATCCAAAAAACATCAGCGTTATAGTAAGGAAATAAAACTAAAAGCAGTTCGACGAGTATTGGAAAATGATGAGCCAGTGAATGTAGTTGTTAAAGAATTAGGTATACGTAACAGAGATAATGTATATGAGTGGATAAAGAAGTATAGAAAGAATGGAGAATCAGGCTTTGACCGATCCATAGGACGTCCTAAGAAGGAGGAAATCTCAAAATCTACTGATGAAAGAGTTGACCAATTAAGGGTTGAAGTTGATGCTTTAAAAAAGTACTTAGAAATATTGCACCAAGGGGGGCACAAATAAAGTATCAAGTAATCGATCATCTTAGAAAAGAATACCCTGTCAAAATGCTATGTGATGCTCTAGATGTATCTAGAAGTGGTTACTATGATTACCAAAAACGCCCTAATAAAGATAAGGATATAGAGGAATTGATTTCCTACATTTATGATCAATATGAAGGTGTCTTGGGAGTGCGTGGAATAGAGATGCGTCTCCGTGAAGATTACTGCTGGAAAGTGAATCACAAAAAAGTACATCGTGTTATGAAGAAGCTTGAATTAAAAGCTATTATACGTAAGAAAAGAAGATACAAAAATCACCGTCAGAAGTCAGGCGGCATGAAATATGAAAATCTTTTAAAACAAGATTTCTATGCAGAGAACCCAATGGAAAAGCTTGTTACTGATGTGACGGAATTTAAGGTCAATCATACTACGCTATATTTATCATCCATTCTGGATTTATTTAATAACGAAATTATTAGCTATCAATTGAGTCAAGAAAACGATATCAAATTAGTTGAAGACACTATCCATGGAGCTTTTAAAAGAATAGGAACAGTTCATGGTGCCATCTTACACAGTGATCAGGGCATGCAATACCGTTCTAATAAATACTACGAATTAAGCAAAGAGTATAACTTTACTCCAAGTATGTCGAGGAAAGGAACATGCTTAGATAATGCCAGTGCGGAAGGTTTCTTTTCACACTTTAAGGCAGAAGCATTTCATTTATTTTCTTTTAAGACGGTTAAACAAGCTTATAAATCAGTGGATGAGTACATTAAATATTACAATAATCAAAGATACCAAAAGAGACTCAAAAGCATGTCTCCAGCTCAATACTTTAATCACTATTTTAATACAGCAGTGGCATAAACTAGACCAATTAATCCAACGTGCTTTACATGGAAAGAAGGGCAGGACGGCCTGCCCAGGTTTGCCAACTATTATTTTGCGGTTAACCTCGGCAAGTGCCCCATGTCCATAGAAGTTACAGATGTTTATAATAATAAGCCTGTTAAGCTTTATCTGTCGAATTTTGAAGTGTCCGAAAAATTGGGGATTGACCAAT
>NZ_SZNM01000062.1 GCF_005870085.1 Aquibacillus sediminis | reverse complement strand
TAAACTGGCACCCGTGTCAAGGACACTATGAAAAAAGAGATTAAGCTACTTGAAGATGATTCCTATATTGGATAGGGGTCATCTTTTTTAAGTTCCATTGATATCGATAATTGTTATAGTAAACCATATAGTGATTTATTTTTGATTTTAATTCTTTTAAAGTTCTAGCTGATTTATAATCAACTTCATCTTTCAAATGACCAAAGAAAGATTCCTGTGGAGCGTTATCCCAACAGTTCCCTCTTCGTGACATAGATTGACCTAAGCCATATTTCTTTAATAGCTTTTGATACCTCGGGCTTGTGTAATGGCTTCCTTGATCTGAATGGATAAAGGCATCTTTATGTAAAGAAACTTTCTTATTGTTGATTAACTTATGGATCGTTTTCGTTGCGATGTCTAATGTAATACGATCAGAAACATGATAAGCTAGGATTTGGTTTGTGGAGGAATCTTTTATAGTCGACAAATAAGCCATACTATTACCGTTATATGGCAAATAAGTGATGTCTGTTAGTAAAACTTTTCCTGGAACACCTTGCTTAAATTCTCTATTCAACTTGTTTGGAACAACCTGATGTTCTTTTGTTGCTTTAGCGATTTTTTTGTAAGGGTTTGACCTTCTATGAGGGCAAACAATACCATACTTCTTCATAATTCTTTGTATCTTTTTACGACTGAAGATAAGGTTATATTCATTCTCCAATATCATTTTAATGGAACGTGAGCCTTTCTTATATCCTCTTCGATTAAAAGCTTTCAATATAATTTCTTTCACTTCTATATCCAATTTTTCTCTGGATTCCCGGCTAGCAGAGGCTTTTAAGTAGCTATAATATCCAGAACGAGAGACATCTAAAAGATCACAAAAATATTTAGTCATGCGTTTAAATTTATTCTGTTTGATGGTTTCATGAATCAGCTGATACACGCTACTCGGATTTAAATTTGCGCTTGCGTTTAACAGCCTCCTTTCTGTCACTTCTAGCTTTTTTAATAGCTCTACTTGCCCCTCCAGTAACTTAATTCTTGCTTCTTGTCTTTCAATAACTTCCGATGGTGAAAGTTCACGCTTCAGAGGGCTACCTGAACCAGTTTTCCTGGAATCAGTAAGCCCAATTAATCCATTCTTTTCGTAAGCTTTCTTCCACCTATAAGCTGATTGTTCAATTCGCTTTAAACCTATAACATCAACATCAAAACCATTTTCCATAAATATCTGTCTAGGCATCTTGCCAGTTAAATACTCATCTAAAAATTTATTTTTAAAGGCATCAGTATATGTGATTGCCCGTTCACTTACACGTTGTACATTTGGATTTCTTTGAAGTATTTTAATCTCTCTAGTTGAAAATGTTATTTTACTCATGTTGTCCTCTTTTCCCCATATCTTGAAACTTAAGTATATAAAAAAATACCTGTAGTTTAAACACTCTTTTTCAAGTGTCCTAACTACAGGTACCATTTTA
>NZ_SZNM01000061.1 GCF_005870085.1 Aquibacillus sediminis | reverse complement strand
TGGACCTCTGTCAAGAAAGTGGACACCAAAATAACGAAAAGTTGTTTAATATTGGTCGTGCAGAGACTTTTCTTAACTTTTTAAGATCATAGATGATGCCGTGGAAGCGTCAAGCCCAGCCCGCTTGACCCATCCACTCTATCATCTGTGTTGTCGGCAAGTTAAGAAAAGCCACCACACTGTCCCTCGTTAGTGCTATGGATCATTTATGCGGGCAGATTCAAATAGAACTGATTCGCATATTGAACTGGTGATACATATCCAATTGACCCATGTATTCTTTTGCGATTATAAAAAAACTCAATATAACGATAGATTTCAGTATAGGCCTGATGTTTAGTTTTAAACTTTCGACCTTGCAATAATTCCTTTTTTAGAAGACTGAAAAAAGATTCTGCACAGGCGTTGTCATAACAGTTTCCAGTGCGACTCATGCTTGCTTCTATGCCATACTCTTGTAGCTTTTCTCGGTAATCTTTGGAGGCATACTGTGTCCCTCGATCTGAGTGATGAAGCAATCCCTTTTCCGGTTTTCTCGCTTGGTAAGCATCGTTTAAAGCGTCTATAACCAACTTTGTTTCCATACGGTTATAAAGTCTCCATCCAACAATTTCACGTGTACATAAATCAAGAATACTAGCCAAATATAAACGTCCTTCACGACAAGGGATATAGGTGATATCAGCGACCCACACCTTATTGGGTGCTGAGGCAGTAAAGTTCTGATTTAGCTTGTTAGGAGCAACAGGATAGTCATGATTTGAGTCAGTCGTGACTACTTTAAACTTTCTAGAAACGCAGGAACGCAAGCCTAACTGTTGCATGTATATACCCACAGTACGCTCAGTGATATTGTATCCTTTTTTCTTTAATTCTTTTGTGATTTTTGGACTTCCATATATATTTCCCGAATCCTCGTAAATCTCAGTAATAAGCTTTTTGATGCTTCTTCTGCGCAACTCTTGTGGACTAGTTTTGTGTTTTCTCCACTTGAAATAACCGCTCTGGGATACGTGTAACACCCTGCACATCTTCACCACTGAGAACTCCCGGCTATGATCCTCAATGAATTGAAACCTCATGGCTTTGGTCTGCTGAAGATGTGCACCGCCTTTTTTACAATAGCTAGTTCTTCTTCTGTCTGCTTTATTTTGCGATCTTTCGCTTTTAGTTCCTGTTCCTTTTCTCTCAACTGCTGTTCTAACTTTTGATTACGTTCTTCAGCTGCCACTGGTTCGTTCTCAAATTCCCGATATTTTGACATCCAATCATGTAAACAACTCAGTGGAATCTTTAAGTCTTCCGCGATCTCTGTCATTGTTTTCTTTTGTTGTTGCTCTTGTGCAAATTTAACTGTTTCTTGCTTAAACTGCTCACTATATCTTTGCCTATGTTCACCCATGGAAACCCTCCTAGTTATTATCATCATATCCAAATATGACTTTCGTTAACGGGGTATCCACTTTTTATTCTAGCTTCA
>NZ_SZNM01000060.1 GCF_005870085.1 Aquibacillus sediminis | reverse complement strand
GATGAGACTTCCCATCATTTTAAATGAGTAAGATCCCTCAGAGACGATGAGGTTGATAGGTCCGAGGTGGAAGCGTGGTGACACGTGCAGCTGACGGATACTAATAGATCGAGGACTTAACTATATTTCAGTTTTAAATGTTTGATTGTCTTGAGACTTTCTTATCTAGTTTTGAAGGTGCAAAAAAACACTTGCATTTTTTATAAAAAATGCATATAATATGTTTTGTCCTTAATAAAAAATATGGTTTAGTGGCAATAGCGAAGAGGTCACACCTGTTCCCATGCCGAACACAGAAGTTAAGCTCTTCAGCGCCGATGGTAGTTGGGGCTTTGCCCCTGCGAGAGTAGGACGCCGCTAAGCTGTAATATGTTGGAGGATTAGCTCAGCTGGGAGAGCACTTGCCTTACAAGCAAGGGGTCGCAGGTTCGAGCCCTGCATCCTCCACCATAAAGCCGGCCTAGCTCAACTGGTAGAGCAACTGACTTGTAATCAGTAGGTTGGGGGTTCAAGTCCTCTGGCCGGCACCACTTTTTTTTATTAGTATATGAATGAGACAATTTAATTATGAGCCATTAGCTCAGTTGGTAGAGAAACCGTAAACCTCATGGAATAACATCAGTGTAGGTTTTGCGAGGAGCGTAAACATCGACGAATATGCTTGCAACGTGACGAGCACAAACAGAATAAGCTTCATTCTATTACTAGTATTTATACAAAATATTGCGAATGAATAAAACTAAATGATATTACGAGCCATTAGCTCAGTTGGTAGAGCATCTGACTTTTAATCAGAGGGTCGGAGGTTCGAATCCTCCATGGCTCATCATATAATTAGTATATTATATACTAATTCCATTATTTTTGCGGGTGTGGCGGAATTGGCAGACGCGCTAGACTTAGGATCTAGTGTCTTCGGACGTGGGGGTTCAACTCCCTCCACCCGCACTTAAAGATATTCTAGTAAGTTTGGTTATGTTTTGTGACCAATACTGAAATTAGTATATCTTGCATAAACGCGGAAGTAGTTCAGTGGTAGAACACCACCTTGCCAAGGTGGGGGTCGCGGGTTCGAATCCCGTCTTCCGCTCCAATTAAATCACAAGCCATGCCGGGGTGGCGGAATTGGCAGACGCACAGGACTTAAAATCCTGCGATAGGTGACTATCGTGCCGGTTCGAGTCCGGCCCTCGGCACCATTAGCGCCCGTAGCTCAATTGGATAGAGCGTTTGACTACGGATCAAGAGGTTAGGGGTTCGACTCCTCTCGGGCGCGCCATATTCGGGAAGTAGCTCAGCTTGGTAGAGCACTTGGTTTGGGACCAAGGGGTCGCAGGTTCGAATCCTGTCTTCCCGACCATCGAAAGAATATTTAGGGGCCTTAGCTCAGCTGGGAGAGCGCCTGCTTTGCACGCAGGAGGTCAGCGGTTCGATCCCGCTAGGCTCCACCAATTTGATCTTTGAAAACTGAACAAAACAACCAGTATGAAACAGATCAGGTAAAACGTTTCATTTATTTGAAACAGACTACCCTGAATCAATTTTTAAAAGCTAGTTTTTGAAACGAGCAAGCAAGCT
>NZ_SZNM01000006.1 GCF_005870085.1 Aquibacillus sediminis | reverse complement strand
TCTAGTTGAAAATGTTATTTTACTCATGTTGTCCTCTTTTCCCCATATCTTGAAACTTAAGTATATAAAAAAATACCTGTAGTTTAAACACTCTTTTTCAAGTGTCCTAACTACAGGTACCATTTTAAAATGCCAACAACTGATTCTCTCTTTTATTGGCAAATTTATTTCGAGTGAAGCACCTTCTGATTTATCCTGGTTGGAAGCAGAAGTTATACGCTATTGCCGACGCATGCTACGACCAATTACTCCAACAGAGATTGCAAAACACCTTCACATTTGCGACCGCCATGCTCGAAAAGTCTTACATGGACTAGTAACGAAACGAATTTTAGTTGTTGTCAGTGGCAAAGAACGTGCACGAACATATCAACTTAATAGAAATTAATCTAGAATTAACTTTAACGGAATGACGAACCATTTCGTTCACCAAGGCGGGCTCTCATTCCGTTATCCCCTTCAAAATCATTGTTTTGCGCTACTTTTCGGGCTCTCGTTCCCCTATTCAAGCTTTTCCACCCTATTTTTGCTTCTTTTCATACCAATAACGGAATCTCGAACCGCTTCTATCTACTATTTGCCTTTTTTGGCACCTTTAACGGAATGACGAACCACTTTGTTTACCAAGGTGGGCTCTCATTCCGTTATCCCCTTCAAAATCATTGTTTTGCGCTATTTTCCGGGCTCTCTTTCCCCTATTCAAGCTTTTCCACCCTATTTTTGCTTCTTTTCATACCAATAACGGAATCTCGAACCGCTTCTATCTACTATTTGCCTTTTTTGGCACCTTTAACGGAATGACGAACCACTTTGTTCACCAAGGTGGGCTCTCATTCCGTTATCCCCTTCAAAATCATTGTTTTGCGCTACTTTTCGGGCTCTCATTCCGTTAGTCACTTGAACCTCCATAAATCCTCATACTTGAATAGAAATGAATGCATTAAAAAAATCTACTTTTGACTAAACAAAAGTAGATTGCTTTTTTCGTCGATGGAGCATGGCGGACTCGAACCGCTGACCTCTTGTCTGGCAGACAAACGCCATCCATCAGAGTTACTCTGCACCAAATAATTAACATCTATATAAAATCTTGATATTTTTTCCTTCCATATAGCACTCTCATGATAATTACTTCTTGCTTTGTTTCATCCACGATATAAAACCCTATGTAATGATCTACAATCACTTTTCGATAGCCTTTATTTTTTAATGTTTCATCAGCTACATAATTGCAGGAAAAAGGAAAGTCTCTCAACCTCAGGAAGGCTGACTCAATTTTGTTCAAAAGTTGCCTTGCAGCAGGTTCATTAAAAATTTCATTTGATATATATTCATATATCGCTTCTAAATCATCTTTTGCAACAGGGGTAACCTTTAATGAATAATTACTTTTGTCCATATTTCTTATTTAACCCTTTAAACACTTCTTCTGCATCTAATAAATCCTCACCATCTTCTAACTGCTTTTCTGCCTTTGCAAGCTTCTCATACATATCTAATTTGGCGAGTTTTTTTTCATAAGCATCCATACTCATCACGACTAAATCACCGTAACCATTTTTCGTTATATAAATCGGTTCTCCACTTTTATGGCAGAGATCAGATATCTCATTAGTATTCCTTAAATCCTTCATTGGTCGAATTTCAGGCACTGAAATCAACTCCTATAATCATTATTGACATAATTATAGCATAATTATGTCACAACGCACAAAATCGTATTATAAAAGCAAAAAAAAAACGCAACCACTTTTGGTTACGTTTTTTTAATCGATGGAGCATAGCGGGCTCGAACCGCTGACCTCTTGTCTGCCAGACAAACGCTCTCCCAGCTGAGCTAATGCCCCATAAGGATTAATGAATTTTTCAACAATTACATTATATAAAAATCCCCTACCGATGACAACCATTTTTTATCAAAATCCACCTATCACTAAACCACCAGCAAAAGCCCTCTTTCACAAGAGAGCCCCACTAATTCGCCATTTCCCTCGTTCGAAACGTAAATAAAGCTGCCACTAACAAGACCACAATCAACCCAATAATTATCAAGGCTGTCGCCCACAAATCTGTTGGAATTGTGCCTGTATCCATCATTTGTAAAATGTAAGAACTCAGATTGTTCGGAAACCATATAAGACGATGCGAAAAAACGCTATTCACTACACTCATAGCAATCATCACCGCAATCGACAGAAATCCAACAAGTAATGGTGTCTTCACTAGCGTATTAAAGAAGATGGTGATGGTAGTTACAAGTGTTAGCCATAATCCGTAAAATAAAATCACTTGTACAACAGTCGTAAAGGCGATTTCGCCAAACAACAAGTTAACATAGTACCAACTTGCCAGCATCCCCACGATATACGAACTCCAAATCAATAAAAGCTTGGCAGCCCATTTACTACTAATGTAAGTAAAATAACCAACAGGTTTCACTAACACAAGTTCTGCTACCCCACTTTGTCGTTCTCCAGCAATGGTACCCATTGTGATCAAAACGACGATCACAACACCAAACATACTAAACTCTGATAAACTCATATAAAGTGCTTGTGCTGGAGGAGGTTGTGGGATGTCGAAAGTTGCTCCTTCAGGCAAGCCTCCGACCGTATCTAAGATCTTTGGCAAATAATAAGTAGTGAGTGGGTCCATAATCGCCAAGATAATAAACACAATCGGCACCCATATCCAGCTATAATTCCGTGCGTATTCCAACATTTCTTTTTTAAAGATGGTTGTCCATTGCACGTTTACTTCACCACCCTCATAAACAAATCTTCCAGTGACGTACGACTGACATCAATCTTGATTAATGGTAAATCCTCATCCGCAACTAACCGCATAATTTGTGCACGGGCCTGGCCAGTATCTTCTACTAGTAACTGAATTTCTTCCCGTTCTACCACGGCCGGCCTCTGTTATCGACGGCAATGCTTGAAGTTTATCCAAATATGTATCTGCTTTAACTTGAAAAGCGACATGTATTTTGTCTGTTTGATACTTATTTTGTAGCTCGCGTATCGAACCAGACTCGACAATTTGTCCTTGATGCATTAATAGCAAATCATCACTAATTTCTTCTGCATCACTTAAAATATGGGTCGAAAACAAGATGGTTGTATCCTGTTTTAACTCTTCCATTAACGTTAAAACTTCACGACGACCAATTGGATCAAGAGATGATACAGGTTCATCCAACATGATTAATGCTGGTTTGTGAATCATAGCTTGGGCAATGCCAAGTCGCTGCTTCATACCACCCGAATATTTACCTGTCCGCCTGTGCTTTGCTTCGGCAATCCCGACTTTTTCTAATAATTGATCCGCTCGCTCAGACGCTTCTGTTTTAGATAGTTTGGCTAATTGCCCAACATAGACTAAAAACTCTTTACCAGTCATCCACTCATGAAAGATGGGATATTGCGGTAAATACCCAATGTGTGCACGGATATCTGCAGTTTGATTGATTCCTTCAAATTGAATTGATCCACTGCTTGGCTTCAACAACCCTGATAACAATCGTAATGTCGTTGTTTTACCTGCACCATTTGGCCCTAATAAAGCCACACATTTCCCCGGCGCCAACGAAAAGGACAGCCCCTTCACAACATCTTTATCATCGAATTGCTTTTTCAATTTCTCTACGTTAATCATCGCCATTAGCGCTGTCTCCTTCCAATCACAAAAAATAAGATTGGGCCGATAATACTGATCAATAGGATTATAAGAAGCCACATCCACTTCGGACCATTGGTTTCATCGGTTTTAAACCATGAAATAATAGCCACAATCGCAAGTATCGCTTCTAATAGAAATAGTGGTGCTAATATTGGTAAAACTTCCGCTATTTCCAATAGGTTCACCCCCACTAGTATGATACGCTTTTATCTATTCGATATTCAGGAAGGCCTTCAAATAACACAAAAGAGGCCAAGCACTAGCACTCGACCTCCTTTTCTGTTACATACGTAACAATGGCATAGAACAGCAGCGGAAAGAACCACCTGATTTTATTATTTCATTAAATTCCACTTCTATAACATCAAATCCCGCTTGTTCCATTTCTTTATTCACTTGCTTGTTCTGTGGCATACTGATAATTTTCTTTTCTCCAATTGATAACACATTTGTTCCCAATGTGAACTGTTCCTCTTCATTTACTTCAATCAACTCGTAATGTTCTCTTAATTTATCTACCCTCGTACTCGAAAAAGCATTCGGATAAATCAATGCCAAATTATCACCAATTATATTGAACGCACAATCTAAGTGTAGAATTCTTCGCTCTAAAGAGACTGGAATCACTTGGTGGTTTGGTAACAATGCTTGTAATGCCTCAGTTGCCTTTAAAGTCGTACGGGTACTAAGCCCCACCCAAACCTTTTCCTTATCGATGACAACATCGCCACCTTCGATCGACATTTGTACTAAATCTTTAAATGGAATGTTGTCCTGGTGGAGTCTTCCCTTTAAAATACCAACCTCGCCAGTACGAATCCCACTTCCCATTGCGGAAACAAATAACTGCTCGCCTACTGTGAATCCAATATCACGAGTGAAAACTTGCTCATTTAGCTTTTCCTCTGTTTCTAATTCAATCACATCAACATTATTTTTTTTCATCACATCGACAAACTGCCGATGTTGTTCCATTGCAATATCCACATTAATATTCTCTGATACATAACGTTTTTGTGTTTCATTAATAACCGTACCAATTCGCATATGTTTCGGTGGACAAACAATAACTTTTTTTAGTACATCATATTCCGTTTGGCAATTTACCTGATTGGATTGCTCAGACGATTGCATAGCCACATCTATTACCTCCATATCATGATAGAAATATTATATAATTCCTTATTGTCCTCTTTAAGTATACCAAAAAATGACAAAGGCCACTCATTTCTGTTAACACTGCCCTACCTTTTGTTTTCTCCAAAACATCCAATTTTAATAATCGATATTTATATCAATTAAATTCACCGACGCATTAGGTAAGTTGGGGCGGAATAAAAAACACTTTCATCCTTTAAAATAGGGAGATTTTGTTAAATAATGGAATGAGGTTCCGCCGCGAATTCCTGTGAAGTTAAGCCGAAGCTTGTTTCCAAACCCAACCAACAAAAAAAGCCACCTATTCTCACGCAAAAAGGGGGATGCGCTTGAATAGGTGGCTTTGTTAAAATTTCTTGTTAATTTTTCGTTACTTGGATTTCTTGGTCAACGAAATCGACTTTCATAGATGTCACGTCTTCTTCATCTAGGATTAGATCCGTAATTTTATCTTCCACTTGGTCTTGGATGACACGACGTAATGGACGTGCACCGAAACGTGGGTCATAACCTTTGTCAGCCAGATACTGTTTCGCTTCATCTGTAACTGTGATGGTTAGGTCTTCTTCTTTTAATGTTTCAGCTAATTCGTCAATCATTAGATCAACAATTTGAATCAAGTCGTTTTGTTCAAGTTGATTGAATGGAATGATCGCATCAAACCGGTTCAAGAATTCTGGTTTAAAGTATGCACTCAATGTTTCAAGTGTTGACACAGCTTCATTATTGTCGCTATTAAAGCCTACCGTAATTTTCTTATCACCAGTTCCTGCATTACTTGTCATAATAATGACTGTTTCTTTAAAACTTACCCTTCTGCCGTGGCTATCTGTTAGGTGACCATCTTCCATGATCTGTAGGAACATGTTTTGCACGTCAGGGTGTGCTTTTTCAATTTCGTCTAACAAGATTAAGCTATACGGATTACGACGCACACGCTCTGTTAATTGACCTGCTTCTTCATGGCCTACATATCCTGGTGGTGAACCGATGATTTTAGATATGGAGTGTTTTTCCATATATTCACTCATATCCAGACGAATAAGCGATTCCTTCGTACCAAACAGTTCTTCCGCTAATGCTTTTGTTAGTTCTGTCTTCCCAACACCAGTAGGTCCGACAAATAGGAACGAACCAATTGGACGATGTTTCGATTTCAACCCTGCACGGCTACGACGAACAGCTTTGGCTACTTTTTCAACAGCTGTCTGTTGGCCGATTACTTTGGCAGAAAGATTTGGAATTAAATTCTTCATCTTTTGTTGTTCATCTGCTTGAATCTTTGTCACAGGGATACCTGTTTTTTCTTCAATAATTTCTTGAATATCTTGTACGGTCACCTCTGCTGATGGCTCTTCTTCAGCGTCGTTTAGTTTTTTCTCCAATTTAATTTCCTGATGTCTTAAATGGGCTGCCGTTTCATAGTCTTCTTTTTCAGCTGCTTCTTGTTTTTGTTTAGAAATTTCATCTAAACGCTTTTGGATTGATTCTGCATCTGTTTCAGATTGGGTTAAGTTCAAACGAGAGCCTGCTTCATCAATTAAGTCAATTGCTTTGTCAGGTAAGAAACGATCTTGTAAGTAACGTTGTGATAAGGTTACCGCCCCTTGAATGGCTTCTTCTGAATAGCTGACTTTATGAAATGCTTCATAACGATCTTGTAATCCTTGTAAAATTTGTACAGCTTCTTCTGTTGTTGGTTCTTTGACCATGATCGGTTGGAATCGACGCTCTAGTGCAGCATCTTTCTCAATTTGACGGTATTCTTTGAGTGTTGTAGCACCCACTAGTTGTAATTCGCCTCGTGCTAGTGCTGGTTTTAAAATGTTTCCAGCGTCCATTTGTGAACTCTCTGCTGTACCTGCACCAACTAATAGGTGAATTTCATCAACAAATAGAATCACATTTTTTCGTTCTTGTAGTTCTGAAACTAGTTGTTTCATTCGCTCTTCGAATTGCCCTCTCATACTTGTGTTAGCAACTAATGATGCTACATCTAAAATATAGATTTCTTTATTCATTAATTTGGATGGTACATCTCCATTGGTAATTTTCAATGCTAAACCTTCAGCAATTGCTGTTTTACCTACTCCTGGTTCACCAATTAAGACTGGGTTGTTTTTGTTCCTTCTATTTAATGTCTCAATTACACGTTTTACTTCTTGGTCACGGCCAATAACTGGATCGATTAAACCAGCTTTAGCTGCGTGTGTTAAGTTACGACCTAATTCGTCCAACAAGCCGCCACCTTTTCCACCTTGGGAAGCTTGTTGCTGACCTTGATTCGCTTGGAATCCTGGTCCTCCGCCAAAGAATGATTGGAAATCTTGGTTATCTTGTCCCGAGAAGAAACCAGCTGGATTGTGTGCTTGTTGTTTCAATTCTTTAAAACATTTATCACAGACGTGTAGTTGTTGCATTTGATTATTAAATCGAAGGGTTACATTAATATTCGCTTCACGAACTCCACAATGTTGACATTGCATGAGTCATTCCTCCTTCAATTAGAAAAATTAGTTTAATGGTTGTTTTGATTTTATTGGTCAATGTTTGACTTTGACTATCTTTGACCTTGTACTTGTATTATACTCTGACCTTTTTTGACTTTCAAGAGGTTTGATCAAATTTTTTCATTACAGTTTCTGACTACTAGCAGATAAGGTGTTTTATACGCATGAACTATGCTCGAATTTACTTTCTTGCAGTCTAATTGAAATAAGTGCAAAACAATCGTTCCAGCAGAATACTCCGCTTTCCATGGGCACAGCTTCAGCTAACTTGGTAAAGAAAACCACTTTACCAAGTGGATCTTCAGCTCGTGCTATTCCCATAGGACAAGGAAGACTTCGGAGCGATACATCGCACGCAGAAAATTGGTCTTTATTTTCGAGGAGTCTCCGTATTCTGCCTCCACTGTTATAAGTTTTCTGATTATCGATGAACTTTGGCAGAAAAAAATATTAGGCGTTTATCTGCGTACATAATAATGCCACATGTAGCGTTTTTATAGAAGTTCCTTAAACTTTTTAGACTATAAATTCTGACAATGTTTATAGTACACAAACAGCGGAGGAAATACACGGAGACTCCTATGGGACTAGTGGCATCGGTGAGACCCCGCAGTGAGGAACGAACGAGGACAAGGAAGGCTTCGGCAGCGATACATCGCACGCAGAAAATGGCTCTTTATTTTCAAGGAGGCTCACCAGCCCCCCCATGGAAAGCGTAGTGTATTTCCGCAGCGGCATATTATCACTCAACAAGATAAGAAGTGAACTTACTTCATATAATATAGCTTATATAATAATTCAAAAGAAAAACTACCAACCCATAAACACTGTTTACGAATTGGTAGTTTGTTAAACATTATTTAACTGCCATTTGTTCTTTTTCTCGTAGCTCGACACGGCGAATTTTGCCTGAGGAGGTTTTTGGTAATTCATCCATGAATTCGATTTTTCTTGGATATTTATACGGTGCAGTCGATGTTTTGACATGTTTTTGTAATTCCTTAACTAGATCCTCATCGGCATTACCGGCATTTTCTTGTAAAACAACAAATGCTTTGACTACATTGCCACGGATTTCATCAGGACTTGCGACAACCGCACATTCTTTGACTTTTGCATGTTTGACCAATGCATCTTCCACTTCAAAAGGTCCGATCGTATAGCCAGAACTTACGATGATGTCATCATTACGTCCTTCAAACCAGAAATAGCCTTCTTCGTCCATTTTCGCTTGATCACCTGTAACAAAATAGTCACCACGTTTAGCCTTAGCTGTACGTTCAGGATCTTTATAATATTCTTTAAATAACGCAGGAGTATCAAGTGGAATCGCAATATCTCCAACTTCTCCAACTCCTACTTTATTGCAATCCTCATCAATTAAGACGACTTCATTACCTGGTGTTGGTTTTCCCATTGAACCTGGCTTGACTTTCATTCCTTTTAAAAATCCTAACAATAGCGTGCTTTCTGTCTGACCATAACCATCGCGAACCGTTATGTTGAAATTGTTTTTAAATGTATCAATCACTTCTCGATTAAGCGGCTCCCCTGCAGAAACTGCACTATGAAGGGACTCAAGTGTATAATCATGTAAATTATCGACCTTAGCCATTAGACGGTATTCCGTTGGAGTACAACATAGAACATTCATTTCATATTGGTCAAGTAGTGATAAATATTTCTTCGGATCAAATTTGCCATTATAAATGAATCCTGTTGCGCCTGTACCCAACACAGATAGCAATGGGCTCCAAACCCATTTTTGCCAACCAGGTGCAGCCGTTGCCCATACTCTGTCGCCTTCCTTAATACTTAACCAATTGTCTGCAGCGGTTCGTAAATGAGCAAATCCCCACGCATGTGTGTGTACCACGCCTTTTGGATTTCCTGTTGTACCAGACGTATATGGTAAAAAGGCTGTATCCCCACTATCTGTCGGTACTGTTTCCAATTGATCGGAAGCTTGTTCCATCATGCTATCAAGATCTAACCAGCCGTCTACCGCCTTGCCAACTGCAAACTTTTTCAACTGATCATATTCCTTGATCTGTTTATACTGATCAACAAATGGATAATAACTAATAATTCCTTTAGCCTCACCATGGGTAATACGATACTGCAAGTCTTTTGTTCGTAGCATTTCAGAACTTGGAATGAGAATCACGCCAAGCTTTAAAGCAGCAATATATACTTGATAGGTTTCGATTAGTCGTGGCATCATCACAAGTACTTTGTCACCTTTTTTTAAACCTTGCTCCTTCAATACATTTCCAATTTTATTTGCTTGCTTGATCAAATTTGTATAGGAAATTTCTTTCTTATTCCCCTCGTCATCTTCCCAAATTAAAGCTTGATGGTTCGGATTTTTCGCATATTTTTCTATTTCAGTTGCAATATTGTAATGTTTTGGGGCAATTAAATCTTCTCTTTTCATTGCTATCACCCTTTTTTATTAGTTAGTAATATTCACTAGATATTAGTACTAGGTCATAATTATCTTATTATAGCAGGTTTCTACTTTTCAGAAAAGGGCTAATTCCATTTCGATGTATGAAGTAATCTATGTTATGATGGAAATAATAAGGAGGCGTTTCTATGACCACCATCACACTAACGGTTAATAAAAAAGATATCCACTTACAGCCAACACGAATGTCTATCTATAAACAAAGTGAAATTGTCGAAGCAATCGACAAGAAGCAAAATAGTTATTATTTAGTTTTTTATAAATACAACTTCCTCAATGGCATAAGAGCAAATAAGATCGTCCTAAACTCCCATGTACATAAAGCCTTTACCCAAGGGATCACCTTTGATGCTAACCATCCGTTAACACAAGCATTACTGTCTAAACACCAGCACTATTCTCATTCTCGTTTCAATCCGTTACTTAAGAAAATTCAACAAAAATATTCCCCTTCTGAGACTGCGCTTATATTTACATTTTTTGATTCTTTTATCCCTAAAGGTGAATTAAATAAATTAATAAAGAAGTTGTATTATCAATATCGCCGCAATGGACAATTATTAGCCGCTTTCAAAATCCTTAAAATTTATCAAATGTATGACAATGAGGATACCTTCCCTAAATCGATGTTAAACAATCTGCAATTCCAATCTTATCAAGTGATGTATCAAGACCTCGACAAGTTGAAGAAAACTGATTCCATTTATTTAGAGTCTGTTTGTTTTGATTCCTATCATCATCCTAGCTATGCAAAACAACTATTCGACCTCTATCAAGAGCAAGGACGTTGGATGGATGAACTTGCATTACGACTGAAACAATTTACAAACATAACAAAAGATCAGGATTTTATTCTTTTACAAAATTTGATCCAAGAACATTTCGAACCTCACCAACAAGTACACTTACTCACTTCATTAGTAGAACAGGCTGACCAACACACTCTTGTCCGTCAGCATCTACTTGACCTTGCACTCACACATGGCACAGACGAAGAGATCATTCACACCGTATTGACATCTGAAATCCGACCTAGTCAGGACCAACTACCAAAGATTGCAGCCAGTTTTTCAACAGCAAAACCGGAAATCTTACATCCGTATTTTCATTCATTAAACAAAAAAATACTTTCAATGTTTGCACCAGATTATAAATTGCTTGAATCCACAGTCAATCATTGTGTTATAGCTTTTTTCAACAACTATCGTTTAGAAACAATTATCGATTGGTTTGCTCCATTTCATGATGCCGGTATTCCATTACCAATTGAGAAAAAACTAGCCAAAATGAAGGCTCTAGAAGATGATCCTGACGGGCAGTGTGCATTAGGCCAACTGTATCAGGAATTCAACCAATACGAACGTTCGATTGACTGTTTTAAATGGGAAATGGAATTAAATCCAACCAACCCTGAACCAGTAAAGTCGCTAACGAAGGCTTACCAGCAATTAGGAAGGGAAAAAGAGGCGGATGCCTACCAGCAGTTACTTATCCAGATGAAAAAATAACAGCCAGTGCTAAGGGGTTAGCGGAATCGTGATCCGAAGTTATCCTTGAGGATCCCCCCTTCCGCTAATTGCCTTACCCCCCTTACCTTACTTCTCTCTCCTAGGTCCATGTTCACCCCATCTGCCGTTCTTCCATCGTTCGCCATAGAATCAGCGTTGCATAACTACGAAATGGCATCCATTCCTTACTCATGTCATCAATCTCTTGCAACGTAGGTTTTCGGTCCATTCCGAAATAATGTTTCAAAGCATTTTGAATCCCAATATCCTTTTTCGGTAATAAATCTTCACGTCCAGCACCGAATAACAGCCAGTTCTCTGCTGTCCAATTGCCAATCCCTCTGATTTTCACTAAGGTTTTCATCACTTGTTCGTCCGATTCTTGCGCTAACTGTTCTAAGTTTAATTCCCCATCCACAATCAACCTACTCGTATTAATCACATATTCCGCTTTCCGTTGGCTAAATTGCAACTGACGTAAGTCTTCATAACTAATACTAGCCACTTCTTCTGGTGTTGGGTAAAACCAAACCCCCTCCACTTTAGAGCCGTACTGTTCGACAAACCTTCGCGTTAAAGTATGGGCAAATGCCATATTTAATTGTTGATGAATAATCGTTTTCATTAAGGAAGCATATGGATGAAATTCTTTCACTACCGGAGTTCCAGGATATCGTCGAATGAAAAGGGACTCTAAATTGGTTCCTTTAAAATGGTTGGCTTTGTCAGATAAATTCACCTGCCACCGGAATAGATCGAAAACATGATCGATTAGTTTTGATTTTTCTTCCAAGCTGTCACTAGCTAGTTCCACAACAGGTTGTGTGGTCGTCCCAAGAGAGGTGAGTCTGACAACGTGTTTTCCTGACGGTAATAAAACAGGGATGTAGATATACTTTTCATCAAGGTCCACAACATGTAACGGGTCCATTGCCAAGCGTTTTAACACATAATCAAAATCATAGATCGTATCTAATGCCATTTTTTCTGTCCACATATTTTTTACTCCTTCGTATATTAGTGGTGTTAGGGTACCAAATGTTACCACTACTAACCAAATTTTTGAATTCATCGATTGCATGATTACGAATGCGCCATCTATCACAATCTAATCGATAGGCAGGTGATAAACATGAATAAAAATTATTTCGGCATTATAGATATTGGCTCTAATACAATACGACTTGTCATTTATGCACAAGAAAATGCTGGTCGTTTACGTGACGTTGAAAGTATAAAATCTGTTGCTCGGTTACGTAATCACCTTGATCAGAACAACCATCTTACCGATCAAGGAATAAATAAATTACAAACTGCTTTACAAAGTTTCAAAGCAGTTATTCAAACCTATCAACTCGAAGACTTGGTCTGTGTTGCCACTGCTACGATCCGCCAAGCCACCAACAAAGCATCCATCCTTGATAAAATACAACAAGAGGTTGGCTTAACGATAAAAATACTATCTGAACAAGAAGAGGCCTATTTCGGTTATCTCGCAGTCGTACATTCAACATCAATTACAGATGGGATCACGATAGACATTGGTGGCGGAAGTACAGAACTAACCTATTTTAAAAATAGAGAAATCGTCGAATCACATAGTTTTCCATTCGGGACTATTACATTGAAGGATTTTTTCAATCAGGATCCTGTAACGGATAAAGAACGACAAGCATTACGATCCTTTGTGTATCAACAATTTGATACGCTACCATGGCTTACCAATAAACAAGTTCCAATCATCGCAATAGGCGGCAGTGCCCGTAATGTCGTACAAATCGATCAACATCGAAAAAATTACCCATTTGCAGGATTGCACCAATACCAAATGCAAGGAACAGATATAAAAGAAATTAGCGAACTAATCAGTCAACGAACGATTGAACAACGCCAGCAAGTCGAGGGGTTATCAAAAGACCGTGCAGATATTATTCTTCCTGCAATCGAAGTGTTTGACTGCCTATTCGAGACAGTGGGCGCTACAAGTTTCATACTAAGTAGGAAGGGTCTTCGAGATGGTATGTTTTATCAACAACTGGCAGACCATATAGGAACAGACCTTTTACCAGATGTGGTGGAAGATAGTATTCAAGAACTCGTTCATTATTATGATTTAGACGCTAATAAAAGCAACCACGTACAACAACTAGTTTCGTATTTACATGACGTTATCGAATTAGACAATCCGTTAACAAAACAGGACTGGGAACTTTTGAGCTTAGCTAGTTATGTCTTTAACCTTGGTGATTATATCGATTCGGAATCAAGTGCACAACATACTTTCTATCTACTGGCCAACCGCACAATGGATGGTCTCATGCACCGCGATCGTTTACAACTAGCACTAATTGCATCGTTTAAAAGTAAATCGGTGTTTAAACAGTTTATCGAACCTGTGGAGGATTGGTTTACCAAACAGGAACAAAGAAAGTTACGCCTATTAGGGGCGCTTCTAAAATTCGGATACAGTTTAAATACAACCAATCGAAAAATTGTGACACAACTAGATGGCACAGCAACGAACAATACCTTAACAATTAAAGTGTTCTGTGACCAGGATTGGATGCCTGAGGAGTACCAAGCTGAAAAACAGAAAAAACATCTTGAAAGAGAACTAGACAAAAATATTGAACTTACTTTTGTAAATACTACAGAAGATGATGCAGCAAATAAATAGTGGACAATTTACCAACAAAGGATGATACAAGATGTCACCCTTCCAACATTCAAACAATAGCTTAGACAATCCTAATCACTACTTCAACCGTGAACTAAGTTGGTTAGCTTTTAACAAGCGCGTATTAGAAGAAGCACAAGATACAACGAATCCACTATTAGAACGTCTGAAATTCCTTGCCATATTTAGTTCCAATCTAGATGAATTTTATATGGTACGTGTTGCCGGGTTAAAGGATCAACTAAAATTTGGGCATCATACCCCTGATCCAACCGCAAAACTAACACCAACCGAACAACTAGAGCACATTGCAAGGTTGAATCATTCATTAGTGGAACAGCAATACCATAGCTTTGATCAGCTACAAAAAGAATTAGAATCAGAGAACATTTACTTACGGACAATGGATTCGCTAACTAAGGAAGAAAAACAGAATCTCGAGATTTACTTTGATGAATACATTTATCCAGTTTTAACACCAATGGCGATTGACAGATATCGGCCGTTTCCAATGTTGATGAATCGTTCCATGAACATTGCTGTTTCATTAAAGTCCATTAGGGAGCACAAAACGTCACATATGGCGATTGTACAAGTACCAGCGCTTTTAGGACGATATGTCCAATTGAACAATCAACACCATTACCTATTAATTGAAGATGTTATGAGCACCTTTATCAATAAACTTTTCCAAGGTTATCACGTACAATCGATTACACAATTTAGAATTACACGCAATGCCGATCTTACTTTTCGTGATGATGGTGCACGTGACCTATTGGAAGCAATGGAACAAGAATTAAAGAAACGAAAACGTGGGGCAGCTGTACGCCTTGAAGTTCGCAACCATCAACATGCCCCTGAAACAATTACATTTCTACAAAATACACTTGAACTGGAAGAAAAAGATATCTACAAGGTGAATGGTCCACTGGATTTAACGTTTCTGTTTAGCTTTTACCAGCAAGTATCGAGTGACCACAAACAACTCACCTTCCCAACTTTTGAACCAAACCATCCTCAAGCTATAGAGAAACACGAAAATATTTTTGATGCTGCCATTAAACGGGATATTTTTATTCATCATCCATATGAAGCTTTCACACCAGTTGTTGACTTAATAACACAGGCTGCTGATGATCCAGATGTATTAGCAATTAAACAGACATTGTATCGGGTTAGTGGCGACTCCCCGATTATCTCTGGGTTAAAACGTGCAGCAGAGACAGGGAAACAAGTAACCGTACTAGTCGAACTAAAAGCACGGTTTGATGAAGAACAAAATGTTCATTGGGCAAAGGAATTGGAACAAGCGGGTTGTCATGTGATCTATGGGATGGACCGATTAAAAACCCATAGTAAAGTGATTTTAATTGTGCGTAAACAACAGGAGAAACCCCAACGTTTTGTCCATTTGGGAACAGGCAACTATAACGACCAAACCGCTAGACAATATACAGACATGGGCTTAATCACAACCAAACGGAAATTCGCAATCGATGCGACTAATTTTTTCAACTATATGAGTGGTTATACCGAAAAACCAATATTCCACCATTTATCGATCGCGCCTTTCGAGATGCGTCAGAAGTTTATTGACTTAATTGATGCTGAAATGAATTACCATCACCAAGAAGGCCATGGCCGAATTATTACGAAAATGAATTCTCTGACAGACAAACCATTAATTAAAAAACTTTACCAAGCTTCCCAAGCTGGCGTCAAAATTGACCTTATCGTTCGAGGGATCTGTTGTCTAAAACCAGGTATCAAAGGCGTTAGTGACAATATAACTGTGATTAGTATTGTCGGGCGTTTCCTAGAGCATAGTCGCATCTACTACTTTCACCATGGTGGTGATGAAAAACTGTTTCTTTCATCTGCAGATATGATGAAAAGAAATATGGTTGAACGTGTAGAAGTGCTTTTTCCTGTTGTCGACAATTCGATTAAGCAACGTATTAAAGACATTTTGCTGCTACTACTAAGCGATAATGTAAAAGCTAGACAATTAGCAAGCGATGGGACTTATCATTATGTTTTGCCTAAGCAAGGCCAAGCGAAAGTAAATAGCCAATTGGCATTATGTCATCGTTCTGATAATGAGGAGTCTATGTAAAATCGAATAAAGATTAGGAGAGATCGCGTGATGGTTACGCGGTCTTTTTTCATTTTAATACAGGTGCATCTCGGTTGATTCGCTCTCTGATTTCCACCGACCCTACCGTGACTGACACTCTCTCGGTTGATTCGCTCCCTGATTTTCACCGAACCTACCGTGACACTCCTTTTCTTGATTAATCCAGGACCTCACCAACGACTACGATTTCCTAAAACACAAATAAACCCTCTAGCATCTGCCAGAGGGCTCCTATTACATACCATATAACGATGTCGGTACCATATCCTTCATTACTAAATGGTCTAAGCTTTTAAATGTATATCCTCGTTGCCTAATATCATCAATTAAGTGTTCTAACGCTTCTGCATTATCTTTAGAGACAGTATGGAGTAAGATGACCGCACCAGGGTGAAGTTGATCCACAACCTTTTTATATGCACGTTGCCATCCTTGTTGACTGTTCGTATTCCAATCAACAAACGTTAACGACCAAAACATGTGAATATATCCAAGTTCATTAGCCCATTGTAGCGACTGTTCACTAAATGTACCTTTAGGAGGACGCACATATTTCATTGAATTTTGATCGGTAACCTCTGCGACTGCATCCTCTAAACTATCTAATTCTTGCTTCATTTCTTGTTTAGATATCGTCGTTAAATCTGGATGGTGGTACGTATGGTTTCCAACAATATGCCCTTCTTTAACCATGCGTTTCATTAGCTGTTTATTACTAGTAACATAATGCCCCGTAACAAAAAACGTTGCTGGAACATCTTTTTCTTTTAACACATCTAGTACTTGTTCTGTATACCCTTCTTCATATCCATTATCAAACGTTAGATAAATTTCTTTATCTCCTGATTGATCAATGTAATAACTCCCATTTTCTTCTAAAATGTCACCATATTTTCCTGCCTTAGGTGGCTGATTATTCGTACTCTTATTATATCCCCAACCATAGCTTGCCGATGTAGAAGTGGGGAATATACTTATTATTAATAAGCAACTTAGGAGAAAAATGAATGTATGTCTCATATAAAAACCACCCGTTTTTTTCTCTTATTTTCTCGCCGAATTGCCCTTTTTATACACTACACCTATATAAAGTGAAACTTCAATCAGTGGGGCGTTTTTGCACTTCCCACTGAACGGTGAGTATTATAAGGGTAACCCGCAGACCCTTGAACCGATCGAAGTGAAAGCGAAACTCTACTCCCACTTTATATTTTTAAGCGGGAGTCTTACGGTCGGTTGCACCGATCGTTAAAATGTAAATAGTGCAAGTTTAGTTTCTAGAGAGGAAAACGGTAACATTCTTTCGTATATATTTCCACAACAAGCGAACAATAAAAATAGAAAACAAAAACAAGTAGTTAACCTATTTATCACCTTTACTAATGATTACCCCGCTAGCCATTATGATAGCACCCAAAGCTACAGATGCTAAAGAAACATTTGTGAAAACAGGATTTAAATGAATGGCCTTTGAAACCCAATATACCAAAGCTGCCAATATCATTAACGTTAAACCTACCCATTTCATACCATCACCTCTTTTTTTACATTTTAACTAACGTTATTGATTAAACAAAGTTCCACAATTTAATTTTAACATAACATTCATTAAATTCGTTTATCTGAATCAACCTATTCGACAAAAATACATTCCGTTTTTACAACAACATTAAAAGGAGTGCAAATTGTTATACAACTCGCACTCCTATATACTATGCTTGTTTTTTTATAAATAGTAACGCATTAAAAGATCCATGACACCGCAACCCAACCAAAAATAAAAATTGGTATATTAAAGTGGATAAAAGTTGGTACAACAGTATCCCAAATGTGATGATGTTTGCCATCTGCATTTAACCCTGAGGTTGGTCCAAGCGTACTATCTGAAGCAGGTGATCCAGCATCCCCTAACGCAGCAGCTGTCCCGATCAACGCAACCGTAGCCATTGGTGAAAAACCGGCCGCTAAACAAATTGGTACATATAAGGAGGCTAGAATTGGTACTGTTCCGAATGATGAACCAATTCCCAACGTAATAACTAGACCAACTAATAGTAGGACGAAGGTAATCACCGCTTTATTATCTCCAAGTAAATCAGAAGATGCCTCTACCAACGCTGTCACAGCCCCTGTTTCTTGAATGACATGTCCAAAGCCTGATGCCACTAACATGACAAACGCAATGTTACCCATCATGACCACACCATCACTAATCACATTGTCGACTTTTCTAAATGGAACAACAAAAAATACAAACATAAGCAATAATCCTGTTAATGCACCTATAATAAGATTTTCCGTTATAATTTGAACAATTAGTGCAGCAATAATAGCAATTAAAGTTAATAAGTGCTGCATGTTAAAAGTCGGTACTTGTTTTTCTTCAGAAGATAGATTTACTTCTTTTCCAATACCTTCGACCGTTCGATCATTGCGATACGTGAAAAATACTGCAATTAACAGACCGAATATCATCCCTGCACCTGGAATGAGCATCGATATAGCTATTTCATCCATCGAAATCGACAGCCCACTATTTTCCACCGCATCTTTGATTGTGGTGTGGAATGCCCAACCAAATCCAATTGGAATCATCATGTATGGTGCCTTTAATCCAAATGTTAATGCAGTTGCTACCGCACGACGATCCAGTTTCATTTCATCGAATAATTTTAATAATGGCGGAATTAATATTGGGATAAATGCAATATGAACTGGAATCACGTTTTGTGATAACGATGCAATAGCTGCAATTACTAACACCATAAATGCCTTTTTACCTTTTAATAAACGAATTAAATTTTTAACTAATAGGTTCGTTATTCCTGTATAATTAATCGCTACTGCAAAAGCACCTAATAGGATATAACTTAATGCTGTATTTGATTGCCCTCCCATACCTTCTACAAAAAGGTCAACAGCATCTACAATCGATAGGCCCGAAAGCAGTCCTGCAGTTAATCCAGCAATAATAATTGCTAAAATGACGTGTACTCTTGCCAAACTTAGTACAGTCATGACGAGTACAGATATGATGACGACTGATGCCATAGTGAATGCCCCTCTCTTTTCTCTTTAACACTCTACCATGATAAAGCGTAATACAAAAAAAATCAACCGGTAATTTTAATTACCGGTTATTGGCATATTTTAAAAGTGAGTGACCCAGAGACATGAAACAAAGTATTAGTGGGGACGAAACTTTTTCTCTTTGTCATTTAATCTTTATGTGTCCATCACTCAAAACATGCTTCATCCTTCTTTTTTTAAGTTTTTTTCCATTTGTTCCACAATCTCAATTAATTGATCAATATCTTGGACAGAAGTTTCACTTGGATCTAAGTTATCTAGCTTTGTCATAAATCCATTTAAATAAGACTTTAACTGATTTAATTTTTCATTTGTATTTTCCATGATTGTAACTCCTTTGCATATATCTCCGTATCCATCTTAGTAGATAGTCTAACCATTGTCGAACGTTTCATGACAGAAATTAATACACTATAGGACAATAATAAGGAGTTGTCTTGTTATGGAACAAATCCTTGTTCACTCCATCGCAAAAATTATACTTGCTCTTGTGCTTACCCTATTCATTGTTAGAATTTCACGCAAATTAATCAGCAAGTTTTTCCAGAAAACAGATTTTTTTCGTGATAAAAAAGAGCAAACGATTGAATCCGTCCTATACTCGATTATTAAGTATTCGGCTACTTTTGGCTATCTTTTTTATGTCTTGCGTGTATTTGATGTGGAAGTAGGAAAAATATTAGCTGGTGCAGGTGTACTCGGTATTATTGTTGGTTTTGGTGCGCAACACTTAATAAAGGATTTCTTGGCCGGAGTCTTTTTAATCTATGAGAAGCAAGCACATAAAGGGGATTGGGTCCGAGTAAACGAAACGTTCGAAGGTACTGTGGAAGAGATCGGCTTTCGCTTTTTAAAGATACGGGAATGGTCTGGTGTATTGTTAACGATTAGTCATGGTCAACTACAAACAATGGAAAATTTCAATATCGATAAGATGAGGGTGATTGAGCATATTACCGTTAGCTTTCAAGAACACCCTGCCCATGTTTTGGCTGTTCTAGACGAAATTTGTCAAAAGCTTAATCAAGAGTTAGTGGATTACTTAAAAAAAGATGACAATGGAAATCCTGTTGAAGCTTTTCAAGTTTATGGATTATCTTCACTAAACAACCAATTCAATGGCTACCAATACACCATAACAGGGCTTTGCGATGACAACCTGTATTTCACCGCAGCAAAACAAGCACGGCAAATGATCGCAACAGGAATGTTTGAACACCAGATTTCAATGGCAGAACAACGCGTTTATCTCAAATAGTTTGAAGGGGTTCACTATACTATTTGAGCAAGCTTCAGGATCATTCGATAAACTGTGAACAATCCTAAATAGGCCCCTGTCATCAGGAAAAATGGGTTTAGAAATAAACCATGGATATTTGTCATGAACACTGTCCCATCTTGAATGATGGTATAAATGGCAATGGCTGCAATGTTGCCAAAAATAAGTGCTGAAATGATGGCTAGTACATGAAATAAAACTTGAATCTTGTTCCATTTACGCTGCAATATAACCATAATAATTGGCAAAATAATACTACTGATCATTAACATAAACTTCACATGGATCACCTCCAGTATCATTCTTATCCTACGATAAGAAGTTTAAACAGGTAATGAAGCTAATGCGATTAAACTCTAGCTATTTTTTGGCAAGTTGGTTTTTGGCTATTTTGTGTCGCAGTTGATAGGAACTCCGACGTAGAACAAGATGAAACCTTAAGAAACGTGCACATCCAGCTTAAAAATTGATCTTAATGTACACGAACACTCAAGAAACGTGCACATCTAGCTTAAAAATTGATCTTAATGTACACGAAAACTCAAGTAACGTGTACATTAGGGAGGGAAATCACCTTAAATATAGACGAATACCCAATAAACGTGCACATTTAGGAGGAAATTTCGCCTCAAATATAGGCGCCACTAGTTAATTGTAAACATCTGGCTTAAAATTTTCGGTGAATATGAGTAATTAGGTTATGAGTTACGTCGGATTCTATAGTTATTGTGACAAAATAACATGCTTTGAAAGACTGGATTCGTTTGATCAAATTGCAACCACAGGACCTGAAACCAATCGGGGGTTAGCGACCGTTTTACTTCATAACATGCTTTGAAATGGGAGTCTTACGAACGGTTGCACCGGGATAAAGAAAACGCTCATCAGTTTTTCAAAAACCAATGAGCGTTTTCTTTTAATCATTCCACCCGCTAATTATTTAAGCTGAAAAGAAAAAGACAAGTGATCTTGAACAGGGATCCATGCTCCAATTCCTTGTTTCGTTACATTTTTAACTACAAGTCGCTTTTTCGATCCTTTTAGTTCCACATAAACTTCACCAAATGTAACCTGTCCCTTCTCACTGACTGCTGGTGCAAAAGCACTTAAGGAACCGATTTTCTTTACTGGAACGCCATAGGAATTATCCTTTTTCGTGCCTTTCCCTACAACAGTGTGAAAGGATAATGGTAGGTCAACATTTTCTTTAGCGTTTAACAACATCATTTTCTTAATTTGATCTGGACGGTCAATTTTAGCTGTTAAGCCACCTTTTACGTGCTTTTCTTCTTTTTGATTGTAACTCATCGTCTTTTGGTTATCGCCACCAAGATTGTTTAACTCATTTGTATTAATCTTCTGGTATTCCCAGTTAACGTTCGTTTCATCTGATTTATAGCTCAATGGCCAATGTCCTAAATAAATCATCCCACGATAACCAAAAGCAATTGGGGACGGTTTTAAGGACGTTTCATTTAACATTTTGATTAAATCAGGATTTTCAATTTTTACCTCTGCATCTTCAATCAACTCTTCAACTAAATCACTCGGCTCAAGAACTACTTCATCTTTTGTCGAATTTGGATAAGTATTCTCCTTTGAAATGGTTAACACATGACTCGGAATTTTATCTTCCTTTTGTTCTTCTTTGCTTTCGCTCTCGCTTTCTTCTTGATCTTCTTGTTCTGCATCTTCAGCATGTATTGATAAGGGAGCAATTACACTACATAAAAGTACTAAAATTAAATAGGATATAAATTTTTTCATGCATCCCAATCCTTTCTTGTTTTTTATTAGTATTTTCGGGATGCACGTCCGTTATGCAGATCAGTGATACAGCACCACTGCTAAAATTTGGGAAAGACTATTTTTGGACGCGTACCAAACAAACAGCCTTTCCTAGCTTTTAGCGAGTTATTTCGATGGATTCAAGTGTATGTTGAATCTCAATACTATCTTCAACCGACCTAATCATAGAACAATTCTTATGGGCAATGTCAAGATTATTGTAGAGCTTTTCATCATCTAGGTGGGGACCTTTCACAATATATTGAAGTTCAATTTTCTCAATTCTGTTTGCTTGTTCAGGATTTCTTTTATACTCTATCGTTACTGAAATATCGTCATACTCAATATTCTTGCGGTCTAACTCTTTTCGAAACACTGATGCACTGCACCCCGCAATCGAAGCTATCATTAATTCATATGGTCTAAAACCATAATCCTCATTACCTGAAACCTCCAAGTTACCATATGGAAATGCCATTCGAAATCCTGTTTCTTTTAAAAATAATTGCATCCTATCATCTCCTCCTTTTTTTCTAGCTTTCCCTGTTAGGCCATGGTCTATAAATACTTCTACAACAGTGCATAAAAATTGACCTTTTGTTAATTCCATATTACATTAAAGGGTGCTGATTTAAAAAGAATTCACCAAATATTCATAACTTTATCTAGGAATATTTGGTGAATTCTTTCAGTGGATTTTCCAAAATACGGAATCAAGCGGAATCAAGTGAGAAAGCGTTAGATAATGCGTGAAAAGTCCCTAATTACGCAGCTTCTTGAGAATAAACGCTGGATTATGTTAGAAAAATCCCTAAATACGCAGCTTCTTGAGAATAAACGCTGGATTATGTTAGAAAAACCTCTAATTACGCAGCTTCTTGAGAATAAACGCTGAATTATGTTAGAAAAACCTCTAATTACGCAGCTTCTTGAGAATAAACGCTGGATTATGTTAGAAAAATCTCTAATTACGCAGCTTCTTGAGAATAAACGCTGGATTATGTTAGAAAAATCTCTAATTACGCAGCTTCTTGAGAATAAAAACTGGATTATGTTAGAAAAATCTCTAATTACGCAGCTTCTTGAGAATAAACGCTGGATTATGTTAGAAAATTCCCTAATTACGCAGCTTCTTGAGAATAAACGCTGGATTATGTTAGAAAATTCCCTAATTACGCAGCTTCTTGAGAATAAAAGCTGGATTATGTTAGAAAAAACCCTAATTACGCAGCTTCTTGAGAATAAAAGCTAGATTATGTTAGAAAATTCCCTAATTACGCAGCTTCTTGAGAATAAAAGCTAGATTATGTTAGAAAAATCTCTAAATGTATAGGGTCTAAAGAAAAAGCGCTGGATAATGTATGCTAATTCTATAAATACGTGCTATCAAGAAAAACCTAAATACACATTATCATGACTAAAACAACAATTAAAAAACTAATATAAATGTTCGTGCACATAATACAGCTTATGTACAATAGAGAGTAATAAAACATTATAAAAAGTTCGTTTAAGAAAAAAATTTCAATGGAGAGTACAACGTATGTCACCATCAAATAAACGTTTTTGGATTTTAATTGGTCTAGTAACCATATCAGGATTTTCTCAAGGAATGATTTTGCCATTATTAGCGGTCATACTCGAACAAGCTGGTGTCCCATCTTCTGTGAATGGGTTACATGCAACAGGTCTATATATCGGGGTACTCATTGCTTCCCCATTTATGGAAAAACCACTTCAGCGAGTAGGATATAAACCGTTAATTCTAACTGGCGGATTGCTCGTCATTCTTTCACTAACTTTTTTCACTTTGTGGGAATCACTATGGTTTTGGTTTATTCTACGGTTGCTAATTGGAGTTGGCGATCAAATGCTTCACTTCGGTACACAAACATGGATTACCTCCACATCTGCACCAGAACGTAGAGGGCGAAACATTGCGTATTATGGCCTTTTCTTTAGCGTTGGGTTTTCGATTGGTCCTTTGATGACACGACTACTCGCCATTCATCAAAGTCTTCCTTTTATCATTGCTGCGGTTCTTTGTTTAGCAGTGTGGTCATTGATGTTGTTCGTCCGCAATGAATTTCCTAATGATACGGAAGACCTTAATACTTCAAACGCAACATCATCTATCGGGCGTTTTTGGCAAACATGGAAAATTGCTTGGGTAGCCTTTCTTCCACCTTTTACATACGGTGTATTGGAATCTACTTTGCACGGCATTTTTCCTGTTTATGGCATGCGGATCGGACATGATGTCGATATGATTTCGCTAATTATTCCATGTTTTGCTGCTGCCAGCTTAATTACGCAAATTCCTTTAGGGATTCTTAGTGACCGATTAGGACGGAAAAAATTACTTATGATTATTATTAGTTTAGGAGCATTTGTATTTTTCCTTGCTTCCCAATTAGAACATTCGGTTAGCTGGTTATTTATCACCTTTGCACTTGGCGGGATGTGTATTGGTTCCTTATACTCACTTGGAATTTCGTACATGACTGACCTACTTCCAAAGGGACTACTACCTGCCGGCAATATTATGTGCGGGATTGCCTTTAGTATTGGTAGCATCATAGGGCCTTATTTTGGTGGTATATTTATTGATATTTTCCCAAACACCTCTTTCTTCTATGTGATTATGGGAATGTTACTGCTTGTCTTGTTTGCCATTGCGACGAAAAAGAAAGAGCTTGGGTCCCCTATGACTAGTTAGGGGGTCCTGAGCTCTTTTTTATATAAAAAATTGAGTGAGTAGCTTTTACAGTTCTCACCTTAACATTCACTAGGTAAGCTGACATTCTAAAAACCATCTTTTATACCTTTTCATAGTAACTTCTCTTCCATCAAATCCTCTTCACCTTAAAAATAACACTTTGTATCTAAAAATTCGCCAAAGATGTTGACCAATCCCTAATTTATGGTATCATTAAATAAAGTATTACTTTATAATAATTATAATTAATTTTGAGTATCATTATCAATTAGACACGGAAATTCAATGTTTGTTAGTGATTATTATTCTCAATTAGATATAGGGAGTTGATAACATGTCCACGTTGGCACAAGTACAAAGTGATCAACAACCCCAGAAACCACATACAGAAAATAAAACTAAACGCTCTTCCCTTATGAAACACATGGAGTTAATCGCTGCTTTATTAAGCGGTGTGATTGTATTAACCGCTTGGCTCATCGAAGGTCAAATTAATCAATCAACATGGGTGATCCTTCATTTAATCGCCTTTGCGATTGGTGGGTTTTACAAAGCAAAAGAAGGGATAACCGAAACAATCGCAAATAAACAATTAAATGTGGAGATGTTAATGGTTTTTGCTGCAGTTGGTTCGGCAATTATTGGCTATTGGACTGAAGGGGCAATCCTTATCTTTATTTTCGCATTATCTGGAGCTTTAGAAACCTATACCATGAATAAGAGTGAACGAGAAATTTCTTCTCTTATGAATTTGCAACCAGAAAAGGCATTACGAATTACGAATGGTAGCGAACAACTTGTCGATGTACGAGATTTACAAATTGGAGATACTATTTTTGTAAAAGCTGGTGAACGAATTCCCGCCGATGGAATGATAACAAACGGGACTACTTCGATTGATGAAAGTGCAATAACTGGTGAATCCATTCCCGTCAGCAAACAATTAGATGAAAATGTGTTTGCTGGTACAGTAAATCTTAATGGCAGCATTGAAGTAGAAATCACCAAAACAGCAAATGAATCCCTTTTTCAAAAGATTATCAACCTAGTTCAATCCGCACAAAGTGAAAAGTCCCCTTCACAACAATTTATTGAACGATTTGAAGGGACCTATGTTCATGTAGTACTGATTTCTGTTGTTTTCGTAATGTTCTTACCGCACTTCTTACTAGGTTGGAGTTGGGTTGATAGTATTTACCGTGCGATTGTCTTGCTTGTTGTTGCCTCACCTTGCGCATTAGTTGCTTCAATTATGCCAGCAACTCTTTCCGCCATTTCACACGGCGCTCGCAAAGGGGTATTGTTTAAAGGTGGTGTCCATTTAGAGACGTTAAGTCACGTTGGCGCCGTCGCCTTGGATAAAACAGGTACATTAACGAACGGAAAACCAGTCGTAACGGATGTTTATTTTCAAGATTCCGATCAGGCAGAAGAGATATTAGCTATTGTGCATGAGATCGAACGTCAATCCAACCACCCATTAGCACAGGCAATTGTTCATTATTGCGAATCGCAAGCCTCCAATCACAGCAATCTTGAAGTAGAAGAAATGCAAGATATTAGTGGCAATGGGGTCACTGCAAAAATTGGGAATCAAACGTGGAAGATTGGGAAAGCAGATTTTGTCGGTAAAGAAGAGGCACTCCAATTCCACAGTCACATTGTAACAACACTTGCTGAGCAAGCCAAGTCACTAGTCTTTGTTGCGAATGATGATGGAGTTGTCGCAGTTATTGCACTAAAAGATACAATTCGCCAAGATACATTAGACGCAATTAAACGATTAAAAGAGCACGGTATTCATACTGTTATGCTTACAGGAGACAATCAAACAACTGCAGGTGCCATCGCCAAAGAAGCAGGCGTTGACGAATTTATTGCTGAATGCTTACCAGAAGATAAAGTGGCAGAAATTAAAAAACTACAAGACAAGTACAAACATGTTGCGATGATTGGTGATGGCATAAATGATGCACCAGCATTAGCAACTGCCGATGTTGGGATTGCGATGGGAGCAGGGACAGATGTCGCTTTAGAAACATCTGATATTGTGTTAATGAAAAATAAGTTAGATAAAATCTCTCATGCTGTTTCCCTCTCCAATAGAATGAACCGAATTGTGAAACAAAATGTTGTCTTCTCCATCGGCGTGATCTTGTTATTAGTCGTATCGAACTTTTTACAAGTATTAGATTTACCACTTGGTGTGATCGGACACGAAGGTAGTACGATTTTAGTTATTTTGAATGGGCTGCGATTGTTGAGATAACAAGAAAAAACCCGCAACGCAGGCCCTTGAAATAAAATCGGGCATATACTGGCCGTTGATGCACGTTTAATTTATTTTCGTCTATATCTGCGGCGATTTGCCCTCTTAATGTGAACGTTACTGTTGTTTTCCTGTATATTAACGGCTAGTTTTGAGCCAAATGTGCACGTTTATTCCGTTTCCGTCTACATCTGAGAACAATTACGCTCCTAATGTGCTCGTTTCTCTCATTATCGTGCACATTAGAAACAAATTTCCCGCCTAATGTGCACGTTTATTCCGTTTCCGTCTACATCTGAGAACAATTACGCTCCTAATGTGCACGTTTCCCTCCCATTACCGTGCAGCACATTAGCAACAAATTCTTTGCTTAATATACAAAGTCCTCTCAACAGCGACTGCTAAATCCAACAATACAAAACCTAACTCCCGCTCGAGAAGTTAGGTTCGTTTTTCTATTCGTATACGTTTTAACAATGCGTTTATTTCGCCGCCTGTAATGATGATGATTCCTGATATATAAAACCAAATCATAAGGACAATTACACCGCCTAAACTGCCATACGTTGCAGAATAGTTTCCCATCGTATTAACGTAATAGGAAAAGGCGAGCGATACCAATTGCCACCCAACTGTTGCAAAAGCTGCTCCAAACGTTACATCCTTAATATGAACTTTTTTGTTTGGCGCTAACATATATAAAGCCAATAACACAATAAAAAATACAACAGAAGAGACAACCCACCGTAATGTATTCCATGCCTGTAAAAAATCTTCCGATAATCCAAAGAACGAAAATAAATAAGTACCAATCATTTTACCAAATATTGGTAGTAAAAAAGCAACTGCAATTACAACGATCATGGCAATCGTTAACACAATGGCAATTAATCTAGATAAAATAAACGACCGACTTTCTTCCACATTATATGCTGCATTAAAGGAGCGCATAATCGCATTAATCCCATTAGAGGCGGACCATAAGGTAGCGATGATCCCAATCGACAACAACCCACCATTTCGATCTTGGACAAGCTGGTCGATATTTTCATCTAATAAAGCGACAGTTTCATCTGGTGCATATCTTGAAATATACTCGATGATGTCTAGTTGTGGGATTGGTAAATAACCTACCAATGTCACCAAAAAGATTAGAAAAGGAAATAACGATAACAAAAAGAAGTAAGCTAATTGTGCCGCCATACCAAAGACATCATCATCTTGTATCCGTTTGAATAGCCGTTTAATAAACTTAAATGTCTTTTGCAACCTCTCTCCTCTCCTTTAGAGTGATGCGTCGGTTATTGTTTTGCAGGAGGTGTATCCTTCTTTTCTTCCACATCAATGGAATCTAGCAAGTCTTGCAATTGTGCCAGCATCTGCAAGGTACTATTCAGCCCTGTAGCTAATTGGTTAGACAGTTGTTGGTAACCTGCTGTCAGATCATGAAATGCGGTAGATGGATGCTTTACATAGTACGTTGTCGCATTTCCTGTTGATCTTAATTTTCCAACGACATCATTTCTCGTTTCCCTATCAAACAATGTCACTAATCCTCCAACTGCCGCACCGATGATAACACCTCTCACAAATTTTCGATTACTCATCTTTGCTCCACTCCTTCTTATAATTGATGGGTTGATTTAATATGTTGTAGTAACTGCTTGCATCCTTCTTGAACCAATTCATATGTATACTCAAAATTGTTCGTAAAATACGGATCAGGAACATTTACTTCTTGAGGTTCATCGACAAAATCCATTAATTTAGCAACGACCACTTCATTGGTTACCTGCTCAATTTGTTGCAAATCATTTATATTGTTATCATCCATCGCAATAATATAATCAAAATCACGGAAATCTTTTCTTTGAATTTGTCTTGCTTGCAATCCTTTATAGGAAATAGAGTACTGATCCAATAACCTTCTAGTACCTTGATGTGGTGGTTTCCCTACATGCCACTTGCCAATTCCAGCCGAATCAACTTTTATTTTATCCTGCAATTGTTCCTGTTCAACTAGATCACGAAAAATCGCTTCCGCCATCGGTGAGCGACAGATATTCCCTAAACATAGAAAAAGTATATTGACCATTTACATAAACACCCTTCTCATTTATTTTTCTTTTTATTATACTAAACATTATCCCCTTCGTTAACGCATATGTTTGGTTTAACTTTATATTTTTGAAATTCACCCTTGACTTTTTGTCGGAAATTTCAGAAAATTTAATTGTAATCTTTAAATAATTATTAAGGAGGGAAAAGTTTATGGGAGAAGAAAGTGCTTTGTTAGAAGTCGTGGATAAGATTAGTGGTTTCGTCTGGGGACCGCCCTTATTAATTCTTTTAGTCGGTACTGGTATTTACTTAACTATTCGGCTTGGATTTCTACAATTCAAAACATTACCCTATGCCTTAAGACTAGCGTTTAGTCCTGCCAGACAGGATAAAAATTCAAAAGGGGATATTACCCACTATCAAGCCCTAACCACAGCGATGGCCGCTACCATTGGGACAGGTAATATCGCCGGTGTCGCTACCGCAGTTGTGCTTGGTGGTCCTGGTGCTGTTTTATGGATGTGGATTACAGCACTACTCGGGATGGCTACTAAGTATGCAGAAGCCATTTTGGCAGTGAAATACCGTGTTACAAATGACAAAGGGCAAATTTCCGGTGGACCAATGTATTACTTAGAGCATGGCCTTAAAGCCAAATGGCTAGGTGTCTTATTTGCCATTTTTGGAGCATTTGCCGCATTTGGTATTGGGAACATGGTTCAATCAAATACGGTCTCCGATGTATTAGAGGCATCTTTTAATGTACCTGGCTGGGTAACTGGACTAATCCTTGCTGTTTTAGCTGCCCTCGTTATTTTAGGCGGCATTAAGAGTATTGGACGTGTAACAGCATTCTTTGTACCGATTATGGCTGCCTTTTATATTATTGGTGGACTAATTATTATGATTATTAATATTGATATTGTGCCAAGCGCTGTCGGTCTTATTTTCTCAGATGCGTTTACTGGTAGTGCTGTTGGTGGTGGTATTTTAGGTACAGTTATTCGTTATGGGGTTGCACGTGGAGTATTCTCCAATGAAGCAGGTCTTGGTTCTGCACCGATCGCAGCTGCAGCAGCTAGAACAGACTATCCTGGTCGGCAAGCATTAGTATCGATGACTCAAGTGTTTTTCGATACGATCATTGTTTGTTCAATTACTGGGATTACGCTTGTGATGGGTGGACTATATACTGAGGGATTAACTGGTGCTGAATTAACATCTGCATCATTCGGCGCATTCCTTGGTGAGACTGGAAGTTATATTGTCACGATTGGAACCATTTTCTTTGCATTTTCTACCATTGTTGGTTGGTCCTATTATGGGGAAAAATGCTTCAGTTATCTATTTAAAGATAGTTTCATTCCATACTATCGTATTCTCTTCGTTGCACTCGTCTTTTATGGCGCAGTCGAATCGTTAAATGTTATATGGGGCATGGCCGATATTATGAATGGTCTAATGGCCTTCCCGAACTTAATCGGACTACTCGGTCTATCTGGTGTTGTAGTGTCCGAAACAAACCGATTCTTGAAAGTGGCTAAAGAAGAAAAAGAACAACGCAAGAACGAAACAGCATAACTTGTAATAAAAACATCCCTCACCTTCGTGGGGGATGTTTTCATTATCGCACGCAGAAAATTGGTCTTTATTTTTCAAAGGAGGTTCATCAGCCACCTTAGGATGCGCGTCATGTATTTCTGAAGCGGAAATCTAGTTAAGAATGTAAGAGAGCATCTTCTCCAATAAGAAAAAGATGCTCTCCCGTTAATCCTTTATATGCAATTGCTCCACTTGTCCTATATGCAAGTGGTAAGTCCCTTCGCCAAAAGTCCGATCCACGGGTTGATACGGAGAATCTCCTCCTGTTTTTTCCCTATATTCCATGTCCCTGACATTCGCTTGCAAGGTAAGGTTTGCTTGTTGTTGATGATGTAACATCACTTCTTCGACTTCTTCAAAATACCAATTTGCCTGTAACTCATCCACCGAAATATGTGCATCGTTAATTCTAGACCGAACCTCTACATCGATATCCGTTGGAACAGAAACCGTGTAAGAATACCGAGAATGATCATAACGTAATCCTTGTTGCCTTGGCGCTTGAAATAAGCGAACATACAATGTATCCCCGATTTGTTGGATCGAAGCAACGTCACTTCCTTCTATATCTTCAGCTTTTAAGACATTGGAACGAAATGCACCTAAAATGGTTACTTGCTCCGTGTTATCCCCCTCTAGAGATACATCAAATTCTGAGGAGTCAATCACAATCCGTGTCACTTGTTCATCCACTTGATGTTCAACAACCGGAAGTGCTCCTTCTACTTCTTCTGCCTCCACCATTTGCTCAAACGCACCAGCAATACCAGTGGATGATACAACATAAGCCCCAACCGAAAGCACCCCAATGATACTAATCAATAAAATTGAGAAGATATCATATTTAATAATTGGTTGTTCCTGTTTTGATAAAAAGAGATAGATGAGTACCTCTATGCCCAAAACAATTAGGACAGCTGGTAACCATCCCATCGCGACCATCGCCATATCCCAGCCAATCATTTGGGAAAGCAACAACATCACACCTAAAAAAATTAACAACAGCCCCATCGATATAGAACCTACACGCCACCTTCTCATTATTTATCCCCCGTTTTCTTCTGCTTTGAACCACGAATTAGCTTGATTCCTCCGCCGATTAATAATAAACAAACAATCGAAACTTGGAAATAACGACGATAGTAATACCAAAGATCTATATTTAACGCAGCCAGTATATCGTCAGCCACGACCGGCAGTAAGACAGAATCAAATAAGTAGAATATACCTAATACGAGTAATCCAATACCGATCCATTTTTGATAATTAACTAAATAATTCACAATTGGTACATCCTCTATCTCTCCTGCCTCTACTCTACTTACTTGTTGTAAGGCATCAAAGAAACTATAAAACCAGATAATCGGAATTAAAAACAAAAAGATAGACAAATGAAGAATATCTAAAATATAAATTGACAGTAAGAAAGCTATCATTAACTGTAACCCGCGTCTTTGTAATCCTAAATACATATGACCAGCACCAGGAAAAATCGCCAATAATGTAGCCAGCATCTTACTCTTTTTCCCATCTTCGCGGAAACGTTCTAGATCATCCATAATCGTTTTATCCTCAAGCGTTTCTCCTGCCTGTTTTTTATTAAGTAATTGAATGGAATCAAATAAACTGTAAATCCAAATAATCGGTAACGCCAAAAGGAAAATTAAAAAGCCACCTTGATTGGTTACAATCGCGATAAAGAAGATCATCGTGAAAATCCCAAAAAATCCCGCAAGCAATGTTAATCCACGTTGGTTCAATCCTAGATGAAAATGCCCCACCCCAGGAATGAGTGACAATAGAATCGTAAAAAAACGTTCGTTTTGTTCGTCAGAATCATCCCCTGTAGTTGCTGTGCAATCAGCATCTATACCCGCTGCACTTACACTTGTTTGCTTGTTCGGGTTACGTGTTAACAAGGTGATCACCATATCAATCCCATTTATTCCCCAAATTAAAGCTGCAAGTAGGACAAATAAGATTGTTAGTTCTCTATAAAAAACAATAACGGAGATAAACGCCAGCGCTAATGCCCCAAAAAAGAATAAAGAATATAGAAACCCTCGCACTCTATGTCCTAAATACATATGTCCAAACCCTGGTATAAAGGCTAGGAAAAAAGCTAACAATGGTGACTTTTTCATTATTTGTACTCCCCTTTCATTTCCTCAAGTACGACATTCGTTTTTTCCATTAACTGTTCCGTTAATGACGATTTATTTTCAAGATTTGTTGTCACAGATAAGAAGTTCTGAAACACTCCTGATAACATCAATACAATCGTTAAACCTGCTGCAAGTAAATAGTGCCCGACGATCTTGTTTTGATTGGATTTTTTTGGAGTAAGGTTTAAGTGCTCAAGTTGTTCCATCGTGTCTGTCGTAAAATTTTCCGAAAGTGCAACATCCATTGGTTGCATTTCAATGACATCTAAATAAATGGTAAAACATGCTTCACATTCCTCTAGGTGCTGTTCGATTTGGTCTTGTTGCTCGAGTGACATGGTTGCTTGTACATACGCTTCTAACTCACTTTTGCTTCGATGACACATTAAAACTCCTCCTCCTTCCAATTCGCTTTCATCCATTTTCTTGCGCGATACAGACGCATTTTGACAGTCGTTTCTTCAACCTCTAACTTTTCTGCTATTTCTTTGTAGGACAATCCTTGCAAGTGAAAATAACGCACCGGTGCCTGAAGTGTTTCAGGCATGTTATCAATCGCTTTTCTTACGTTCTCTTCCCTTTCTTGATGGATGAATTGTTCCTCGGCACTCTCTCCTGGTGATTGAAAAGTTGCTTCTTTATCAAAGAAAGTCAAATCTTCCTTTTGCCGTTGCTTTTTTCGCTTGAAATCAATTGCTTTGTTTAGTGCAATCCGACTCAACCATGTTTTGAATCCTTGAGATTTGTATGAAGGGAGAGCATCCATCATTTTAATAAATGTTTCTTGTGCCAAGTCTTCCGCCTCTTTTTCATCATGAACAACACTGTATGTAACCTTAAATACATGCTGTTTGTATTTCTCAATTAAGAGCCGCAATGCTTGTTTGTTCCCTGCTCGTATTTTTTTGATTAATTGATCATCCTTGATGGTTTCTCTCCCCCCTTCGCTTTCTTTCTCTGACACAATAGACGACACCAATTTAGAAAAGTACTACAACTTTTTTAAAAATTTTTTGAAGAAATGTTCAACAGATAGATATATAAAAAAACACTTGGTCAACTAATTGAACCAAGCGTTCCTTCTTTATGATTATGGCAGCTTACTACTTTTTATCTTTCGACTGGAATAAGCAAATAACGGCTGAGAATCCGAACCAGATCAGAAAGGTGGTTCCCAGTTCCGTTATTTGCTTAAAAAGCGGTAAATTTCAAGGTGAAGCGGGCTCATATTCCGCTATTTTCCCAAAATGAGGTAAAAAAGGGCTCAAAAAGACGAATAACGGAATAAGGGACCGAACAGCCACCAAAAAGGGTCCATATCAGTTGAATAACGGA
The DNA here is from genome assembly GCF_005870085.1 of Aquibacillus sediminis. GTDB lineage: Bacteria > Bacillota > Bacilli > Bacillales > Amphibacillaceae > Aquibacillus_E > Aquibacillus_E sediminis. Next base: position 152,287 of record NZ_SZNM01000006.1, on the reverse strand, counting down.
ATCAGGAACCGGCTTATCATGTTAAGGCGGTTCCTGGTTCCATTAAACATTTTCAGCTCTGGAAAGTGATAAACGCTCATCATAAAATGAAACTTCACTCAGTAAGGATTTGTGCTCCTCCCCTACTGAGTGATTACTTGAACCATTCGGGGTGAAAGCGAAAGTTAACGCCCACTTAAACATCTCCGGCTCATTTGATATTTTGAAGTGGGAATCATACGGACGGTTGCACCGGGTAAAAAATATAACCTATGAAATTAACGGCTTAATACATGCTTCACTTTCATTTTTGGCTGAGTTTACGATCGTACTTACATCGTAAGCATGCAAAGGTTGATCCGGAAGACTCATCACAAACTGATGCATGTCTTGCGGGTCATGTACAATTGGCTCAATCCAATCGTCCTCTTTATCTTTTGGCAAAATAACCGGTTCACGATGGTGAATCGGCTGCATAAAGTCGTTCGCTTCTCTTGTTAAGATGGTACATGTATACATGGCTTCATCATCTTGGTCCCATTTATCCCACAGACCTGCAAACGTGAATAGCTTACGGTTTTCAAGGGAAATTCGTTTCGGTTGTTTTCCCTCTTCCGTCTTTTGCCATTCATAAAAGCTATCAGCAATAATTAAGCACCTTTTTCTAGCTAATAACCGTTTAAAACTTGGCTTCTGATGGGCCGATTCGCTTCTAGCATTGATCATTTTATAGCCAATTTTAGGATCGTTAGCCCATGACGGAACCAATCCCCACTTAAGAAATCCTGCTCGTTTTTTCTGGCCATCATGAATGACAGCTAGCACCGGTTGACCTGGTGCTACATTATACCTTGGCTGGAAATCATGAATGGGCCCTTGTAGATCATATTCATCAAGGATTTCCTTTTCACTCGCATCGATCGTAAATCGTCCACACACATGTACCACTCCTTTTAACAATTAGGATGTTCGATTTTGTTGCCTCTTTCAAGCAGACACTACTGCTGCATGTATTTGTTTAAATCCCAAATAACCGATTGATTTTCCCACTATATTTTTTAAAGGCTGGAGATTTGCTCAGGTTTCGTTTATCCATTAATAGGCGGTACTGCAATTCCTTTTCTGTAAGCTTTTTTTGATACTTTTGTTTCTCTTCTTCATCTTTACAAGCAGCAATCATATCTTTTAGACTGATTAATTCTTTGTTAAGCTTCACTTCCTCAGGTAAGTACCCTGCGTTTTTCATCATGTGATAACTCATCCGCATATCTTCTGGCATACCGGATAAATCCTCTAATTGCAGTGGCTTCCCCTTACCTTCAAGATGATCTAACTCTCCATCACGAATTGCTTGTTGAATTTTTTCCTCGGCCATTCTGCTGGCAAAATCCATGGTCATCCCCCTTAAGAGACGTAGATTTCTAACTATTAGTATAACATGATTCTGTTTACACACTCTTTTTGTACGCATTGATAATTTGATGCGCATGTGATATATGATTGTGAATTAATTAAACTAGTGAGGTACAATATTTTTCAAATATACGCAATTTATAGAAAAGCTATAAATACGCGCTACTTGAGAAAGTTTATAAATCATATTTAGGATAATATAGCTTCTATACAGATCACAACAACCCTTATTTAATCGTTAACAGAAATTTTTCCCAATCTCTTCAAAAAGGACTCCCTAAGGGAAGTGGCCATTGTTTCTAGTTGTAATAGTCGCTCGATTCGTTCCCGATCTTTCCGGTGATGGAATAGTGTTTGAAAAACATAAGCGACAGTGATGGCATTGGGATCTGTTTGTTTCAGAATTAATTCATCTGTTGGCGAAACAATTCCTTCTTGTAACACGCGAAAATAATAGCCACTAAAGCCAGTTTCTGTCACCAATGCAGGAAAATCCTTTAGTTGATGGACTTCTGCAATTTTGTAACAAGGTTGTCTTGGTTGTGAAATTTGAATTACTGCTTCTCCTAACTGAAACACATCCCCTATATGTACATCCTCTTCTGTAAGCCCTGTTATCGTAACATTTTCCCCAAAAGCCGGAATATCAAAATGCCTCTGATAATAATCTTGCCAATAACGATAATGATGATCCGCATACATCAACAATGCTTTATCTTCGCCACCGTGATTTTTCAGATCCGCCTGACCGTCTCCTTCAAAGCCAAGTTTTGATAACCATATAGGTTGATCAACAGGTGCTTTTATGAAGCCAGTCCGTAATTTTTTCTCATTTATATGGTATGTTGTCGGCTTGCCTACATTTAACGAACGAATGTGATAATTCACGTAATTCCCCCTACACTTTTTACTATTATTATATAAAATCGCTACCATTTTAAAAACTTAATGTTTACTATTTCGTTAAAAAAAGTGAGATGTTACAATGGCGTCGAATCAATTAGAAATATATATTTTGGGAGAGGATGATAGGGATGCACACAGGAAGCAAAGGTTGGTACGTTGAGGAATTAAAGAAACACGGTGTACGTTATTTCGAGGGAAGAAAAATCGAAAAATTCAAATCCCACGTACTTGCAAACCTATTAGATGAAGCCAAAAATTAAAAACACAAAAGCAGGACAATTTGTTCCTGCTTTTTTTATGCTATTCAACCTGTTTCTTCAAAGGTGGGTGTTGTCAACATAACTATAAACCCTAACGTAAATTTATCCTGCTCACTACCACCCTTGAAAAATAGAGCTATTATTCCGCTGCGGAAATACACTGCACTGATTGTGTACATTGAATTATGTAGAGTTGGATGTTTCATATAATTAAGAGTGGCTCTTCTTTTATCTCTGAATGATTATGTATACACATGTATCACTAATCAGAAAACATTCATCAGCTTAGGCAGAATACGGAGACTCCTCGAAAATAAAGTTCAATTTTCTTCGTGCTATGCATCTCTACCGTAGCGTTCCTTGTCCTGCGGGAACAGCATGAGTCCGAAGATCCCGCAGTGCGGCCTTCACGAGGAGGGTGAGGCCGTGCCCGCGGAAAGCGGAGGATTCTGCTGAAGCGATGGTATAACAGTCAATCAAATATAGTGACATCAAGCAATTTCATCAGTAGTTACGTCAGAGTTTCTATCAACTACGGCATTTAAAAATACAGCTCCCAACCAAAAATATACCGCTTCCTATTAATATTTAATTACAACTATATTACATTTATTATTTTTTATATAAATTCCATTTATTACTATGGCATAATTACCAATATATGTTTCATAATTAAGGAAATGCTATACTATAGAAGATAACTTACATCGATGGAGGAACAATCATGTTTTCAAATACAGAAATTGGAATTGACTTAGGTACCGCAAATATACTGGTATATACAAAAACAAAGAGAGTCGTTTTAAACGAACCGTCCGTAGTTGCAATAGATACTCGTACTAACCAAGTGGTTGCTGTCGGAACAGAAGCAAAAGAAATGGTCGGAAAAACACCACAAAACATTATTCCGATTCGCCCACTTAAAGATGGGGTGATTGCTGATTACGATGTGACCACACAAATGTTAAAGGCCATTTTAAAAAAAGTTAGCAAGAAAATGGGCTTATCCGTACGTAAACCAACTGTTGTTGTATGTACGCCTTCTGGAAGTACGTCTGTTGAAAGAAGAGCGATTCACAATGCGGTAAAAAGCTTCGGTGCTAAAGAGGTGCATCTAATCGAAGAACCGATTGCAGCTGCCATCGGTTCAGACTTGCCTGTGGACGAGCCAACCGCCAATGTTGTTGTTGATATTGGTGGCGGAACTAGTGAAGTTGGTATAATCTCTTTTGGCGGGGTAGTGTCATGTCACTCCGTTCGCACAGGCGGAGATAAAATGGATGAAGAAATTATTCATTTTATTCGTAAGAAATTTAACATTCTAATCGGGGAACGTACAGCTGAGAATATTAAGATGCATATTGGCTATGCGTTAATTGAGCACGAAGGAGAAGAAGTGGATGTGCGCGGGCGTGATCTTGTAACCGGACTCCCACGAACAATTACCGTAACATCCAAACAAATTCAAGAAGCACTACGTGAATCGTTAGAGTCCATTTTAGAGGCGGTTCATGCTACACTAGAGAATTGCCCACCTGAATTAAGTGGTGATATTGTAGATCATGGTGTAACCCTTACAGGCGGCGGCGCATTATTAAAAGGCATGCAAGAGTGGTTAGCCAATGAATTACACGTACCAGTTCATCTGGCTCCTAACCCACTTGAGTCTGTCGCAATTGGAACTGGACGTTCACTAAAAATGATTCATAAATTACAGAAAGCTGTAAAATAATAATGTCATACACCCGCTAAATGATGCGGGTGTATTTTTAAGAAGAACTTTTACAACCGAGGTGGATCCATGCACACAGCTGAACTAATTTCATATTTTAAAATAAAAACAGTGATTGGTACTTTACCAACACAAGTAACAAGCATCCATGATGATTCTCGTGAAGTGGAACCTGGTAGTATGTTTATTTGTACAAAAGGGTATACCGTGGACGGTCATGATTTTTACCAAGAAGCCATTCAAAAAGGGGCTTCTGTTATTGTCTCAGAAAAGTACTTGGAAGTAGATCAAGACCGTACCGCACTTGTCATTGTCAACGATACAGTTAAAGCAACCGCGCACATTAGCAATCTGTTTTACCAGTCGCCGTCTAACAAATTAGATGTCATTGGGGTGACAGGTACCAATGGAAAAACAACGGTAACGACCTTGATTCATTCGTTACTAAAAACAAGTGGAAAACAAGCTGCACTACTAGGTACAAACGGCCTACAAATAAATGATGCTATTTATAAAACGAGTAATACGACTTGTAACATGCTTACCAACCAAAAACTATTAGCGGAAGCAGTAGATAACAAGATCGACCACATGGTGATGGAAGTATCTTCACACGGTTTGGCACAGGGCAGATTATGGGGAATTAATTTCGATGTGGTTGTATTTACAAACTTAAGTCAAGATCATTTGGATTACCATCATTCAATGGAACAATACGGGTATGTGAAGGGGCTTTTATTTGCACAATTAGGACAAGATTTAATCAATGATAAATATATTGTGTTAAATCAAGATGATCAGTGGTTTTCTGTCTATAATAAATGGTCTCCTTTTGAAGTTATTTCGTATGGAATAAAGGAAGAGGCAAATTTTAAAGCAGAGGCAATCGAATACTTACAAGATAAAACTAAATTTGTACTAAAATCACCACAAGGGACTTTCCCAGTTGAAACAAGTCTATTAGGTGAATTTAATATTTATAACATATTAGCTGCTATGGCGGCCTTATTTGCTCAAGGATTGAATGTGGAACAGATGGTCAAGGACTTAAAAACAATTTCATCAATTAAAGGGCGGATGGAAAGACTAAACATTGATACTCCTGTGACCCTTTACCTTGACTATGCCCATACACCTGATGCAATTGAAAAAGCTATCCATTCAGTTTTGCCGTTTAAAACAAATAAACTTATTTTCCTTGCAGGAACTGCTGGTGAAAGAGACCGCGATAAACGGGCATTAATGGCTGAGAAAGCTTCGATTGCTGACTATGTTGTGTTGACAGTTCAAGACCCCCGCCATGAGGATCCTAATCAAATTGTAAAAGAAATGGAAAAGGGGATGAAGCACGAACATTATGCTTGTGTAGCTGATCGAAATGAAGCAATCCGACACGCCGTTCAAGTAAGTGAACCAGGTGATATCATTATTTTCGCTGGAAACGGACATGAAGATTATCAAATTATAGCAAACAAAAAAATACCGCATAGTGAGTTTGAAACGATCAAAACACAGTGCTTCAAAAAGTATCCTATAAACAATATCGTTCAATAGCGCTATAAGGATTAGCTCCCAACTGATTTTTATCGTTTTCCCTTTAACGGAATGAGGATCAGCTTTTTCCTTTGTGTCGGTTCCTGATTCCGCTATTTGTTATATCCCGGCTCTTACTAATTTGCCAACAATAGAAAAGACAAAGGGTCAGCCTATTAGAATGGGCTGACCCTTTGTCTTTTTTTAATCAAACGTTTGATTAAATATATTTCTAGTGTATTAATCAAACGTTTGATTAATTCAGTTCTATTGGGTGGTGGTAACAGACAATTTTCACTGTTCAAACGTTTAATTAAATGTCTCTAATTGCTGTCCCGACAATGAAACCAGTTAATTGATCAAACGTTTGAACAACAGGGCCTTGATGCCCTAGTTGTTGTCTAATGTAGGTATACCCCATGTAACATTACTCCAAACCACTTTTTATTTTTTTATTAAAAAAATGTTCATAATCGAAAGATAGTCACTACAACAATAACTTCAACTGGGTTAACTCTTCTTTCGATAGCGTCACACCTTTACCCATTTTTTCATGATCAGGGGCCCAATCACGTAAATCATATTTCGGATCACGGCCATTCCAACTAACTAAATTTAGTTCTTTTCTCCAACCTTTGTTGGATTCAGATAACACGCCAATATGTTCTACAATTTCATACTTTAACTCTGCCATATACTCATCCCCCTAGCTTTTTGCTATACTTATTATAATGACATATTTGGTTGAATACAAAGGAGCAAAATAATGAATCAACAATTTAACTTACGTAAAGAAGACAGAGAATACATGACAAATGAAATTAAGCAATACTTTGAACAAGAAAAAAATGAACAAATCGGTGACTTGGCTGCTACACTAATGCTTGATTTTTTCATTGATAAGCTTGCACCTACTTTTTATAACCTAGGGGTAGAAGATGCACATGCCTATTTAAATGAAAAATTAGATGATCTGTTTGAGATACAGAAAAGGTGAGGTTCACCCGAACAAACGGGTGCCTCACCTCTTTCTTAAGTATACTTTCCCATTTATATGATACTGGAGATAAAGTGAAACTTCACTGAGTGGTAGTACCACAAGGGAGACCCGCAGACCCTTGAACCATTCGGGGTGAAAGCGAAAGTTTTACTCTTACTTAAACATCTCCATTTCACTTCATGTTTTGAGTGGGCGTCTTATGGCCAGTTGCATCGAGATAAACTCATCCATTGGGATTTACCATTGAATATATATATTGGTCTCCACCCCATTTTTTCACCGTTTTCTCATAATGCATTCCAATTTTCTTAGCAACTTGAATCGATCGTTGATTCAATGGATCAATTAAAACGATAAGTGTAGGCACTTGCAAAGTTCGAAAACTATAATCAACGCAGGCTTGTGCCGCTTCTGTCGCATACCCATTTCCCCATTGTTTTCGGACAAATAGATAACCTATTTCCATTTGTACCACACCTTCGACTTTTTTCGGAACCAATCCACATTGGCCCAAAAACTGATCAGTAGCTTTATCCTCTACAATCCATAACCCAACATGGAACTTACGATAATTATTTTTATTCCACGTAATCCATCGTATTGTTTCTTCAAAATTCTTCTGCTGTGGATAATACTTCATCACCATCGGATCTTGAAAAAGTTGCAACAAATCGTTTTGATCATGCATATCCATCTCTCGCAGGCGTAACCTTTCCGTCTCCAGTACTGTTTTTGACATAAGTTCGCTCCCGTTATTTATGATTCTTTTTCCATTTCTATTAGAATACGCATAGCATAAGAAACTTTTTGTTGTCTTACCATTATCTAAAAGATTGCTGCACATAAGCTGTATTATACGACATAAAATTAATTAGTTTGTGTTCCTTTCTGTCTGATTTTAATATGTATTATACAATCGTTCCAGCAGAATACTCCGCTTTCCATGGGCGCGGTCTCAGCTAACTTGGTAAAGAAAACCACTTTACCAAGTGGATCTTCGGCTCGTGCTGTTCCCATAGGAGTCTCCGTATTCTGCCTCCACTAGATTAGGTTTTCTGGATTATTGGTAGGTGTTATACGCAATAAATTAGAAATTAGTAAATTTATTTATTGCAGTATTGTGTTACAACATGTCAATTAACAATAAAAAGGTATATTATTTGATTTTTATTAAATAATGCTCTATAAAACTTCAAAGTGCTGGAAAAAGCGTAGGAAATACACCGGAGACTCCTGTGGGACTAATGGCCTCGATGAGACCCCGCAGTGAGGGACGAACGAGGAGGCTCATCAGCCACCCACGGAAAGCGTAGGTGTATTTCCGTAGCGCTGTTCAGCAGACATCATAATTAAAAATGAAAAAGTTACCATAAAACTAATGCACATAATACAGCTTATGTGCATTAAAAAAACAACAGTTTTCACTCAAATGTCCATTCACTAAGGTTGGCAGCCGTATAGGTCGGTTGTTTTTCAACTGCTTGTAATTGTTTTGGAGTGGTTACCCCTGTATGGACAAGCAATGAATCAATTCCTGCCTGGATACCAGCTAAAATATCGGTATCATAATTGTCACCAATCATCAATGTCTCTTGTTTTTTGGTACCCAACACCTCAAGTGCTTGTTCAACAATAATAGATTCCGGTTTTCCGATAAATATAGGTTGTACGCCTGTAGTTACGGATAACACCGAAATAAGGGAGCCTGCTCCTGGAAGAAATCCTCTTTCTGTTGGTAATGCTACATCACTGTTTGTTGCTACAAAGGAGGCACCTTTACGAATATTCAACGCGCCTACAGTCAATTTTTCATAAGTAATCGCTCGATCTAGCCCCATCACGACAAAATCAGCGTCATCTTCGACAATTTCTAACCCTGCTTCTTCAATAGCTGTGATTAATCCTTCTTCACCAATTGGAAATATTCGCGCACCTGGTTTTTGGTTTGCGATATAGTTTGCTGTTGCCATACTAGTTGTAAACACGTGCTCTGTTGTTGCTGGAACATCCATACTTGTTAGGGTTTCTGCCACTTGACTAGGGCGTTTGGTTGAATTATTTGTTACAAACAAATACGGTAGCTGTCTACGTTGCAATTCTTTGACGAACGCAACGGCCTCATCAATTTTTTCTGTCCCACGATACACAGTTCCGTCCAAATCAATTAAAAATCCACGATAATTATGCACTTTTTTCCTCCTAGCTTGTCTATAAATGCCTATAATCAATTTTTTGTCCGTACTTTTCACTTGTTAATAATTGTACAAATGTTAATATATTACATAATAAACAAATTTTAAGAAAAATGAAAATACACAAACTACTTAACAATTTTACTTGTAGAAATAGTAAATCATTTTTATAATTTTATTAATACTACTTATAGTGGTATTCTAATAAGAGATGATGTAACTATTTCCAAAGATTTGTTAAGTTAATTATACAAAATTATAAAACAGACAGAAAGGTAGTTAAGTTCATGACAACAAATACCCCAAAATCGATCATTGTAATATTCGGTGCAACTGGTGATTTAGCAAACCGAAAGTTGTATCCCTCTATTTATCGACTCTACCGCAATGGAAAGATAACAGAAGACTTTGCAGTAGTCGGTGTTGCGAGAAGACCTCTTACAAATGATCAGTTCAGAGAAAACGTCAAGACTTCCATCAGCCATTTTGAAGAAGATGATCTGGACCATGACACATTTGCTGATCACTTTCATTATCACCCATTTGATGTTCAAGATATAAGCCATTACCAATCATTAAATAATTTATTAAACCATCTCGATGAAAAACATCATACCGAGGGAAATAGAATTTTCTATTTAGCAATGGCGCCTAATTTCTTTGGAACAATTGCGACAAACCTAAAAGAACAAGGTTTAACGACGACAGATGGTTGGTCAAGATTAGTTATTGAAAAACCATTCGGACATGATTTTGAATCTGCACAGGAATTAAACAATCAAATTCGCCATGCATTTACAGAAGATCAAATTTATCGAATTGACCATTATCTTGGTAAAGAAATGGTTCAAAATATTGAAGTGATACGCTTTGCTAACGCATTATTTGAGCCACTATGGAACAATCAACATATCTCTAATATTCAAATCACTTCTAGTGAGGAACTTGGTGTAGAGGATCGCGGGGGCTATTATGAATCTTCTGGTGCACTGCGTGACATGTTCCAAAACCATATGTTACAAATGCTCGCATTACTCGCAATGGAACCGCCAATTAAACTGACACCTGATGAAATCCGAAGCGAGAAGGTTAAAGTACTTCGTGCATTAAAGCCAATCAATGAAGAAGATGTCGGAGAATACTTTGTTCGCGGACAATACGATCGAGGAATTGTAAAAGGGGAAGAGCAAATTTCCTACCGTGAAGCAAAGGGTGTTGATCCCGAATCCAACACGGAAACCTTTGTTTCTGGTAAGTTAATGATTGATAATTTCCGCTGGGCTGGTGTTCCGTTCTACATTCGAACTGGTAAACGTATGAAACAGAAATCAACAGAAATTGTCGTTCAATTTAAAGACCTACCAATGAACTTATATTATGAAAACGGGGAACAGATTCACCCGAACTTGTTAGTGATTCACATTCAACCTAATGAAGGAATTGAATTACACTTAAATGCTAAAAAAGGTGATTACGGCACCACTTCAACACCAATCATGTTGAACTATAACAACAATGGTCAGGATAAAATGAATACACCCGAAGCTTATGAGGTACTTCTTTATGACTGCATGCGCGGTGATTCAACCAACTTTACGCATTGGAATGAAGTGGCACTATCTTGGAAATTTGTCGATGTTATTTCCCGTGCATGGGAAAACAATAAGGCTGAGGACTTTCCAAACTATGAATCCGGATCAAACGGCCCCAAACACTCAGATGGCTTGCTAGCAAAAGATGGCTTCCACTGGTGGGACGTTTCTAAATAATAATTAAGATGAATAAGCTATAGAGAAGAGCATTTACGTTCTTTTCTATAGCTTTATTTATTTATTAAAAACTATCAGAGAGGCGTTTCCTTTAATTGAGGTATTTGTGCATTTTGCTCCTAATGTACACGTTTCTCTCTTTTTCGTGCACATCTGAGACTCTTTCGGCTCTTAATGTGCACGTTTCTTCCTTTTTCGTGCACATCTAAGGCTCTTTTGGATCCTAATGTACACGTTTCTCTCTTTTTCATGTACATCTAAGACTCTTTCAGCTCTTAATGTGCATGTTTCTCCTTTTTTCGTGCACATCTGAGGCTCTTTTGGATCCTAATGTGCACGTTTCTTCCTTTTTCGTGCACATCTAAGGCTCTTTTGGCTCCTAATGTACACGTTTCTCTCTTTTTCATGTACATCTAAGGCTCTTTCGGCTCTTAATGTGCACGTTTCTCCTTTTTTCGTGCACATCTGAGACTCTTTTGACTCCTAATGTGCACGTTTCTTCCTTTTTTCGTGCACATCTGAGACTCTTTTGACTCCTAATGTGCACGTTTCTACCTTTTTCGTGCACATCTAAGGCTCTTTTAGCTCCTAATGTACACGTTTCTACCTTTTTCGTGCACATCTAAGGCTCTTTTAGCTCCTAATGTACACGTTTCTACCTTTTTCGTGCACAGCTGAGGCTCTTTTAGCTCCTAATGTGCACGTTTCTACCTTTTTCGTGCACAGCTGAGGCTCTTTTAGCTCCTAATGTGCACGTTTCTCTCTTTTTCGTGTACATCTGAGGCCATTTCAGCTCCTAATATGCACAATCTTTGCGTTTTCATCAACATCTGACACGTTTTTCACTTCTAATATGCACGTTTCCCCCATATTTAAAGTGATTTCTTGTTAAATATCCACTTCGTTTCGTACGAATTAGAAAAGCCAATCCGCTATCAGCGAATTGGCTTTTCGTTCAAATACTCATACAGTTTTATTTTAACCATTCAGTATGGAAAGTACCTTCTTTATCAACACGTTGATACGTGTGAGCACCGAAGTAGTCACGTTGTGCTTGTAAAAGGTTTGCAGGCAACGTTTCTGTTCTGTAGCTATCAAAGTAAGCTAACGCACTTGAAAACGCTGGTACTGGAATACCTTTTTCAATTGCTAGTGACAATACTTTACGTAGGGAAGCCTGATAGCTTTCCACAATCTCTTGGAAATATGGGTCAAGTAGCAAGTTCGTTAAACCTGGCTCACGGTCATACGCCTCTTTAATTTTTTGTAAGAACTGCGCACGGATGATACAACCACCACGGAAGATCATCGCTATATCCCCATAGCGTAAGTTCCAATCATATTCTTCAGATGCTTGACGCATTTGCGCAAAACCTTGTGCATAAGAAACGATCTTACTCATGTACAACGCTTGGCGAATCGCTTCAATTAATTCTGCTTTATCTCCATCAAAAGATGTTGATTCCGCAGATGGTCCGCGAAGAATCTTGCTTGCTTTCACTCGTTCTTCTTTCATCGCGGATATGAAGCGTGCAAAAACAGATTCCGTGATAACTGGTAGTGGCACACCTAAATCAAGCGCACTTTGACTTGTCCATTTCCCAGTACCTTTTTGACCAGCTGTATCCAAGATGACATCAATCATTGGTTTACCAGTCTCATCATCCTTCTTAGTGAAAATATCTGCCGTAATCTCAATTAAGTAACTATCAAGTTCCCCTTGATTCCACTCAGCAAACACTTCATGAAGTTCCTCTGTACTTAAACCGAGCACATGTTTCATAATGAAATATGCTTCACAAATTAGCTGCATATCTCCATATTCGATTCCGTTATGTACCATTTTCACATAATGCCCAGCACCATCTGGACCAATATATGTCGTACATGCTTCGTCATCTACTTGAGCTGCAATTGACTTAAAGATAGGTGCTACTAAATCGTACGCTTCTTTTTGGCCACCAGGCATGATTGAAGGACCTTTTAACGCGCCTTCTTCCCCACCAGATACACCAGTACCGATAAAGTGGATGCCAGACTTTTCTAACTCTTTATTCCGGCGAATCGTATCTTCATAGAACGTATTACCGCCATCGATTAAAACATCGCCTTCATCTAATAAAGGTTTTAATTGTTCAATCGTTGCATCTGTTGGTGCACCTGCTTTTACCATTAGCATAATTTTTCTAGGCTTCTCTAATGAGTTAACAAAATCCTCAATTGTTTCTGCCCCGTAGAAATTCTTACCTTCTGCTTCATTTTTCAGGAATGCTTCTGTTTTCTCGTAAGAACGATTAAAAACTGAAACTGAATTTCCTCTGCTTTCAATATTTAGAGCTAGGTTTTTCCCCATTACTGCTAACCCTATTACACCAATTTGTTGCTGTGCCATGTACATCGCTCCTTATCAACTACTTTTTTTTACACATACCCCTATCATACCCTTAATTGTCGCTTTATAGCAACTTATGTATATTCTCGCTGAAACATGTTGGCATTATGATAGACATACGAAAAACCTTTTTTAATACGTTAATACAATCTAGCCTATCATTCAAGTAAAACTACAAGATCCAATGTTCAATTGCTCGAGCTACACCTGCTTGATCATTTGTTGTGGTTATCCAGTCAGCTGCCTGTTTCACCTGTTCCTGTGCATTGCCCATGGCGATCCCTAACCCTGCTTCTTCAATCATTTTAATATCATTAAGACTATCGCCCATGGTGATAACTTGATCCATCGAGATCCCTAACTCCCCACACACTTTCTCAATCGCCCTCGCTTTATTAATACCAACCGCATTCACTTCAATATTCGTAGGGCTCGAATTACTTAACTCAATTTTGTCGTTTTTGGAAAGTTCCTCCATTACAGTTGACCGTAAATCAGGGTCTTCAATATTAAACCCAAATTTGAGCCAATCATGCGCACCCAAATCATCAGGTATTTCTCCGCGCCACACTTGTTTAGTCGAGGACATCCATGACCATGCCTTATGTTTCTTTTGCAAATCAACAAGAATCTTCATGACCTCAAGATCGATCAGTTGTCGATCAACCAATTCACCAGAGGTTGTCCAAATTTCACTTCCGTTCACTGTTATTAAATAGGATGAAAGGCCAAGAGACTCAGCGAACGGATGAGTTGTCATATAATGTCTACCAGTGGATAAGATAACTTCTACCCCATTTTTCCGCGCTTGTTCTATCGCCCTTCGATTCTCCCTTGGTATCTCTTGCTTATGATCCAATAAAGTGCCATCCATATCTAATGCAATTAACCGATACGTTGATGTACTCTTCAACTATATACTCCTTTCATGACAGCCTCTAATTTTAATCTTCCTTGTTACTCACTTGTTGTAAACTATACCAAAAAATGTCAGAATAAACCAATTATTATTTGCTGGTTAAACTTGGATAGCCACAAACATTGACAGACCAACAAATTGGTGAGATAATTACTATTCTACTTCGCCATAGAAGTAACTTGAAATAAAGCAATGTCCGAATTTGAATACCATTGCTTCTTAAATTACTAAATAGATAAATAATAGACTGGCGTTCTGCTATTTTAAAATAAAGTGAAACTTCAATCAGTGGGGGTTTTTGTCCTCCCCACTGATTGTTAGTTGAACGAATCGGGGGTGTTAGCGTCCGTTTACTCCCACTTAAACACCTTCATGTTTCGAAGTGGGAGTCTTACCGGACGGTTGCACCGGGATAAAACTTTTGATTTGTAGCAAGACTTATTCACACTGGATCGACTTCGGAGTCGTAAGGATGTAAGAGAGGCAGGGCTTACGTCGTTTAGGTTAACAAATAATAAGGTAGAATTTTTACCGCGGCATACTAGTAATGAAATAAGAATATAACAAGTTACACTTTAAAGGGCACCGATTAGCGGTAGCCCTTTTTTCTATTTGGTTGGATTGATGATAAACAACATCACACTCTTATCAAGCGCAAAATCCCAATCAACAAAAATATCAATGACTTTTGTTCCTAAAATTTCTTCAAAGTGGGTGTTATTATGTAATAACCCTTTTTCTAATCTACGTTTTGCCAGTTTCAACTGTTCCTCAAGACCATCCCGGATTAATTCTTTCTCGATCCTGACAAGAATTCCATTTCGAATAAATAACAACGTTCTGTTATTTAGTTGATAAGAGATCAATTCTTCAGGTTCCTTTTGTGCGACAGTGCTAAGACGGGCAATTTCTTTCTCCATCTCTACTTGATGAGGATAGCTGCCGTTAATTTTCTTATCGTGATCGTTTTCATCTGTACAGACACACGTAAACATAGCTGATTTATTATGAACACCCCAATCATAATAAAATTCATTCACTTTCATTCCTGTTATATGATAGATATTTGCCTTTATTTCTGGCGCAAGTGAATTGATCACCAAATCTCTCGTTTCGATCATCCGTTCCGTTTTATTTTGGCTAACTAATATGCTCTCAGGTGGGGTGATAAAATTTCTTATATATATCGTGATAAATGTCGAATAAATCGAACAATGAACAAACTCTGGTCCCTTGCCAAAATTATCACGTAGAAATTTACTAATGTACGTGCTTAATTCCGCTGTTACTTTTTCCATATCTTAATACACACTCCTTCCGCAATTAGCACCATAGAAGCCCATCTTCCGTTATAAGCATGAACAACCAGCGCTAAGATAAGGATAATTCAACATCAGACGCTCATCCTTAGTATAGATCAATATGGATTCAAATATAGATGAATGCCAATTTAAATGAAATTCGAATTTATAGGTAGTATTTCCTATTCCCAACATCGAACCACCTATATTTCGTAACGAAACTAACTGGGCGCCTCAACCTATTCTTAGTGTATGTACAAGTTTTTTCAAAAATGGTAGTATTTCCCACTATGAATAAATTTTAGTAACACTTATACTTAAAGTTGGTGAAGGGATAGAACGCCATTCACTAAAAAGGAGATCGTTAGACCTTGTATTTTTTAAGTGATGAGTTATTAGTAGAAGCATTTATAAAGGCTATAACTCTAGGATACAACGAAGATTTTATCCACTTATTAGAAGCAGAAATAAAGTCTAGAGATATAAGCATAATTGAGGTTTTAAATCGAAGTTAATATGGGTAATAAATGAATAGATACAAACTAGTAAAGGATGGAACTGTCCCTTCATCCTTTCTTATATTTTAACTATTTCGGAATCGTGATACCTCGATTTATTAACTCTTTTTTCAATAGATGGATAAAATCCTGTTCTAGATTTAATTCCTTGGCCTTTTTAAAAGCATCTACCAATTTGTGATCAGATAAACATTCATACATGACACTCACCCTTTTAAGAAAGAATCCCCTTCTTTTTTAGAAGGGACACGTAATTAAAGATATCAAAATTATATTTTATCAAAGATTATCTTGTGTGACTATTTATAGTATTCCAAAAAATTCAAAAAAATATTTTAAGTATCTTCGCATTTGATCGAAATGAGAGTATAGTTTATTAGAGGTGAAACAGGATGGCCCAAAAAGAGTTAGCCAGCATTATTGGTGAACGCTTACGTTTACTTAGAAAAAAAAGAGGACTTAGCCAAGAAGAATTGGCTCATTTGTCGTGTTTACATCCTACCTATATTGGTCAACTGGAGAGAGGCGAAAAAAACGCTACGTTAAATACAATCGAAAAAGTGACCTCCGCTTTGGAAATTTCTATTGAAGAATTATTTCAGTTTCAAGATCCTAACAATTCTCAACACGAATTAGAAATCCTTCAACAGTTAGAAATGGTAGATGCCGAAGACCGTGCAACCATCTTAAAAATCATTGATGTCTTAATAGAATGGAAAAAGCGCACTTCAAATAAAAGTCTCACATAACCCCCTCAAACATAGCAAAAAATAGTCTTCCTTTTTTGTCAATGATGCAAGTATCATCAATAATGTCCTAAGACACATTTTAGAAAAATGTGTCTTTTTTTATTGCCAATTCTAAAGACTCTCGGTTGATCAGTTTCAAAGTTCTGCTGAATCTAACGTGATAACCTCTCTATCGGGTGATTCACTTCATAATTTCCACCGATTCTACCGTGATAACACATTTTCTCACTAACGAACGCTCCATTCTGATCACTTAATAACAAAACTTTTTTAAATCATTGATTTATATCAACTTTTTAAAATCAAAAGTATATTATACTAAACGGAAATAGTCTCTAAAACTTTACGAAGAAGAATGAGGTGTGTTCTCTTGCTATCTTTTAGAAATAAACAAAACAAAATTCAACCATTAAGTAACGATTCCGAAACCATTGATGGTGTGAGTGACAGAATCAATCAAATGTTAAAATTATTGCAAATAACGGAAAAAGATATCGAACATCTTCATAAAATCGATCCACTCATGGAACAATGTGCACCTGAAATCGCTGATCGACATTTCCAAATGATCATGAAAATTCCAGAAATTCGACAAATAATGGAACAAAATTCAAATTACCAACGATACGTCGAGGCGATTACCACCTATTTCAAACAACTTACTAAACCTACCCTCTCAAAGGAATATGTCATGTACCGAAAAAAGATTGGCAGAATCCATAGTAAAATTGGGTTAACAGATGAGTGGTTTATCGGTTCATACATAAGGGTTTACGAATACTTACTTCCACATATTATCAAGCAATATCGGAACTCACCTAGGGACCTTACTAACATCATTCTGTCACTCATACGAATCATTAGCTTTGATACCTTAGTTGTGATTGGATCGACGCAAGAAGCAAATGATTACCAACTCGTCCATAATATTAGTAAAGTGATGGAATATATCACTGGAGCCGATAAAATGAAGTTACTGTTAGACAGTGTTGACTCAACCATTGAAGAAACATCAAGTGTCAGTGCAGCTTCACAACAGTTAAGTGCCGCGATTGAACAAGTTTCTGAACATGCGATTAAGGCTGCTAAAAATGCAGAAAAAATGATGGACGAAGCAAAAGATGGCCAAAAAGTAATTGAGGGAACATTAAATGATTTTATCAAAATTGCGGAAGAATTCACCGATACAAAAGATAAAATTGATCATTTAATGGAGCAGATTTCCAGTACTAATCAAGTCATTACGTTTATCAAAAATATTGCGGAAGAAACAAATCTATTAGCATTGAACGCAAGTATTGAAGCTGCCCGTGCTGGTGAAGATGGCAAAGGGTTTGCAGTTGTGGCCGAAGAGGTTCGCAAGCTAGCAGAACAAACCAAAACCTATGTCGATCAAGCAACATCAACAATTGAACAAATTCAAACAAATTCAAATGAGGTGGCAGACAATGCAAACTACATGGCTAACACGATCCACCAACGGGTTGGATATGCAAAACAATCGATTGAAACAATGAATACTATTACACGCCATATTAATGAGGTTGGGGAATCAATCCATACGATCGCAACGATTTCTCAAGAAGAAGCAGCTGCAACCCAAGACATTACCACTCGTATGGGAAATGTCCATCAACATACAGAGGATATAAAACTTCATGCAAAAGAAACAGGGCAGTCCATTTATGAAGTGAGTTCGGAAGTTGATGATTTGCGTCAAAACACGATCCAAACGATACCAGAATTAACACCAGAACAATTAATACGTGTTGTTCAAACCGAACATGCGCTCTATCAATGGTGGGCCTATAACGCACTACTAGGCTATCATTCTATCGATGATTTGCATGCCGATCATGAGACTTGTCGCTTCGGTACATGGTATGAAGAAATGAAGGGCAGTTCCCTTGCTTCCTTACCAACTTTCCAAGCGCTTGAACAGCCGCACCAAGCGTTTCACCAACTAGTTGAGCACGTTAAACAAACGGCCCAATCATCAAACTCTCAGCAATCTGAACAACTGTTTGGCCAATTAAACACGAAAACGAACGAAATCATTCAACTACTTGAGAAACTGCAAACAGAAGTGCTGCCATACAGATAATAACGAGCGACCATGCAGAAAGAGGAACCTCCAACGCGTGCACTACGTCAGCAGTTCCTCTTTCTTTACCATCTACTTTCTCTTGTAATCGCTAAAGGACCCTATCACTTAATCGAGTATTAGCCTCAACCAATCCGGATAAATCGTTAGGACGCTTGTTGTTCCCGAGCCTTTACATCTCGAACATTACCTGGCTTCTCACTTGTAAGCACATTAAAGATAAGGTTTAATACAATCGCCGTTAAACTGCCGGCAACAATACCACTTTCTGTTAAAATGCGGATGGCCTGAGGCAATTGTGCGAAAATTTCCGGAACAACCGTAACCCCAAGTCCCATCCCAACGGAACATGCAACAATTAGTAAATTTTCTTGACGATCAAAGTCTACTTTACCTAACATTTTAATACCGGAGGCAACCACCATACCAAACATAGCAACAGACGCACCACCTAATACAGCAGTTGGAATCAGTGTTGTAATGGCAGCAATTTTTGGTAAAAACCCTAAAACAACTAATATCCCACCAGCAGCTACAATTACTTTGTTTGTTTTCACTCCTGTTAGTTGAACTAAACCAACATTTTGTGAATAGGCCGTATATGGGAACGCATTGAAAATCCCTCCCAGAAATATAGCTAATCCCTCTGCTCGATATCCTTTTTCTAAATCTTTTTCTTCAATATCTCGATCTGTAATATCCCCAAGAGCAAGATAAACCCCAGTTGACTCAATTAAACTAACAATCGCAACTAACACCATGGTGATAATCGATGATAGTTCAAACGTGGGCATCCCAAAATAAAATGGTTGGATCGTATGGAACCAAGATGATTCTGCAACTTCCGAAAAGTCAACCATCCCCATAAAAGCTGCAGCAATTGTCCCTACAATAATTCCAAGTAAAATAGAGACCGCACGCATAAAACCAGTTGCAAATCGATTAATGAGAATAATAATAGCTAAAACACCAAAAGATAACAGTAAATTCGTCGCACTCCCAAAATCTGCACTACCATCTCCACCAGCCATATCAGTAATCGCCACCGGGATCAACGTAAGCCCAATAATCGTTACGACAGAACCTGTGACAACTGGCGGAAAGAAACGAACTAATTTACTAACGTATTTAGAGATAAGAACAACAAAAAGACCAGATACTAAAATCGCACCATAAATCGAAGAAATACCATGTTGGCTACCAATGGCAATCATTGGCCCAACCGCTGTGAAAGTACACCCTAACATGACAGGTAAACCAATACCGAAAAATTTATTCTTCCAAACTTGTAATAACGTTGCAACCCCACACGCTAACAAATCGATCGACACAAGATAAGTTAGTTGTTCAAATGATAGATTAAGCGCCCCACCTACAATGAGCGGAACAATGACTGCACCAGCGTACATTGCTAACACATGTTGAAAACCGATTGATAATGTCTTAAAAGAATTCCCCTGCATCCTAAACAGTCCCCTTTTTTAGTAAATTTCTAATTCCTTCTGTTCTTCTACAAATTTAACCGTTTTATGTTTAAGTGAGCTTATTCTTGCCAATGATTCCACTCTATATCCCCTTGCCCGAAGTTCATCACCTCCAGGTTGAAAGGCCTTTTCAATCACAATTCCAATTCCCGCTACTGTTGCGCTTGCTTGATTGGCAAGATCAGCTAAACCGAATGCAGCATGACCATTTGCTAGAAAATCATCTATAATAAGAATCGTGTCATCCTCAGAAAAAAACTTACGAGACACTGTAATCGTGTTTGTCTCTTTTTTCGTAAACGAATAAACTTTTGAAGTATACAAATCATCTGTTAATGTTAACGACTTTTTCTTACGTGCAAAAATAACCGGTATATCTAACTCAAGTCCTGCCATAATTGCTGGTGCAATCCCTGATGATTCAATCGTAAGTATTTTCGTAACCCCATTGTCTTTAAACCGCTTAGCAAACTCTTTCCCCATCTCCTTCATCAGTACTGGATCCATTTGATGGTTAATAAATGAATCCACCTTTAGAACGTGTTCATTTAAAACCATACCTTCATCCCTAATTTTCTTTTTTAACAGTTCCATGCGATGCCACCCGCTCCTTTTTAAGCTTGTTAATAGTAGAAAACGTTATAGATAGCCAAGTTTTCCTTACACGACCATCCAAGTACAAAAAAACAGCAGCCTACTAGAGTAAGCTGCTGTTTTGGGTAACAGAAATAATCCACACGTAAACATGTAGAAGAAACATTTCCATCAAATTAAGCTTACTCGTAGTCAGATAATTTACGGTTATCTGGTAGAAACTCGCAGGCCATATCCCTGCTATTATACGAGTGAAAATATTTTGTTATATATTGCATTGTAACGGATTTTAAACAAAATGCAAACATTAAATAAGAAAAAATTAATTTTTTTGACTAATTAACGAACTATTTAACCAAAAATCGCTTTTATTATTCACATTTTCTAGTACAACTGTCCGTAAGACTCCTACTTCCAAACATGATAGGAAACACAGATGTTTAAGCGGGAGTGAACTTTCGCTTTCACCCGGATGGTTCAAAGGCCCACGGATCCCACCATTGTGGTAGTAACACTCATACTGTGTGAAGTTTCATTTTATTAGGTGAGTTCTTTTAAGTAAGTTTGTAAAACACTCACGAAGTTTTGTAAACCCACTTTCTTGAACCGGGTCTTTCTTTGCACCATATATAGATCTCTAGTAAGATGAAAATCCTTTATATTTACCTCAGCTAACATACCGTATTGTAACTCTTTTCGAACCGTTATTTTCGGAACAATACTCACCCCTAGCCCTGCCTCTACTGCATTTTTTATTGCTTGTATACTCTCCATTTCCATTGATGCTTGTATTTTTTGATCTACGCCATACTTTTTTAACTCGGTTTCAACTTGTATTCTAGTCCCCGATGAAGATTCTCGCCAAATCATTTTTTCATCAGCTATTTCATCAAGGTTTATTTCATCACAATCACTCCACGCATGTTGAGGTGGGGTGATCAAAACTAAATCATCAGTCGAGAATTTTTCAGCCACTAATCCATCATCAAGCTTGTCGTTATCTACCATACCTTCCACCAATGCGATATCAATCGTGGTATCTTTTAATTTAGATAATATATCTGGTGTATTGCCTAATCGTAGGTTAAACTTTGTATCTTGATTATTTCTCGAATATTTCTCAAGTATTTCTGGTAAGATATATTCTCCAATCGTCAAAGTTGCTCCGATATTCAGTGTCGGAATCACACCCCCGATCACCTGTCTAATCGCTTCCTGTGAGCGTTGATAGTAAACAATTATTTCTTTTGCGTATGGATACAGCGTTGAACCAGCTTCCGTTAGTTCAAGTTTCTGTTCCGAACGATCAAATAATTTTGCACCATAACGATCTTCTAATTGACGTATTTGTTTCGTTACAGCCGGTTGTGATACAAATCCTTTTCTTGCCGCCTTACTAATACTCCCTTGTTCCACTACATCACAGAACATTCTCAAACTTTCCATGTTCACGATTGTCACAGCCCTTCCCTTGTCTCCAAGTTGATTTTTATACTATAGCTAGTTTTGCTGATCGCCTTATCAGCACTACCCCTATATCTTTTGGTTATAACCTATAACAATTATGGATGAATTTGCCATTGCTTTTCATGTATATACAAGTTATACTAACAATACATCAACGAGGTGTATATACAAGTCAAAAAAAGAAAGCCGTTACAATAATTTTTTTGCTAGCTGAACTAATTTTTTCTAACTATATTGTAACCGCTATTATTAGATTTCTTTATTTAGGTTATGAATAACATTCTTATTCACCTTAAAAAAGAAATCGATTCCATAAGACTTACAGCGCATCTTTAGATCATAAAGCGACATAGGGGGAGAAAACATGAGTGTATCAAAGCAATCTGTACAACAAATTGTTGAAGCCATCGGCGGAAAAGATAATATTAACCGAGTTGCTCATTGTGTGACACGGTTACGTTTTTCATTACAGGATGAAGACAAGGTAAATGTTGATGAACTCGAAAACATCGATCTTGTAAAGGGATCCTTTTCGTCTAACGGCCAATTTCAAGTAGTAATTGGACAAGGAACAGTTAACAAAGCATATGAGGTACTCCTAGATGTCACTGGAATGGATGGTTCATCTAAAAAGGAGGTTAAAGAAGAGTCTGCGAAAAAACTAAACCCCTTTCAACGTTTAGTGAAAGTATTAGGCGATATCTTTATTCCAATATTGCCAGCTATTATCACTGCAGGTCTTTTACTAGGATTAAATAATATTCTAGTCGGGGAAGGGATTTTCTTTGACAATCAATCGATTATCGATGTCTATCCGCAGTGGCAAGGCTTTTCTGAAATCGTTAACTTAATTGCCAATACCGCCTTCACCTTTTTACCTGGTTTAGTTGGTTGGTCAGCTGTTACTAGGTTTGGTGGAAGTCCGTTATTAGGTATTGTAATGGGGTTAATGTTGATTCACCCATCATTGATGAGTGCAAATGAAGCCCTTCAACAAGAAGTAATTCCTCAATGGGATTTATTCGGGTTCGGTGTAAACCAAATTGGTTACCAAGGACAAGTATTACCTGTTTTATTAGCAGCTTATGTATTAGCTAAGATTGAAGGATTTCTTAAAAATCGTGTGCACGATTCAATTCAGTTACTAGTTGTAGCGCCGGTAACATTACTACTAACTGGTTTCATTGCATTTATTGTGATTGGACCACTTTCCTTAGCAATTGGAACTGGGATCACAGATGCTGTGATGGCTTTATTCGGAAATTATGGAGGTCTTGCAGGATTTATTTATGGTGGTATTAACTCATTACTTGTTGTTACAGGTATGCACCACACCTTTATCGCACTTGACTTACAATTAATTGCTGCAGTTGGGATGACATATCTATGGCCAGTCCGAGTAATGTCAAACATCGCACAAGGGTCATCAGCTCTTGCAATGATGTTTGTTACAAACAACAAAAAACTAAAAGGTACTGCTTTAACATCTTCCATCTCTGCTTTTCTTGGTGTTACGGAACCAGCAATGTTCGGTGTTAATATCCGCTTTAAATTTCCATTTATTAGCGCCATGATTGGTGCAGCAATTGCTGGTATGGTTGTTGCGATGAATGGAGTTGAAGGTACAATTGGAATCGGAGGACTACCAGGATTCCTAAACATCTTCACTCAATTCTGGGGTGTCTATTTCTTAGCAATGGGGATTGCATTAATCGTCCCATTTGTATTGACCATCGTTTATGCCAAATATAAAGAGAACAAAGAAAATAATAGCAAGACAAGCAGTTCAAACAAAAATTCTAAAAAACAAGCAGCATAATTACGAATTCATAACCTTATTAGATGGCATTCGCTCCAAAAAGCGAATGCCTTGGTTTTTTACATACCCCTGAAAGAACTTTTCCTTTACATAATTGTTAGTTAAAACCTACTGATGGTAAAGGGAATATGTTTTGGGAATACTTTTATCAATAATCAAGTTTGAAAGGATTGAATAAATATGAATCAACCAAATATTGTTTTTATGATTTCTCATGATACAGGTAGATATTTAGGTACATATGGTCATAAAGTAGAAAGTCCTAATATTGATGAACTGGCTGAGAAAGGAATTAAATTTAACCAATTCTACTGCCCTGCACCACAATGTAGCCCAAGTAGAGCTAGTATTATGACTGGTCTATATCCACACAATAATGGAATGTTAGGCCTAGCCCATAAGAACTTTTCCATTAATGGAGACAAAACAACGCTTCCTAAAGAATTAAAGAAGGCTGGATATGAAACCAATTTAATTGGCTTTAGCCACGAAACGATTGGTGATGAACCGGAAGGCGTCGTAAGTTCCACTTATAAGCTTGGCTATGATAATTACCAAGAAGTACCAGGGAACTTTGCTCCTCAAGTCACGGATCACGTCGAAGATTTTCTCGACAACAAAGCGACAACAACAGATAACAAACCATTCTTTGTTAATATTGGCTTTGAGGAAACACACCGGCCTTTCGATCATTACGAGGATGAGGCAGATGATATTAATGATGTGGAAGTTTTATCCTATCTGCCTGATACCGAGAATATCCGTAAAGATCTCGCATTATTAAATGGTTCCGTGAAAGTCTTTGATCGAGCTGTTGGACGTATTATTCGAAAATTAGAGGAAACTGGTCTAGATAAAGATACGATTGTTATCCTTACAACCGATCACGGCCTTCCTGTGCCACGCGGGAAAGGGTCATTGAAAGATGCAGGATTAGAAACATTATTAATCGCCTATTCACCTAATTTAATTGAGCGCAATAAAGAAATGGATCAACTACTTTGTAATATTGATTTGATGCCTACATTGCTAGAATTAGCAGGTGCACAAATTCCAGATGACTTAGATGGAAAAAGTTTTGCCTCCTTATTAACTGGAAGTGAGGAGAAAGTAAGAGAAGAATTTTTCTGTGAAATGACCTGGCACGACCGCTACCATCCAATGCGCGGAATTCGTACTGAAAATTATAAATACGTATTGAACTTAGAAGATGGACCAATGATCTACATGCCCGTCGATACGCATAAGAGTATTGCAGGACAAGATGTCCAGGAGCAATATTATGTTCCTAATGAAGAAGAGGAATTATATGATTTAACGAAGGACCCTCTAGAAGAGAAGAATAGGATTAGTGACCCAGCATATTTACAAATCGCTGAAGAACTACGTACGAAAGTGAATAACTGGATGAAAGAAACCAATGATCCATTATTACACGGTACTGTTGAAGGCGTTGAATCAAAACAATGGGCGGAAGAAGAAGCTAAAGGGACAACGTATCAAGGTAGAAAATAATAAAATAGACGACTACGGATCTAGTAACCGTGGTCGTCTATTTTTTTGCGACTTCAATTAAGGCTTCCACGTATCCAGCAGCACGAACTACTATTGCAAACTTTTTTATTTTTTTAAAAAAGAGCCTTTCAACCGAAAGACTCTTTTCATTTTAAACACTTGTTGGAACTTTTTCTAACATCGTTCCATTCTTTTGAAAATTTGCATGCCATGAGAATGCCTTTTCTAATACATGTGGCGTTTGTCCCCCACGATTTAATGCTTCATGGTAATAGTCCCACAATTGGCTGCGATACATAGGATGAGCACAATGTTCAATGATTTTACCGACCCGTTCTCTTGGAGCCAATCCTCGTAAATCTGCATACCCTTGTTCTGTCACTACAACATCCACATCGTGCTCGGTATGATCTGTATGGGTGACATATGGAACCACGCTTGAAATATCCCCATTCTTAGCTATTGACTTTGTTACAAAAATGGCTAGTCGGGCATTTCTTGCAAAATCCCCTGATCCACCAATACCATTCATCATCTTTGTTCCCATTACGTGCGTCGAATTAACATTCCCATAGATATCAAACTCTAGTGCAGTATTAATAGAAATTAACCCGAGACGACGAATAATTTCAGGGTGATTGGAAATCTCTTGTGGCCGCATCACCAATTTATCACGATACTTCTCAAAGTTATTAAAAACCTGTTTCATTTTTGCTTCTGACAATGTGATGGAACAACAAGAAGCAACATCCACTTTCCCTGCATCAATTAGGTCAAAAACTGCATCCTGTAGTACCTCAGAATACACTTCTAACCCTTTAAACTCTGAATCAATCATTCCATGTAGGACTGCATTAGCAACAGAACCTATTCCTGATTGTAATGGCGCTAGTTTCTCTGTTAATCGCCCCGCACTAATTTCTGAACGTAAAAACGTTAGTAAATGATCTGCCATTTGCTTTGTCTCTTCATCAGGAGCGACAATAGTTGATGGAGAATCTAGTTGGTTAGTAAATACAATTCCCTTTATTTTATCTACATCAACCGGAATACCTACCGTTCCAATTCGATCATCGACTTTTGTTAACGGGATTGGTTCCCTTTCCCCTTGGTTACCTGGATCATACAAGTCATGTAACCCTTCTAACAATGGAGACTGCGACTCATTGATTTCAATAATAATATTGTCTGCATGTGTAGCAAATGTTAAAGAATTTCCGACAGATGTTGTTGGAATCACCAACCCGTCTTCCGTAATCGAAACCGCTTCCAATATTGCGTAATCAATGGACTCTATAGCATTCGCTCGAACCAACTCTGCAGTGTGTGATAAATGATGATCAACAAATAAATGTTCTCCTCCGTTGATCTTCTTTCTCATTGTCGCATCCGCTTGGAAAGGGAGACGTTTATGAATAATGCCCGCTTCAGCAAATAAGCGATCGATATCAGAACCTAAAGAAGCCCCTGTATACACATTAACTTTAAAATTATCTGTTTCTGCACGTTTGACCAATGCTGAAGGCACTGCCTTCACATCCCCTGCTCGAGTAAAACCACTTAACCCTAGCGTCATTCCATCCCCAATCCATGACGCAGCTTCCCCTGGAGATACTACACGATCTTGTAAATCTGCATGCTTTATTCTCTGCTCACGATTTCCCATACGTATCCCTCTTTCCTTGTCTGTTTGTGCTCATTATAACGTAAAGGGATTAACACAAGAGATAATCTCGTGTAAAAGAGAGAATATTTTGACAAAACAGAAATTCCAAGCCATTAATGCGATTTATGTGTCTGAAATGTGAACGGAACGTTTTTCACCTAAAAACCCAACAATTTTCTAAAATAACTCGAATAAGATTGACTAACAGGGATTTGCACACCATTCTCCATTTCAAGTACAAATGTTGAATGGGTATCTGGATAAATATGTTTAATAGCATGAACATTTACAATAAACGAACGATGGCAACGTACAAATGAATGTCGCGGTAAGATATATTCAAACTCTTGTAATGTATGTTTGTGACTCCCTACGTACTCATTCGTGTGTACATATGTTTTACGATTATGAACTTCAATATAACTAACATCTACAAATGGTATTGGCTTCCATCCATCCTCAGTTTTAATCGTTACAACAGACGCACCATCCGTTAAGGCTGGATAAATAGCCGTCACGCACCCTTCCAATTTCTCATGGTTATAAAACGGAACAGCCATCCCGTGATAAGGAATCCCAAATACATCACGATCAATAAGTTCTGACACCTTTTGTCCAGAAGATAAGGCTTTATGCGCAATGGTTCCTTCTTTTACTGGATCTCCTGGTTCGATTTTTAAGTTTATACGTTTACTAGGACAATAATAAACATATTCCGTTGTATTGGAAACAGCAATCGATATCTCATCAGAAAACAATTCGACCATGACATCTAAAAGAGAATGTAATGACAACCCCTCCATACCTGATCACCCTTCTTTTTTTGCTAATTCCTAGTTAATTCTATTGTACTATCATCTACATAATTTAGCATGTGATAGCATTGTTGGAATGAGTGGTAATCTAGCACTACGGAAATACACCACGCTCTCTCGACACTTCCGAGGTCTTATTGTCGATGGAACTGTCGTGATAGGTTCTTTTCCGACGAATTTCGAAATCCCAATTCTATTGAACCTATTATTACATCCAATTCAGATCAGAAGGTTACATCCAGTAAAAGTTACCTCGCAGTTTATGTTTTCTATGACAAAACAACAATATTTAAAAAACAGCCTTCTTATAAAGAGAAACTTCAATCGGTGGGGGGCTTTTGCTCTTCCCACTGAATGTTAGTTGAACCAATCGGGGTTTAACGACCGTTCACTTCCACATAAACATCCACGTTTTATTTCAGGTTTGAGGTGGGAGTGTTACGGACGGTTTCACTGGGATTAAAACAACCTCCCCACTACATATCCAATAAACGACATAACAATCCCCACTCCATAAGTGAGTAAAATATATGTAATCAATGCTTTTTTGTATTGTTTAAAATGTATTTGTATGACTTCTAACTTAAATGTAGAGAACGTTGTAAATGCTCCTAAAAAGCCAGTCCCAACTAACAAAATAATTGCTTCATTTGCTTGCATACCTGTTATTAGCCCAAGCAAGAAAGACCCTAATATATTTACAGCAAGAGTCCCAATTGGCATAGTTGTTGAAGAATTATTTAAAGACTTGCTCACTGTAAAACGGGCAATAGCTCCAGCAAAGCCACCTATTCCGACTAAAACTAGATTGAATAGTGTCATATCCCTTCTCCCTCTCTACTTACTTTAAAACCGATACGACTCATAAACATTCCACCTATAATACTAATCGCAACATATAAAATCGCCAGGATAGCATGTCCATTTGTCATCATCTCAACCGTCTCCACACTTAAAGTTGAGAACGTTGTAAACGAACCGACAAAGCCTGTGCCAATTGCACTAGCTAGCATCGGCGAAATAGAAATCCTTTTGAATAAGGCAGTTGTTAGCCAAGCTAATAGAAAACTTCCTAGTAGATTAACAGTTAATGTGGCAAATGGAAAGATACTGTCTGTCCATAAAGTGATTCCAACCATGTACCGTAGCATTGCGCCTAATGCACCGGCTAAGCCGATTAAAAGATAAACCATATAATCCTCCTGTGTTAGGGTGACTTTTTTATTTAAAGTGCTTCTAATGATCAAAGATTTATTGTTTTTCACAATAACCATTATACACAATATATCTGTTATATGAGTTAGCTTTTTTACGTCTAAATACATGCTGTGCGATCAGGTAACTTTTAGCTTAATATTTCCTTTTCCGAAAATTTGTCATCCACAAAAAAATACGGACAGATACTAATGTTGTATCTGCCCGTATTTTTTTTGTTGACTATGTGTTTTAGGTGGGTCCTATTAATTCACTCCTGATCTGACACGGCCTTACTCACCCGTTTCCGCAAATCGTTTAATCCGCTCACCAATCTCATCACGTACACGCTGAAAAACAGCCCATTTCTCTTCGTCTGTTCCTTCCGCTTTAGCTGGGTCGTCAAATCCCCAATGTTCCCGTTTTACGTTTGGTGGTGTGACAGGACACTTATCTTTTGCATCTCCACATAACGTTACGGCTAACGTCGCATTTTTTAAAATATCCGGATCAATGATTTCAGATTTTTGATTCGATATATCAATATCTACTTCATTCATTGCTTTGACTGCATTTGGATTTAATCCATGTGCCTCGATTCCAGCACTATACACTTCCCATTCATCACCTAGATGTTGTTTTCCCCACCCTTCTGCCATTTGGCTTCTGCAAGAGTTTCCGGTACATAAGAAATAAATTGTTTTTTTAGTCATAACTGATTGTCCCCTTTTTTTAAAGTATTAGTAGTGTTAGATAAAGTCCTATCAATGTAATAAATAGGATAGGAATCGTTAAGATAATCCCTGTCTTAAAATACGTTCCCCAAGAAATTTTAACTCCCTTTTGTGATAAGACATGGAGCCACAATAAAGTAGCTAAGGAACCAATTGGAGTGATTTTCGGTCCTAAGTCAGAACCAATTACGTTGGCATAAATCAGTGCTTCTCTGATCACACCAGATGTATCCGTTTCAGCGATTGCAATCGCATCAATCATGACAGTTGGCATGTTATTCATTATCGAAGACAAAATTGCTGCAATGAATCCCATCGCAACAGTAGCGACAAATAAACCTTGTTCTGCACTAGCTTGGATGACGGATGCCAACACATCTGTTAGTCCGGCATTTCGCAGTCCAAACACAACCACATACATCCCAATCGAGAAAAAGACTATATCCCACGGCGCACCTTTTACTACCGCCTTTGTATTAACAGCCTTACTGTTTCGCGCCATGATTAAAAAGAATATTGCAATCACACCTGCAACAATTGATACAGGAAGCATGATGAACTCACTAATAAAATAACCAATTAACAACACGCCAAGTACATACCACGATAACCGAAACATTTTCGTGTCTCGTATTGCTTCAGCAGGATCCTTTAATTGCGTAAAATCATAGTTTCTTGGAATACTTTTTCTAAAATAAATTAATAACACCAAAATCGTTGCCGCAAGTGAGAACAAGTTTGGAATAATCATTCGTGATGCATACTCAACAAAACCGATGTTAAAGAAATCCGCAGATACAATGTTTACCAAGTTACTTACCACTAGTGGTAATGAAGTTGTATCAGCGATAAAACCACTCGCCATTATAAACGGAAATACCATTTTTTCTTGAAAGTTCAAGTTACGCACCATCGCCAGCACGATCGGTGTCAAAATTAATGCCGCCCCGTCATTTGCGAAAAACGCGGCCACAACGGCACCTAATAAACTGACATAAACGAACATCTTAATACCATGTCCTTTGGCTGCTCGGGCCATATGTAGGGCAGCCCATTCAAAGAATCCAATCTCATCTAAAATTAATGAAATAAGAATAATAGCCACAAAAGCAAGCGTTGCATTCCATACAATGCCTGTTACTTCGATGACATCGTTAAATCCTACGACACCTACTAGTAATGCAAGAATCGCCCCACCACATGCAGACCATCCAATCGACAAGCCTTTTGGCTGCCAAATCACGAGAACTAGCGTTGCCAAGAAAATAATCGATGCGAGTATAACTGATGATGTCAAAAATATCCTCCTCCTATTAACAACACGTAATCCGTGTTCCGTTTGCTTCCAATTCTTTTAACTTATGATCTTGATTAGGGACTTGCTTGAGAATGTGTTCGACAAACGGATAGTAAGCATTATCTTGATTAATCGAATAAAAAATCCACTGTCCTCTTCTTTCCTCTTTCACTAAGCCAACATCTCTTAATTTTCGAAGGTGCTGACTGATAGATGGTTGACTTGCCTGGAATATTTCAACAAATTCACAAACACAACAATCATTATTTTCCAAAAGCTTCACCATTGTTAGCCGAGTTTTATCTCCCAACAATTTTAATACCATTGCCGCTTTATCCATTTCTATTGATGTTTTCACCATACAGAGCACCTCCATGTTTATCTGCTTATTACTATATAATAATTTGCTTATATAAGCAACCCTTTTTCTCTTGTCTCTCCTAGATCACGATCTAGGACTATCCATATAGATTCCATTAACCATATATTATAATCCTCTTGAATCTACCGCGATAAGTTCTCTCGGCTGATTCTCGAAAACTACAAAAATCAAGAGGTGAGGGAAGTTGCGCTACAGCTTTAGCGCTTCGCGGACGTGGCTTGCACTGCAATTAGTATCCACAGCGGCACACTTTTATAATTTCCTGACAATAAAAAAGCCCAGATTGAATTCTGAGCTTTTTGACGTTGGTGCTTTCTGCTGTGAATCCCCTGTATTGATTTTTCACGAACATCTAATACCTTATTCGCACAAAAAGCTGCCATTCATTCTAAGGGAATGACAGACATTTAGTTCCTTATTTAATGAAAATGACAGCATTTTGAGTCTTTTTTGAAAAATAACGCATCATATGTCCGTAGCACCACTAAATCAGCGGTTTTCACCTAAAATAGCGGATTAAATGTCCTAATTGCTTACTCCTCACAGCAACACTATAACTGTTCCCCATTGGATGCAATCACGTCTTTATACCAGTAGAAGGACTTTTTCCTTTTACGCTCTAATGTTCCACTACCATCATCATGCTTATCGACATAAATGTACCCATAACGTTTCGAATATTGGCCAGATGAAGCACTAACTAAATCAATACAGCCCCAACTTGTATAGCCCATTAATTCCACTCCATCTTCTAACGCTTCGCCCATAGCTTTAATATGTTCACGAAGAAAATCAATCCGATAGTCATCGTTAATGGAACCATCTTGTTCCACTTTGTCATATGCACCTAATCCATTTTCCACAACAAATAATGGTACCTGGTAGCGATCATATAAATTGTTTAAGCTAATACGCAATCCGGTTGGGTCAATTTCCCAGCCCCATTCACTCGCTTGTAAGAAAGGATTCCTTACACCGCCAATTAAATTGCCTTCAGCCGCTTCCTCTGTAGTCTTATCTACTTTCTCCGTGCGGGACATATAGTAACTAAAGCCAACATAATCGACAGTCCCCTCCTTTATCAATTCTAGGTCACCAGCTTGTATATCTAATTCAATACCGTGTTCTTTCCAATACCGTTTAATAAATGCCGGGTATTCCCCTCTCACTTGCACATCTGCACAGAAATAGTTAAACATGCGCTCTTCTTGTAGAGCATACATCACATTTTCTGGGTTAGAATCATAGGAATAGACTGGTGCATAAAGAATCATGTTACCGATCTTAGCTTCTGGAATGATGTCATGACAAGCTTTAACCGCAATCGCACTCGCAACAAATTGGTGGTGAAAAGCTTGGAATGTTGGTTGGTATTTGTCTTCTTCCTCTTGGATCGCAAAACCTAGCCCTTGAATCGGCATGATAAACCCACTATTGATTTCATTAAACGTCATCCAATATTTCACTTTATCTTTGTAGCGATGAAATAGCGCATTTACATATCTTTCAAAGAATGTAATGACTTCTCGACTTCTCCAACCACCGTACTCTTTAACAAGATGCAGAGGCATTTCATAGTGAGAAATCGTGACAACTGGCTCAATTCCATGTTTATGTAATTCATCAAACACATTATCGTAGAATTTCAATCCTTCTTCATTTGGTTCCATTTCAGTACCAGTTGGAAAAATTCGTGTCCATGCAATCGACATACGGAAAACTTTAAAACCCATCTCAGCAAATAGCGCAATATCTTCTTTATAACGGTGATAGAAGTCAATTGCTTCATGGTTGGGATAATTATACTTGTCACGGTCCACTTCGAAATCAAAGCCTGGAGATTGTAGGATATCCAATCTTCCCTTTCCACCTGGTAGAACGTCAGCAATATTTAATCCTTTATTTCCTTCCCCAAATCCACCTTCGATTTGATTGGCAGCAGTTGCTCCTCCCCATAGAAATCCTTTAGGAAATTGATATGTTTTCATTTATTAACCTCCGATTCATTTATCTGTTTTACTAGTATTTCGTTCTATCCTAAACTTATAACATTGTCAATATTGAACATGATAACGATCATTTCCTTATAAGTAAATATCTGAATAATATCTAGTGGCTAGAAACATGAAAAGTAATTTGTTTCAAGAATGTAACAATGTGTAACTTCATGTGATACAATAGCTAAAAAATATATAACGATAGTAACTCAACATGTGTGGAGACTTGATCACACCGTTCCCCTTTCAAATAATTGACAAGATAATTCATTATCTGATAGGTTATCATCCATTACTGGAAGAAGTTTCCCTCATTTCTAAAAGAGAAAGGTGAACAACCAATAGCGGATTGATTCTATTCGGTAAGTCCTACTCGCACGATACCGCCCGGGGATATTCCTAATATTGGTAATATTTAGTTATTTAATAATTTACAATATTCGTGTTAAACTGACATATGTACATATCTAGAATACAACTGTCTTCCTATAATAGAAACTCCTATTTCTATTAGTAACGGGTCAGCATAAAACGGAGGGAAAATGATGAAAAACTTAATACGTAGATGGAATCAAATTAGCCTAGTAAAGCGAATCCTAATTGGCATTATTATCGGTATCTTATTAGCTATTACCATCCCTGATCAAGCAAAATGGATAACAATTTTTGGTTCGTTATTTGTAGGAGCATTAGAGGCAGTTGCACCAATACTAGTCTTATTGTTAGTGATGTCAGCCATTTCCATGCATAAGAGCGGTCAACAAACGAATATAAAGTCGATTATTGGGCTTTATGCTATTAGTACACTTTCAGCTGGTTTTATCGCAGTTGGTGCTACCTTTCTATTTCCCGTAAATTTATCACTTGGTACAAGTGCGGAAGGCCTGACACCACCCGGCGGAATTGTTGAAGTAATTCAAACATTACTGTTAAATATCGTGGATAATCCAGTAGACGCTTTATTAAATGCAAACTATATCGGCATACTTACATGGGCAGTACTGCTTGGTGTCGCATTAAAAAATGCTAGTGACAGTACGAAAGATATGCTTGCTAGCTTTTCAAACGCCATCTCTCAAATAGTGAAATGGGTGATTAATCTAGCACCGATTGGAATTATGGGGCTTGTGTTTGATGCAATCGCGTCAAATGGACTTTCTGCCTTGCTGGGTTACGGAAAATTACTAGCTGTTTTACTCGGTTGTATGCTCTTTATCGCCCTTGTAATCAATCCGATTATTGTATTTATTTCGATTCGTAAGAACCCTTATCCACTCGTCTTTAAAGCTTTAAGGGAAAGTGCTATTACAGCATTCTTTACACGTAGCTCAGCTGCTAACATTCCAGTTAATATGCGTTTATGCGAAAAGTTAAATTTAGATAAAGATACGTATTCCGTATCGATTCCATTAGGCGCTACGATCAATATGTCAGGTGCAGCCGTTACCATTTCTGTGTTAACTCTTGCAGCAGTAAATACACTTGATATTCCAGTTGATTTTGGAACTGCCCTTCTCCTTTGTGTTCTATCAGCTGTATCCGCTACTGGCGCATCTGGGGTAGCAGGTGGATCGCTACTTCTTATCCCTTTAGCATCTAGTTTATTTGGAATTCCAAATGAAATTGCGATGCAGGTCGTTGCTGTTGGTTTTGTTGTCGGGATTTTACAGGATTCTTGTGAAACAGCACTTAATTCTTCCTCTGACGTTATTTTCACAGCAACAGCTGAATATAGAAAAAGGCGTAAAGAAGGAAAAGAAATCAGTATTCATGCCAGCGATTCACATTTGGAAAAAAAGGCTTAAACGTGCCAAATAGAAAGAGAGTAGCAATTGCTACTCTCTTTCTATTTGAATATATGATTGAGGGAAAAGATTCAAATAGCGTTCTCTATTTCCCCTACACATTAGAAATTTTTCATTAAACTTCCATTATAATAGGCAAAATCATTGGCCTACGTTTTGTTTTGTCATAAAGGAACGGTGCGATCGTATCTGTAATTTCATTTTTAATTTCAGACCACTGTGTCGTACGCCTTTCCATCACTTTTTCTAGATGTACTGAAACGATTTTTTGAGCTTCTTTGATAAGATCTCCTGATTCCCTCATATAAACAAAACCTCTTGAGATGATGTCAGGTCCTGAGGCAATCTTAAATTCCTTCATATTAATCGTTACAACAACCATTACTAACCCTTGTTCAGACAGAATTCGTCGATCTCTTAGCACAATATTACCTATATCCCCTATGCCGCTTCCATCTACATAGATCGCTCCTGATGGTATTTTGCCTGCAATCGATGCGTGATCTTTTCCGAGGGCAAGTACATCGCCATTATCCATTATGAAACAATTTTCGGGATCCATAACAGACATTTGCGCTAGTTTGGCATGCTCTTTTAACATTCGATATTCCCCATGAATTGGCATGAAGAATTTTGGATTGATTAATTGTAACATCAGCTTCTGTTCTTGTTGTCCGCCATGACCTGATGTATGGATATCATTTAACGGACCGTGAATCACCGCTGCACCTGCTCGATAAAGCTTGTTAATAATTCTATTCACACTAACGGTATTTCCTGGGATTGGTGAAGAAGAAAACACAACCGTATCGCCAGGAATGAGTTGAATCTGTCGGTGTGTACCGTTCGCAATTCGAGAAAGTGCGGCCATTGGCTCACCTTGAGACCCTGTACATAGAATCGTCACCTCATTTGCTGGGAGACGATTTATTTGATTGTGATCAATAAACGTATCTTTTGGAGCACGAATATATCCTAGTTCTTGTCCAATTGTAATAGATTTTTCCATACTCCTACCAAACACTGCTATTTTTCGATTATGCTTCACAGAAGCTTCCACAGCTTGTTGCAATCGATAAATGTTTGATGCAAAGGTTGCAAAAATAATCCTTCCCGTTTCATCTCGATTAAAAATTTCGTTAATACTTTCACCCACGACGCGTTCCGACATGGTAAATCCAGGGACCTCACTATTTGTACTATCTGATAATAAACATAGCACTCCCTCTTTACCAATCTCAGCCATTTTCGTTAAATTGGCAGGTTCACCCACTGGTGTAAAATCAAATTTAAAATCCCCAGTATGAACCACATTACCTGGAGGGGTTTTGACCACTATGCCGTATGAATCTGGAATACTATGTGTCGTTCTGAAAAACGCGACAGATGTTTTTCGAAATTTTATTACATCATCCTCTTTAAAGGTGTGAAGTTCCGCGTTTCGTAATAGACCGTGTTCTTCTAATTTACTTTTGATCAATCCAAACGCAAGTTTTCCAGCATAAATTGGGATGTTGATTTCTTTTAATAGAAATGGGATCCCGCCAATATGATCCTCGTGACCATGGGTGATAAATAGTCCTTTTATTTTATCTTGATTTTGCACTAGGTAGCTGTAATCCGGAATTACGTAATCAATTCCAAGCAACTCATCTTCAGGGAATTTAATCCCTGCATCTATAAGCACGATCTCATCTTGGAATTGCACAGCATACGTATTTTTCCCAACTTCACCCAATCCACCTAAGGCAAAAACTGCAGTTTGATCATTTTTTACAGCTTTCATCGCTTAAACATTCTCCATTGCGAAGTGTTCAGATTGTAATAAGTTCCTATTACATGCTGGCTGTGATCAGCATGTAGTTTGCGGTCTTCAAATTCTTGATATAATTCTTTCTTGTCTATCATAAAAAAACTCTCCTTATTTGTTATGTATTAAATTTTTTAACATTAGATTTTATCAAAAAGGTATTGAAAGAATAATGACAAGCTCCGTTAACTTCATCACGCATACAACCAAGATACCCGGTAACGAATCCTTCTATTCGTTACCTATTTCCATTGTACAAGCCGGATCTTTTTACACCCCTATTATACCTATTATTTGACAATAAGTACGGGGCAATTCGCTCGTTTCGCAACCTTATGACTGACGCTTCCCAACACAAACTCTTGTAATCCATTGAGTCCTCTGCTGCCAATAATAATGACATCAACGTTATGCTTATTTGCATAGTCAACAATTGAAGGACCTGGTTCACCATGTAGTATTTTCACTTGATAATCAATACCCATTTCTTTAGCTAATTTCTCTGCTTCATCTAACTGCTTTTTTCTTACATCATTTACATCAACAGCATTCCAATTAGTTAAAACATCCGTTTTTGCCTTAGTGGCATCCACTACATATACCATTTCAACCTGTGCCTCTGAACTAGTTTGTGCAATACGAAATGCATTTTCTGCAGCTCTTTTCGAATGTTCAGAACCATCAGTAGCAAGTAATATTTTTTGGTACATGGCACATCTCCCCTTAGCGTTTTGAAGGCAATTTAGAATAATTTTCGAATTAACGATGTACTGTCTCCATTCAAACTACTAAGTATAATAGAAAACTTCATAATAAAAGTGAAACTTCACTCAGTAGTTTTTTTGCTCTCCCCCACTGAGTGTTCGTTTAACCATTCGGGGTGAAACCAAGTGTTAACTCCCATATTAACATCTCCGTCTCATTTTCTGTTTTGAAGTTCGAGTCTTACGGACGATAGCACCGGGATAAAAGAAAAAGACCACTTAAAAAAGTGATCTTTTTTTGGGAAGAAAAATATTAGGGTTGTTCTAACAATAGTACAGTCTTTTATAATTAATTACAAGTCTATGCAATATAACATGGTTAATTATAAATGAATGTTATTGCTTTTAACCCTTCCATTTCCCTTACAATACGAACACTTTCTCTTAAAAGAAAAAAATAAAAACTTTTTTGTTTTATAGCCAATCCCATTACATTTTACACATAGCGTGTATACTTTCACTTATATCCTCAATCCCTCTATTCTATCGTTTATTTTTTACACACCACAATTCCAAGTGGTTTATGATCGTTTGTTTCAAAACCATCAGGTTCGATTAATGCCCCTTTTTGATAGTAAAAGCGAGCTTCCGTATAATCATGAAACAAATTTTTGAACTCCTCAATCGTTAACTGATGGACATGAAACGGTGACCCACACGGTTTTCCTCTTCCTTGCCCAAAAGGAGTCGATAACACCAATGTACCCCCAGGTTTCAACAGTTGATAAATATTCAATAAAAATTGCTTTTCGTCTTCCACATGTTCTATTGTTTCAAAACTTAAAATGGTATCAAACTGACCTAATCTATCAGGTAAATGTGGGTCTGTTACATCCCCTTGAATATATTTGGTGAGTGGATGGTAATAAGTCTTTTGGGCGTAATCAACAACCTCTTGATCAATATCTACTCCTATCACCTCACTTACTCGCTTCTTCCCCTTCTTTGCGGTTATATGTGCTCCATAACCTGCACCTGTAGCAAAATCCAATACTCGCCCATGTACATAAGGGGCCGCAAAATGGTATCTTGCAATATGTTCAAGCAATAGCTCATTTGTAATTTTCATATTTTCTGGTATAACTCTTTCACCTGTATCTTTTAACACGTTGTCTCATCCTAACTCATTTTTTCTACGATAAATTACCTCTTTTTTCATATCTAACCGGCATTGTAATAATAATTTATTTTAATTTTCTTTACAAACATAAGCAGTAACTACAAATAAAGTGAAACTTCACTCAGTGGTGATTTTTTGCTCTTCTCCCACTAAGTGTTAGCCTGAACCAATTAGGTGAAAGCGGCTGATTACACCGGGGCAAAGCGATATACACAAACCTTGTGAAAATTCATGTTTCCAAACTTTTAAATAGTCCAACTTATCTCGACACATATTTAATTTAATTATATCACATATGTGAAGATTTTACTTTTTTATAGTACATTATAAATGGTTATACTCATTGCTAATAACGGAGTATTTTATATTAAATAGAGGAGTTCATAAATTGAAAAACTTCTTTGAAGGTTTATCGAACGAAGAGCAACGTGATTATAAGCGGCTATTCACTCAATTTATAAATGAAGAAGACTTTAACATAAAAAAGAAATATATACCATATTTAGTTATGTTAAAAATAAAAGGTCTGAACGCAATACAAAGTTCGAGAGAGGAGTAATGATTGTTGAGTTCACCAAAAAACCATCCAGATTACCACGAAGAAAAAGAACGACTGGATTATACAAAGGACTATATCCAATCGATATTAGAAGTAGCTGAATCAACCCAAACCAACTATCAAGAAAACATTAAAGACGCTTTTATTAACTTGGACTATTTAGATAGTAGTTTAAGTTATATTAATATCCTGACCAATGCACGATTATTGGAAATGGTCCAAGGGGACAGACGAAATTTAGAAAACGTGAAAGATAAGCCGTATTTTGGAAGGGTTGACTTTACTCGCAAAGGAACAAATCATTCAGAAAAGTATTATATTGGAAAGGTATCCCTTTACCGAAAAGATAATCAAGAACCGATCATTGTTGACTGGAGATCCCCAGTTGCCAATATTTATTATGAAGGAAGACTTGGTGAGGTGTCGTATCAAGCGGAAGATGGAGAACATACCGGAAGTTTAGATCTAAAACGTCAATATATCATTGAAGTTGGAAACTTAGATGAAATAAGAGATATCGATATCACAACTAGGGACGAGCTTTTACAAAAGTCACTATCTGAGAAAGCAGATAAGCGCTTGAATGATATTGTAGCTACCATTCAAGAAGAGCAAAACCAAGTGATCCGTGCAGATTTACAAAAACCGATGATTGTTCAAGGTGTCGCTGGTAGTGGAAAAACAACGATTGCACTTCATCGCCTTTCCTACTTCATTTATAACTATGCGGATAAATTTTCACCCGAGCAAATCATGATTTTAGCCCCAAACAAGATGTTTATCAACTATATTGCGGAGTCATTACCAGAACTTGGTGTGGATAAGATTAACCAAACGACATTTACCGATTATGTAACAGCATGCCTAGGCAAGAAATTAAAGTTAACAGATTCAGACGACAAGTTAAAACAATTAGTAGATCCTACAACAGAAAACAAAGAAAAAATTCAATGGCTATCTGAATTTAAAGGTTCGAAGCGATTTGAAACGATATTGAAGCGATATTTAAAGGATATTCGCAATCATTACGTTCCTGATCAAGATCTCTTTATCGGTAAATTTCGTTTTCATCACGCTAAGAAAATTAAGAAGTTATTTATTAAGGATTATAACTATCTACCTTTCGATAAAAGGAAAGACAAGATTCAGCAATTACTAAAAGCCAATTTCAAAAAAAGCAAACTAGATATCTTAGAAAAACTAGAGGAACAATTTGAAGACAAGTATGACCGTATCGTCGCCAACAACAAAGACCCAGAGGATCGACGAAAAAAAACATCAAAACTAATTGATAATAAAGAGAAACGAGTAGCAGAAGTAAAAGCGCAAACAACTAAGATTGTTTCCGATTATATGAAATTATTCCCTAAAAAGAAGACAACAGATTATTATAAAGAATTGATGACTGATGAAAGATTACTAAGAAGATATGCGGAGGAAGATTTAACAGCTGAACAAATCGCTACCATTACCCAGCATTCCGAAGAACTCTTACAGAATAACACATTTGAAATCGAAGACCTTGCTGCACTACTTTATTTGCATACGTATCTATTCGGTATTCGAGATGATTTAAAAATGAAAAATATTGTCATTGATGAAGGACAAGATTATAGTCTATTCCAAATCAGGGCATTAAGTAAAGCTACAGGTACACAACTATTCACTATCCTTGGTGATCTGTCCCAAGGAATCCATGCTTATCGCGGAACAAACAATTGGGAGTCTATTAAAAGGGATGCATTACCTAAAGCAAACTATTTAACCTTACAAAAAAGTTACCGAACAACAATTGAAATTATGGACTTGGCAAATACACTACTTAAAAATTTGCATACAAAATTACCAACAGCAGAGCCCGTCGTTCGCCACGGGGACAAGCCTAGTTATTATCAAACCGAAACGAAAGAACAAACCATTACGTATATAGAAGAAGTATTAACAAAACTTGACAAAGAAAATTACTCTTCGATTGCAATCATCGGTAAAACCGAAAAAGAGTGCACATGGATCATGAATGCATTGAAAAAACAGAAATCAATCGATATACAAATGTTAGATGAAAATGATGAGATCGATAGTAAAGTAGTTGTCGTCCCTTCCTATTTGGCTAAAGGACTTGAATTCGACGCTGTGTTGATTGTTTCCTATGATGAGGAATTTGAACAAACAGAAATTGATTTGAAGTTACTGTATGTAGCGATGACAAGAGGGATGCACAGTCTAACTTTAATTGGGAAAGACCGATCTGTTTTTCATTTGGATGAAAAAGAAATGGAGCATATGTAAAGAAAACTAGGGATCTACCAAGCCTTTAGGCGTTGGCAGATCCCTAATTACACTTATTCTGATTTATAAAAATTCAACCTACATAGATATTTCATCATCGCTAAATTTTTATGCTAACCCTTTTTGTGTAATAGTAAAACGTAACATAAGAATAACTACCTTCACTCATACTCTATTGGTAGTTTAATGATTACAGTTGTCCCTTTCCCCTGCGTACTTTTTATGTCTAACTCCGCTCGAGAGTTATAGTGAGACTCAAGCATCCGTTTAACATAATTCATCCCAATTCCTATACCATTTCTTTGATTTTGATTAGTTCCGTTCAATATACATGCTATTTCTTCTTCAGATAAACCTAATCCATTGTCATGAATGGAGATAATGATAGAATCAGAACTGCCTGAGCTTTCAACAACCACCTCGATGTAACCATCGTCATCTAGTCCATGATATATAGCATTTTCAACAAGAGGTTGTAATATAAAACGGGGGACAGTAGTCTTTAATAGGTCTTGATCAACCTTTACATTAACATAATAGGAAAACTGATAACGAAATTCTTGTAATTTACAATATTGATCAAGTGAATCCAACTCTTCTTCTATCGTTGACATTTTGCCGCTTCTCTTTAAGTTATAATATAATAATTTATTTAATGCAGAAACCATTTGGTCTATATCCTCTTGTTTATTGATGAGAGCAAGCCAATGAACTGTGTCCAGTGTATTCATTAAGAAATGCGGATTTATTTGATACATTAACTTTTCTATCTCTAAATCTGCTCGCTTCTTTTCCTCTTCACCTACTTCATCTATTAATTCAACTATTTGTTTCTTCATACGCTGTAACTGCTTTAAAACTTGATCAAACTCAGGAATATCTGTGGCTGCGGACTGAAATTGGAAATTATTGTCTGTTACCGCTTTAATTTCAGAGTCAAAATTACGAATGGGCTTGTAAATCATTTTCCAAACTAACCAAGCTATAATCAAAGTTAAAGCACCAAACACAACAGCCAAAATGAGCATTTGCGTGATCCATTTTGTCTTTTCTTGGTTAAATTGCTTCTGCGGAATTAATGAAACAATACTCCATCCTTGATTACTTGTTGTCTTAAACCAGTAAAAACCATCCTGCTTTCCTGACATATCCTGACCAGCAATTGTACTAAAATTAGTATCGACAGGAAACTTGTTAGTCAACTCGCTATAAGAAATACGATCATCACTATCTAAAATTAAATAAAAAGAATCATTTGCTTTATTATTTGCATTTAAAATACTTTGCGTAATAGTAAAACTCGCTTCTATGTATAAATGAATAGGTTCTCCATTAGGCAACTCTACTTCTCTATCAATTGAAATAACATATTGGGTATTTAATGGGTTATTACTAATATGAGGCCCATAGTATGTGATTTTATTATATTCATCAAGTACTGGTAGTTTTTCCAATGAAAAGCCATCTCTAATGGGCATATTACGAAACAGGTAAGTACCATCCTGTTGCATGTATATGGTTAAGCCAGAAGTAGAATTCGTATAAGATAAATAATCTAACTCTCGTTGGATATGTTCATTTAACGAAGTCTTAACACTAAGGTCTTCTGTTTCCCTCCATTCATTTAACTTCATAGCGATATTACTAGGATAGACAAATTGCTGTGAAATTTGAGCCAAATTATCAATAGTATTCATTAACGTAATTTCAGTTTGTTTTAAATGACTTCGAGCGCCTTCTTCTAACTTATT
This sequence comes from Aquibacillus sediminis, assembly GCF_005870085.1. Lineage (GTDB taxonomy): Bacteria > Bacillota > Bacilli > Bacillales > Amphibacillaceae > Aquibacillus_E > Aquibacillus_E sediminis. The sequence goes on along the minus strand of NZ_SZNM01000006.1, from coordinate 108,458 downwards.
TTCTAATATATTATAGATAGCATTATAAGAAAGGATAAATGCACAAAAAAAGGGGATAAAAGTTGCTAATGAGAAAAGATATACAATACGGCGTTTCAAAGGTAATTTCTTATAATATTTTTTAAAACTTTTAAACACTTATATCCCCCCCATATCCCTACGCTACTTTGATAAGCAGGTGATTATGCACTCTAAATCTGCTCTTTTAATTGTTTACGCTCTATACTATTAAATGTGATGTGAGCTCCATACATTAAGATTAGTGCTGATAAACTAGCAAAAAAGAATACTAGAAATCCAGTATATAAAAACACTACGGATATTAACACCCAAGTAAGTAACATTCCAAATGCATAATGAGGATAAGCAGCAGTTATGAAAAAAGTATATTTTAATATGTCCTTTACTCCTACGTTATAATGAGTGAATACTGGAAACAAATAAATCGTATAAAAACTTGCAATCATTATCGAAATTGTCACAAGTAGCATTACGATTAAACTAAAGGAGCTATCGTTTACCAACGACCACCTTAATAGAACTACCGCAAATAAATAGATGGGAACCAACGGCCATCCTAAGCCGTTGGCCCTTAAAAATGATTGTTTATATTCAGACCAGAATTTTTGAAAAATTGGGGTCGATCGTCCTTGAATCCATAGTCTTATTAAAGAAAAGGTAGCGGCACTTGCTGGAAAAAATCCTAATAATACTAATCCTAAAATGGTAAACAAAACCCACAATACATTTAAATAAAATAAGCGAGCGATCCACAGAGTGACTTGATAAACGAAATTTGTTAATCCAAAATAACCCATGTTATATATCTCCCCTTATTTAACAGCACCACTTAAAATATTATTTACGACTTTCTTTTCAAAGATGATATAAAGAATTAACAATGGTAAAATGGTTACAATCGTAAATGCTAACACCATCGGCCAATCTTGCATCCCCATACTATCCTTCAACATAAATAGCTGGTATGGTAGTGTACGCATTTCTTGTGAAGAGGTAAAGGCTAATACAAATGGGAATTCATTCCAAGCCTCACGTAAGGAAAAGATGCTAACTGTAATAATCGCTGGTAATGAGATTGGAATTACTACATGCCAAATGATTTGCCATGGCTTCGCACCATCAATAGCTGCAGCTTCTTCAAGTGCTTTTGGTATAACCTTAAAAAATCCTGCTAAAATCCAAGTGGCCAGAGGAACTGCAGTTGCCGTATAAGTCAAAACCAACGCTAAATAACTGTCCAATATACCTAAGAAAGCTATTCCTGTAAATAACGGAACAATTATACTTGCTCTCGGTATAATTCTTGGCACTAGTATAAAGATTAACAATATATGTCTGAATCGGAACGCATATCTAGCAAAAGCATATCCCGCTAAAATGCTAACAGCAACTGCTAATACAGTTGTTGTTACCGCAAGAAAAACACTGTTAAATAAATATCTCCAAAAATTTGGATAATCAAATACACGAATATAGTTATCGAAATTAAAACTTTCTGGTATTAATGAAACAGGAGTTTGATAGACTTCTGTAGCTTCCTTAAATGATGCAGAAACCGCCCAAACTAATGGAAGAATCGTCCATACCAGTAAAATAATTAACGGGATCCAATGCCAACGTTTCCCCATCCACGATTGTGTAGTTTTAATAAATCCGGTACCTTCCACTCTGATCCCTCCTTAATTTTTACTCCGAATAATTAACATTGAATACTTTGAGATAAATAAGACTAGTCAGCACATTAAAGAATAAAATGATAACCATTACAGTACTACCTAAAGAATATTGCAATTCATCAAATGCTACATTATACATATATAATGCCATTACTTCTGTCGCTCGACCTGGTCCTCCATTTGTTAACGGTAAGATAACATCAAACATATTAAAGCTCGCGAAACTTAACCAAATTAAACTAATACCCATCATCGGCGCGATTAATGGAAGAATAATTTTCAATAGAATGTGATGTTTATGTGCTCCATCTATTTTGGCCGAATCAAACAACTCTTGGTCTACACTTTGAATGCCTGATAGTAAAATTAATGTAGCAAATGGACAGACAAACCAAACATTAGCCAAAATACAAATTAGTAATGCCCACCAAGGGTTTGCTAAGAAGTTTACTGTATCAAGTCCAAAAGTGGATAGGATCATATTAATTAATCCAACATCACCACTAAATAGGAAGCGAAACATTATTGCAGTTGCAATACCTGAAATTAAATATGGAACTAATGACAAAGCCTTAAAAAAGTTTCCACTTCTTTTACATTTATATAAACTTAGTGCAAAACTTAATGAAAGTGTTAATCCCAAAACAACACTACCAAAAACAAAGATCAAAGAAACAAACAAAGAATTTAAAAACGTCGAATCGGTAAACAAGTAAATGTAATTTTGCAAACCGATAAAAGGAGCATCCGCAAAAGAAAGCTGCATGTCATAAAGTGACATTAGTACACCAGCTACAATGGCATAGCCTAACACACCAACTACAAATAAGATTGCTGGAAAAACTAATAGATAAGGAATAGATTTCTTTTTTAATGATGAATTCTTAAGTTTTTGTGTAAGTGAAGTTTTCGTTTCGACCTGAGTTGAAGCCATACTTACCTCCTCATTTCATTCGTAATTATAGTAGTAAAGAGAAGGAACCCCTTCTCTTTACTTCATACTAATTATCTAAAGCATTCAATTCGGTTTGAAACTCTGCAGCAATGTCTGCTGGATTCTTATCAGGGTTTTGAAGTGCTTCTTGTTGAATGTCAATTAAAATATTCATAACTTCTCCTTGCTTCACGTGGGATGGCATAATAATTGTATTAGCGAATTCTTCTTCAAAATCAGCTGCCCAAGGTTTTGCTTCTTGATATTCATCACTAGACATTACTTCTGAGTTGGTTGTAGGTTGGTAACGCTGTGCTACTTCTGAAACAATTTCTGTATCACTTAAATATTTAAAAACTTCCATTACCGCTTCAGGGTGTTCTGCATTTGAACTAACCATCATAGGCCAACCCCAGATTTCGTGTGTATTATCCCCTACACCTGGACGAGCTGGTTGTGGTGCCGCGGTCCATTCTTCTCCATAATTCATTTCCTCTTGTATTAATGGAAAGATGTTATCGCCAATAGGTGCCATTGCTGCATTACCACCAATAAACGCACCTCTCATCTCCCCTGATGACCAGGAAATAGCACTAGGATCTATTAGTTCTTCTCTCATTAATGTTTGATAAAATTCTATTAAATAGTGTCCCGCTTCCGAATCGATCACTGGTAAACCTGTATCTGTATATTCCCCATCCATAGATACGAATAAGGAACTAAACCACCACGCTGGATGTTCACGACCGCCTACGAGTGCATACCCTTCATGTTCATCTGTATCTAATTCCCTTGCTGCATCTAATAACTGATCATATGTTTCTGGAATTTCTAGCCCGGCTTCTTCAAATAAATCTTTACGGTAAACATGCCAATATGGACCTACGTGGACCCCCATTCCGTATACCTTATCTTCCCAGCTTGCTATATCCCACGCCTGACTAAGAATTTTATTAAACGTGTCTGGTTCATTATCTTCCCATTGACTGACATACTCAGAAATATCCATTAAAGCATTTTGGTTTACCATGGTACCAACATTATCATGGAATACTTGAACGATATCTGGCTCATTTCCTGCACTGTGGTTTCTCATAAAATCTGAAACTGCCTGTTCTAAGGGTACGACATCAGCTTCTACTTTTATATCTGGATGTTCTTCATGAAATTTCTCAAAATTATCCTCTGGAATAAAGTCTTCTCTTCCAAACCAAACTTCCACTACCTTTTGTCCATCAGCATCTGAAGAAGAGCCTTCACTGTCACCGCAAGCTGAAAGGAGTCCAATCACAAAAATAAACAATAATACCGAACAAGCTTTTTTCATACTTCGACCTCCCTAATAATTAAAGATGCTTCTTACATGGTTGATGTTTCATTTCCATCCATTAATAAAGTGAAACTCACACCCCTTTCATGTGATGCTGCCTTCTACACTTTTAATAATACCAATTTTAAAGCGCTTACATTTATGAGTAGTTACTAAGAATAGTTAGATAAGTGTTTTTTAATAAAGAATTTTAAAATTATAAAAGTCATTTCTCCTACTTACTTTGTTCTTCCTTCCTCCTTTTTAAGTTACGTCGATATTGACTGGGCAACATACCTGTTTGTTCTCGAAATATTTTACTAAAATACTTTTCATCTAAGTATCCCATTTTTTCTGCAATCCAATAAATTGATTCATTTGTATCTCTCAACAACCCTTTAGCTTTTTCAATACGCATTTCTCGTAAGTATTGGTGAAATGATCTTCCTACAATATCTTTAAAGCATTTATTAAAATAACTTCGACTCATTGACACTTGAGAAGCTACATCAGCAGCTGTAATCGCCTCACCAAGGTTATCTTGAATAAGTCTGACAGCAACTAATATGCTATCAATGACATCGCTTGCATAATTCGTCTCTTTTGTCACCTTTGTCATGTGACGGAAATTATCTAACCACCGTTCGACTTCTTTCCAACTGTAAAAGCTTCCAGGATGACTCATTTCTGACGAAGAACTAAACACATATTTATTATTCCATTCATCTACCATTTCATTTAACAACTGATGCAATGAATCTTGTGGAATTTTTCGATTCCTTATCTCTTCTATCATTTTTGCAAATTTTTCTTCTTTAAATACCCACTCAAATGAACAAAGTAATTTTTTAAATTGGTATGTATCTGGATAAGACATACGATTATCCTTTACAAGTTCATTTAGTTTTCTAAAATGAATGACGTGTTCCTCGCTATTTCCATAAAATAATAACGTATCATGATAGGCAACTAAAAGTTGATGTACTTTATTTATATATTGATCTTTAATCCCTACAATTTTCACTAACCATGGTCTACCATTTAATTTTCTGTTTAATAGTTGATACAAATCATCTAAAATCAAGTCTTGATTAGGTGTACAAAACAGTATTTTATCATCCATTTGTTGAATATCACATTGTAATTTTAATTCTTTATCATTTATCCAACTTTGATTAACCATTTCTTTTTCCATGTATACTGCTATTCCGCTATCTACTCGAAACGAAGTACTTATAAAGGACTCTTTCTTCAGCGACATCTCTTCCAATAGTCTTTCTGATATGCGTTCTAGTACCTTGTGAAAAGTCTCTTTCTCTAGTTGTACTTTTGTAATAAAATCAATCGCACCTAACCGAAGCGCTTCCTGAATGTATTCAAAATCTTGATGGATCGTCAGAACGACAAAGAAGAGATCTGAATATGACTTTCGCGCCGTACGCATAAATTCAATACCTGACATCATCGGCATATTTAAGTCTGTAAAAACCAAGTCCACTTGATTTTCTTTTAAAAATTCTAACGCTTTCTTCCCATTACTCGCTTCACCAACAACGCGCATATGATAGTCTTTCCAAGGCATCGCAGATATCAAACCTTTTCGTACTAATTGATCATCTTCAACAATTAAGACTTTAATCAAAAAAATCTCTCCTTTTGATTTCTTTAACATTCAGATTATAGATTATAATAAAAAAATAAATAGCCCCTATTACAAAATAGAGTATTAACAATGATTCTAAAAGAAAAAGCAATCATTGCCAACCTTTTATTTAGATTATGTTGATATATTATATGTCCATTTCACATAAAAAAACACTCTATAGAGATGACTGCTCTATAGAGTGTTTTCAGTTAATATTATTCACTCAAATAACTATTTCACGATCAATACCGGGCACTCTACACGTTTGGCAACCTTGTGACTGACACTTCCAAGAATCATCGTTTGTAAGTCATTTAACCCTCGACTACCAATAACAACACAATCATAGTCATTCTTATTAGCGAATTCAACAATTGTCGGTCCTGGTTCGCCATGTAGAATGTGGGTATTGAATTCAACACTAGACTGCTCTAGCATTTCTTTAACAGCTTTTATTTTTTCATTTCTTTCTCGCTTAACCTCATATTTATCCACGCTGTGTAACACGTCTTCTTTAGATTTCTTACCGTCCACAACGTAAACCGCATCAACTGTTCCACCAAAATTTTCTGCAAGTTTAATTGCATGATCTGCCGAACGAATCGAATGGGCAGATCCATCTGTTGCTAGTAATATTTTTTTAAACAAGTACTCCACCTCTAATAATATATAAATATATCAAACAATTAATGGCCTGATGCCTTTGACATTCCGCCAATACGTTTTTTCAAATGCTTACTTTCTTCATTCAAACCAGTATATTCGACTTTAATATGGTTTTGTTCAAATTTCATCTCTATTTTATCTAACGCACCTATTGCTGAATCATCCCAAAGGTGTGCATTAGTCAGATCAATTTCAACCTCTTTTACAGAATCATTAAAGTTAAACTTCTCTACTAAATCATTAACCGAAGCGAAAAAGATTTGACCATGAACTTTATAAATCTTTTTCGAACCTTCTAATGCGACAATCTCGTTGACTTTCACCTTAGAAATCTTCGCAGCAAAGAAAATAGCACTTAATACAACACCAGCAAGTACACCTTTAGATAAATCATGCGTAACGACTACTGTTACAACAGTTACAACCATGACCGCTGCATCTGTCTTAGGTATTTTGTGAAGATTCTTTACAGATGACCAATCAAACGTACCAATCGATACCATAATCATGACACCGACTAATGCTGCCATCGGAATTTGTACAACCACGCCGCCTAATACGATGATTAGGAACATTAAGAAAACACCGGCTACTAACGAGGAAAGTCTACCATTACCACCAGATTTTACATTTATAACAGATTGACCGATCATCGCACAACCAGCCATACCTCCGAAGAATCCTGTTACCACGTTGGCAATCCCTTGACCACGACTTTCTCTATTTTTATTACTCTCTGTATCTGTCATATCATCGACTATGTTAGCCGTTAATAAAGATTCTAGTAACCCTACGATTGCTAGGGATAGGGAATATGGGAAAATAATCATTAATGTTTCAAAATTTAATGGTATTTCTGGAATTAGGAAAACTGGTAATTGTTGCGTAAGGCTTCCTAAGTCTCCTACTGTCCGAACACCAATGCCACCAAAAATAGCAAGCGCTGTAACAGCAATAATCGCAACTAACGTAGATGGTACGGCCTTTGTAATTCTAGGGAATAAGTAAATGATAGCTAATGTCAGTGCAACAAGACCATACATCACCCAAGTTTCCCCCACAAAATGTTGAAGCTGTGAAGTGAAGATCATAATGGCAAGTGCATTTACAAATCCAACCATTACAGATCTTGGCACAAACTTCATAACGTTAGCAAGTTTAAAAACACCAAATAATATTTGAATGATTCCTGTTAAAATCGTTGCAGCAAATAAATATTCTAATCCATGATCTGCAACCAATGTAACCATGAGCAAAGCCATAGCCCCTGTTGCACCTGAAATCATTCCAGGTCTTCCTCCAACAAATGCGATAACGACTGCAATACAAAATGATGCATATAGACCAACCATTGGATCTACACCCGCAATAATCGAGAAGGCAATTGCCTCTGGGATAAGGGCCAACGCCACTACGATACCTGCAAGCACATCACCTCGAACATTTCCAAACCATGTTTCTTTCAAACTTTGTAAATTCAAACTTTGCACCTCTTTCAATTTTTTATTAGTAACCTTTGTTTAAGTCGAAAAACCGAACCTTCATCTTCCCCCTAGATGTCATTTTCGTTTTTCATACTTCTCGTAAACAAAAGGTAAGCTCCGTTTTCAACAAAGTGAATAATATCACACCAACGCTCAAATGCAAAACGCCATGGAAACGTGATCATTTGATTATTACTACCAAATACTCTTATTTACTTTCATATACACCCTCTTTTAACAAAAAGTTCAAAATTACACATTTGAGTATAATCATTTATAATTGAGTAATCATTAGTATGTTTTTTTAACAAACAACACATAATTGTGTTATGATACATATAGTTGATAATTTGGAGGATTCGTTAAATGGAAAGGGAAATCATGACCGTTTCACAAGTTGCTGAATACTTACAATTAAGCGAAGTGACGACATATAAATTAGTTCAAGAAGGAAAAATACCTGGTTTCAAAATCGGTAGACATTGGAGGGTGAAAAAAGAGGATTTAAATGAGTTTATCGAACGTCTTAAAAATGGAGAAAAATTATAGCTGGTACGACACATAAAGAGGTTTCCCAAGCAATTAATAGGGAAACCTCTTTATATTATATCTAAGTAGTATATTAACTTTGTTCTACTAATTGCGTTTTGTCTGGCTTTTTTGCAATTAATGCAGATAGGATACCAATAACTGGAAATACTAAGGAAATTAATAAAATTGGTGTATAGCTTTGGAAAAGATCAAATCCCACACCAAATGGCAATGGTCCAAATGCAGACCCAAGCACTCCCATCGTTACTCCAAATCCATTTATACTTCCAACATATTTGCGACCAAAATAATTTGGCCAAATTACATTCAATGCAATCCGCTCGAAACCATTGGCAATTCCCCAAAGCGTTCCAAACACAATAGCTATTACTAGGTGATTCGTTATGAGCAACAATAATAACAGCATAATTTCAATGATAAATATCCCTAGCAACAAGTAGTTTGTCTTCACCTTTTCTGTTAAATAGCCAGAAACAAGCGACATCGGTATACCAACAGCAGCCATTAAACTTAACACCATCGCTGCAATTTCAGGAGAAAGATCATTCGTTCCTAGAATAGAAATGATGTGAAACGTAATACCAGTATTAATCATTGATGGAATACCGACACAAACCAAGATTGCCCAAAATGCCTTCGTTCTCATCGCTTCCTTTAGAGTCCAATTTTGTTCCGAAGCCGTCACCTTTGCGCCAATAGTTACTCCCGCATCACCACGCTCATTTTGCGATAGCCCATCAGGTACTAAGCCAATTTGCTCCGGCTTGTTTCGAACACCAATCAACGCAATAGGGACGAATAAAACAAGTAATAACACACCCCAAAATCTCCACGCAAATTGCCAACCCCATTCGCCAATTAGCCACGTGTTAATAATTGGAAAAGACATAGCGCTTGCAAAACTACCTAAAGTCATGATGCTAAATGCTCTTCCACGTTTTTTAATAAACCATTGCGCGACCAATGTGTTAGGAATAAGCGACATACTACCTTGCCCCAATAACCGAACAAGGAAAAAACCAATTGCGAGCATCCACATGCTAGAAACCATACTATTAAAAAAACATGCTAGTGCAAATAACGTCCCAACACTCACCATCATCATTCGTTGACCAAACCGGTCAATAAATCGTCCCACAAATATCATGATCAAACCAGCGATTAATGTAGCCACTGAATAAAGACTAGAAACTTGAGAGCGCGACCATCCAAAATCTCTTATGTACTCATCGATAAATTGGGAATTCGAATAAGTTTGACCCGGACCAGAAAAGAAAATACCTAAGCCTGCAATAAAGACAATAAACCAGCCATAATAAATGCGTTGAAAAATACTAGACTTAACCAACAATCAACACCACCTTTTATAATAAAGTGAAACTTCCATCAACGAAAGGGCTCCTACAGTGATGCCAGCCAGACCGAATGTATCTTTAACGGCAATTAACCGCACATAATCTTTTTCAGTCACATTAGTGGGAGCTTACTACCTATTATGAATAAAGTGAAAACTTCACCCATTAGATTTTTTGCTCTTCCCCCACGGAGTGTTAGCCTGAACCAATCAGAGTGAATACAAAAAGTTTACTCCCTGCCTCATGCTTTGAATTGGGAGGCTTACGAATGAAAAGGAAGATAGTATTGCGAGGGTATGTAGAGGGATTGAAAGTGCCACTTATATGCAAACTGGATGGATACACAGAAACACACATAGAATATAATATCAATTATTTCTGAATTAAGGAAATAAAATGAATGATAACATATATTTCACACAAAAAAGGTTGCCCCCTTTATAAATGGGACAACCTTTTCTCTTTGGTTTCTTCATTATTGTGGTCTGGACGGCGTTGAAATATTTGATAACGCTTGTTCAGCGTCTTGATCAAACTGACGGTTCACCGCTATATCACCTAATGCTACCATGCCGACAATTTGTCCGTTTTCCACTACCGGAAGTCTACGAACTTGTTGTTGCGCTAACATTTGCGCCGCCTGATGAACATCCATATCAGGTGTACCTTGCACCATGTTTTCAGAACTCATCACTTGATTCACTGGTGTTTGCGCAACAGCACCTTGCGCAGTTGTACGAAGTGTAATGTCACGATCTGTAACAATCCCTGTCATTTGGCCATTGTTATTCACAACAGGGATTGCTCCAATATTGTGCTCACTCATTAACGCCGCTGCTTCTTGTACTGACTGTGATTCATTAACAGTAAACACATTTGAAGTCATAATTTCTCTTAGTTGTTGTTGCATGCTATAACCTCCTCGAGCTTAGGTTATCACGTTTGTCTTTTTTTATGCTTCACCAGCAACAACGATAAAACTTATTTTATTATTTAAAAAAACTGTATTATCAGAAGTTTAGTTTGTTTCCAGTTTCAAGTCTAGCTGCGCCACGCACTCCACGTGCCCTGTCTGCGGAAACATATCAACAGGTTGGAGTTGTTTGGTTTCATATCCACCATCTTCTAAAATTCGCAAGTCTCGTGCTAATGTTGCTGGGTTGCAAGAAACATAAACAATTCGAGATGGCTTCATTTCGACCATCGCATCCAACAATGCTTGGTCACAGCCTTTTCTTGGTGGATCGACAACAATCACATCCGGCCTTAGTCCTTGGGCTGTCCACCATGGCATCACTTTTTCGGCTTGTCCAACATAGAACTCTGCGTTTTCTATTCCATTCAGTTTCGCATTTGCTTTTGCATCGGAGATTGCTTCTGGTACTACTTCGACCCCATAGACTTTTTTCGCCTTTTGCGCTAAGAATAAGGAAATCGTACCAATCCCACAATACGCATCAACTACTGTTTCGCCACCTGTTAAGTTAGCATATTCGAGTGCTTTATCATAAAGTTTCTTCGTTTGTGGCGGATTGACTTGATAAAATGATTTTGCTGAAATAGCAAATTTAATATCACCGATTGTATCGTGAATATACTCTTCTCCCCAAAGCACTTTCGTTTTCTTTCCTAAAATGACATTTGTTTTTTCTTTATTTACATTTTGAATGATCGATTTAATTTGTGGGTATGTCTCTTGTAATTCTTTTACTAATTCTTCTTGGTGCGGGATTTTTTCTGTCCTTGTAATGAGCACAATCATGGTCTCATCTGTTTCTTGACCAGTACGAACCATAATATGACGCAATACACCTTGATGCGTTTTTTCATCATAAGCAGAGATTCCTAATCGATCTGCCATGCGTCGTACGGCTTCCACCATCCGGTCATTCACTTCAGCTGTGATCACACAACGGTCCATTCCCTCAATAATGTCATGACTCCGTTTTCGATAAAAACCTGTAATCAACTCACCATGTCGGTGCGCAACTGGAATTTGTACTTTATTGCGATAACGCCATGGATCCTCCATACCAATCGTTGGATGAATAGGGACATCTTCCATGTGCCCAATTTTCTTCATCGTACTTTTTACTTGGTTTTGTTTTAAATCTAATTGCATCTTGTAGCTCATATGCTGAAGTTGACACCCACCGCATTGAATGTATACATCACATGGTGGCTCAACGCGCTCAGGACTTGGTTCCTGCACATCTAATAGTTTACCGAACCCGAAGTTTTTCTTCACTTTAATTACTTTCACCTTTGCCTTCTCACCAGGAAGGGCATATGGGACAAAGACGGGATAACCATTGATCTTACCCACCCCATCTCCATCATGTGTAATATCAACAAACTCTAAATCTACTGTATCATTTTTTTGTACAGGTGTTTTCTGTTTTACCATGTCTTCATAACCGTCCTTCACTGACGTAATTTTCTATATGTGAATCATCAGGTAATAGCTTACCTGCATAATTTGTCTGAATTTCCCAGGAAATATGAAAGATCTTATCGAAAACTGCACCATCAACAATCTTTTGGGAAATTTAAGTTAGATATTTGTACTTTTTGTAAAAATAAATAGTTCCATACAAAAAATCAAAAAACGAGCAAAAATTTCGCTCGTTTCATTTACATATCATCATTATCTAGATCTGTATCTTCTTTTGCAACAAAATATTCAATATGACGATAAAGATTAACGAACTCACCAGGTAGCATGCCACCGTACTCGCCATCGATGTTTAATTGCATTTTTTCCTCTGAATGAACTTTAATTCGATTTGCTTTTGCATAGAAAATATGCTCATCTTCCAAATGGGCACCTCGTAACGCTAACGTAGCAATCCGAACAAATTCCGCTAGATTGGCCTTTTTCAAAATTAACATATCAAAATAGCCGTCATCTATCGACGCTGCTGGAGCTAACTTTTCAAACCCTCCAACCGAATTGGTGTTGGAAACTAGAAACAACATAATTTCGTCTTCAAACCATTTTCCGTCGTATTCGATTTGAACTTTAGTGGGACGTAAAGACGGAAGCATTTCAACGCCTTTAAGATAATAAGCAAGTTGACCTAACATCGTCTTCAACTTACTTGGCACCTCATAGGAAAGTTCCGTTAGCTTGCCTCCACCTGCAATATTCATAAAATATTGACCATTCACACGCCCGATATCTAAAGGTTTAGAATGATCGGCAAGAATTACATCGACTGCTTTATGGATATTTTTCGGTATTTCTAAAGCTCGAGCAAAATCATTGGTCGTACCTGCTGGAATAATTCCTAACTTAGGCCGATGGGCTTTTTCTGCTATCCCATTGATCACTTCATTAATGGTGCCATCTCCTCCAGCCGCAACAACGACATCAAATTTTCGGTCAACAGCTGAAATCGCAGCTTCCGTTGCATCACCAACACCTGTTGTTGCATGGGCAGATGTTTCATATCCTGCTTGTTCAAAACGCTGCAAAACAACTGGTAGCTCTTTTTTAAACAACTCACGTCCGGATGTTGGATTATAAATAATACGAGCACGTTTCATAGGCGCCCTCCCTATCTATACTAAGTCCATTCTTACTCATACGATGTCACTTCAATCGGAAGGGGCTGCTCCCATATGAAAACAGCCCCCCATTTTTCCTTATCGCTTATCCATTTCTTCTAAAAGTATTTTATTTACCATTGGAGGATTCGCTTGTCCTTTTGTCTGTTTCATCACTTGACCGACTAGGAATCCTAGCGCTTTATCTTTTCCATTTTTATAATCAATAATCGATTGTTCGTTTTGATCTAAAATTCCGGTAATGATTTCTTTCAATTGACCTTCATCAGAAATTTGCACAAGCCCTTTATCTTTTACAATTTTCTCAGGATTTCCACCTTTTTCAACTAACTCGGCGAAAACTTTTTTTGCAATTTTAGAAGAGATTGTACCATCTTCAATTAATTGAATCATTTTCGCTAAAGCATCAGGTGTAAGCGCAAGGTCATGAAGTTCCTTTTGATTTTTGTTCATGTAAGCAGAAACTTCGCCCATTAACCAGTTGGAAGCTTGTTTAACATCAGCACCTTGGTCAATTGTTGCTTCAAAGAAATCTGACATTTCTTTCGTGCTTGTTAATACCATTGCATCATAGGCTGGTAACGACAGCTCATTAATATAACGCTGTTTACGCGCATCTGGAAGCTCAGGGATTTCAGCACGAACACGCTCTTTCCATGCCTCATCAATATATAATGGAACTAGGTCAGGCTCTGGGAAATAACGATAATCATCAGAACCTTCCTTGACACGCATCAAAATCGTTTCTTTTGTTTGTTCATCATAACGTCTCGTTTCTTGAAGGATTTCTCCACCTGCAAGCAACTCTTTTTGTTGACGTTTTTCTTCAAACTCTAACCCTTTTTGCACGAAGGAGAAGGAGTTTAAGTTTTTCAATTCTGTCTTGACACCAAACTCTTCTTGTCCAATTGGGCGAAGCGAGATATTCGCGTCACACCTTAGTGAACCTTCTTCCATTTTACAATCGGATACACCAGTATATTGAATAATATTTTTAAGCTTTTCCAAATATGCATAAGCCTCTTCAGGTGAACGCAAATCTGGCTCGGAAACGATCTCTACTAATGGGGTACCTTGACGGTTAAAGTCAACAAGTGAATAGCCATCATCATTATGGGTTAACTTACCCGCATCTTCCTCCATATGTAGACGAGTAATTCCGATTCTTTTCTTTTTCCCATCTACTTCGATTTCTATCCAACCATTTTCCCCAATCGGCTGATCAAATTGTGAGATTTGGTAAGCTTTTGGATTATCTGGGTAGAAATAGTTTTTACGATCAAACTTTGTGTTCGTTGCAATGTCACAGTTTAATGCCATCGCAGCTTTCATCGCAAAGTTCACTGCTTCTTCATTTAACACTGGTAACACACCAGGATACCCTAAATCGATCGGGTTGGTATTCTCGTTCGGTTCCGCACCAAACCCGTTGAAGCTTGGGCTAAAGATTTTAGAGTCTGTTTTTAATTCCACGTGTACTTCAAGACCGATAATTGTTTCAAAATTCATTACTGGTCACCCCCTAATGCAGGTCTTTTCTTATGATGATCTGTCGCTTTTTCAAACGCATGTGCTGCTTTAAAGATCGTTTGTTCATCAAAGTGTTTTCCGATCAATTGTAAACCGATTGGTAAACCTTCACTTGAGAACCCACAAGGGATACTCATACCAGGAACCCCCGCTAAGTTTACTGGAATTGTTAAAATATCATTGGCATACATTGTTAGTGGATCATCAATTTTTTCACCAATTTTAAATGCTGGTGTTGGTGTTGTTGGGCCAATAATAATGTCATAGTCTTCAAACACTTTGTCAAAGTCATTTTTAATTAATGTACGTACTTTTTGTGCTTTTTTATAATAAGCATCATAGTAACCAGAAGATAGTGCAAACGTACCTAGCATAATACGACGTTTTACTTCATCACCAAAACCTTCACTACGAGACATTTTGAACATGTCTAGCATGTTGTTTGCATTTTCAGAGCGTACTCCATAACGCACACCATCAAAACGTGCTAGGTTAGCAGAAGCCTCTGATGAAGATAGTAAATAATAAGCCGCAACAGCATATTTCGAATGTGGCAGTGATACTTCTTCCCATGTAGCGCCCATGTCTTCATATACTTTTAATGCATTTAGGACTGACTCACGTACTTCTTGGTTAACACCTTCTTGTAAATATTCAGAAGGCACCGCAATTTTCAAGCCTTTCACATCTTGATGTAATGCTTCACTATAATTCGGAATCTCTATGTCTGCAGAAGTTGCATCCATTTGATCATGTCCGACAATGGCTTGCAGGAGATGTGCATTATCTTCTACAGTTCTCGTAATTGGTCCAATTTGATCCAGTGAAGATGCAAATGCAACAAGTCCAAAACGGGATACAAGACCGTAAGTAGGCTTCAAGCCAACAACGCCACAAAATGCTGCCGGTTGACGAATGGAACCACCTGTATCTGAACCTAATGAGAAGAACACTTCACGAGCTGCTACTGCTGCAGCAGAGCCACCACTAGAACCACCTGGTACATAATCAGTATTCCATGGATTACGAGTCTTTTGATAGCTTGAATTCTCATTGGAGGAACCCATTGCAAATTCGTCCATGTTTAATTTACCAATGGTGACGGTATTTTGTTCATCAAGCTTTTGCACAACGGTCGCATCATAAAGTGGATCATTAAAGTTATCTAGGAATTGACTTGCACAAGTCGTTCTTAACCCTTTTGTAACAATATTGTCTTTTACTCCTAATGGCACACCATAAAGAATTGACGCATCAGCTCCAAGTTGTTCATCTAACTGTTTTGCTTTTTCCATTGCATTTTCTTCATCTAATGTTAAAAATGCTTTCACTTGATCATCGACATCCCTAATACGTGTATAGGAATCGGACACTAAGTCAGAAACTGTAATCTCTTTATTATGTAATTTCTCTTGTAACTCTTTTAATGTGTAATCAAACAGTGACATACATTTTCCCTCCCTATTCCAATATGGACGGCACGCGGAATTGACCAGCTTGTTGATCTGGAGCATTCTTCAGTGCGTCTTCTTTGTTAATCCATTTTCTTGGTTCATCTTTACGCATCACATTTTTCAAATCTAGTGTGTGTGTGGTTGGTTCCACATTGTCTGTGTCTAATTCGTTCAGAAGTTCTGCGTAATCTATAATATCCCCAAGCTGTTTGGTCATTTTCTCTACTTCATCTTCTGATAACGCTAAACGCGCAAGATGTGCCACGTGTTTTACTTGTTCTTTTGATATTTCAGCCATATCCTTCACCTCCAAATAATTTTACCGTATCTTTATGAACGTATCGCTCATTATTAAATAACTACAATACTTATGATAATAGCAAAAAATAGGGAACATTGGCAACTTGTACCTACTTTCATTGAACATATTTTATCAGTATGTCCAACTTTGCGTATTTCATAATAAGCACCGTGTTTGGATTTGCGCGTTTCTCGCTCGGACTTGCGCGTATCCGGCTCGGACTTGCGCGTAACTCACTCGAACTTGCGCGTATCCTGCTCGGACTTGCGCGTATCTCTCTCGGACTTGCGCGTATCTCGATCGGACTTGCGCGCATCCCGCTCGAACTTGCGCGTATCTCGATCGGACTTGCGCGCATCCTGCTCAAACTTGCGCGTATCCGGCTCGGATTTGCGCGTTTCTCGCTCGGACTTGCGCGTATCTCTCTCGGACTTGCGCGTATCCTGCTCGGACTTACGCGTATCTAATCCGCAAAAAAAAGAGCACAAACCGCGATGCGATTTGCACTCTCCATCATATTGTCTATTATTTTTTCGCTGCAGCTTCAAACTCTGCTTGAATTTCTGCTGATGGCTTTTTATCAATTAAACTAACGATAACCGCCACAATAAGATTTAACACAAAAGCAGGTACGATTTCATAAAGTCCAAAGATTGGTGCCATTTTAGCGGTTAATACTTCCGCCCAAACAACTACCGTAACCGCACCAACAATGATACCTAATAGCGCCCCATTTCGTGTAAGGCCCTTCCAGAATAGTGACAGGAGAATAATTGGACCAAAAGCACCACCAAAACCTGCCCACGCATAACTTACAAGTTCTAACACAGAACTATCAGGGTCTGTAGCAATGAACACGGCAACTAATGCAATCACAATAACCGCGCCACGGCCAACCCAAACTAATTCCGTTTCTGTTGCATTCTTTCGGATAATAGCTTTATAGAAATCTTCTGCAACGGCAGAAGAAGAAACAAGTAATTGGGAGTCAATTGTACTCATGATGGCAGACAAAATCGCTGCTAATAAAACACCAGCAATAACTGGATCAAATAACAGTTGTGATAATGCAATGAAAATTTTCTCAGAATTATCCAACACTTGAATTCCGGCTTCATTGGTCACCACTTCAATCCCATAGCTTGAAAGTTGGCTAACATCTTGGCTGCTAATAAAAGCTAGCCCCACGATACCAGTGAAAATGGCACCATATAAACCAAACACCATCCAGGTTGTACCAATGAACTTAGCTTTTGGCACATCTTTCGCTGAACGCAATGCCATAAACCGTGTAATAATATGTGGCTGACCAAAATAGCCAAGTCCCCATGCGAGTGAGGAAACAATTGCTATCGTACCAACACCAGTTACCATATTTAAATGGTTAGGCGAAATGGTCTCTACTGCTTCCATGGTAGCACCCCAACCACCAATAATGGAAATAGCTCGTATTGGAACAACGATTAATGCGACAAACATTAAAATCCCTTGAATAAAGTCCGTCCAACTTACTGCCAAAAATCCACCAAGGAACGTATAAGAGATAATCACAATGGCACCTATCCATAAAGCTTGATTGTAAGATAATCCAAATGACGCCTCAAACAATAACGCGCCACCAACCATACCTGATGAAGTATAAAAAGTGAAGAATAATAATATAACTAGTGCAGAGATCACTCGTAATAAGTGAGATGAATCGCGGAAACGATTTTCTAAAAAATCCGGGATTGTAATGGAGTTATTCGATACCTCTGTATAATTTCTTAACCTTCTAGCGACAAACTGCCAGTTTAAATACGCACCAACAGATAATCCGATTGCCATCCAAGCTTCAGCTAAACCAGAAGCATAAATGGCACCTGGTAAACCTAAGAGCAACCAACTACTCATATCAGAGGCACCAGCACTTAACGCGGCCACACCAGGACCTAATCGTCGCCCACCAAGTACATAGTCTGATAAATTATTCGTTAGCCGATAAGATATCACCCCAATAAGAAGCATACCTATCAAATAAACAATAAATGTTACTAATGTTGCTGTACCCATGTACTACTTTTCTCTCCCCTCAGTAAATAACGTAATGAATGATAAAATAACGATTAGTGGCATTGGGACAAATAACCAAAATAAAGTCGCCCCTGTCAACATACACACTCCCTCCTTGTTTATACACTTGTATGCATCCCCTATACAAAAGCTCCAATTTGAAGCATTTAAGAAATTACAAACAAACTATAAACGACTATAACATATTAAATATATCAGAACATTAACTTTATTCCAATAATTGTCCACCCATGCATATTTATACACATGACATCGTTTTCATAACTCATATATTGGAAAAAGTCGATAAGTATTCATTAAAAATAATAAAATTAAGTTCGGGTAGTTGTAAGTTTGGGTAGCGTAGCCGATTTGGGGAACAGGCTGACGGACATTTGTTCCTCTATTTACAACAAAAAGAGGCTTTTTTGCCCATTTGCGGACATCTATTCCTCTATTCGCAAGAAAATGAGCAGATTTTCTATAAATCTGCTCAAATAAGGTATTCAAAGTCCGCTCACTCTCGAAGTCGAGCCGAAAATGTAAAATAGCGCACTCAATGTCCGCAGCAACCCTCACCTGCAATCAGTAACTCGCCAAAATCCTATCTCAATTAATTGTAAACATGAACAAACGGTTCTTCTTCACCAGCTTTGCGTGAGATTAAACTTTCTTGATCACCACTGGAGGTAATATTAATTTCTAGATCATAATAGTTTTGAAATCCTTCTGTTACCAATCCATATACATATTGGGTGAAACCAATGACTTCTGCTTTCCCATTAAAGGAAATCGGTATTTCAATGCTTAACTTTTGTAATTGTTCGTTAATATAAAATCCTTTTCCGATCACACTAACGTAATTCGGAAAATAATCTGCAACATCTGATTCAAAGTCACTAAGATTGGTAGAAATATCTGGATACTTTTGTCTTGCTGTTGAAGAAGGAAATAGAATGTATTCCTCATTAACAGATTCCCAATTATCAATGGTTGAACGATCAGCAGGCACATAGGTTTTCGCCACGAAGTTACCTGGAACGATTGATGCTCGGTCTTCCTCACGATATATAGCTATCATTACTGGCACATCACTTAAATCAGACAACGAGCTGTCTTCTCGAATTCTTTGTAAGACTTCTTTTGCAACTTTATTTGCTTCCGACAGCATTTCATCCTGCGGTATATCTTCAAAGAAATAATCACCGTATTCTTCAACCTGATAACGATAGACAGATTTCATTGCAATACCAATCGACACCCCTCCAAGTTCAACTCCATCGTCTTCTGTTCTCCGCAAATAATTTTGTTCTAATACATGTGACAAGTATTTGGGATTATCTTGTTGTTGTTCATGACTTGTTTCATCTTCAATTTCAGGATTTAACCCTAGAGGATTGGAGGAGCTTTGTTCTTCATCCGAATACCGCTCTAGCCAATCATAAACAATATCATCGCTTATATATTGGCCTTCCTGAAAATAGTAATCATCCGTTGAGAAATGTTCCTTGGAGTGTCGACGCAGTCCTTCTTCAAACTCATCAATATCTAGACGATTCGCAACTTGATTGACAATCACTCCACGTGCTTTACTTAATTTATTATCAATTAGCATCCGATAATTTTCATCCGAAATATTGTACCTTGGAATAATCGCTGTTTCGTCACTTGTTTCATCTTGATTTTCTTCCACAACTTCATCCCGTTGCTCAAAAGAAGGGGCACAACTGGTCACAAGCAAAAGGATACCAAAGCCTACACATAGAAACATCATTTTTTTTACATGCATCGTTATCCCCTACTTTCTAATGCCTCTTTTAATTGCTGTTCATCCCAAATCGTAATATCTAATTGTTTTGCCTTATCATATTTGGATCCTGCATCCGCTCCAGCAATTAACAGGTCTGTTTTCTTACTCACACTTCCGGTTACTTTACCACCCAACGCCTCGATTTGTTGTTTCGCATCTTGACGGGAGTAGATCTCCAATTTACCAGTTAACACTATGGTTTTATTCATGAACGGTGAGTCTTCAGGTTGATCTGACTTTTTAGGACCTTTATAGGACATATTCAACCCTAAGCCTTGTAATTCGTCAATCAATTCTAACACTTGCTGTTCACTAAAGTAACGTACGATTGAATCAGCCATTTTTTCACCAATTTCATCAACCGCAACGAAATCATCAAAACTGGCGTTTATCAATTGGTCGATCTCTTCAAAATGCTCTGCTAGCGTACGTGCAGCCTTCGAACCAACATATCGGATTCCTAGACCAAATAATAATCGTTCTAAGGAATTTTCTTTTGAGTTTTCAATCGCGCGTAACAAATTATCAACTGATTTTTCTCCCATTCGTTCTAATTCCAATAATTTGTCCTTTTCCAATCGATAAAGATCGGAAATCGTGTGAACGTAATCTGCTTCAAATAATTGTTGAATCACTTTTTCCCCAAGACCATCGATGTTCATTGCATTTCTAGAAACAAAATGGATTAAACCTTCTTTCAACTGGGCAGGACAGCTAGGATTAATACAACGAAGGGCTACCTCTTCTTCCAATCGAACCAGCTCACTGCCACAAGAAGGACACTCCGTAGGCATGCGGAAAGGCTGTTGTTCCTCGGTTCGCTGGTCTACTAATACCCGAACAACCTCAGGAATAATATCCCCAGCCTTTTTAATCACGACCGTATCGCCAATCCGAATGTCTTTTTCCTGAATAAGGTCTTCATTATGTAGAGAGGCCCGTTGCACCGTCGTTCCTGCTACTTTTACAGGTTCCAATAACGCAGTTGGCGTCACCACACCGGTTCTTCCTACACTTAATTCGATATCAAAAAGTTTGGTTACCACTTCTTCCGCTGGGAACTTATAGGCAATTGCCCAGCGTGGGCTTTTAGCCGTATAACCTAATTGCTCTTGGTAATCGAGACGGTCCACTTTAATAACAATGCCATCAATGTCATAGTTTAAATTCGGACGCTTTTCCACCCAACTGTTCACATAGTCGATCACTTCTTCTATGCCATCACACCGTTTCGTTTCTGGGTTTGTTTTAAACCCTAATTCTTTCAAATATTTCAACCGCTCACTATGGGAACTTAATGTCCCTGCTTCCCACTGGCCCACTGCATATAGAAAAATATCTAAATTTCGTTTGGCAGCAATTTTCGGATCCAATTGGCGTAAAGATCCTGCCGCCGCATTACGCGGATTCGCGAATGGTTCTTCACCATTTTCTTCCTTTTTTTCATTTAAATGAATAAACGATTTTTGCGGCATAAACGCCTCACCACGAACCTCAATCGTATCTGTCTCATCAATTCTGAGTGGAATACTACGAATCGTTTTTAAATTATGGGTGATATCTTCGCCAGTTTGACCATCACCACGAGTCGCACCTTGCGTAAACCTTCCATTCTCATAACGTAAAGACACAGCTAAACCGTCAATTTTCAACTCACAAACATAATTCACATTTTCTATTTCCAAGCCTTCACGTACCCGACGGTCAAAATCGCGCAAATCGTCTTCACTAAAGGCATTCCCTAAGCTAAGCATTGGAATCTCATGTTGCACTTTTTCAAACGCATCTAAAGGTTCTCCTCCAACCCTCATTGAAGGAGAATCTTCTGTCCTTAGCTCGGGAAATTGTTCTTCCAACCTGATGAGCTCTTGCATTTTTTGATCATATTCAAAATCTGACACGGTTGGATTGTCTAACACATAATAGTGATAATTATAGTGATTCAATTGTGTACGTAAGGCATCTATTTGGTTTTTGGCTTCTGTTTGATCCATATGTGACACACACCTCTACTTATTCTTTTGTTATTGGTGCAAATTTAGCCAATAATCTTTTAATGCCGGTTGGTGCAGGGAATGCAATATCTAACTCCATTGCTTCTCCTTCGCCGTGTACTCTAACAACAGTACCTTGTCCCCATTTTTTATGGGTTGCTTTGTCACCTGCTTGCCATCCAATTGACTCGCCACCAGTCGTCGTGGTACGTTTTGCTCTTTTCTTCGGACGTTGTTGGATTGTAGCGAATGGGCTTGTTTTTTGTTGGGACATAGAAGACCCAAATGACGATGGTTTCTCTTGTTCCATTCCTTCTATTAACTCATCTGGAATTTCATTAATAAAACGACTAACAGGGTTCATATTGGTTCTTCCGTATAACGTTCGCATCTTAGCATGAGTGAGGAATAATTGTTTTTCGGCTCTTGTAATCCCAACATATGCTAAACGGCGTTCTTCAGCCATTTCTTCTTCATCCATAATCGAACGACTGTGCGGGAATACATTTTCTTCTAAACCAATGAGGAATACCACTGGAAATTCGAGCCCTTTTGCCGAGTGTAGAGTCATTAATGTAATATTATCATCCGCAGTTGGATCTTCATCGACCTTATCAATATCCGCGATTAATGCTAAGTCTGTTAAAAATGCGACCAATGTTTTATCTTCAC
Organism: Aquibacillus sediminis; assembly: GCF_005870085.1. Taxonomy (GTDB): domain Bacteria; phylum Bacillota; class Bacilli; order Bacillales; family Amphibacillaceae; genus Aquibacillus_E; species Aquibacillus_E sediminis. Next base: position 85,433 of record NZ_SZNM01000006.1, on the reverse strand, counting down.
TTTGTTCTTCAAAATGCTTTGTAACGGTTTTAAATTCCTCTAAGTTTTCCAAACGGCTTTGGGCTTCGATGCTTCGATCATTTTTCAACATGTCTTCATAACCTGTCCGTCGCAACACCTCATCAACCATATCGGTAGCTGTCAAAAATTCTTGTTGTTGTGTCCAATTTTTAATTAACGCCCCGAATTCAGCAAGTGATTTGGTTGCTTTAGCACTGACACCTACAAAATCAACTTCTTGGACAGCGGTAAATAACGAAATATCATGATCAGCAGCATAGGCTTGTAATTTTTCGACAGATGTTTTCCCTATCCCACGTTTTGGTTCATTAACAACACGGGCGAAGCTTAAATCATCATCGGGATTGACGATTAACCGTAAATAAGCCAACATATCTTTAATTTCTTTCCGATCATAGAACTTGGTACCACCAATGATTTGATAAGGAATATTCGATTTCACAAATGTTTCCTCAATCGAACGCGACTGCGCATTTGTGCGGTAAAGAATCGCAATGTCTTTGTATTCATACTCACCTGAGGCAATAAAATCTTTCACTTTATTCGCAACAAATAACCCTTCTTCTTGTTCAGTTGATGCTTGATAATAATTGATTTTTGATCCTTCTGTGTTATCCGTCCATAACTTCTTTGGTTTCCGTCCTGTATTGTTTTCGATCACTGTATTAGCTGCATCTAGGATTGACTTGGTTGAACGATAGTTTTGTTCCAACATAACAACCGTCGCATTTGGATAATCCTTTTCAAAGGATAAAATATTTTGAATGTCAGCCCCACGCCAGCGATAAATCGACTGATCGGAATCCCCAACCACACATAGATTTTCATATCGTTTTGCTAACAACTTCACCAAATAATATTGGGCATGGTTCGTATCTTGGTACTCATCAACATGAATATATTGAAAACGACGCTGATAATATTCCAATACTTCCGGTACACGTTCGAACAATCGGATTGTCTGCATGATCAAATCATCAAAATCTAATGATTGATTTTTTCTTAATGTTTTTTGATATTTTTCATATACTTTTGCAATTTGTTGGTCGTAAAAATTTCCAACCTTTTGGCTATATTCTTCAGGACTTACTAATTCATTCTTAGCAGAACTAATTGCCCCAAGGATAGCTCGTGGTTCAAATTTCTTCGGATCAATATTGAGTTCTTTCACAATATTTTTGATCACCGTTAGCTGGTCGCCACTATCTAAAATGGAAAAATTACTACTATATCCAATCCGGTCAATATCCCTTCTCAGAATCCGAACACACATCGAGTGGAACGTTGACACCCAGATACTTGCCCCCTCTGGACCAACCAAACGGTATACCCTGTCCTTCATTTCTCTAGCAGCCTTGTTCGTAAATGTAATGGCAAGAATACTACGAGGGGATACTTCTTTCTCCCCTAGCAAATACGCAATACGGTGGGTAAGCACTCGAGTTTTCCCACTCCCAGCACCTGCCATGATTAATAATGGACCTTCTGTATGTTGAACAGCTTCTTTCTGCCTGTTATTTAATCCTTTTAGTAAGTCATCCATCGTTTGACTCACAAGAACACCACCCTTATCTTATTTTTCTTTCACTGCTGGCACAGTTTTTAATGCTTGTTTGACATTATCGTATATGACATTACCAACAACAACAATATCGGCACGTGCTGCCATTTCTTTCGCTTGCTCTGGCGTCGTAATTCCACCACCGTAAATAAACAATGTGGAAGATAATTGCTCGTTTACTTGTTGTACGAGCTGAGGGTCACCATATGTCCCGCTATACTCCAAATAAAAAATCGGCATTCGAAACATATGTTCTGACATTTGTGCATACGCGATCACATCTTCGTTTGTAGGTATGTAACAATCGGTTTGTTGAAAGGCTTTCGCTTCTTCATTCATAATACAATAACCTTCAGTCAAAATCTCTTCCCAGTCAATAAAATGACCAAAATCTTTAACGGCTTGATGTTGAATATCGATCATCCATTTTTTATCTTTACTATTTAAAACAGATGGAACAAAATAATAATCAAATCCTGGTGTAATGGCATCCATATTCGAGATCTCAAGAATACACGGAACAGTAAAACGTCTAATACGGCTTAACAAACCAAGTACATTATCTAACGTAACACCATCTGTACCACCAACAATAATTGCATCAGTCCCTGACTCACATAATTTTGCTAAATTTTCGTCAGATATTTCTTTGTTTGGATCTAATTTAAACACGTGTTCCCACTCACTCATGTTATACACAAACAGTCCTCCTGTATCCAGCTACATTCTAGCTTTCCTGTTTATACTTACATTTATTTTTTCGTGTTAAAAACGGGCCTATCCTATTAAAGCATACAACTTTGTATTATACCAAAAACCAGGTAGTGAATTGAATAGGGGGCTAATAGAAAAACGTCCCATTTTCGCCTACAAGTATACGACGATTAGCACGAAAGGTGATTGAAAAAGAGTGTAGACGCACTCCAATTCACTAAAAACTTAAATCAAGGGAACGTTTTGTGGGGGCACAGTAAATCTGTTTATTGTACCAAAATGCCGCTAATCGATCCGGTTCGGGACAGTAAATCCGTTTATTGTACCAAAATGTCGCATCTCGCTCCGGTTCGGGACAGTAAATCCATTTATTGTACCAAAATGTCGCTAATCGCTTCGGTTCGGGACAGTAAATCCGTTTTTTGTACCAAAATGTCGCATCTCGCTCCGGTTCGGGACAGTAAATCCTTTTTTTGTACCGAAATGTCGCATCTCGCTTCGGTTCGGGACAGTAAATCCATTTATTGTACCGAAATGTCGCATCTCGCTTCGGTTTGGGACAGTAAATCCGTTTTTTGTACCGAAATGTCGCAACCATCTCTGTTTCGGACAGTAAATCCGTTGTATCCCGCTCCATTTCGGGGCAGAGATAAAAAACAAGAAGCTACCTAACTAGTAAGGTAGCTTCTAAAAAGGACAGCCTCTTGTCTTCAACAATCATTGATCTGCTGGGAAAACTAATCCAAACTGTTTTCTAGCTTCTTCTAACACTTCTGCTGTTATGAGTGAATTTTTATACGTGTTTACATCTGACTCTGTTCTATTATTCTCAATTAGCTCGATAAAATGTTTTGCTTCATAATACATCGTATTGGCTTTTTGTTCTTGTGATAAGTTTTCCGTTGTTCCATCATTATACTTTATTTCCACGTGTTGCGGCTGACTAATATTATCCATGATGATACTTCCTTTTTCACCTTGGATTTCTGAAGCAACATAGGAATTGGAAATCTTCGAATACATCACCATGCCATTTATCCCTTGATCCGCATAGTCAAACAAAATACTCCCTTGACCATCAACACCTGAATCTAGCATATAGCTGTTTGCTTTAAGATCGGTAGGTTTGCCAAATAAGCTAATCATTGGGAAGATACAATATATTCCAATATCCATTAATGAGCCGTTCGATAACTCTGGTTTAAACGCATTAAGTACCGTCCCTTGTTTATAGGCATCATATCGAGATGAATATTGACAGTAACTGGCAAAGTAGCGTCGCACCGTTCCAATTTTATCTAGGTTAGCTCGAATCACCTCAAAGTTAGGCATATGTGTCGTTTTTATCGCTTCCATTAGCAAAACATTGTTTTCTTTCGCTGTTTGAATCATTTCTTTAACTTCTGCTGCATTAGAAGCCATTGCTTTTTCTACAATGACATGTTTCCCGCTCTTCATGCAGAGCATCGCTTGCTCCGCATGAAATGCATTAGGACTAGCGATATAGACAGCATCTATTTCCTCGCTATTTGCAAATGTTTCTAAATTTGTGTATGTAGCTGCGATACCACGTTTATCAGCAAATTGATTTGCTTTTTCTTCTGTCCGCGAATATACAGCCGTTGCTTTAAATTCATTTATTTGTTGTGCCGCATCAATGAACGAATCCGTAATCCAGTTCGTTCCTATAAATCCGAATCGCACCATATTTATTATACCCCTTTCAACACGATAAGAGTCGATCGCTACTAAGATGCAAATCGACTCCTACTTTGATTCTATTCCGATTGTTTATCTTCCACACGATCAAGTACCATTTGATAGCCATCGTTCCCATAATCAAGACATCTTTTCACTCGCGAAATCGTCGTTGTTGAAGCATTCGATTCATTAACAATCACTTGATACGTATGTCCTTCTCGAAGCATTTTTGCTACTTGTAACCGTTGGGTAAGTGATTGTATTTCGCTTATTGTGGCAATGTCATCAAAAAATCGATAACATTCTTCTTTGTCTTTTAATGATAGGATCGCTTCAAATAGTTGATCCAATTGCTCACCACGTAGTTTATCAATTTGCATGTCACTCACCTCTCTTTATTCCATCCTATTGAAACGACAACTCTGCTAATCCAGAACTAGGTACAACATTAACCCATGTTTGGCCGGGAACTAAACCAACTGGTTCGCCATCGTCCACAGGTATGATTTGACCATCCACATTTTTCCATTGTAGCTGTTTCATGGTACCTTTTTGGAAAAGGTAGGCATCTCCACCTGATTGAAAATCAACCTCTCTTCGTCCAGCATCATCAATGACCTGGTGATGTGCCTCAATGAAAAAGATATTATCCAGTTGGACTGCTTCCCCGTCTGCCAATTCTAATGTTTCAACATCACCATTGAAACGACTATACTTCTCCGTTTCTGAATTATATTCATATCTTACAGGAGTTGTATCATAGGCATAGCTAATTTCAGTTGCTTGTTCACCATCCAAGGAATCCATTTCTTCTGTTGATAAAAACGGTAAAGGTTTATGCTCTACCTCTACATCATACCCTTTTTGGGATGCAACATCGTAAACAGCATTAAACAAAAGATAAGAGTTATGTGGCGCTACTCGAAAATCTTCTCGTTTAAAAAGGTTTCGGTCATTATCATAATAAGCCCCGTTAAGATTATCAGCAGCCCCAGCTTGTAACATATTCTCGATAAATGTCGCTGCACCGTGATAGACATAGAGCGCATTATAATCATCTGCTAAATTAAAATAGTATGGTCGTGCACTTCGTACTGGTCCAACTATATCTGGTTGCTCACTTTGAAAAAAAGCCATCAAACGCGTGATATCGCCTTCCGCTAAAATCTCAAAAACGATATCCGCTTTCGTTAACCCAGATTGCGGCCTTGCTTTTGGGTGATTATTGACCATGACTGCCACTGCCCGATTCGTTATTTCTTCATTGGTCCCTTCACCTGTATAAGGGAAGGCATATTCAAATGTAGGTTCCTCTTCGTCTTCCTCATCAAGGTCCGTTTCCCCTTCCTCGACTGCATAGACTGGTTCATCGTCCGTTTCTGGTTCTGATTCTGTTTCAGTGACTTGTTCATCGTTTGAACAAGCGGTAAGTACCATTGTTAATACTATAATAGCTCCTATTAACCAGTTCTTTTTATTCACTTACTCCACACACCTTTTACAAAATTTGTCTCTTTTTTGCGATTATATCAAATATTACCTCATTATAGCAGGAAATAGCACCTCATTTTTCTTAACATCTACAATTCCCTGTGGAGTAATGCGAGTAAAAGGCAAATGAATGGACGATAAAAATAATAAAGTAAATGGTGGATCATTATATTTAAAGCCATACTTTTGAAGCACCTGTCTGAATTGGTTATCTAATTTAATTAGATCGTGCATGTTCCCATCATACATCATTCCTGCTAATGTTAATGGAAGCTCAAACACGATTTTCCCTTGGTCAGCAAGGACAATCCCGCCACCTATTTCTTTCATCCTATTAAAAGCAAGCATTAAGTCAGTTTTAGATTTACCAATAAAAATAAAGTCACCTGTACCGGAATAGGAACTAACCAATCCCCCTAATTGACTAGTAAACCCTTTTATAACGGTGTTCACTCGCCATTCTCCATAGCGATCGATTAACATTAAAAATGACTCGTCGTGTGAATGACTCAATTCTTCTATGTTTGTATCAATATTAATCGCGTATGGTTTCGTGATCACATCGTTTTCCAACACCATACCTAATGGAGAGGAAAACTGTAAATCATCCTCTCGTAATTGCCAATCAATCCTTAATTCTTTCAAGCCATAGTGGTGCCAATTTATGTTTTTGTTGTGATCAATGGTTGTTCCTTCTTTACGCAACCATTTACCTTTTGCGATCACAGAAGTTGGGATTGGATTATCTTGTGCTTCTAATATATTCAAATGCGCTACTCTACCAGGCGCGATGCTACCAAGTCGCTCATGCATATTAAAATGTTTAGCCGAATTGTAACTTGCCATCATATAGGCATCAATTATCGGCACACCTTGCTCGATCGCAATCGCGATACATTGGTTAATCACCCCATCTTCATAAAAAGCAGGAGGTGAACCATCGGTTGTATACATCATCGAATCAAATTGGTCAACACCTAATTGTAATAACTCTTTTAAAATATTAGGTAAATCAGGTCGAATTGAAGAATACCTTAACCCAACTTGATACCCCATAAGTAAACGCTTGTATACTTCTTCCCCTGTCATTGCTTCATGGTCCGAACTAGTTCCAAGTAACTTCATTTTCAATAATGTTTTTTCAGAAGCACCTGGAAAGTGACCTTCTACAGGTTTTCCTAAACGTCTTGTTTCTTGCATCCAATATAACACATGGTCATCGCCTCGTAATACTTGTGGCCACGATGTTAACTCCCCACCTTGAACAACAGCAGGGTGATTTAACCAATCAAGAACGACCCCATTCTCAAAGTATTCCTGCTCATAGTTTGATTTCGTTTGCGAATCAAACCTGGCCCACCAATACATGGACACAGGCAGTTCCATAAAGTCATCCAGTAGTGTAAACGCTTTCTTTTGATTAGTTAGAAATATCCACGTTAAATTATCATTAATTAATGTTGTCGTCCCAGTTTGAGCTGCATATTTTGCCAACTCATGGGGATTATATAACTGAAATGGATGTGCATGTGGTTCAATATAGCCTGGAACAACGAATTTACCTTCTACATCTACCGTCTCCGTATTTGCATTGTTATCTGGTAAACGTTCACCAACATATACAATACGATCTTGGTATATCCAAATATTTGCTTGCATCCATTTTTTTAAAAATACATTTAAATACGTAGCATTCTTTATGACAATTGTTGGTGCTATTGTGCCATTTATAACAGCTGTATGTTCCCTAAGTTCTCGGTTACGCCAACGATATAGATGATCGTTCATTTAGGTCACCTTCTTTTGTCTATGATTTTATACGTTTAAATTGCTTTTTAGTTTGTAACTTTATCTAACTAAAAACCTTAAGTTTTCTCTATACTATCACATGATTTAGCGCGATGCATTAAAAAAAAACGAAAGGATTGAGAAAATTTTGATTAAACAAAACATTGGCATTCTTAATGCACTACTTCGCATCACATGCGGCTTGACGTATGTAGCAATTGCAACCGTCAGAATGATACGCAGACCTGAACGTGGTGGTTCAATTTTCATGTTAATCATGGCTGCGTTGAAGGTGGCTGAAGGGATTGTGCGCTATTGTCCTGTGACAGATGTTGTGAAAAGATCGATGGACAATCAAGCAAGTGCACCCACCAACAACGCGAATAAGCAAACATTTCCTAGCATTCAAGATCAAGAAATTGAGCAATTACAAAATGATTTTATGGAAAACTATACTAAATAATTCAAGTAAACGTGCCTTTTACAGGAAAAACTGTAACAAGGGCACGTTTTTTAATGCGGAGTAGCTGTATTATGCGCAATAGCTTTATTATGCAATAGCTTTAACTTTTGTTTACGCTAATTGAAAAGAACGCTATAAGTTCGCCTCGACAGAATACTCGTCTCGTATGGGCCAAGGTCTCAGCCCCTGTATCTGCTCTTAATTTCGTGCTAATCGTTACCTGGATCTGCTCTCAAGCACGAAAACAGTACACGATTTCGTGCTAATCGTTAACCGGATCTGCTCTTAAGCACGAAAACAGTACACGATTTCGTGCTAATCGTTACCTGGATCTGCTCTTAAGCATGAAAACAGTACACGATTTCGTGCTAATCGTTACCCGGATCTGCTCTTAAGCATAAAAACAGTACACGACTTCGTGCTAATCGTTAACCGGATCTGCTCTTAAGCACGAAAACAGTACACGACTTCGTGCTAATCGTTAACCGGATCTGCTCTTAAGCACGAAAACAGTACACGTTATTGCGCAGCATACAGTTTACATGCATTAACAATATTTTTTTAGATCAGCTAGTTTCTTTAAAAACGGCTACTTCGATGATCTTCGTAGCAAAAACAATGCAAGGTAGGATATCACAACAATGGCGATGACCCATGCCCAGGCAAGTGACATACGATTCGATTCCATCGCAACATAAATAGCTGTAGGAATTGTTTGTGTTTTTCCTGGTATATTCCCAGCAAACATCATTGTCGCCCCAAACTCCCCAATCGCCCTTGCAAAGCTTAACACGACACCAGTAATCATCGATTTATAGCAAAGCGGTAACGTAATATACCATAAAACTTTCCATTCATTCGCTCCGTCGACACGACCTGCATTCTCTACATCTTGATCTACCGTATCAAATCCCGTTTTCACAGATTGGTACATCAATGGAAAAGAAACGACCACCGCTGCAATCACAGCAGCTACCATCGTAAACATAATGGATTGATTAAAAAAATAATCCATCAGCTGCCCAATGATACTTGATCCACCAAATACCACCACCAATAAAAAACCGACGACTGTCGGCGGTAGTACAACAGGCAACAAGATAAGCGTTTCTACTGCTGTTTTTCCTTTAAAATGGTGATTAGACATGAACCACCCAATTAAAATACCGAAAATAGTCACGATTGTAACGGCAAGGCTGGTCACTTGAAATGACAGCTGAATCGGTTGCCAAAACGCTTGTACCGTCATGACTCAGCCACCTCAATAGGGGTAAAGCCATATGTTTGGAAAACCTCTACAGCCTGTTCACTCGTTAAAAATTGATAAAACTTGACGGCATGTTGAGGATGTTTGGTATCTTTTAAGATTGCCAACGGATATTGAATGTTGTCATGATCAATTTCATTTGCAATCCCCACCACTTCCACCTTATCTGACTTTACAGCATCTGTTGCATAAACCATTCCAACTTGTACATTCCCCGTTTCCACATACGTTAAAACCTGTGTAACATCTTTTCCAAACACTATTTTTTCTTCAACCGCTTCAAACACATTCCTACTCTCTAATGTTTGTTTCGCATACATACCAGCAGGAACACTTTCCGGAGTACCGATCGCAATTTTTTCAATTGCCGGTTGGTTGAGTTGCCGAAACCCTTCAACAAGCTGTTTAACATCGCTTGACCTAATTAAAACAATTTGATTGGTAACTAAAGGAGTTGTATACCTTTCATCAAGCAACCCTTGTTCGCGAAGAACATCCATCTTGTCACTTGCAGCAGACAGGAATAGATCAACTGGTGCCCCTTGTGCAATTTGCTGTTGTAACCCCCCTGAAGAACCGACATTGAGTAAGACGTCGATATCGGGATGTTCCTCTTCAAATTTTGTCACAACTTCATCCAGTGCATCTGCCATACTCGCCGCTACCGATACAGTTAATTGTGTATTTTTTGAAGTCTCATTTGGCTGAGATGGTGAACAAGCTGATAAAACAGTCATCACGGTAAAAAACAGGCATAATTTATTAATGTTTCGCTTTAACATGTTCATTCCTCTTTTAAAAATCTTAATAAAATCGTTGTGATGGTATTATTTTATCATTTGTTCTCGTTTAAAACAGTACAAAATTAGTTGACAAGATTGCCAACTATTGATATACGATATATGCTTATCCTCCAATATAAGACATTTCAATTTTAGCCCTATTTTTGACCGATTCCTCTGTGCGTTCATCTGAATAGCGATCAGTTCTGTTCCCCCAAATAGAAGTTATTTTCTCTTCTATCTGTTCATCACTAAGGTCCGTCCGAACTAATTCTCTTAGGTCAAAACCATCTGTTGCAAATAAACAAGTGAAAAATTTTCCATCAGCAGCAATCCGCGCCCGTGTGCAACTTGAACAAAATGATTCCGAAACAGAAGTAATAAAACCAACTTCTGTCTTCGTACCTTTATAACGATAACGTTTCGCAACTTCCCCAAAATACGCTCGTTCCACAGGCTCTAACTCAAATTCGGAGGCTAACTGTTGATAGATTTCTTTTTTCGTAACCACAGAAGAAAAGTCCCAACCATTTGATTGCCCAACATCCATAAATTCAATAAATCGTAATGCTATTCCACGCTCTTTAAAATAACGAGCCATCGGTAGGATCTCATGGTCATTCATTCCTTTTTTCACGACCATGTTAACTTTAACGTCCAAACCTACTTCCAGTGCTTGATCAATCCCTTTTATAACCCAGTCCGGCTTGACACCTCGATCATTGATCGCTTGAAATGTTTTAGCATCTAACGCGTCTAAACTGACATTTATACGATCTAGCCCTGCTTGCTTTAACGCTTTTGCTTGTTTAACGAGATGCACGGCATTGGTTGTTAACGCAATATCTTCTATGCCTGTAATACCTTTTATCTTCCTAATTAATTGATCTAAATCTTTCCTAAGTAACGGCTCTCCGCCAGTTAATCTTATTTTCTTAACACCTAACCCAGCAAAAACAGTAACCAATCTTTCAATCTCTGTAAAAGATAGAAGTTGATCCTGAGGTAAAAACGGATAATCTTTACCAAAAATCTCTTTTGGCATGCAATAGGTACACCGGAAGTTGCAGCGGTCTATGACTGAAATACGCAAATCTCGAAGTGGTCGTCCAAACTGATCCTGTACCGTACTATCCTTCATGCAATAATTCTCCTCTACAAAAAGTTTTCGTATTTAACTATCCTATTTATCTCCACCTTACATTATGTGAATAGGTGTGGCTAGTAAACGAATTGCCTAGGAGATTGTGGCCAGACTGTACTTTTTGTTATACATATCGAGAACTGCAACAAAATATTTGTATAACTTGGTTTCGAATTGCGTTGGGGGAAGTTTGTCCTACTTCGCTTACCTTTTCTCACAGGTTCAAGTAACTTATTCTGCTTTGTTGACCTTATTCGATGACTCCAACCTGACGAGGTATGAAGTAGTAGGATTTGTTGCAATAAGGGGGAAATATGCCGTTAAAATAAAACTACCTAGCGTTATACCAACGTTAGTTCATCCGCTTTTGCTTTTGCTTGATTTCATTAATCGTCTCTTTATCATTTTAGCTTCATTTTGTATATGATTACTAAACTTATCAGGATTTGCTATTATTTTATTACACATCGTTAAAATTTGGTTTTGTATCCATTGTTCATCATTTATTTTCTCATATTGAAATGTGAGTCCTTCTCGTAAGTTATTCGCTTTTTTATTTGATGCATCTGTATTCATACTTGTTATTTCCCTTCTTTATTACTATTCAAACACTAATAGTTAAAATTGTTTATTTTTATATTCAAAATACATTAAACTAGTACTGTACGCTATAGGTTAGAGGTTGGGAAATGTATCCATTAAAAACCAAATTAAATTCATAAATACCCTTATGTATTTCCCAACACAAAAATCGCGTTAATTTTATGGAGGCATATAGAATGAACAGAGGAAGTCTAATTAAGTATCACCGGCAAGAAAAAGGTGTTACACAAAAACAACTAGCAAAGGGTATTTGTTCTATTTCATATTTGAGTAAAATAGAGAATGAAACGACTGTTCCTAGCGAGGAAATCCTTACCTTATTAAGTCAACGACTAAACATATGTCAAGAGTCTATTAAAACATTCGAATTTGACCCTAAATTGAAGCAAAAAATGTACAAATGGTATGACTATATAAAAAGAAAAAATAGAGAAGAAAGTAACTTGCTTTACGAAGAAATTACAAAAAGTATGTCAAATAATTATAATTCTGAATTAAAAACGATTTATAAACTGTTTTCATTTCGATATTTTATTTACTTAAACAAATTAGATCAAGCAACTGAGTTTTTACTAGAATTAGAAAATGTTAGTGAGTTTTTTACAGAAGAACAACGTTATAATTACCATAAATTCACAGCAATGCTTTTAAATAAGAAAGGTCGCTTGAATGAAGCCTTAGAACAACTTGACATCGTTGACTCCATTAATGAAAATCTACACACCGTTGACCCAGAATTAGATTATTATACTTCTATTATATACAGTCGTTTAAATAAGCTAGCTAATTCTATTATATATGCAAATAAAGCTTTAGAAATATACCAGAAATCATTCGATTATAATCGTGTATCTGATTGCTGTATGATATTAGGAATTAATTTTAATTTGTTAGGAGATTATGAGAAAGCTGTCTATTACATGGAAAGAATGCTATCGCTTGGGACTGAAAAATCACCTAAAGAACTCGCCGGCGCGTATCATAATTTATCCTATATCCATATGAATTTAGAAGAATACGAAAGTGCGCTTCGTTACGCTGATAAATCTATCAAACTAAAAGAAAACGAAGCATTGAGTATAAATACGATTCATCTTAAATCATTGATCTATATGTATAAAGGAAACAACGAAAAGGCAAAAACATTGGCTAACAAAGGTTATTTGTTAGCTATTGAGCATCAAAACAAGAAATTTGAATACAAATTCTATGTTTTAAATTATAGGTTGGACGGATGCAATTTCGATCAATCAGTATTAGAGAAATTGCAAAATGAAGTATTATCTTACTTCAAGGAATTAGGAGAACTGTTAGAATATAGAAATTTATTAAAGATCTTAGGTGATGTTTACTATAAAAATCGATTGTACAAGCTATCTGCACAATTCTATAAGATGGTTACTGATACATTATAACTTCACTCAGCGGGCATTTTTGTTCTATTAGCCTGAACCAATTCGGATGAAGAAAGTTTACTCCCCTTTAAACTTCTGTTTTGACGCAGGGAGTTCTTACGGATGGGTGTACAGGGGTAAAATAAGGAGGAATACACAATGAAAAAACTCTTAAGTATTTTAATCATTTGTATTTTAAGCATTGGAATGGTCCATAACACCTTTTCTGAACAGGTTAGTAACGAATCAGAGTACCCAGATAGCATTTACCAAGAATATTCGTTAGTAAGCGAAGCTTCTAGTAATGGATCAGAACATCCGGACGATTTATAAATGAATAATAATTATTATTGGAACAGCGATTATTAAGTCGTTGTTTCTTTTCCTTAAGCGCACTGCAAATAACAAAACGCGTGATTGCCCCCTTCAGCAACCACGCGTTTTGTTATTTTATGAATCTATCACCTGTTTTTGATTAAACCCAATATCACTACGATAGAAAAAATCATCATTTTCATCAAATATACGTAAATACTCATAGACTGCTTGTTGTGCCTGGCGTTGACTTGCTTGTAGGGACCCTACTAATAAGACTCTTCCTCCAGTGGCACAATAAGCACCACTTGGATCGCTACCTGTCCCCGCATGAATTACAAAGCAATCATCACTCTCTTCCAATCGTGGTAAAGGAACTTGTTTTTGGTACTTACCAGGGTAACCTTTCGAAGCAACAACGGTTCCGATACAATAAGCATCTTTCCATTCTAACGCTGGATCTTTTCCACTTGTTACATCGGTAATAACCTGTAGCAAATCATTTTTTAAGAGCGGGAGAACAACTTGTGTTTCTGGGTCACCAAACCTAGCATTGAACTCAATAACCTTTGGACCTTGAGGCGTTTCGATTAAACCAGCATATAAAATCCCAGTAAACGAACGACCTTCTTCTACCATGCCTTTTGCAGTAGGATGAAGAATATGCTCCACTGCAAATTCAATCTCTTGCGCTTGTAAGTCTGGCACAGGACAGTAAGCCCCCATGCCACCAGTATTAGGTCCCTTGTCACCATCAAACGCTCGCTTATGATCGCGGGCAGGCAACATCGGATAAACATGTTCGCCATCAACAAAAGCCATCAACGAAAACTCATTTCCGTCCAAAAACTCTTCAATCACAACACGACTACCTGCATCACCAAATTGATTACCCACGAGCATCTGATCAACTGCATCAAGTGCTTCTATCACTGTTTGTGCGACAACCACCCCCTTGCCTGCAGCTAAGCCATCTGCTTTGACAACAATCGGTGCACCTTTGGCTTCAATATACTGCTTCGCCTCTGACGCATTCGTAAATGTTTGATAATCAGCGGTAGGAATAGCATATTTTTTCATAAATGATTTCGCAAAATCTTTACTACCTTCAATCAAGGCCGCTTGCTTAGTTGGGCCAAACACATTTAGGCCCACTTGTTGGAAAGCATCGACGATTCCAGCGTTAAGCGGAACTTCCGGACCAACAATTGTCCAATCAATCTTATGGTCTTGGGCAAAAGCAACTAAAGCATCAATCTCATCGTCTTTTATTCCTACACATGTCGCTAAAGTCTCCACCCCCGCGTTTCCTGGCGCAGCATAAATCGTTGCTACCTGTTCACTTTCTGCTAATTTTTTAACAAGGCTATGTTCGCGACCACCGCCACCAACGACTAACACGTCCATCGTTCTCCCCCCTTGATTTTAAACAAAACTTGGCAAGTGCCAAGTTTAAGGTGCAGGCAGAGGCTTCGTTGCACTCATACTTAGCACCTGATAATTTTAGTACGTCAAAATAACTTCTTGGCCTTTACGTGTATAAAACAACACGATTTTTCTTAAATTCATGAACTTAGTGCTTAAAGTGACGCATGCTAGTGAATACCATTGCAATACCATGTTGATTACAAGCATCAATCGAATCCTGGTCACGCTTAGACCCACCTGGTTGAATGATTGCTGTCACTCCAGCCTGAGCCGCAGTTTCCACAGTATCCGGCATTGGGAAAAAGGCATCAGAAGCCATAACAGCACCTTTTGCTTTTTCACCAGCTTGTTCTAAAGCAATTTTCGCTGCACCGACACGATTCATTTGTCCAGCACCAACGCCAATTGTTTGATCCCCTTTTGCTACAACGATCGCATTGGATTTAACGTGCTTCACTACTTTCCAAGAAAACAATAATTCTTCTAACTCTTGCTCACTTGGTTGTCGATCTGTTGGGCAGGTGAGGTCTTCTTTTGTTACAGATCCTTGATCACGGTCCTGAACGAGTAAACCTCCCACAACACTAACGACTTTTTTAGGATTCGTATTCGTTTCTTCCATTGGAATTTCTAACAATCTAATATTCTTTTTAACTGTTAATAATTCCAACGCCTTTTCAGTAAAGGATGGCGCAATAATAATTTCTAGAAAGATGTCTTTTAATTGATTAGCAGTTTCCTCATCTACTTGTCTATTTAGCGCTACAATCCCACCGAAAATGGATACTGGGTCAGCATCATAAGCTTTTGCATATGCCTGAGAAATCGTTTCTCCGATTCCGACACCACATGGGTTCATATGTTTTACAGCAATTGCTGCTGGTTGTTGATATTCCAACACAATTTCCAAGGCTGCATTGGCATCTTGGATATTATTATAAGATAATTCCTTACCATGAAGCTGCTTTGCATTCGCGATCGATGCACCTTTAACAGTTGGCTCTTTATAAAAGGCTGCTTGCTGGTGAGGGTTTTCCCCATAACGTAGGGATTGTACTTTTTCATATGTAACCGTATAGGTTTCAGGATCTTGTTGTTCGGTGATCTCCGTAAAATAGCCTGCAATCATCGCATCATAATTTGCTGTATGTCTAAATACCTTAGCTGCTAATTGTTTTCGATACGCAACAGATGGCGTTTCACTTTGCAGTTGGGCAAGTACGTCGTCATAATCACTAGGATCGACAACAACCGTTACATCACGGAAATTCTTCGATGCAGCACGAAGCATCGTTGGTCCTCCGATATCAATGTTTTCGATTGCATCTTCCTCGGTAACTCCTTGCTTTTCAATCGTTTCCTTAAATGGATAAAGATTAACAACAACAACATCAATTGGAGAAATATCCCGATCTAGTAATTGCTGCTGATGGGACTCATCGTCACGTCTCGCTAGTAACCCCGCATGGATGAAAGGATGTAAGGTTTTGACACGGCCATCCAAAATTTCTTCAAAATTTGTTACAGCTGAAACTGGAAGTGCTGGCAGTCCTGCTTCTTGTAATTTTTTTAAGGTGCCACCGGTAGAGATCAGTTCATACCCTAGTTTGTCTAATCCTTGGGCGAATTCTACTAGATTTGTTTTGTCTGATACGCTAAGTAGTGCTCTTTTCTTCATGTTTGGTTCCCCTTTCTCGTCTCTTATCCCCTAAATTCAATATAGTTTGGATCGTTGCTGGATAAAGTTTATGTTCGATTGCTTGGATTCGTTGTTGCAAGGAATCACGGCTTTCCCCTTCTTCTACATATAAGGCTTCCTGTTCAATAATTTTACCAGTATCCATTCCTTCATCCACATAATGAATCGTAACACCTGTTACTTTCACACCCGCTTCAAAGGCTTGACCAATCGCATCTTTACCAGGGAAGGCAGGTAGTAAAGATGGGTGAATATTAATGATATTAGAAGGATAGGCATGTAATAATGTCAGACCGATCAAACGCATATAACCAGCCAATACCAACCATTCCACCTCTACTTTTTTTAATTCTGTTACGATTTCTTGTTCAAAATCTGCTTTCGATGGATAGTTTTTTGGATCAAATACAAAAGTTGTTACTCCATAAGTCCGGGCTTTTTCGATTACTTTAGCGCCTGGTCGGTCGCAGATAAGTAAAGCAACCTCACAATCTAACCGATCCGCTTCCACAGCTTTCATTATAGCATCAAAGTTGCTTCCCGTTCCTGAAGCAAACACCGCTATTCGTCTGCTCATACTAAATCCACTCCATTACCTTCCACGACTTCACCAATGACAGATGCTTGTTCGTCGATATCGCCAAGCAGTTGCAATGCCATATCCACTTCATGTGGCGAAACAATTATCGCCATGCCAACCCCCATGTTGAACACGCCACACATGTCCGCAAATGATAGATCAGCATGTTTTTGTAAAAAGGAGAATATCGCAGGAACATTCCAGCTACCTGTATCAATCCTTGCACCGTATCCTGCTGGTAAAGCACGCGGAATATTTTCATAGAACCCACCACCGGTAATATGGCTAATTCCTTTAATCGTTAAGTCCTGTTTGAGTTGCTGAATGGCTTTGGCATAAATGCGTGTCGGTGTTAGCAACACTTGGCCAAGTGATTGATCCAAGGATTCATAGTCCGCGGTTAAACCTAATTGCTCCTCATCGATAATTTTTCGCACGAGCGAAAAGCCGTTGGAATGGACGCCACTTGATGCTAGTCCGATAATTTTATCACCTGGCTCAATGGTTGAACCAGTAATTAGTTGTTCTTTATCGGCAATCCCAACGACAAAGCCCGCTAAATCATATTCACCTGCTTGATACATCCCAGGCATTTCTGCTGTTTCTCCCCCAATTAACGCACTGCCACTTTCTGCACAACCATTCGCAATTCCTTTTACAATCTGTTCGATTTTTTCTGGTTGGTTATTCCCACATGCGATGTAATCTAGAAAAAATAATGGATCTGCACCTTGAGCTATAATGTCATTCACACACATTGCAACTAAATCAATTCCAACCGTATCATGTTGATCCATTTCAAAAGCCAGCTTAAGCTTTGTCCCAACTCCATCGGTGCCAGAAACTAAAACTGGTTGTTGATAAGAAGTAAACGACGTCAATTCAAATAATCCACCAAAAGCACCTAAACCTCCTAATACTTCAGGACGATTCGTTTTTTGGATATGTTTTTTCATTAAATCGACTGCCTTGTAACCTGCTTCTACATCGACACCTGCTTGCTTATACATTTCACTCATGTGACCGCCCCTTTATTAACCTTTATATACTGGCAACAACGTTTCAGGATAGATTTCGGTCGGATAATTCCCGGTAAAGCAAGCATTACAAATACCGTGCTCCACGGAATCTTTATCTTGCACAATTGATTTCTCCAAACCATCCGTTGTTAAATACTCTAGACTATCTGCGCCAATCAGTTCTCTAATTTCTTCAATCGAATTCGTAGTAGAAGCGATAAGTTCCCCTTTATTGGACGTATCAATTCCATAATAACAAGGGTTATGAATTGGTGGAGAAGCAATCCGAACATGGACTTCAGTTGCTCCAGCTTCTTTTAAAAGCCGTACAATCCGTTTCGATGTCGTTCCACGTACAATCGAATCATCTACCATGACGACCCGTTTGCCAGCCACAATACCGCGGACAGCCGATAACTTCATTTTAACCCCTTGTTCCCTTAGTTCTTGGGATGGCTGAATAAACGTACGACCAACATAGCGGTTTTTAATTAAGCCTAATTCATATGGAATACCCGTTGCTTCCGAAAAACCTATCGCCGCCGATATACTTGAATCTGGCACGCCTGTAACGACGTCAGCTTCCACTGGTGATTCAGCCGCTAATTGCTTCCCCATCGTTTTTCGTGATGCGTGAACATTGATACCATTTAAATCACTATCAGGTCTTGAGAAGTAAACATACTCCATCGAACACAAGGTTCGTTTTAGTGGGGAAGCAAACCGTTTGGTTGTCATGCCATTATCATCAATCGTTAGCAGTTCACCAGGATGTACTTCTCGAATATAGGTAGCACCGATTATATCTAACGCACAAGTTTCCGAGGAAACCACATATGCGCCACCTAGCATGCCAATTGAAAGTGGTCTAAGTCCACGTGGATCTAAGGCAACAAACAACTGATTTTCTGTTAATATTGAAAATGCATAAGCACCCTTGATCATTCCTAATGCATTTGCGATCGCATCTTCCATCGGCAAGTGGCCACTACGCTTTATCAAATGAGCTAACACTTCCGTATCCGAAGAAGTTTGTAAAATACTCCCTTGTGCTTCTAGTTGATTTTTCAACGCATGCGCATTCACCAAGTTTCCGTTATGCGCTAATGCCATACTATCTTTTTGCGAACGAAATACTAAGGGCTGGACATTTTCATAGCCGCCACCACCCTGTGTGGCATAACGAACATGTCCAAGTGCTGCAGTCCCTGCTAAACGACTAAACCCTTCCTGTTTAAAAACATCATTAATTAAGCCGTTTCCTTTGTGCAAATGCAACGTATCCCCATCACTCGTGACAATCCCTGCACCTTCTTGACCGCGATGTTGCAGGGCGTGCAATCCATAATAAGTCAGTTCTGCTGCATTTTCATGACCCCAGATAGCGAACACACCACATTCTTCATTTAGCCCTTTGATTTCAGCATGCATGGTATAGCTCCTTTCCATAATGCTTTTAGGTTTTCAACAGATTCACTGATTGCTAGCTTCCCTTTTGAAATCACTTGGAGTTTGGCATTATTTGTTACGTCACCAAGATACGTCGCATCCTCCACGACACGTTCAAATGCTTGTTTGTTTTCTTGTTTGACCGATACTAAAAAGCGAGATTGTGTTTCACTAAATAAAGCAGTTGTTAAGTCGCCATCAAGTGTTACTTCACAGCCTAATGTTTGATCAAATAGACTTTCCGCTAATGCTACAGCTAATCCACCTTCTGCAATATCATGCGCTGATTCCACTAGTCCTGTTTGGATCGCCTCTAACAATTGACGTTGGCGCAGGGTTTCTACGTCAAGATCAATCTTAGGTGCTTTTCCAAAATAGTTAGTTTCCAACACATTTTGTAACTCTGAACCAGCAAACTCTTGTTCAGCATCCCCAATGACATAAACCGCGTCACCTTCTTGTTGGAAAAAGGATGGGGTAATATGCTCTAACGATTCGATTAAGCCAACCATCCCTACTACCGGTGTCGGGAATATCGCTTGCCCGTTTGTTTCATTGTAAAGCGACACATTACCACTAATCACCGGTGTATTTAGTTTCAAGCTTGCTTCACTCATACCATCGACACTTTTTTCCATTTGCCAAAAGTTTTCTGGCTTGTCAGGATTACCAAAATTCAACCCATCCGTTAGTGCCATTGGCTTTCCGCCTGCACAAACAATATTTCGGGCTGCTTCTGCAACAGCAATCTTCCCACCCGTTTCTGGTTCTAAGTAAATATAGCGAGAATTACAATCCGTCGTCATCGCAATTGCTTTATCCATTCCTCTTACTCGCAAGACTGCAGCATCAGAACCTGGAGCAAGTACTGTGTTTGTCTGCACCATCGAATCATATTGATCGTATACCCATTCTTTGCTTGCAATCGTTGGCTGTTGTAATAACGTTTTTAACGTTTCCCCATGATCCTGTACTTCTGGAATGTAGGTGTCCATTTGTTCAAATCCTGTTATATAGGCAGGTTTCTTCGAAGACTTATGGAAAATTGGTGCATCTTCTGCTAGTGAATCGACAGGGATATCTGCTGCAACTTCTCCCTTGTGCAACAATCTGAACTGCTTATCCTCTGTGACATGACCGACAGCAACCGCCTCTAATCCGTATTTTGTGAACACATCAATAATTTCTTGTTCTTGACCTTTTTTCACAACTAAAAGCATACGTTCTTGTGATTCGGACAGCATCATTTCATAAGGTGTCATGTCTTGTTCCCGTTGTGGGATTAAATCTAAATTCATTTCCATACCAGTTCCGGCTTTACTTGCCATTTCACTGGCTGATGACGTAAGACCAGCAGCCCCCATATCTTGAATCCCAACTAAGGCATCGGAATGAATCACTTCTAAACAAGCTTCGATTAACAATTTTTCCATAAATGGATCGCCAACTTGAACAGATGACCGCTTACTTTCTGATTCTTCCGACAAATCTTCCGATGCGAAGGTTGCCCCATGAATCCCATCTCTACCTGTTGCTGCACCAGCATAAATCACGGTATTACCGACACCAGCTGCAATTCCTTTTTGGATATCTTTTTGATCAATCAAGCCGACACACATCGCATTGACGAGTGGATTGCCATCATAGCAATTGTCAAACTGCACTTCCCCACCAACTGTTGGTACCCCAACACAGTTGCCATAGCCAGCAATACCATTCACTACTTCTTCAAATAGGTATTTGACACGATTGGACGACAAATTACCAAAACGAAGTGAATTTAATAGTGCAATTGGTCTTGCCCCCATCGAAAAGACATCGCGAATAATACCTCCTACACCTGTCGCCGCACCTTGGTAGGGTTCCACCGCTGACGGGTGATTGTGACTTTCAATTTTAAATACAACTGCTTTTCCTTCGCCAATATCGATGACACCTGCCCCTTCCCCTGGTCCCTGCACGACATGGGAAGCTTCTGTAGGGAATTTTTTCAATAATGGCTTGGAGGTTTTATAGCTACAATGCTCAGACCACATGACTGAAAAAATACCTGTCTCCGTAAAGTTTGGTTTTCGCTTCATGATCTGCTGAATCAACTGATATTCTTCATCTGTTAAACCCATTTCACGATATAATTTCTCTTGCTCGACTACTTCCGGGGTCATTTCAGGCGCTTGTAACATGTGATTCCCTCCAATTATGCAAGATTGATTGAAATAGTTTTAGGCCATCAGCACTTCCTAATAGTTCTTCCACCGCGCGTTCTGGATGCGGCATCATCCCAAGCACATTTCCTTGTTCATTAATAATTCCTGCAATATCCGCAACAGAACCATTCGGGTTTTCCCCATAGGTGAACACAATTTGCCCGTTGGCTTCTAACTGTTGTTGTGTAGCTGGATCACAATAATAATTCCCTTCGCCATGCGCAATTGGTAATGAAATACGTTCGTGTTTCTGATAGCTAGTTGTAAAGATTGTTTCGTTATTTTGGACAACTAATTCTTCAAAGTGACACATAAATTTTAATCGCTTATTTCGCAACATCGCTCCTGGTAGTAATCCCGATTCCAGCAAAACTTGAAATCCATTACAAACACCAAGGATTGGCTTTCCAAGTGCCGCTTGCTGTTTAATTTCCGTTACAATGGAAGAAGTGGAAGCAATCGCTCCTGAACGTAAATAATCCCCATACGAAAACCCACCTGGAAGTAAAATAGCATCATAGTCTGCTAGATTCTCATCAGATTGATACCAAACCAATTCCGCTTCTTCTCCTAAAGCATCTTTGGCAGCATGGTACATGTCGCGATCACAATTCGAACCCGGAAAAACAATGACAGCAAACCTCACTGGATGACCTCCTCTACAACCTTGTACTCATAATCTTCAATAACTGGATTCGCAAGTAATTTTTCACATATTTCTGACACTTGTTTGTCTACATCGACACCATCTTCCACTTCTAGCTCCATAAATTTCCCAACTCGTACACCTTTCACTTCCTGATACCCTAGTGTATTTAGTGAGTCCTGTACTGCTTTTCCTTGTGGATCCAGAACCCCTTCTTTTAATGTGATATGAATGTTTACTTTTTTCATTTTGCCGCCTCCAGTCGTTTAAGTATGTTATCGTACACTTGCAATAGATCACCAGTGCCCTCACGGAAGACATCTTTATCCATTTTCTCACCAGTTGTGATATCCCAAAGTCTGCATGTATCAGGTGACACTTCATCAGACAGTACAATCGCACCATCCACATTTCGACCAAACTCTAATTTAAAATCAGCAATTGCGAGACCCACTTCTTTAAAAAATGTCTGCAAGTGTTGGTTAACCGCTAGAGCATCTTTTTTCACTTGTTGCAATTCTTGTTCCGTTATATCCGTTAACCTTAATGCATGATCATCATTAATCAATGGATCGCCAAGTTCATCGTTTTTGTAAAACAACTCGACTAACGGCGGATTAAATGGTGTTTTCTCTTCGAAGTCTAACCGTCTCGTAATACTACCAGCAGCGATATTACGAACAACCACTTCCAATGGTATAATGGTTGTTCGTTGCACAAGCTGTTCTGTGTCATTCAAGCATCGCTCAAAATGACTCGTTACCCCTTTGCCATGTAAATACTCAAATACTTTGGAAGATATTAAGTTATTGTACCTTCCCTTGCCTTGGAAACTAGCTTTTTTCTCTCCATTAAATGCTGTTGCATCATTTTTATAGGAAAGAATCAGATGTGTATCATTATTTTCAACCTTAAATACTTTCTTGGCTTTGCCTTCGTATAATAAATCGCCCTTCATCTTAACCCCATCCCCTCGGATTTTATTTAGAACTTAGGCTTATTTTTCGCTATTTTAACGATCACATTTGAGAAAAACTCCGACATAACATTTATTATGCTATGAGACTATCTGTACTAAGGAATAATTCAGCGCTTTTGGCTCTTTTTCAGAGAAATAGCGGAACCTCGATCCCCTTCACCTTTGGATGCGGTCCCTCATTCAGCTATTCCGCAAAAACACCCCTTTTTAAGGCATTAAGCGGATCCTCATTCCGCTATTTGCCTTTTTCCTAGCGACTTTAGCCTCTTTTCACACTAATAACGGAATCACGAACCGGATTGCTCTGTTTTTAGACTCTTTTTCGAGAAGTAGCGGAACCTCGATCCTCTTTCCCTTTCGATTCGGTATCTCATTCCGTTATTTCGCCTTTATTACGTCAAAGTTTCTATCTAACATTTCAAAATCTATGTTTGAGAACAAGCCTCAACTAAGCTCACTTATAATCCTATTTTGTCAAATATACGATCAACATTTTTCAAATGGTACGTGTAATCAAAGCATGCTTCGATTTCTTCTGCTGTCAATGTTTCGGTAATTTTCGATTCGGATTCGATTAATTCTTTAAACGGAATGCCATTTTCCCATGCTTTCATTGCATTTGGTTGAACAATATCGTACGCTTCTTCTCTGCTCATTCCTTTATCAATCAAAGAAAGCAATACACGTTGAGAGAAAATAACGCCGTATGTCTTGCCAATGTTAGCTTTCATATTTTCAGGGAATACGGTTAGATTCTTCACAATGTTGGAAAAGCGATTTAACATATAGTTCAGAGCAATCGTTGAGTCCGGTAAAATGATACGTTCCGCTGAAGAATGAGAAATATCACGTTCATGCCATAGGGAAACATTCTCATAAGCTGTCACCATATGCCCACGAATAACACGTGCCATCCCTGTCATATTTTCTGAGCCAATCGGATTACGTTTATGTGGCATTGCAGACGATCCTTTTTGTCCTTTAGCGAAAAACTCCTCTACTTCTCTTGTTTCCGTTTTTTGTAAACCACGGATTTCTGTCGCAAATTTTTCAATCGATGACGCAATTAAAGCAAGCGCTGAAACATATTGCGCATGACGATCACGTTGTAATGTTTGTGTGGAAACAGGCGCAGGGCTTAAACCGAGTTTTTCACAGACATATTCCTCTACATATGGATCAATATTGGCATACGTTCCAACCGCTCCAGAAAGTTTACCTGTTTCAATCGTTTTTGCTGCCGCATTGAAACGTTCTAGATTACGTTTCATTTCTTCATACCAGAGCGCCATTTTTAACCCAAATGTTGTTGGCTCCGCATGAACACCATGGGTTCTTCCCATCATGACTGTATGTTTATGTTCCTGTGCTTTCGTTGCTAAAATTTCGATAAAACGTTCTACATCTTGTCGGATAATATCATTCGCTTGTTTTAATAGATAAGAAAGTGCCGTATCAACTACATCAGTAGAAGTAAGCCCGTAATGCACCCATTTCTTTTCATCACCAAGTGTCTCAGATACCGCTCTAGTAAATGCGACCACATCATGTCTTGTTTCCTGTTCGATTTCTAAAATACGATTCACATCAAATGAAGCATTTTCTCTTAGTTTTTGAACGTCTTCTTTTGGGATAATGCCTAGTTCACTCCATGCTTCACATGCCAAAATTTCAACCTCTAGCCAGGCATTATATTTGTTTTCTTCCGTCCAAATCGCTCCCATTTCTTCTCGTGTGTAACGACCTATCATAACGATTTCCTCCTAGACTTAACTTGTTATGTGCTGTTTTGTTTGCTGAGTAACTAACTGTTGAAGCTGCTGAATTTGTGTTCCAACAAATGTAAGGTGCCCCATCTTTCTTTTTGGCTTTACTTCCCCTTTACCATAGACATGAACATGTGCAGACGATACGACATCCAGATTGTTTGTATAATAGTCGACATCATCCCCTAACAAATTGAGCATGATTGCTGCACCGTGAAAATATACAGGTAATAACGGAAGCCCGCAAACCGCTCGTATGTGCTGTTCAAACTGGGAGACATTGCAAGCCTCAATCGTGTAGTGGCCTGAATTATGTGGCCGCGGTGCCATTTCATTTAAATAAATTTCCTCACGTTGGACAAACATTTCGATTGCGAAAGTCCCGACCACATTTATACCCTCGGCAACTGTTCGCGCTGCAGCTATCGCTTTTTGCTTGACTGTTTCACTTATTTGAGCAGGTGCGATTGTTTGATGTAACACATGGTCTTTATGCTCATTTTCAGCAACCGGAAAAAGAGAAATCTCACCATTTTGGGATCGGGTAAAGATAACTGATATTTCTTTCTCAAATGGCACCCACTTCTCTACAATACAACGTTTGTTTTTCATTACAAACTCACTTGCACCTTCTATGTCTGTTTCATTTTCTATTTTAAACTGACCTTTCCCGTCATATCCACCTCGACAGGTTTTGACAACTACCGGTAATTCGATTTTTTGTTGGATTGCTTGCTGTAATTCTTCCTGATTATGAACAATCGCAAATGGGGAAATAGGCAGCTCGTTCTCCGCCATCATTCGTTTTTCCTGTTCACGATCTTGGGTAATCCGAAGTAAGTCTGCCCCTTGTGGTAACATGCCTTTCGTTTCTAACAAGCGCGCTGCTTCGAGATCAACATTTTCAAACTCATAGGTAATGACATCACTTGTATCTGCAAGTTGTCCGACCGCCTCTAGGTCATCATAGGCCGCTACAATTTGTTCGTCTGCAACCTGTGCTGTTGGGCAGTTTGGTGTAGGGTCTAATACCGCAATGCGATAACCTAAATGTTTAGCGGCTGTTGCCATCATTCGTCCCAACTGTCCGCCACCAATAATCCCTATTGTGCTTCCAGGTAACACCTTATTTTGTGGCAAGTTGATCCCTCATTTCTGTCACTTTTTCTTTCATTTGATTCTGGTAATCCACTAATCTATTCGACACATTTTCGTCAAATGAACCTAAGATTTGCGCAGCTAAGATCCCCGCATTTTTAGCACCTGCACGACCAATCGCTACTGTAGCAACCGGAACTCCTCCCGGCATTTGCACAATCGATAATAACGAATCTAAACCGTCTAGACTTTTGGATTGAACAGGGACACCAATAACAGGAAGTGTTGTTTTCGCTGCAACCATGCCAGGTAAATGCGCCGCTCCTCCTGCTCCAGCAATAATAACTTTTAACCCTTTGTCTTTCGCCTCTTCTGCGAATCGAAACATATCATCTGGTGTTCTGTGCGCAGATATAATTTGCTTTTCATAAGGGATGTCTAATTGTTGCAACACATCACACGTATGCTCCATTGTATCCCAATCCGAAATACTCCCCATAATGACACCGACACCTGCCATAGAGAATCCCTCTTTTCCATTTAATAGATTCAAACAACTTTTAAATATAAAAAAATACCTATTCCCTTCCCCATAAAATGAGAGAAGATGAATAGGCAGTTAACAATCTATGCATATCAAACATCATTGTTTTACATGACACAATGATCCATCCCCCCTCATAGTCCATCCATTTACGGTAGATGGGTAGAGACTTACGGGCCGTATTCCCGAGATTATATGAGGTATGCTTTAAAGCATTATACGATTTTCAATATTATTGTCAGATTTTTTTACTAACTTATTTCAAACTAATCATAACAATTTTTCACAGATATCGCAACAAAAAATCGAACATTTTTAATAATGTCCGATTTATTGTTCGCCTTTTTTCAAAACTGCGTCAAATATAATCTTTCTTCCATGGGGTTGATAGGAAACTTCCCCGTTTTGTTCCACTTCTTGAAATATTGGTTGTTCTGTTCTTCGAATTGGTGTATACCCTTGTGATTTTATCCGATCTAAACATTGATCAATTGATTCCCCATCTTGTAGTTCAAATCGCTTCTTATTCTTTTGCTTGTTGTTCTGTTGTTGTTTGTGTTGCTTTTTTCTTTTCATTTTTAAACAAACGCCCTTTCCTTACCTGTTTTACCCAGAAGCCTCCACGAATTTGTTTTGGTTCATAAGCGATAATAAATGCTTTAGGATCAATTTCCTTTATCGTTTCATATAATTTCAATTCATATTTTCTTGGTGTCAGTATTTGCATCGCCAGCCGGTCACCTTCCATCCCGTAAGCATACCAACTTGTCACACCATATCCTTTATCTCGCAATTTTCTAGTAAATTCAATACCTGGATCACTTGAAATAACATTGACTGTAATATAACCTAATGCTAATTTTTCTTCTATCTTAGAACCAACCACAACACCAATCCCATAACCTACAGCATAGGCAATTAAGTTCTCAATCCGATCTAAATTGTCTAGAACTAACCCTAGCCCGACGGTATAAATTGTAATTTCAAACATACTAATTCCGGCCGCAACATACCTTTTACCTTTTAAGGTTAAGATCATACGAATGGTTGAAAGTGATACGTATACGATATTTATCGTAAGAATGATAGCAATCATCGTGAGTGCATTATCTAACAATGGTGTTCCTCCCTAACTTTGCTTTATTTTGACTCTTTGGTCGTTTGGCTGCTCTATTGTGCGCAGTGTTTAAAATATGCATGCATACATTCTCGTAACAGCATTTTTTTGAAAGGCTCTTGGTAGAATTCGTGGTTTTAATATTGCTGAGTCTACCGTTACAGGGACTCTCTCGACAGTTTCAAGCTCATTTTTTTTGCCGGAACTGTCGTGACAAGGGCTCTCTCGACAGTTTCGAGCTCTTTTTTTTGCCGAAACTGTCGTGACAGGGGCTCTCTCGACAGTTTCGAGCTCTTTTTTTTACTGGAACTGTCGTGACAGGGACTCTCTCGACAGTTTCGAGCTCTTTTTTTGCTGTAACTGTCGTGACAGGGGCTCTCTCGACAGTTACGGGCTCTATTTTTTACCGGGACACTGTCGTGACAAGGGCTCTCTCGACAGTTTCGAGCCCTTTTTTTTACTGGAACTGTCGTGACAAGGGCTCTCTCGACAGATATGAGCATTGAATATTGCTGAAACTTCCCCCTATTATTACATCCAACATAAATTAGGTATAAACTCAGTTAAAACAACGTCAGTTTTTATATTTATTGCAACAAAACAATAATCTTCTAAAAAACAACAGCTTTTCATTCATTTTCCCCTCAAAGCACATTTCATAACCATGGATTTCCAACTTAACCCTTATCAAGATACTCACCTATAAAAAAAACATGCATACACTATACCGCACATGTTATTACGTCGCAATTCTAATTTTTTTATTAGGAGGTAATTTAATGGATCCGTTTCGTAACATGGGGGAATGGAAAAAGAATATGGATTCGTTTTTTGGTGAGAATTTTTGGAGTGAATTTGAGGATGTATTAAAACCACCAATGCCTCAAGTTAATTTATATCAATTTGAAAATGAGTTGATTTGCTATGTTAATTTACCAGGTGTAAAGGATTTAGAAAAGATTGATGTGTTTGTTGATTATGCCTCCTTACATTTAAAAGGAATGATTGATCTTAATCATGCTGGTGGGCAAGTGATTAAAGATGAAATATTGCAAGGGGTTTTCGAAAGACAAGTAGATCTTCCATACCCTGTTCGCAATGATAAAATTAATGCTACCTATCAACACGGCTTACTAGTCATTCAGCTACATCGGCTAATAAGTGACAGCAAACACAAAAATAAATTACAGATCCAAAATTTAGAAGATGATGATTAAGTTCTATTTTTTGGACAGAGCGGACATTTGGTACCTTATTTCTTCAATTCAGCGCTATTTACACGGTAGGACGGACATTGCCTTATTTGACCAGATTCATAGTCGATTTGTTCATTTTTTGCGCAAATAAAGGAATAAATGTCCGCAAACGGCGCCTAAACCCTTTTTTCGGAGCAATTAACGAACCAAATGTCCGCTGCCACTCCTTAATCGGATATATATTCCTCTATTGATATTTCGCTTATAAAACGCTCACTGTAAAACAAAAATAGCATACCGCTAAACGGCATGCTATTAACCTTATTCGCTTATAATCTATTAAGCTAAGAAAACAAAATATAAAATAAAGATCACAAACAACAGCCACATAATTGGGTTAATTTCTTTCACTTTTCCTTTTACAACCATTGTGACAGGATAGAATACGAAACCAATTGCGATACCTGTTGCAATACTATACGCAAGCGGCATGCTAATAACAGTCAAGAAAGCTGGTACTGCCACTTCAAATTGATCCCATTCAATATCTTTTAAGGATGAACACATTAACACCCCAACAATGATTAATGCTGGTGCCGTAACAGATGATGTAACCATCCCCAATAACGGTGAAAAAATAAGCGCAAGCAAGAATAAAGCAGCTGTTACGATCGATGCAAAACCAGTTCGACCACCAGCACTTACACCTGTCGTAGACTCTACAAAAGATGTCGTCGTTGAAGTACCTAATCCCGCACCAACAACAGTTGCAGCCGAGTCTGAGAATAAAGCTCTTCCTGCACGTGGAAGCTTATTATCTTTCATTAATCCTGCTTTTGAAGCTACCGCAACTAATGTACCTGCAGTATCAAAGAAATCGACGAATAAGAAGGTTAGAATAACTACTAACATTTGAATCGTAAAAATATCACCCATGTGTAGGAATGCTTGCCCAAATGTAGGTGCCAAGCTTGGTACAGGACCTACAATATCACCCAAACCAGTAGGTGGATCAATTTGACCGACGACCATTCCAGCAATTGCTGTTATAATCATCCCGTAGAATACGCCACCTTTTACATTCGCAGCAAGAAGAATAACCGTAACAAAAACACCAAAAACAGCTAGTAATGTTGGACCAGCAGTTAAATCTCCCAAAGCAAGTAAGGTTGCATCATCCCCAACAATAATTCCAGCGTTTTGAAATCCTATGAATGCAATAAACAAACCAATACCAGCACCAACGGCTAGTTTAAGATTTACCGGAATGGCGTTAATGACTTTTTCACGCAACCCTGTAACAGTTAAAAAAATAAAGATAATTCCAGATACTAGTACCCCTGCTAACGCTGTTTCCCAAGGAATTTCCCAAGCGATACCAACTGTGAAAGCAAAGAAAGCATTTAATCCCATACCAGGAGCGAGTGCAATCGGGTATTTGGCAAAAACACCCATAATGAGTGTACCAAGTGCGGCTGCAAGTGCAGTTGCAGTAAACACAGCCCCTTGATCCATCCCTGCTGCAGACAACATGTCTGGATTTACGAATAAAATATAAGCCATTGCAAGAAACGTTGTTAAACCTGCCATTGATTCTTGACGATAATTTGTTCCCAACTCCTCAAACTGAAAATACTTCTTCATAAGACTCTCCCCTTCTTTCCGTCGATTGATCGATCACATAAAAAAAGCACTCCTGGACAAGTCCAAGAGTGCTACCATGACACACGATAGGGAAATTGCAAGGTTAACATAATGTTAAATATCAATTGCAATTCACCAACGTAGTCAGACCATTTACGGTAGTCCAGTAGAAACTCATGGGCCATATCCCCAAAATTATACGACGGTTTTATTTTTCTATTTATAATGAGTACATCTTTATCATACTAATGACCTTGCAATCAGTCAAGACTAAAAACGAATGTTTTTTGATTTCCATAAACAAAACGTTCGGATTTTATTCCCACTCAATTGTCGCAGGTGGCTTACTTGTCACATCATAGACAACACGATTAATGTGTTCAACTTCATTAACGATCCTCGTTGAAATTTTCTCCAATACATCCCAAGGGATCCTTGCCCAATCTGAAGTCATGCCATCAATCGATGTGACAGCACGTATTCCGATCGTGTAATCATATGTTCTAGCATCTCCCATTACGCCAACACTTCGGAAATCTGGAAGAACGGTAAAGTATTGCCAGATGTCGCGATCTAATCCAGCAAGTTTAATTTCTTCTCTTAAAATTGCATCTGATTCACGTACCATTTCTACTTTCTCTTCGGTAATTTCACCTAATACGCGAATACCTAGGCCAGGTCCAGGGAATGGTTGTCTCCACACAATGTCATCTGGAACGCCTAGCTCTGTTCCTAATGCGCGTACTTCATCCTTGAATAATGTGTTTAATGGCTCTAACAATTCAAATTGCATGTCTTCTGGCAGGCCACCGACATTATGGTGTGACTTAATCGTTTCAGCTGTTTCTGTTCCGCTTTCGACGATGTCTGTATATAATGTTCCTTGTGCTAAGAAGTCCATATCTTTTAACTTGTCTGCTTCATCATCAAACACATAAATAAACTCATTTCCGATTATTTTTCGTTTTTGTTCCGGATCGGAAACACCTTTTAATTTGTTAAGGAACCGATCTTGTGCATCGACTTTGATAATATTCATATGGAACTCATCACGGAACGTTTCCATCACCGTGTCTGCTTCATTTTTTCTCAATAAGCCATGGTCGACAAAGATACATGTTAACTGATCGCCGATTGCTTTATGGATTAAAGCAGCTACTACTGAAGAATCAACACCACCACTTAAAGCACAGAGCACTTTTTTGTCGCCAACTTGCTCACGGATTTTTTCTACTTCCTGGTCAACGAAGTTTTCCATTGTCCAATCGCCTTTACAACCACAAACATCAAACACGAATTGATTTAACAAATGATTACCATATTCTGTATTCCGAACTTCAGGATGGAATTGTACGCCGTAAAATTTGCGGTCATCATCACTAATAGCAGCAACAGGCGTAGAGGAACTGGTAGCATCAACCGTAAATCCTGCTGGTGCTTCCAACACTTTATCCCCGTGACTCATCCAAACTGTTTGCGTACGCGGAGTATCTTTGAATAATATAGGATCATGCTCAAGTGTAATATCCGCTTTTCCGTATTCTCGATCTTTCGCTCTACTTACTTCGCCTCCATAATGCAGTGTCATCAATTGCATTCCATAACAAATTCCTAACACCGGGATGCCAAGATTAAATATTTCCTCATCACAGCGGAAACTATTTTCATCATACACACTATGCGGGCCACCTGATAGGATGATTCCTTTTACATTCATCCCCTTTATTTGTTCGGCAGTTAATCGGTGGGAATGCAACTCACTATATACACCAAATTCTCTAATCCGTCTTGTGATTAACTGATTATACTGACTACCAAAGTCCAACACTAAAATCATTTCGTTATTAACGTCCAATCCACCCAACTCCTTATTTTAATAGCTTCACTATTCTAGAGAACGAAATTTAGAACTATCATTTCATATACAATAAAGAAAATCCACCTTCACAAATATGAAGGTGGAAACAGTATAGAAAAAGATCACACATTCCCACCTTCATAGTCCAGGTATTTACGGTACCATGGTAGAAACGCTCAACCCGTATTATTGAGCATATATGAAGGTTATCACTATTAAGTTGTAGTTCTAAGCATAACTTTCGACAAATCTTGAACATATTTTTAAAATTTATCTCATTCTATCAACCTAGTTCTAATAGGTCAAGACAATACTCGTTTAACTAAATTTTCTAACAACTCTTGCGTCTTATGAGAATCCATCTTTTCATTACCATTCCCATAAAGTAACCGTTCATAATAAGAAGTAAGCTGACTCATGTCCGTTGTTGCTAACTGGCTATCAACATCTTTGGCATAACTACGTAACGTTTGTCCTTGGCCTCTTTTTATCCCTTTATGATCCAGCACTTTCAGCAAATGATGATAGATTGCTTGAAAATTTTGTTCTGTTAAATTGTTTCGGTAACTTCGCATAAGCATCCATGCTCGCCAACGAAGTCTAGTCATATATAAAACAATACTTATTATAGCTAGACTAATTGTCATGATCACCCAAAACCAAGGTATTAAAGTTCGTTGATTTTGTCCTGACACCGCAGCATCATCACGATCTTCCTCTTCAGTCAATGATTGTTCCGTTTGATCTTCTTGCTCTTCCTCTTCCCCACCTTCACGATCAATTTCTTCCTCTGATTGTTCTGGTGCTGAAGTTTCTTGATAAAAATCTACAGGACTCGAAAAACCTTGAGTCGGTTCAAATGGAACCCAACCAACTTCTGGAAAATAAACCTCTACCCAGGAATGGGCATTAGCATTCGTCACTTGATAAACATCCAACCCTTCAGGTACGCCCTCTGGTTGTTGCATCAGTTGTTCGCCTGAAGTGAAGCCTTTTGCCCATCGAGCAGGAATACCTAATGTACGAAGCATGACAACCATGGAAGTAGAGAAATTATCACAATAACCGACTTTTGTTTCAAACAAAAACTGATCAACATAATCTTGCTCTTCACTCGGTCGCGCCACATTTTCCGTTTGATAACGAAAGCCATTATATCTGAAGTAACTTTCAATCGCTTTGACTTTATCATACCGTGAGTCTTCATCTTCCGTTTCCTGTGCAGCTAGATCGTAGACTCGTTCAGGTAGATCTTCAGGTAATTGTAAATAACGTTCCTCAATCTGATCAGCACCTTGTTCACTGTTTGCCCTTAATTGATCTAGTGAATAGGACGGGTATTGATAATTCACTTGATAACGATCATAAGCGGTAGATGGACTATCATTATCTGCTTTGATCGTACCTGTTTCCTGATCTAGTAGATATTGGACACCAGATTCATCACTGACAATCTCCCCTATTCCATATGGATAGACAAACTTGTCAAAATCGTTCGTATCAGTGAAGTTGACCAGCGCCATTTGCTCCGTTGTTTGCACTGAATCATCAACCATTTGCATATGGATAGTTGAACCATCTTGGGACTGATAATTAAGGTCCGAAGTTCGTTCCCACCCCTTACCGGTATACCTGTCCTTTGATTCTATTCGCCAATAGTGCTCTTCTTGGGCTGCTACTTCAAAAACAACAGTATCATCTTGAACAAACGAACCACCTAGATTGGAATCATCTTCCCCATACCCTACTTTTTGCAACGATCCATTTCTACCAGTACCATCTCCCATGCCAGCATTTTCTGCTGTACTCGTTATAAATGGTACTGGATCTGGCCATTGCGGCTCCAGTTTTGGTGCAAAAACACCTATCATCACAGCAAATAATACAACAGCAGTAAATGGTAAGATCCAAGTAACGAAATGATTACGTTGAAATGTCGTATTTGCATCTCGGTCCATTTCTTTTAGGAGACTAGACATACCTAAAGCAATAACAGAAACGATAAAAGTACGAACAATTGCAGCATTGGCTTGGTACATCGTAAATGTATCCAATAAGGTAAGATAAATCATCGTAAGTAACACAAAGAAGAATACACGCTTTACTACCACAAACCAATAGTATAATAAATAAATCATCAGCCAAATTAACACTAAAAATAATAAACTTCTAAATAAAGAAGTCATTTCCGTCCATTGCTCGTTCCACATGAACTCAATATTCGCACGTACATGGATTGCGATCACATAAAACCACGATGAGCTAAATAAACGCTCTGAAATAAATAAGCCATCAATAATAAGGATAACCCCTGCCAACTTTAAAGGGATCGACCACCACCAACGTAGTCGTAACAAAGAAAGAAAGAAACAAAAAGCAGCAAAAGTGATAAAAACCGAAAGACTTCCTGTATCTGACACTTCTTCTAAAGGCCTGAGCCATTCCCAAAATAAAATAAAACCACAAAAGTAAATAATAGTTTGATAGATTACCGTTTGATAATTTGAAGACGAACGATCCATTACATGTTCACCTCAAATTCTTTTTGGATTAACTGCTCCTCTGTTAGCACATTCACACGAACACCTTGAACTTGTAATTGATACATCAATCGGGTCTGTTGTTCACTTATGGTTGAAGCTGGTTGAATGATATATACTATCACTTGTTTGCTTTTTTGCTTTAGTTGCATAATAGCTTGTTGCATCGACTCATCGAGATAAGTAATCACTAATAGAATCGTCGACCCTTGCTCAATCCGTTTAGCTTGTTGTGATAGTTGTAGCGGGAAAGGGACATCACCGCTCGGCTCCACTTTAGCTAAAAATTTTTTCAATGCGGTCGTTTGCCCAGCACCCTGTTGTCCAGAAAACCAGACCGCTTCCTTCCCTATTGATAAAAAAGATAATGTAGAGGCTTGATGTTTATAAGCTTCAATCAAGGAATGAGAAAGTTCTACAGACGCTTCAAATGCTAGTTTATTTAGCCCTGGATAGGCGACACCATCAACAATTACCAAACTTTCCGAACTTCTCTCCTGTTCAAACTCTTTCGTCATCATCGCACCTTTCCTCGCAGTTGCCTTCCAATCAATCCAAGAAAATCGATCCCCTGGCACATATTCTCGAATACTCGTCACCATATTCGTTTGTTGCTGATCTAGCGTGTTCGAAGGAGCTGTTCCTGTTTGTTTGCTCGTCATGCTTTCGGTGCGGACGACATCACGATAAGCTGGATAAACTAATAAAGAATCCTCCACTTCAAATACATAATCTTTTTTGATGAATCCTAATAAATCAGTCGTTTTAATACGAATAGCATGCAACTCGTGTTCCCCTCTAGGTACATCAGTTAACAAATAGGTACAATGAATTTTTCGTTTAAACCATGGAAAAAACACTTTTTTCACTTTTCTCGTTTCAGATCGTTCTTTGCTTTGATCAAAATGATGATAACTATTTCTATTCGTCCCTTTTTGCTGGAGGGATCCCGGTAAGAAGTCTTCTACCAAACAATAAAAAATTGGAAATGGCATTCGTCGATGGATCTTTATTTCAACGGAAATTTGTTCCCCAACATATGTCGTATCTTGTGTTACATTTCGAACAACATCCCATTTGGAAACTGGATAAAAGACAAACAGCCCCATGTAAACCATGAAAGGTAAAAAACTGTAAAATAAAAACCAGCTCACAAATCCCCCTTGAAACATCGCATAGGAAAACAATAAACCAAAAAGAACAATCAGCTGCAACAGTTTAAAGACTGTTCCTATCGATCGCAGCATTTACTGGAATTCCTTTCTAACTGGAACAGATACTCTCGCTAACAATTCACTAATAATTTGTTCCGGTGTGACCCCTTCAAACTTAGCTTCGGAATTTAGCAGGATACGATGACCTAAAACAAATGGGGCTAAGTACTTCACATCATCAGGAATGACGTAATCACGTTCATCGATTAATGCATAGGCTTTAGCTGCTTTCATTAATGCAATCGATCCTCTTGGGCTTACCCCCAAATAAACGGATGGATGGGTCCTAGTTTCAGAAATCAACTGGATGATATACTGTTGAATACTAGACTCAATAAATACAGTCTTCACTTCGTTTTGCAGTGCAATTAGTTCGTCTTTTGTCATAACTGCTTGTATTTGTTCAATTGGATGTTGATCAGACGTTTTTTGAAGCATCTCTAACTCTTGTTCCTTGGTTGGATAGCCCATTTTCATTTTAAGCAAGAAACGGTCAAGCTGTGCTTCTGGTAATGGATAGGTTCCCTCATACTCAATCGGATTTTGTGTTGCCATTACAAAAAAAGGTTGCTGAAGGTTTATGGTATTTCCATCAACTGTAACGCTCGTTTCTTCCATTGCCTCAAGCAACGAAGATTGGGTCTTTGGAGAGGTTCGATTAATTTCATCTGCTAACACAATATTTCCTAAAATCGGTCCACCCCGAAACTCAAACTCTAGTTCCTTAGGGTTATAGATCGAGACTCCAGTCACATCTGAAGGTAATAAGTCAGGGGTGAATTGGATTCGCTTAAACTCACAGTTTAATGACTTGGCAAGCGATCTAACTAACATCGTCTTCCCAACACCAGGAACGTCTTCTAGTAACACATGGCCTTGCGCCAACAGTGCGACCAAACTTAACGTTGTTTCTTCTTGTTTTCCAACCATAACTTTATTCACATTTTCTAATACATCACGAATCTTGGAGTTGTTCAAATAACTATGCTGCATGTTTAACTTAACCCCTTCCATTTTTAAATGTGTCAGCACACATACATACTATAACTATACTACAGGTAAGGAGCGCGAACCAAGCGGTTAGAAATGGAAAACGACTATTTGGCGGAACTTAGATCGCTGGATACAGATTTGACTACTTTTCAATTAATTTTCTTAAAATAGCCTCACTCGATCCACTACTTCTTTTGCGCGGTTCCTCATTCCGTTATGTTGCACTTCTCCCACTATTATCAAGTATCGGGATCAACAATAAAAAAACCGAACGAATGGTTGGTAGACTTTCCAACCATCGTTCGGGTTTTAACATGACTAAAACGTTATGTCCCAGTCTCAATTTTTTGCTATTCTCACTTTTCGTTTACCGACTTACGCTCTCTTAAGAATCCAGTGGAACTGTCTTCTATACACGACTTAGATACGGTCTTAATATTACCCAATAATCACTTTCTCTCTCGGATAATGGAATACATCTTTTGTTTCTTTGCCTCGAATTAAAAAGACGAAAGAGAATATTCCAATTCGACCAATAAACATTAATGCCATAATCACCGATTTTCCAAATGTAGAAAGGTCTGGTGTGATCCCCATCGACAAACCACACGTACCAAATGCAGACGCCACTTCAAAAATAATCGCTATAATAGGAAAGTTTTCTGTAGAAGCCAATACTATTGTTGAGGTAACAAATAGCATAGCACCTGTTGATATAACAATAAATGACCTAGTAATATCCTCAGGCTCAATCTCTCTTCCAAAGACCTTAATATTTGTATTTCCTTTTCCATAGTTATAGATGGATAACAACATTATAGCAAATGTCGTTGTTCGAATCCCGCCACCTACACTACTAGGTGAAGCACCTATAAACATAAGCAACGCTAATAATAATAATGTTGGCATTGATAATTCATTTACATCCATCGTTGTTAATCCGCCACTTCGAGATGTTACAGACATAAATAAACTGTAGAAAAACGTTTCATGCCATGCTTTATCCGCAAAGAATTGCGTTCTTTCAAGTAAATAAATTAATAACCAACCACCAAGCACAAGACACATAAATGTAAAAGTTGTTAACTTCGTGAATAATGAAAATGTGTATTTTTCATTGGTACTTTTGTTAATCCCTTTTAACAGCTCCTGCACTTCTATTAGAACCGGAAAACCGATTGCACCAAGAATAATTAACATAATATTAACAAATTGAACAAAATAATCATCCGCAAACGGTATTAAAGAAGCACCTGTAATATCAAAACCACCATTTGTAGTGGCACTTACCGCACCAAAATACCCTTGCATCAGCGCTTCTTGCCAACTATCAAAGTATGTTAAATAATAAACACTAAGAATAATTGTACCAACCAATTCAATCGTTAATACAATGGTGAAGATTTTTAACATCAGTTTCACTAGACCTGATAGTGTCTTACTATTTTGGTCAATCCTTATTAATTGTCTACCCCTTAGCCCAATTTTCTTTCCCAAAAGTATCCAAATAAATGTACCTAGCGTCATAATTCCAATACCACCTAACTGCAAAACAACAGTGATGGCAAGTTGGCCATAGGTATTAAATGTATCCGGTATCGAAACAGCCGTAAGTCCTGTTACACTAATTGCACTTACCGCGGTAAACAATGTATTCAAAAAGGTTAAATCAGCATTGGGTTGATGAAATATTGGTACACTTAATAAGATCGTAGATACAGCTATTGCTAATAAATAGTACATGACAATTAAATGGATGGTAGATAATTGTTTAGATAGTTTAAATTCCTTAGAAAATAAATTCATAATTGAACCCCTTAGAACCCCATAATGATACTTATCCTATTATTATTCTTTCTTTTGGATAATGATAAACATCCTTTGTTTGTTTTCCTCTTAGTAAAAAGATAAAAGAAAAAATTCCAATTCTACCAACAAACATTAAAAACATAATAACACATTTACCAATAAGTGATAATTCTGAAGTAATTCCCATCGATAAGCCTGTTGTACCAAACGCAGATGATACTTCAAATACAATGGAAAGTGTCGGGAGATCTTCTGTCCAGGTTAGAAAAACAATAGCCATCGCACATATTAAAATAGCTGTCGTAATGACGACAAAGGATTTCATAATATCCTCAGGGTCAACTTCTCTATCGAAAACTTTAATCGACGTATTACCTTTCCCAAAGTTATATATCGTTAATAACATAATCGCAAACGTCGTCGTTCGAATTCCACCACCCACACTACTAGGTGATGCACCAATGAACATAAGCATGCAAATGACGATTAATGTTGGTACAGAAAAGTCACTAACATCCATCGTTGCTAATCCACCATTTCTAGTTGTTACAGACTGAAACAAACTATAAAAAAATGTCTGATGCCATGACTTATCAGCAAAAAAAGCATTCCGTTCAAACAAATAAATTAAAAACCATCCTGCTAGCAGTAAGCCAAAGAAAGTAATCGTTGTTATTTTGGTAAATAATGAAAACCTAAACTTACTTCCTGCATTAGGTTTCCCCTTTATCAATTCTTGCACTTCAATTAATACAGGAAAGCCAATTGCACCTAAGATTAACAACACGATATTAATGAATTGAACAAAGTAGTCATGTGCAAATGGAATTAAGGAAGATCCAGTAATATCAAACCCAGCATTTGTGGTTGCACTAATCGCGGCAAAGAAACCTTGCAACCATGCTTCTTGCCAAGTATCAAAATAAGTTAAAAAATAGGTACTAAGTATAATCGTTCCGATAATTTCGATCACAATAATAATTTGTAAGATCTTTAACATTAATTTTACTAAACCAGATAAATTATTTTGATTCTGATCTGTTCTAATTAACTGTCTACCTTTTAAGCCAATTTTTTTACCAAATAAAATATAAAGAAACGTTCCTAACGTCATAATTCCGATACCACCGAATTGCAGTACAAACGTTAAGGCAATTTTGCCTAAAGCGTTAAACGTTTCAGCAGTCGATACAACTGTGAGCCCCGTTACACTTATTGCACTGATTGCAGTAAATAACAAATCTACGAAAGATAGGTCTACATTTGGCTTATGGAAATATGGGAGGCTTAATAATAATGTCGAAAAACTGACTGCCACCATATAAAAAGTTACAATAAGATGAACAGGAGATAGATCTTTAAACGATTTGTTTTCACGTGAGATTTTTTTGATCAATTTCATCACTCTCTCATCTTCGGTTAAATGGACATTTAAATGTGATATTCATTTTTTCTATGTAACCACTCTACTATCTTACATACCTAATACCATATATTAATCATTTGCTGATTTGATTGCAAGTGAATTTTTTAAGAAAAAAATCTGACCCCTATTTAGGAGCCAGATCCATCATTCCATTTACTATTTTAAATAAGCTTCTAACATCCAACGATGCTTTTGCAGGGATGCTTGTAAGCCAATAAACATATCAGCAGTAACCTCATCATCGTCTTTCTCTGCTACGCGGACAACGTCCTGTGCATCTTGAATAATAATTTCAAAGTCTTTCACAATGGATGCAACCATTTCCTCTGAACTTTCGGTGGAAGTTGCTTCGCTTATTGTCGCTTTGTCTAAATACTCTTTTAATGTTGCCAATGGTTTGCCATCCACTGTTAAAATTCTTTCTGCAATTTCATCGATATACTGCGCTGCCTCATTGTAAAGTTCCTCAAATTTTTCATGAAGCGTGAAGAAATCTTTCCCACTTACATACCAATGATAATTGTGTAGTTTTGTGTACATAATATTCCAATTTGCTAATTGTTGATTCAATATTTCGGTTAATTGAACATTTTCAATAACAGATGTATTTTCCATTATCAACACTCCCTTGGATAATATTTCCTCAACTCTACCCTACTACTTTTTAACCTTACATTCTGTGATTAGTATCACATTTTTTCCATCCAGGTTCATTGATGTTTTGCATCTAGGAAGCATTTGTTGCTGATCGCGATAGTTCTTTTTGCGAAACAGCTGTTTTCGAACGGTAATTCACGACAATAATTCCAACTGCAACTAATCCAATCGCAGCAAGTATAAACCAATCCAGTCTTTCACCAGGAATAAACAGTGCAGATAGCATCGAACCGGATACAGGAACAATAAACTTGTACATACTTAATTCACCTGCATTGTTGAATTTCAACATCGAATACCATAGCGCAAACGCAGCCGCGGACAGAAATGCCGAATAAATAAACAAGCCCCAACCAAACGGTGTGAAAACGATGGCACCCTCACTTAATTGCGGGAGACCTATGAACAACATAATCGTTGCTCCTAGTGTTAATTGCCAGCCAGTAATGGCAAACGGATGAATTCCTGTTGCCAATTCTTTTGCCATTATTGTAGCTACTGCACTAGTAACTCCCGCTAGTATCATATACCCTTCACCAGTTAATGTGAAACTAAATTGAAAAGCTTGTCCCCAATTCGCAATAATAATTCCTGAAAAACCAGCAATCAGACCCACCGTTTTTTGCCAATTCATTCGGTCATTTTTGTAATAATAATGCGCGAGAAGCACCGCAAAAAATGTTCCACTTGAAGACAAGATGGCACCTTGCATACCAGAAACTTTCGCCAAGCCATTATAAAAGAAATAATATTGTAATGTCGTTTGTACTAGCCCCAAGATCACTAGTACTAATAATTGTTTTGCTGTGATCTTGATCTGCTTTGGGTTCGAAATTAATAGGAACGCCAAAACAATCAGGCCAGCTAGTAGAAATCGACCGCCTGCAAAGACAATTTTAGCAATCGTATCATCTGGAGCCATTTGCAATTCTTCATAACTTACTTTCAAGACTGGAAAAGCACTCCCCCATAAAATCGAACAAAAGACCGCTATTGCTATGACGGACCATTTATTTTGGAATATCCCTTTCATCTATGTCATCTCCTAAATCTATGAATTCAAATAAGCATATAATACGGCATTGTCATAGGAGAAGCAAATGATGTGTTTACCCTTTTCGGTGGTAATTTATTGAAGGATTACACCATTAAAAAGAAGCAGGAACCCCTTTAGGTCTCTGCTTCTTTAGACAACTTAACAGTCCCACTTCATTTTCACCTTGTATCCAGACATTGCGCCCCGTACGATCAACATTTTATAACTCAAAATTATCGAGCAATGCACGTACTTCATCTGTTGACTCTGTTTCCATCAATTGATTTCTTAATTCACTCGCCCCTCGAAATCCTTTAACATATATCTTAAAAAAGCGACGGAGAGGTTTGAATGGACGGGGTTCTAACTTTGTATATTTATCATAGAGATCGAGATGCAATCTTAAGAGATCGAGCATTTCCATACTGCTATGATCTTTCTTCTCTTTTTCAAAGGCAAATGGATTATTAAAAATACCTCGCCCAATCATAACCCCATCTACACCGTATTTGTTAACGAGTTCCAAGCCTGTTTGACGGTCAGGAATATCCCCATTGATCGTCAACAGTGTATCTGGCGCCACCTCGTCACGAAGCTTCTTAATCTCTGGGATTAGTTCCCAATGCGCATCGACTTTACTCATTTCCTTTTTAGTACGAAGATGAATAGAAAGATTCACGATGTCTTGTTTCAATAAGTGGGTAAGCCAGTCGCGCCATTCGTCTACATCCGTGTAACCAAGTCTCGTCTTCACACTGACGGGCAATCCCCCTGCTTTAGCAGCTTCAATTAGCTCTGCAGCAACTTCTGGGCGACGGATTAGACCGCATCCTTTCCCATTCGCAGCCACATTGTGTACAGGACAGCCCATATTAATATCGATACCGCGAAAACCTTCTTTCGCCATTCCAATACTCATTTGCCTGAAATACTCGGGTTTATCCCCCCATATATGGGCAACAATTGGTTGTTCATCTTCTGTATAAGTCAAGCGCCCACGCACACTATCGCGCCCCTGGGGATGACAATAACTTTCCGTGTTTGTAAACTCTGTAAAAAACACATCAGGCCTAGCCGCCTCGCTTACTACATGACGGAAAACAACATCTGTCACATC
The DNA here is from genome assembly GCF_005870085.1 of Aquibacillus sediminis. Lineage (GTDB taxonomy): Bacteria > Bacillota > Bacilli > Bacillales > Amphibacillaceae > Aquibacillus_E > Aquibacillus_E sediminis. The sequence continues at coordinate 42,167 of NZ_SZNM01000006.1, read as the reverse complement.
TTCCATTGGTGCCAGTACAAAAAATGGCCGTGGTAAGTCATGCCAAAAATTATCTATCTTATTCATATATATATTTCCTCTCATTATGATATAAGGTCTACTTGATCCTAACTTAAAAAACCTAGTTCTTTCACACTTATACCTTTATTAAATAGTTTTTAACAAACTATAATTTATTACACACACAATAATATAACAAATAAAAAGTTCAAAGAAAATCGAGTAAGTTAAGATGACCTGGAGCATGGCACAGCACCTTGTTTTAAACATAAAAAACCCCGGGAGATTATGGAAAACCCGGGAATTTATTAAATTTGAAGCAACGAAATTAAAAACGTACAAACAACTTTTTTAAAACTAGCATGAGTGTTTTAGTTAGACGACTTTAATGTTAATTGTGCGACAGACTCAACGTGTGTTGAGTGTTTTTAACGGGTAAAATAAACTACTAGTGAACTATATCTACTTATGTTATAGCTGAGGGCGGTAATTAGAACCGCTCTTTTTTTATTATAAATTGCATTCAGTTGCTCTTAAAAAATTAAAGTAGCTTACTTACAAATCCGAATAGTTCCTTCCTATATGCTTAAACGAAAAGGATATCTAAATTTTATGTCGAAATATAAACATAATCGGCGGTTCTACAAACCGAGTCTAACATTTATTGGAAAGTGAGTTGTTTAATTTTGAAAAAGCTTTTATATGGTCTAGGTATTTTCACTTGTTTTCTAAGCTTCTTTTCCCTAATGATTATTCTGTTGTATAAACAACTATTAAATATTAGTATTAGTAATAATCTATTTACTGGTATCTCAGCAATATCAACTTCAATTGCAACATTAGGTGGATTAAGTTTATTATTTGTAAATTTTCTAATGTTTAATGAAACTAGAAAACAAAGAATTGCACAAGAAGAACCTGTTGTCACTCTTAGACTAATACCAGATGTAAAAAACTCCAATTTTCTTAACTTTCATTTTAAAAATTCTGGTGGTGGTGCTGCATATGATATTAATATTATATTGGATCCTGATATACCTTATGGCAATTCTACTCTCAATAAACTTCCAATGTTTAAAAGAACGCCTTTACTAGAAAAAGGTGAAGAAGTAATCTTTTTTTATGATTCAGCAATAAGTTATTTTAATTCTGATAATCCCAAAAGTGTAAATGCAAAAATCACATATTATACTTACCCAAAAGATAACCGTGCATCAAGAAAAATTATTAGAAATATAGAGATAAATTTAGATGAACGCGAAGGACAAATGCAAATTATACAGAAAGATTTAACAGATTTAGTTAAAGAAATAGAGGAACTTAAGCATGCGTTAATTATTTCTAGGATTGAAGGTAAAGAAGATGATTGAAAATTTGTTTATTAAGAAAAATAACCCTTTAATTTTACAAGATTGCACACTATTTATCGGTTTAGACTATTATGATATAAATACTACTTATATCTTCACTAAACAAAATACTAATAAAGTAGAACAATTCAGGCATGAATGGGTACAAAATCACTTAAAAAAAGAAAGAGTTAATAAGGGATACTTTTCTTCCCCGCCTTATTCAGATTTTATATTTCCAGATAAATTTATTGATAGAGATGATATTGCTATCATCGGCTATAATAATGGGGTTAGGTATTTCGTTGAAGAGGTACAGATTGAAGATACTAAATTTGGAGGTTATTTTGCTGCTAAATTTAGTTTTTCTAATTATAAACGGATTAAACGCAATTAAGTTTTGGTGTATACAAATTTTTCAAAGTAAAAGGCTATTACCTTGTTAAGTAATAGCACACGATAAAGTTCTATACTCTTCTTATGATATAAGAACAACCAACACTAACAAAACTTAATTTCACTTCTAACTTATGTATTATAAAAACGAAGCATCGATAATTACACCTACTATAGAGATAAGCCTGCAATAGCTAGTACAATTGATGCGATAATTACCAACACAAAAATCACTAATGGTATTATAGTTAATGTAATACCTGCAATAGCTAATCCTCTACCACTAGACGAGTTCTTTGCTTTTAACCCCAAGGTTAAACCAACAATCGATAATATACCAGAAATAATCACACCTACAGGACCAAGAAGAAGTAGTAATATAGAAAAAATACCTATTATTAATGAAACAACAGCTGAACCTAGTCTATCCTTTGAATCTTGTTTTGTTACTACATTAGATTGAGTTGAAACTTTTTTTGCTTGCAATTTTACACTCTCCTTTAAACATTTGTCTTTATAAATGTTACATTAAACTATTTAATATTTCCAATCGTAAATTTCCAATTATTATTAGCCGAAAATTAATATTGAAGTAATACCAACACCTAAAAGCATTTTTATTTTCTTAATCTTTATTTTAGAAATATAAATTACTAAATATATATTAATAAGTATGTATTGTATGCTAAATGAAAACCACCTACTCTCATTCAACAGAACTACCTCTATCCTTTAATAAAACCCTTTGCTGAATGTAAGAACTTATTACTCAAAACGCTGTACTCTTCTTACCAAAAAGCAAATAAATAGCTCCGTACACAAAGTATACAGAGCCTAAATTAAAAGGGAAACTCTTTCTTGTTTTCTTTTATGAAACCCAATTCAATATCTATACCAAGACTATTACTTACAACATCTTTTAGATAGAGATAATAATCTATTAGAATTTCATCACAATAGTTCTCTTTATACCAATTATACTTCTCACTCCTTATTACTTCTTTTATAACATTCCATACTTCAACTTCTATATCATATTCCTCAACGATTTTCTTAAAGTAGAATGTAGCTTCACTCAAATTTATGCAAGGGACGTTTTTTAAGGTACATAGATAATAGCGATTTCTTTTACCTCTTACTTTTTTCTTTCTTATAAGTCCCTTCTCCTCTAATCCTTGAATAGTTTTATTAACTTTTCCATCTCCTCTGTTCAGGATCAGTTTGATGTAATCCCAAGATGGGTAAGCATACCCCATCTTGGAATTAAAGTTTTTCAATAGAAAACAATAAAGTGCTTTCTCGTCAGTTGTTAAATCATAGCACATAGTCACACAGTCTGGTATCTGAGAATACCCTTTATTAACTATATGATTAGGAAGTTCTTTAACTATTTGTTCTTTATTTTTTATCATCTTTATCACCTACCTCTAGTACAAGTGTTAAGTCATGGTTTGTAAATGGAAGTTCCTCACACACAATATATGAACCATCAGGTAAATCTACTAGAGTTAAGTAACCTTCAGTTAAACATTCCATAATCATCGCATCTTTACCATAACCTTTATTTAATTTCATAAGTAATTCATCAACCGATTTACACTCATTCGATAATTCAGTAAACACAATAACTCTGTCATTCTCTGATAGACCAACCTCTAACCACCCCTCTTCAACACAATAAAGAATAGCTTGATATTTAATTTCCTCCCTTTCCTTCATTAAATTTTCAAACCCTGTTCTTACTTCCTTCTTCGTGTAATGCAATAACAAATTCCCCATTATACATTTCTCCTCTTTGTTAATATTTAGCGGTTATCCGCTTCACACACTAGTAATCGATTTTACTCTTAAATAGTTGCCCAATTTTTTAGAAATGTTTACGTACAATTAAATTAAATTAAATAGACGACCACACGAATAGCCCTTACCTTTCTATAGAAATAACAAAGATACCTTAATATTTCCTATATAAATGAGCCGAGAGAATACCAGCTAATAGTAAGAACTTCATAAAATTTTAATTTCTGCATTTAGGTTAAACTTTTATAAACTTTGTACACACAATCGATTCACAATTTTTTTGTATAAGTAACACGATGGATACCTAAAAGAATATTAGGACATTTCGTTGACTAGGCACTCCATGGGGGTAGTACAGACAGTAATAAGGTAAATATAAATATTGAATTCAGCAGAAAGTCTTTCTTCTCTCCCAAAAATAATGGCAACTATTTTTCACATATAACGATTGCTACGTTGAGAGGAGAGATAATAATGAAAATTGAAAGGGAATTTATTGGAAAACAAGAATTTATGTTATTACTTCTAAATCAGTTAGATAAAGAAATTGAAAAAGTACTATCTGCCGCTTACAATAATAAACAAGTAGATATAGTCGCTACCAATGGAGGGCGACAATAATGAAAGTAGTAGGATATGTTCGGGTTTCTACCAATAACGATGGGCAAAAAGAATCACCTGAAAATCAAAAGCATATGATTTTAGATTACATCAATGAAAATGACTTAGACCTTTACGACTTCTATACCGATGTTCAAACTGGTACAACAGACAAACGTGAGGGGTTAAAAAAACTTCTTTGTGATGCTGAGAACAAGGAATTTGATGTAATAGTAGCTAAAGAGTTAAGCAGATTAGGGCGGAATGTGGAACTACTATATCAACTTAAGCGAGTAGCTGAAACAAAAGGGGTTCGCTTGATAACTTTAGATGGAAAAGTAGATACACAAGATTTCTCAAAACAAGCTATGTTCGGTCTATATGCTTGGATTTATGAAAGTGAAAGCCAACGAATTAGTGACCGTATTAAATCTGTTTATCACATGAAATACAAGAGCGGAAAATTTATGGGGAGCATTCCCCCTTATGGCTACAATCTTAATAAGGGGAAGCTACTAATAAGAGGTGATTACACGGTAGATATTGTACGTGACATCTTTGACAAGTATATAGAAGGTTGGGGACATGATAAAATTGCAAGGTATCTCACTAATAAGGATATTCCAACTCCTTCGCAAGTTATTGGAAAAGCTAATGCAGGGGTTTATTGGCAAGGCTCAACCGTTAAGAAGATATTAAAGAACCCTCACTATGTAGGAGACCTTGTACAAGGCAGAGAAACCACTACAAACGTGACAAACAAGACACGTAAAGCAAATGACCAAAACGAATGGATAACTATTCCTAATACTCATGAACCTGTAATTTCAAGAGATGTTTTTGAACAAGTGCAAAAGATACTTGAACAAAAAGCTAGAAGAGGTAGGGGTGGAACTAGAAAGGAAAAACACCTTTTTACTAATATCGCATACTGCTCCAAATGCGGAAATGGAATGTGGTATCGTGCCAACCGTAAAGGTTATATTTGTGGCACTCACGCTAAACATGGTAATAAAGCATGTTCTAACCATGTAGTTAAGGAACAAGAACTGATTGAAATAATCCTTGATGACCTCAAGAAAATATCTAGTAGTTTAGATAAACCTAACCTAGAAAATAAGATTAAACAAAAGGTCAAGGATGCTACAAAAAAGAGTGAGTCTAGACTACTAACTATTGAAAAACAGATTGAGAAACAAATGGAACTGAAGCGGAATGCCTTGCAAAAGTTTATTAGCGAGGAGATTTCTAAAAAGGATTATGACGAATTTGTAAATCTGACACAAGAAAAACTAAAACAACTAGAATTAGAAAAAGTAGAGATAAAAAAAGAGATGGCAGAAAGTCACGAAACAAGTAAAATATCTGCCATCTTAGAACAACTTAAAGGATTTTTACATTTCAACAAATTAACATCCGAAATGTTACTACGTTTTATTGATAAAATCGAAGTGAGAGAAAGTAAGGATATTAAGATTTACTACAAGTTTTCTAAGGTTGAGGGGTTATAATTCCCCCTCAATCATTTTTTAAAACTAACTGTGAAATGCACTCCACATGCACTGTCTGTGGAAACATATCTACTGGCTGAATACCTTCCACTTCGTATCCGTTCTTCACCAAGTACTTCATATCTCGTGCTTGTGTCACTGGATTACAGGAGACATATACGACTCGCTTCGGCTTCAACTTCACCACGCTAGACAAAAACGCTTCATCACTACCGCTTCTTGGCGGATCCATAATCACCACATCGGCTTTTTCGCCGCGGCCTGCCATTTGTACCATGAACTCACCGGCATCCCCTTGGTAGAAACGAGCATTTTTCACACCATTGCGCTTAGAATTGCGTATTGCATCGCCTACCGCATCTTTGTTCAGCTCCACGCCAATGACTTTTCCAGCTTTTTGACTAGCAACTAGGCCAATCGTACCAATTCCACAGTAGGCATCCACCACCGTTTCCTTACCTGTCAGCTGTGCCATTTCAATCGCCTTTGCATACAACTTTTCCGTTTGGATCGGATTAATCTGATAAAAAGACTTCGCTGAGATATCGAACTTCAACCCACAAAGAGTGTCTGTTATCGTTCCTTTACCAAACAGCACCTTTTCCTGATCCCCGAGCACCATGCTTGTGTTCCGGTTATTCACATTCATCAATATCGTGGTAATCTCTGGGTGGGCGTTCCTTAATGCTTTAACAAAGTTATTCTTACCCTTAAAAACAGATGATGCGACTACTAACACGACCATAATCTCGCCACTTACCTTACCAACTTTCACAAGCACGTGACGCAAGAAGCCTCGTCCAGTGTCTTCATTATATGGCTGCATTTTAAAGGATTTCATCAAATCCTTAATGGTTTCCCCTATCTCATCGGCTTTCGGATCATGAATGAGACACTGTTCCATCGATATGATCTGATGGGTATTCTGGGCGTATAGCCCGCCAATGATTTGCCGCTCCTTATTCAGACCAAATGACATATGGCTCTTATTACGATAATCATACGGATCGTCCATCGTTAAAATGGCTTCCGGCTTACCGAACGGCTGCATCAGTGCATCGATCGTTTCTTGTTTAAAACGCATTTGCGCCTGTGCGTTCATATGTTGCAGCTGACACCCACCGCATTCGTAATAATAGGTGCATGCTGGCTTCACTCGGTCCTTAGACGGTGTAATCACCCGTTTCAACTCCGCATTTACATATCGCCCTTTTGAGGATATAACTACCTCAGCCTTTTCCCCAGGCATCAGATGCGCTACCTCTAGTTGTTTCCCTTCCCACTGGACAATACCTTTGCCTTCATCAGTCAATCCTGAGCAACTAACCTGCGCTGCTACAGTTTTCTGTTTACCTCGACCCACATTGGTTATTGCAGGCTTGCCTTGGGATTTGCTATTTTTACGGCCTCCCTGTGAAGGGCTCTGTTTATTATATTTTTTATTAGAACGGTTGTGTTTTTTTTGCGTTTTATTATATCCACGATTCTTTTGTTTCGTCATAGGCACTTCCCATCTTTCTTCTTACTTAAACTTACATTATATACTACACGAAGTTAGCAGTAAAACGCCTATCGTAAAAACCTTCCCTCCAAATACTGGATTAGCAATTCTTCATCAGCAGGTTCAACATAAAGTAGATAATAGAATAGCTCCCGTTTTTTCGGATGCTGTTTACATAAATATCCATTTTAAAAATCAAATATGGCAGAATTTTGACAAAAATTGCCGATAAACCTCACTGAATTATATGTTTCCTCTAAGATTGGCTTAGAATCGCTGTTATCGGTTTTGCCCTTTAACTTGTTCTGCTCTATCATAAAATTATTGGCAATTTTAGTAAAAACTTTTATGGAAGGGGTTTACGAGAAGATGAGATTACAAGTAAATAAAGGCATCATCCTCTTCAGCATAGGGATGTTATTGTTGTTAGTAGGCTGCCAATCGGGAGATGTTGATGGCGAAGAAAATACCACCGAAGAAAACACTTCAGCTGAAATTGATGAAATTGTGGGGATTGAGCCAGGATCCGGAACGATGAATATCGCGCAAGAAACCGTTGATGCATATAATTTAGATGTGGAACTGACGCCAAGTTCCGAACCAGCAATGATCACGGAGCTGCAAAATGCCATAGAAAATGAAGAACCAATTGTGGTTACTCTTTGGCAACCGCATTGGATGTTCAGTGAAAATGATTTGAAATTCTTAGAGGATCCTAAAGGAACTCTAGGGGCAGAGGAAAACATACATACGATGGTACGGCACGGCCTTGAAGATGAACATCCATCAGCCTATCAGCTGCTAGACAACTTCTATTGGGAAGTAGCTGACATGAATGCCGTGATGTCACTATTCAGCCAGGACGAAGATATAGAGCCTCGAGATGCGGCAGAAGAATGGATCGCAGACAATCGAGATAAAGTGGAAGGCTGGATGGAAGGTATTGAACCAGTAGATGGAGACACCGTTGAACTGGCCTATGTAAACTGGGATACTGAACTTTCTTCCACCAATGTTGTTACCCTTGTTCTTGAAGAATTGGGCTACAATGTCGAATTAACATCACTCGATATGGGGATCGCATTCGAATCTCTTTCTAAAGGAGAAATCGATGGAATGTTAATCGCCTGGCTCCCTGTAGGTGCTGCCTCCTATGCTGAGCAGTATAAAGATGAAATTGTGGACTTGGGACCAAGTCTAGAAGGTGCTCAACAAGGTTTTGTTGTGCCAGCGTATATGGATATTGATAGTATTGAGGAGTTGCCAACAGAATAAACTATGAAAAGGGATACCTCTAGCAAGGTATCCTTTTTTACATATGATAAAGTGATAAAATTTTTTTTCTAAAAAAACAAAGAATCAATAAACCCGATACTTAAAAGAACGGTTTGAAGACGAGAGCAAAATTAGATAACCAGATGATTGTTTGTAATAGTCATAATCCAGATTTTATGAATAAAAATATAGATAAACTGTTTGCAAATTATGAAAATAGAGGATGTAACTAAAGCTTATCTTTTAGTAACACCCTCTTTTAATTTATTTAGATTTTCGATTTATGAGTAACATCATGTGAAAGATCTTCTACTTTCTTTTGTAGTAATTCATTTTGTTCTTTTAAGAACTCAATTTCTCCCTCTAATTGCTTTACTTTATAACTATCTAGTCTTTCTACTCCACTAGAACTACCTACATGTTCATTTAATTTGTGGCTTTGTTCACCATGTCCATGGTGTGAGTGACTGCCTTTTTTTCGACCACCATGTTTATGCCCCTTATGACCACCGTGCATAAAAAGCATCATCAATGGACAAATCAGAAGAACTAAAAGCAATGCCCAGTCCATAATTAACACCTCCAACAATCATTACCAAACGCCGTTTAGGCTACGACCTCACATCCTCTGTCACCAATAACTTCTTTTAGTGCATCTTCATTAGTTCGTATTGTTCACTCCTATAATAGATTTAGAATATTTATATAAAGTGAAACTTCACTCAGTGTGGGTTTTTGCTCTTCCCCCACTGAGTGTTAGTTGATCCATTCGGGGTGAAAGCGATAGTTTTACTCCCAGTTAAACATCTCCGTTTCACTTCATGTTTTGCAGTGGGAGTCTTACGGACGGTTGCACCTGGATAAAATTCAGCACGTCGTCTGAGCCGTTTTGGTTTTTATTTAACTTCTATAAGCTTATCTTAAGGCTTCATTGTGCAGAATTAATGCAAAATTTTTGCCAAGATTGTGAATTTTACACAAACACCATTACCTTTGTTTGCATTTTACACTTCGTCTTTATTATATTAGTTTTTGTGTTAATTAGTAGAGGGTTTAAACCTTTTTAGTCTTAATGCATTTAGTAATACAGATACAGAACTAAAGCTCATAGCAGCTGCTGCAAACATAGGACTTAACAGTGGTCCTCCGAATAGGAATAGTATTCCCATCGCAACCGGAATGCCAGCCGTGTTATAGGCAAATGCCCAAAATAAATTCTCTTTGATATTTCTTATCGTAGATTTACTTAACTGTACTGCTGTCGGAACATCGATTAGGTCACTTCTCATTAGAACAATATCAGCTGATTCCATTGCGACATCTGTTCCAGATCCAATTGCAATCCCAACATCAGCTTGAGCAAGCGCCGGTGCATCGTTAATTCCATCTCCAACCATCGCAATTTTGATACCTTCCCCTTGAAGTTTTTTCACTTCACTAGCTTTGTCTTCTGGCAATACTTCACTCAGTACTCTATCGATACCTACTTGCTTTGCAATTGCTTCAGCTGTTCGTTTATTATCACCAGTAATCATTGCTACTTCTATTCCCATTTGGTGCAGTTTCTCAATTGCCTTCACACTATTTTCCTTAACGGTATCTGCTACAGCAATTATTCCAGCAATTTTATCATCTATTGCAATATACATCGGTGTTTTACCATCGGCTAGCTGATCTAAAGTACCTGAAAGTGAACCTAATGAGATATTACGATCATCCATCAATTTTTTGTTTCCTAATAGCAAATTTTTATCATTTACTGTTACTTCAATTCCGTGTCCTGGAATAGCATTAAATGCAGTTGTTTTCCATAAATCTAATCCTTTTTCTTCTGCATCTCTTACAATCGCTTCCCCTAAAGGATGTTCAGACCCTTTTTCAGCTGAAGCTGCTAAACTTAACAACTCATATTCTGATAGTCCATTCACTGTAACGGTGTCAGTGACTTTAGGTTTTCCTTCTGTAATCGTCCCAGTTTTATCAAATACAATTGTTTTTAGTTTGTGGGTTGTTTCCAGTGCAGTACCACTTTTAATGAGTACACCATTCTCAGCACCTTTACCAGTACCAATCATGATAGCTGTTGGAGTTGCTAAACCTAAAGCACAAGGACATGCAATAACTAATACCGAAATAAAAATTGTTAATGCAAATAATCCAGTTTGTCCTGCAAAGTACCATGCTAAGCCAGAAAGTATTGCAAGTGCTATTACAATTGGCACAAAGTAACCTGAAATAATATCCGCCATTTTAGCTATTGGTGCTTTCGATCCTTGTGCGTCTTCAACCAATTTAATTATTTGCGATAGTGCTGTATCTTTACCGACTTTTGTTGCTCGGTATTGAATCGTTCCATTTTTATTAATACTTCCACCAATGACAGGGTCATCCGTGTTCTTTTCAACAGGAATACTTTCGCCGGTAAGCATCGATTCATCTACAGCTGTCGTCCCCTCTGTAACCACTCCATCAACAGGTAGCTTTTCACCAGGTTTAACAATTACAATGTCATCTACAACTACTTCATCAATCGATATTTCTACTTCTTTTCCATCCCTGAAAAGCCTAGCTGTCTTAGGTGCTAAGCCCATTAACTTTTTAATTGCCTCTGATGTTCTTCCTTTTGTTAAGGTTTCAAGATATTTCCCCAATGTAATTAGCGCTAAAATAACTGCTGCTGTTTCAAAGTATAAATCATTTGCAAAACTTATTTCCCCAGAAAGGATCATAACAGTTGCAAAAACACCATATAAGAATGCAGCACTTGTGCCAATTGCAATTAAAGAGTCCATGTTTGGATGTCCACGAAATAACGTTTTAAAACCCACAAAATAAATACTTTTGTTCACAACCACTACAGGTAACGTTAGTACAAGCTGAACCAGCGCAAATGCTTCTGGATTAAATTCAGGATCAATAAAACGTGGTAATGGTGCTCCTATTAGATGTCCCATTGCGATATAGAGCAATGGTGTTGCAAAAATAGCTGAAATTAAAAATCTTTTCCACAAACTTTTTATTTCTCTTTCCTTTTTCTCGTGGTCTTCGTCTACTGATTCTGAGGATGAACCGACATCTTCACGCGCTTCATACCCTGCATTTGCTACAGCATCGGTAATATCAGAAACAGTAACAACAGAAGAATCATACTGAATATTCATTTTTTCAGTTGCTAAATTTACGTTTAAATCGATTACACCATCTAGCTTGCTAGTTGCTTTTTCAATCGTTTGCGCACAGGATGCACACGTCATCCCTGAAATAGAAAAGGTCTTCTTTTCTGTATCTGCTATTGCCTTGTAACCTGCCTTATCAACAGCAGTTTGAATGTCTTCTATAGAAACTTTATTTTCATCAAAATCTATACTGAGTTTTTCAGTTGCTAAATTAACATTTGAAGTATTAACACCCTGAAGCTTTTTTGTAGATTTTTCAACTGTTTGTGCACAGGATGCACACGTCATTCCTTCAATATTTAATGTTTTTGTAGTCACCTTTCTCACCCTTTCGCTTAATTAGCTAATTCCGCTTGATGCCCTACTTCACCAACTACCTCTGTTATTTTGTCAGATGTCAGTATGGATTCATTGTACTTTACAACAGCAGTACCTTTTTTAAGGTTAACTTTCGCTTTCCCTACACCCTTCTGCTCTTTTAGTGCCGTTTCAATTTTATTGACACAGTGTCCACAACTCATACCTGTAATATTTATAGTTACTTTTCCCATTCCTTAACACTTCTTATTTTTTAATGATGATTTTGATGAAGATGCCCTTTACATTGGCATTGCCCTGGTACACAATTGCACTTCACTTCTTCTACCGCTTGACTTTTCTTCATCTCTAAATTTTTTTCTAATAATTTAATATCATCATGACTTAAAGTTGATTCTAGGATCATTGTTGCAATTGTTTTGCCTACTTCTTTATTACAAATACGTTCAAACAATCTATCCTGCAACATTTTAACACTTTCATTTTCATCGACAGCAGCAGTGTAAAGATATCTTTTTCCATCTTTTTCTGTATCTAACATCCCCTTTTGAACTAATCGACCGATCAATGTCTTCGCTGTTGCCTGCTTCCAGTTTTTCTTTGATTGTAAAACCTCTATAATATCTTTGCTGGTTGCTTGTTGAAGCGTCCAAACTACACGCATGACTTCCCATTCAGCATCTGTTATTTGAAACTTATCTTCCATTTTCACTTTTATCACCTTTTTTGTTTACAATTGTAATCTGTTTATATTTTAAGTTTACGACTGTAAACAATAATTGTCAATCAAATTTAATCTAATTCACAATTACTTCATAATTTTTATATAGTCCTCACGGAACGGAACATACCCATGATTATTTCAAAAAAACAGTTAATCGATACTTTTGAATCGATTAACTGTCGTTCATTTAATTAGTTATTTGCTTTCTAGTTATAATTAAGTAATAGTGGTCTTCTTTCACTTTATGCCTAATTACGTTCATTCCAATATCTTCTAGTTTCTTTAACAAAGGGTTTGCTTTGTGAGGGACATGTATTTCAAAATCTCTATCCGATGGTGATTTTTTTATATAATTTATAACATCGTTACCGGGATGTTCCCCTGCTAAAGCTTGTAGTCGAACATCGATGATAGCCCGCTTTCCTTCTAATTGAATATCTATCAAGTCGATCCCCCCTAGGATTTTAATGAAAACATACATCGTAGAATAAAGACACAATGAATATAGCTATTTGTATGGTTATTTATTAGGTTTAACTACCAACTTTCTAACAATGCTATAAAGTAAATCCTCTTTCCGTTCAATCATTAAGCCCGCCTGATTTATATTATCCAATGTCTTACGGTTAATATTTGCCCCCCACATATTTACTGTAATAGGATTTAATATATCCATCATTTTTCCTATTACTTCATTTTCGCTTCTCATATGTTCCAACAAGATGATTTTTCCATCAGGTTTACAGACTCTGCCCATTTCTTTTAGTCCTTGTACAGGGTCAGGCACGGAACAATAAACACATGTGGCTACGACATTATCAAACGTATTGTCTGGAAAGTCCATTTGTTGTGCATCCATTTCTATAAGAGTTATTGGATATGGTAGCGCAAGAGAATTCACTTTTTCCCTTGCCTGCTTTAACATACCTAAACTAAAATCAACGCCTGTCAAATGAATATTGTCAGGATAAAGAGGCAAATTTGCACCAGTACCGACACCTACTTCTAGAACGTTACCTTTTACTTTTTTGAGCAAGTCTGCCCTCCAACTCTCCTTTATCATCTTATCCATGGAATCATATATACTTGATACCCAATTATACCGGTTCTTGATCTTTTCAGTTAAATTCTTTTCCATTAGGAATCTCTCCTAGAAGTACATCAGTGTAAGTATTTACTTGTTATATGTGATTAATTTATAGACTGTAGAATCGAAATCCTTTTTTTTTATTCCTATCCTCCTCACAACTTGATGGAAAACTTAGCCTTGCACACCAAAATATAATAGTAGCGACGATAAGATCAAAACTAGCACCAATAGAACAACCTTTATAAAATCGCTACTTTTGAATTTAATGAAATGATGTTTTTTAACCAATTCTGTTTTTTTACGATATTTGATTAAAATAATTCCAACAATTATTCCTAACAAACTCATTAAATGACTAACTGTAAATGGTCCCAAAATAATTGGGTTTATTCTTGAAAATTCTACAATTCCTCTGATAATCATGAACCCTATTAAATAGTGTAAAAATACCTGGCCATTATAAGAGATTCGCTTTAACCTCAACCATAAATAACCAAATAAGATAAAGTCTAATATAAATTCATATGCCTGAGCAGGATGTAAATAGTCTCCATTTACTTCCATCCCCCAAGGCAAACTTGAAGAAATAGGACCGCCAAATACATCACACCCTATTCGGCTTATTCCTTGTGCTAATATCAACGAGGGTGCAACTAAATCGAGTGTTTTCCAAATCGGAATCTTATGATACTTTAATAACAAATACCCTACTAACAGACCTCCTATTATTCCACCGTGAATAGAAAGTCCTCCCTGATGAACAAATAATATGTTTATAGGATTCGCTAAATAAAAAGAAGGGTTATAAACAAGGACATAAACCAGCCTTGCCCCTATAATTCCCCCAATTACAGAATAAACTGCTACATCTAACAATACATTATGGTTCATCCCGTGTTTCTTTGCCCCTCTAATAAATAGGAAGATACCAATTACTGCTCCTATTGCAATCATTAACCCAAAAAAATACAGGGTAAAGGGCCCAATACTGATCAATGGCTTCATTTATACTTCTCCTCATACCTTTATTTATTTGTAAATTAGAAAAGGTATATGTCTAACTAATTACCATTCACAATAACTATACCTTTCGTATGACAGAATTATAAATATAAATTATCGATTTTTCATGCAGAAATTAAATAAATTTCTAAAAGCTTTTTATTGATTGCTAATTAAAGGAAGAGATTTTAAAAACGAAGATGATTATGGGAGAATTGGGGATAGATAAATTGCTTTACCCCCTTTTCTGTTATTAGAGTAAATGGAACAGAACCAAACGAAGCATATCGTCTGATCTTCTATTTATAAACGTTTGGATTATTTCTAAATAGTAAGATGACAGATAATACAAGATAGGAGTATAAACCTATAGAAAAACGCCTACGTCATATGTTGCCGGTTCGTAGGCGTAAACGAAACTATCCGATAAATGAGGATAGTTTCTCTCAAGCGTCTGTTAACTGCATCGTTGTTATACAAGTGTTATCTCCTTCAAATGTGGACAAATCGGACTCTACAGATTTTCCTTCGTTTGAAATCTTAATACTATAGGTTTTGTCACGCGGGAGCCATAAATCAATAAATCCATTTGCTTGCGATGTTATCGTTTCATCCACTACTGCATTGCCTTCTTCATCCTCAATATACACTTCAAAATCTTCTTTTGCCATTTCACCTTGGCAACCAGTTAAGCTATGGTTGGAACAAGGATGTGTTTGTTCGACGTATGGTGCAATAGATACAAAAAACTCATCTTCAGGCATTTCATAAACTTCCTCATTGCTGTCACTTCCCGTTACAATTAGTTCCTCAGACGTTACTGAAGCATTTTGGGCTTGTACGTTCCCTAACGTGTAATCATTGATCAACTTTTTTATATCTTGTGCTTCCCCTTTATTTTGATTTAGATTATCACTTACGTTAGTTAATACAACTAATGCGATAAGTACAACAACTGCAATTCCTGCAATCATTATTTTTTTGTTCATCTTGTTTCAGCTCCTCTAGTATTACTTTAGCTAAAATAATATCCCATACAAGCTTACATTATAGTTCTTTTATATCTTTATGATCTCATTTATTATAATAGTTAATTTTGCAGAATCTATGAAGATTTATTGAATTTCTCCAACAAGCCTGCACGACTATAAATTCAACCTGGATAACAAACCATTATCAGTAGAAATTTATTTGTATACGTTGGTTGTAAGGGAACTTATACGTAACAACTTCTTTTTTCATCACTAAATCTTACCCTATAAAATTAAATTGGTTAACATTATCAGTTTTTTTCCACTCTACGTTATATTGCTAAGATATCCTGCAACATTACACCTAATAACACAATTCTTCAATGCAACATCATTGGATCGGATGATTATACAACAAAGCCTTTAAGTTTTTGGAAAGTTCCTATACATCTGCTTTTGTTATTCTTCACAACTTCCACATAAGTTCTACATAAAATCTTCATTTAACAGAGATATAATAATAGTAATCAAGAAAGGAGATGTTACAAATGAAAAAAATCGTAGTAGGTGTACTAACAGGAGCTGTTCTATTAGGTGGTGCAACATTCACTTCGGCTGCAACAAATGGGGAAGGGGAAGGACTTGTTAATTTTGGACAAATGAAGCCATATATTGAAGAAATGCATCCTGACCTTTCAACAAAAGAACAGAAAGAAATGTTTGATAACTGCCATGGCCAAGATGGCTATATGCAAAACGATAACAACCAAAACATGATGAGTGACTTCTAGTAGGAGGGCTTGAACATGATGGGCGGTGGAATGATGAATGGATATGGTATTGGAATGATGGGTTTTGGAATATTAGGTTGGTTAATCAACCTTATCATAATAGGGGCTGTTGTGTACTATGCTACTAAGTTAGCATTGAAAAATTATAATAAAGAACAAGAAAAGTAGATGAAATATACAAAAATATCAAAGGAGCAAAAGAGATACGAGTATCACTTTTGCTCCTTTGCGTGCAAAGCACGTACACTCCATAACCTCTTTCTTTTTAAAAGGGGGAAAATCACATTATTAAGAAGCCATCATACGGCAAACTTCTGCACACTCTCGGCAAATTTTCGCACACTCTTGACAATGTGCATCTTGAAACTTTTCACATTCGATCGCACATGTTTCACAGATTGCTGCACATAGTTGACAGTGTTGTTGTGAAAGTGCACTATTTCTTGCCATATAAGCTATTGCTTGTAAACAACTTTCTGCACAATCATTTAATGTTTGGATACAATGAACTCTGGCTTGTACGTCTGGTTCTTGTAAACAAGCAGTTGTACATTCTTCACAAGCTCTCGCACACTTCACACACGCATCAATACAGTTATCCATGTTAGTTGGTGATGCTGATAATACACCCATATCTAAAAACCTCCATATAATTTTTTCGAGATTAGTATTTGTACCAACATGAACTCCTATTCAAGAGAAGGAAATGAATGTCGGTATTAATAACGATACACATTTCCACTCTCCAAAATATACCAGTTGTCTGCAGATTTGCCTATTTCCAGATTTATTCTCCAGCCTTCCTGACATAAATTTGAAATCTCCTTTGAAACTAGGACAGGACCAATCATATCAGCCCCAAAGTCATCTTCTAACCACAACTTCTCTTTTTCTATCTTTTCCACTAGAAATGAACTTTCTATTACATCCTCGTATGGTAATTGCGGAGCATTTCGAGCGTAATAAAAAAGCAATTCAGCAAGCTTTTCAACTTTTGGGAGATCTTTCGCTTCTTCAAAAAAATCTTGATAATTATGATCACTAAAGCCCTCTTCCGTCATCCATTTTGAAAACTTCTTCATCACTCGAACGGAATTCTTCATTAACGATTTCGATGCCACTACTTTACGTATCATAAAATAGTCCAGAAATTCACTTATTTGATATTCTGTTATTTCTTCCTGACCAAATAACTTCGTGAAACTCTCTTCATCTTCTTCAAATTGAGCTTCCCATCTCTTACGTTTTTCATCATCTAAAGTTAGATATCCATACATATTCAGATAATCCTTAAAGAGGAAAAGTACTCCTTCATATTCACGAAATGTTTTTTCTTTCAACCTCATTTTCTATTGTTCTAAAAATTCCTCAAAAATAGTATCGATAGTTTTCAAACCGTTCTCTCCCTTAAAAATAAACATCCAAATTTTAAATTTATAATGACAATCTGTACATCGTTAAGGTAAATCAACCTTGTCAATTAATTATTATATTAACATCTTAAATTTACTTTTAATGTAAGCACAAGAAAAAAGACTTCTCAAAATTTCAAAGAAATTAATGAGAAGTCATATTTTAAACTTTATATTAGCAGTTTGTTAGCATACTGCCCCGAAATGCTTATACATCAAGGTTTGGAACGGCAGTCCAGCTACAAGGGCTAGTCGCTAGCGTCATAAGCAGTTCACCTCCAATGACCAAAGAGCAGATCATTTGCGGCGCTCTGCTTATGCGTGTCGCGCCTGGCAATCCCTTTCCGCTTTCTATTATTACATCATGCCGCCCCTACGGTGAGAGTGTTTTGAATTATTGTTTAGATATTTTTCTAATTAATGCTTCCACTTCATCAGCAGTATCCATAGAAAGAAAGTCGTCTTTATAAGAAGTCATTTTTTCCTTAGACAAGTCTTTAATTTGTGTACGTGCAGGTAAGATTGAAGTTGCACTCATACTAAATTCATCAAGGCCTAAACCTAATAGAATTGGAATTGCAATGGAATCTCCAGCCATTTCACCACACATTCCAGCCCATTTACCTTCTGCATGTGCAGCCTCGATCACATTATTAACTAGGTTTAGTATTGCTGGATGATATGGTTGATATAAGTATGAAACACGTTCGTTCATTCTGTCTGCAGCCATGGTATATTGGATAAGGTCGTTTGTTCCGATACTGAAGAAGTCAACCTCTTTCGCAAACTGACGAGCAGCTACTGCAGTGGAAGGAATCTCAACCATAATTCCCACTTCGATAGATTCAGAAATGTCATATCCTTCACTCTTAAGATTTTCTTTCTCTTCTAAAAGAATTGCCTTTGCTTGGCGGAATTCTTCCAAAGTTGCAATCATTGGGAACATGATTTTTAGGTTACCATATGTACTAGCACGTAATAGTGCACGTAACTGTATACGGAAAATATCATCACGCTCTATGCACAGACGAATCGCACGGTAACCTAAAAATGGATTCATCTCTTCTGGAAGCTTTAAGTAACTAAGTTCTTTATCACCACCAATATCCAATGTACGAACGACAACAGGTTTTTCTCCCATTTGCTCTAGAACCGATTTATAAGCTTCGAACTGCTCCTCTTCCGTTGGCAGTTCACTTTTACCCATGTATAAAAACTCCGTGCGGTAAAGCCCTACCCCTTCACCACCATTGTTTATAACACCTGTAACATCTTCGGGTGTACCGATATTAGCAACTAACTCCACATGTACATTGTCAGCAGAAACAGTTGGTTCATCTTTTAACTTGGCCCAAACACGTTTTTGCTCTTCAAAGTCTTCTTGTTTCTTTTTGTAAGAGGCAAGTTCTTCTTCGCTTGGGTTAATGATAACTATGCCATCAATACCATCAACAATAATCATGTCGCCGTCAGAAGCATCACTTAAAATTGTCTTTGTCCCGACTACAGCTGGGATTTCTAGCGATCTTGCCATAATAGCGGAGTGAGATGTACGCCCACCAATATTTGTAGTGAATCCTTTTACAAATTGCTTATTTAATTGTGCTGTGTCTGATGGTGTAAGGTCTTCTGCTATAACAACTACTTCTTCATCAATTAATGCAGGATCAGGAAATGTAACACCTAACAAGTGTGCCTTCACACGTTTTGTTACGTCTTGAATATCTGCTGCACGTTCTCTCATGTATTCATTGTCCATTGCTTTAAACATGTCTACGAACATATTTGCAGTTTCTTCAAGCGCAGCCTCTGCGTTAACTTGTTCTGATTTAATCTTATCTTGAATCGGATTTATCATTTCTGGATCTGTTAATACTAATAGGTGAGCTGAAAAAATTTCTGCATGCTCATCCCCTAATGATTTTCTAGCGTTTTCTTTGATTTTTTCTAATTCCTGCTTTGAAATTTGTATTGCTTGGTCCAAGCGTTCAATTTCAGATTCTGAGTCTTCTACTTTCTTTTTCTCAAAAGACAGATCAGGAGTAGCCAAAACATATGCTTTAGCAATGGCAATCCCTTTTGAAGCTGCTATACCGATTACATTACTCATATGTGATTACTCTCCTAATCCTTCTTGTTTAATCACTTCGTAAATTGCGTCAATGGCCTCTTGCTCGTCGGAACCTTCAGCTTTAATTGTAATTTTTCCATCTTTAGGGACACCTAGTGACATAACCCCCATGATTGATTTTAGGTTTACAGATTTACCGTTATATTCTAATGTAACATCTGAATTAAAGGTTCCTGCTTTATTTACTAGAGTCGTCGCCGGTCGGGCATGAATTCCTGTATTATCTGTAATTGTTAATGTTTTTTGTACCATTCCTATTCTCCTCACTTCCATTTTTTTACACTATTTATCTATTCATTTCTGCTTTAATTTCCAATGTAATCGAATTTCCACCCTACGCACAGGATTGATTGGAGATGTTTTGCATGACTCATCTATAATTCTCAACTCATATTTAAAAGATTTAAGAATAAAGAGAGAATAGAAGATCTATTCTCTCTCCGTTCAACCTAAATAAGAAGTATCTGTATACCAACCATTTATTAAAGTTCTTGACCATTTGTTGCAATCACATTTTTATACCAGAAGAACGATTTTTTTCTACTACGTTCAAATGTACCACTGCCATCATCTTGCTTATCTACATAGATATAGCCATAACGCTTCGACATTTCACCTGAAGATGCACTAACTAAGTCGATACACCCCCAAGACGTATAGCCCATTAATTCTACGCCATCATCAACCGCTTCGCCCATAGCTCTAATGTGTTCTCTTAAATAATCAATTCGATAGTCATCGTTAATGCTTCCATCTTCTTCAACCTTATCATAGGCACCTAAACCATTTTCGACTACAAATAAAGGCTTTTGGTAACGACCATATAATTCATTTAAAGAAACACGTAGACCGACTGGATCGATTTCCCATCCCCAATCACTAGCTTTTAAGAATGGATTCTTTACTCCTCCAATTAAGTTACCTTGACCGATCTCTTCAGGTGTTTTGTTCTTTTTATCCGTACGTGACATGTAATAGCTGAATGAAATGAAATCAACTGTACCTTCTTTAATTAGCTCAAGGTCCCCTTCTTCCATTTCAATATTGACATCATTCTCTCTGAAGTAACGGTCGATGAAACTTGGATATTCACCACGAACCTGTACATCTCCACAGAAATTATTAAATATACGGGCTTCTTGCTGTGCATAGACAACATTTTCAGGATTACTGTCATAAGAATAAACAGGTGCATAGATTAACATACAACCAATTTGTGAACCTGGAATAATTTCGTGTCCTAGTTGCACAGCTTTGGCACTTGCAACAAATTGATGATGAAGTCCTTGGAAGCTGTCTTGCAGACGTGTTTCTTCACTTTCAGGTGAAAAACCAAGTCCAAGTAGTGGCATGTGTGTCGCACCGTTGATTTCATTAAATGTTAACCAATATTTCACTTTATCTTTGTAGCGGTTGAATAGAACGGTTACATAGCGTTCAAAGAATTCAACCAATTTACGATTTCTCCAACCACCATATTCTTTGATAAGGTGTAGTGGTGTTTCGTAGTGAGCTATCGTTACTAATGGCTCGATATTGTATTTAGCTAGTTCATCAAATACCCGATCGTAAAATGCTAGCCCTTCTTCGTTTGGCTCTAGTTCATCTCCGTTTGGAAAGATACGAGACCAAGCAATACTCATACGGAATGTTTTGAATCCCATTTCTGCAAATAAAGCAATATCTTCTTTATAGCGGTGATAGAAATCAATACCCTCATGGTTAGGGTAAGTGTATTTTGATTTATCGATTTCAAAATCGAATCCAGTTGATGATAAAAGTTTTAATCTATTTTCTTTACCTCCTGGTAATACATCAGCCAAATTAAGCCCTTTTCCACCCTCTTGATATGCACCTTCTAGTTGGTTTGCAGCAGTTGCACCGCCCCATAGGAATCCTTCTGGAAATTTAACTGTCATTATTCATCACCTCAATTAAAATTTATAAATCATTATTTTCTCTTGTATTAAGAGATAACTGGGTCATTACCAATAAAAAAACCTAAGCCACTATAGAAAATTGGAAGAACCTCTCCCATTTCTATAGCAACTTAGGTTTTGCCTGCTTATCAGTAACAATCCATAAATTATATTTATTTGTATATATAATATAGCATTCTACTGTTAGAATGTAAAGGTTTACCTACTACCTTCTATTATACTTAACAAATACTTCATATTTACTTTAAGACTGTCAATAAACGATCACCAGCCACTGTATTTTCATCTTCTCCATTGATCACATCTAAGTATTCATGAGAGTTTGTAATGACAACTGGGGAAGTGATTTCGAAACCTTCCTTTGTAATACCTTCAATATCAAATGTCCCAAGCACTTGCCCTTGCTCTACCCTATCTCCATACTTTACCTTCATATCGAAAAATTTACCGTCTAACTGCACTGTTTCGATACCAATATGGATGAGCACTTTAATGCCTGC
The DNA here is from genome assembly GCF_005870085.1 of Aquibacillus sediminis. GTDB lineage: Bacteria > Bacillota > Bacilli > Bacillales > Amphibacillaceae > Aquibacillus_E > Aquibacillus_E sediminis. The sequence continues at coordinate 19,680 of NZ_SZNM01000006.1, read as the reverse complement.
ATCTGAGGTGAGACCAATGCCATGATTCGTTGGAAATATGGATGTAACGGAACCAGTAAATGGTGCATGTAGTTTTCCTTCAATTGGGACAATGGCAACACCGGGCCCGATTGCCTCCGAGGAAAACACATCATCGTTTACATCTTCTAAGCTTATGATTGCACCTGTTAGCGGACTAAGTACAATCGAGTCATCAAGCGCTTTATTCTCAACTTTGGATCGGTCATCGATTTCCTTGATCATTTCACTTTCTATTTCCACTTCATAACCTAAGAAGTAAGTAATAATCATCGAGATTAAAAAGGCAATCAAGGTACCTAATAAAAACAACACAAATCCCTCACCGAAGAAAATAGGTAAGGTAGTAATTCCTGGTACACCTACCGAGGAGGATCCTGCACCTGAGACACCAACAATGGCTCCACCAATGGCCCCACCAACACACCCAATAATAAAAGGTTTCTTAAAACGCAACGTAACTCCATAAATTGCTGGCTCTGTTACACCGAACAAGCCAGCGATTGTTGCTGGTGCAGCAATAGATTTCACCTTGCTTTGTTTCGTTTTTAGCCAAACACCTAAAGCAGCGCCTGCTTGAGCAAAAATAGCTGGAGTAATCATAGCAGTAAATGTGTCTTGGCCAAATTGACTTAAATTATTTAATGCAATTGGGACAAGCCCCCAGTGTAATCCAAAGATAACCAAAATTTGCCAAGAAGCCCCCAGTAACACTCCCGCAACTAATGCACTATTATCATAAACAAAGGAATAACCGCCCCCAAGCCATTCGCTGAGAGTGTTTCCTATTGGACCAAAAATTAATAAAGTCAAAGGTACCATCATAGCGATTAGGGTTAATGGTATAAAGAATTTTTTTATGGTGCTTGGATAAACTTTATTCAAAATGGACTCAATCTTAGAGGTAACATAGATTGCTAGTATAATTGGGATAACTGAAGTGGCATACGTCATCAACACAACAGGGATCCCAAAAATATTGAGGTCCAATTCCTGATTATATGCATTAATAATATCAGGGTAAAATAGTGCACATGCAATAGCAACCGCCACATGCGGGTCAGTACTAAATTTCTTGGAAGCTGTGAAGGCAAGATGAACTGGTAAAAAGTAGAATAGACTATCTGCTGCAGCATGTAATATGATATACGTTCCATCCGCCTCTGTTAACACACCTAGCGAAGTTGCAACGATTAAGAATCCTTTTAAAATACCTGCACCAGCCATCGTCCCTAATAAAGGCGTGAAAATACTTGATATTATATCAATAGCTCCATTAAATAGCGATCCTTTTTCGTCACGACTTTGCTTTTTATTCGTGTCCTCTAACTGTGTCTGTTTCATTATTTCTCGAAAAACATCATTTACTTCTGTTCCTATTACAATTTGAAATTGGCCTGCAATTTGCTTCACTTGAATTACACCAGGTAATTTACTAACTAGAGCTTTATCAACTAAATCACTATTTTTCAGTTTAAATCTTAAGCGAGTTGTACAATGGCCTACTGAACTAATATTGTCTTCTCCACCTACATACATTACTATATCTTTAGCTATCTGTGCATAATCCATTGCCGTGCCTCCTTTAGTCATGATTCAATTTTAGTGGTGTACGCCTTATTTGTCACTGACATAAGAAAAAACTAAACTGGCTTTGTCCAAGTATTGCAAAGGTCTAATATCCTTTTACATATACTAACAAAAGGCAATTTAGTTTCTATCGAGACAATCTATAAATATTAGTTATTAATCCATGCTTGACGGTTTGTTACACGGTGAATATGCAAGGTTAAATATATTTTTTCATCATTAGAAATGTTCCAATCATACGTCTTTGCCACATACTTGGCAATTTTTTCGCTACACAAGTAAGCTTGTTCATATTTCTTTTTCACTTGCTCAAATAAAAACTCATCCGTCTGACTTTCCTGCTCCATTTCTTTACGAACAAAACGCATAGCAAAGAAACGCAAGTGAGTTAGAAACCTTTCGTAATTAATAGAACTTTCATCAAGCTTCATATCGAAATGATATTTGACTATATTTAGAATATTATTGACCATTTTCGTTACTTGAATAGCAGCGTCCATATTGTCTCCAGTCAGCTGACTGTTTAATAGGTGAAGAGCGATTAATCCCGCTTCATCCTCAGGAAATCTAACCCCTGTCTCTTCTTCTATGAAATCAAGGGCTTTTAATGCAACCTGAAATTCTTCTTTATAGTACTTTCTGATTTCCCAAACGAGTGGATTTTTAATTTCAATTCCCTCTTTTTGCCTACTAACAGCAAAATGCAGGTGGTCTGTTAAAGCTACGTAAAGGTAATCATCAATTTTATAGGATAACTGAGACTTTGCATAATCCAAAATACGATGAGAAAGTTCTAAGTATTCCTCTGGCGTATCTACGAGTAATTCCGCTAATTTATCTGACAACCCTTGATCCTCTAGCACAAACTTTTTTTCAATTTTATCTAACTCAATCGGTTGTCCAACCTTTTTTTGAAACGCTAATCCCTTCCCCATTACAACCATTTCTTGCTGCTTGTCATTTTCGGTCAAAACTACATTATTATTAAATACTTTTTTGATCTCCATTTAATCAGCCCTTGTTCAAAAATTTATACTTAATATAGAAAGAACTTGGCATTTTTCCGAGCACGCCACTTTTTTTATAGTATTAGTTTTTTAAAAATAAAAAAACCCAAATAAGTATAAAGAATATCGAAAAGTCAAATATTCTTCTACAAATTTAGGTTTTGCCTGCCGAACAGTAACAATCCACTTCATTTAATTGTAAACGGTATCTTTTATAATTTATAACATTCTAATACTATATTGTCAATGGATTATTTCCCAACCCTCCAATAAACGAGGCGACGTTGTGATGCTGTGTTACTTCAACCGTATTTACTTGTAACTACTGTTTTATCATTTTAATCTAAAAAAGGAACAGCAAGGAGGTGTACTACATTGCTGTTCCATATAACTATTTATACTGCATTGCTTGCAGTTTGTTCAGTACCATCTTCTACTATGATTAATACATCATCTACATTGACTTGTTTTTGATCTGTAGTTGTCAGCTCATAGGCATCATGATTGGTTACAAGTACAGGTGTAGTAAGTTTATAACCAGCCTTCTTAATAGATGCAATATCAAATTCTACAAGTAGTGTTCCTTTTTCTACACGGTCCCCTTGTGCTACATGTCCCGTGAAGAATTTACCTTCAAGATTCACCGTATCCATTCCAACATGAATCAATAACTCTACTCCTTCATCCGTTGTAAGACCAACAGCATGCTTAGTTGGGAATAAAGCAGTTACTGTACCAGATACTGGTGCAATTAGTTTACCTTCTGAAGGCTCAATTGCAATACCTTTACCTAGAAGACCTGTTGCAAATGCTTCGTCAGAAACTTGATTTAATGGAACAATGTCTCCTTTTAATGGGCTTACGATTTCAACTTTTCCACCTTCATTTGAAGATAGTGTTGTTTCATTTTCTTTCGAAGTCTCTTGTGTAGATTCTTCTTTTCCAAATCCACCAAAGAAATAAGTTAATACAAATGCTAGTACACTAGCTACACCAATACCAATAAACGACCCGACAAACGCCAAGTTCATCCCTTCTTCTGGATGAATATGACTTGGAATTTGGAATATACCCATACCACCCATTACATAAGCAGTTGTTCCGAAGAGACCTAAGATACCTCCACCGATACCTGATGCGATCAGTGTGAAGATAAATGGTTTTTTAAGTGGTAATGCGATACCATACATACCAGGTTCAGTTACACCAAAAAGAGCGGACATAAATGCCGGTGCACTTAGTGTTTTCGTCTTTTTATTTTTTGTTCTAATCCATACAGCTAAAATTGCTGCAGCTAAAGCGAATGAATGCGCAAACATCATTGGTATAATTACCGGATCAGCGCCTTGAACTGTTATGTTGTTAATGGCAATAGGAACAAGTCCCCAATGAAGTCCGAACATTACAAATACTAACCAAAAAGCACCGACAAAGATACCTGCAATAACAGGACTTAGATCATATATCCAAACCGTTCCATCACCTAACAATTGTGCTGCCCAAGTTGCAATTGGCCCAATAACAATAAAGGTAATCGGTACAATGATTAACAGCGTTGCCATTGGTACAACGAAGGTTTTTACAACAGCTGGTGTTATTTTAGCAAAGAATCTTTCTACTTTTGCTGCGAAAAACGTTGAAATAATAATTGGAATAACAGACATAGAATAAGTCATTAAAATAATTGGAACACCTAAAAATTCAATATAAACAGGTGATTCAAATACAGTTCCTGCAAACAATGTATAAAGCGGCTCACTAGACCCTGGTATTCCTTCTAAAGACGGATACACAAGCGCCATTGCAATAACCATACCTAGAAACGGTGTACCGCCAAACTTTTTCATTGCTGTGTAACCTAATAGGACTGGTAAGAAGTAAAAGAGACCATCGCCTGTTGCATTTAAAATTTGGTAAGTTCCACTTGTATCATCTAGCCATCCAAGTGCAACAAACAATGCATTTAAACCTTTGATCATACCGGCTGCAATTAAAACACTTAAAATTGGTGTAAAAATTCCAGAGATCATATCTACAAATCGATTAAGAATACTTCCTTTTTCTTCTTCCGTATCACTTTCGTTTTGACTTTTGGAAAAATCTCCAACCTCCAAAACTTCTTTGTACACATCTGGGACATGGTTTCCAATAACCACTTGATACTGGCCACCACTTTTCATGACCGTAACTACCCCATCCATATTTTTCAATACTTCTGTGTTCGCTTTACTTTCATCTTTTAACTTAAATCGCAAACGAGTCACACAATGCACAACACTGTTAACGTTTTCTTTTCCACCGACATTTTTAATAATATCTTTGGCCAGTTGCTCGTATTTCATCATGAATACCTTCTTCCTTTTATAATTTTTTATTAGGAATGAATTTTAGGGAATAAAAAAACCTGAATGGACAGAATGCACACATAGTAGTGCGTTTCTATCCATTCAGGTTATGCCCGTAATTGGTAACATTCCTAAATGTTTTATTGAATTTAAGGAAATTATAGCATGCAAATAAAACGTTTTCAAGCGCTTTTTTTAAATGTTTTTCACTTTGCCAAATTGCTTTATTGATTATAAGAAATGACTTTATATTTATCTTCAGCATACTCGATATGTGAAATACTAGAGTTGTTAATTTCTATTGGGATAATCGGTTCATCGGAAAACTTATGAATTAAATGCATGATCACAACACCATGACTAACAAGCAGTATATTTTCATCCTCTTTTTGTCTTTCAGCAATAATGAGTTCTAACCCTTTTTTAATACGTCTTGAGAACTCTTCGAAAGATTCTGCTTGGTGTAGTGGGTCCGCCTTATGCATGGACTCCACTATTTCTTCCATTGGGTGGTCGCGTATCATTTCTTCATTGCTCGACAGCCCCTTCTCCTTGGCTACCTTACTCCAAGCAACCTCATTATACTCCCCTTCAAAGCTCCCAAAAAATAATTCCCTAAATTCCTTTGTCTTTCTAATGGCTAAATTGTCGTTATAATGATTTTGTCCGAGAAGAATTTCTGCAGTTTCAACCGTTCTTCCTAAATCGCTTGTGTAGACACGGTCAAAGGAAATATTAGCTAATTTCTTCCCCGTCTCGAGCGCAACTACTTTACCTTCTTCTGTTAAGGGGCTATCCGCCCAACCTTGCATTTTTTCATACTGATTTAAATATGTTTTTCCATGTCTGATTAGATATAATTTTACTTTCCCCATGAGAACACCTTCAATCTCCTCCATTTTCAAAGACAATTCGTTACAGTCTGATATGTCTATGAATATTCATAAAAACAGCGCTCCAACCCATTCAAGGATTAGAACACTGTCTATTTAACAATTACAGCTTTTCCCCATTCGTTGCAATAACATGTTTATACCAGTCAAACGATTTTTTCTTCGTTCTTGCTAGTGTCCCTTTACCATAGTCATCTTGATCTACATGGATAAACCCATAACGCTTAGACATTTCAGAGGTACCTGCAGAAATAAGGTCAATACAACCCCAGCTAGTGTAACCCATTAGATCCACCCCCTCTTTTATTGCCTCTCCCATTTGTTCAATATGCGCTTTTAGATAGTCAATGCGATAATCATCATTGATCGAACCGTCTTCTTCCACTTTATCGTAGGCACCCAATCCATTTTCTACAATAAATAAAGGAACTTGGTAACGGTCATACATTTTTTTCAACGTGATGCGTAACCCCTTAGGATCGATTTGCCAGCCCCAATCGGATGCTTTCAAGTATGGGTTTTTCACGCCCGTGAAGAAGTTTCCTAATTCTTTTTCCTTATCATTAGCGGTAGCAACCATCGACATATAGTAGCTGAACGACAGGAAGTCTACTGTGTGATTTAATAAAAGTTCTTCATCACCTGGAAGCATGTCAATCTCAATATTTTTCTCTTCAAAATAACGAAGCATAAAGCTTGGATAGTAACCTCGTACTTGAACATCCGTAAAAAATAAATTCTTTTGATCCTCATCTAAAGTAGCTAAGACATCATTTGGATTACACGTTTCGGGATAAACTTCCATACGCGCAAGCATACAGCCAATCCTTGCATCTGGTATGATGTCATGACATGCTTTTACTGCTCTAGCACTTGCGACAAATTGATGATGTAGTGCTTGGTATACAGCTTGCTCCTTATGATCTACTTCGTCGATTAAAATTCCGCTTCCAATGTATGGCGAGAATACAGAAATGTTAATCTCATTAAAGGTTAACCAGTATTTCACCTTATTTTTGTAACGGTTAAACACTGTTTCTGCATAGTTAACAAACAAATCTACTACACTGCGGTCTGCCCAACCATTGTATTTTTGAACTAGGCTTAATGGAATTTCATAGTGAGATAGTGTCACTAATGGCTCAATACCATACTTCAACAACTCGTCAAACACTTTATCGTAGAATGCTAAGCCTTCTTCATTCGGCTCACTATCATCACCATTAGGAAAAATACGCGGCCATGAAATGGACATACGGAAGGTTTTGAATCCCATTTCCGCAAATAACGCAATATCTTCCTTATAGCGATGATAAAAATCAATCCCCCGACGTTTTGGGAAGTTGTCACCCTCCTTACCAGCCAATAATTCTTCTAATTCCTTTTTACTTTTAACATCCATCTCAATGTCATTGCCTCGTTCTTCTTTTGGAACGAACTGAACCATATCAAAAATCGATAATCCTTTACCACCTTCATTATAAGCACCTTCTACCTGATTAGCAGCTGTTGCTCCCCCCCATAAAAAACCTTCTGGAAAACGACTCTTAGTCATAAATGTTACCTCCCAATTTTTTTATTTAGTAGCTATCATTAATGATACACTTATGACATGAAAAAAACTGGTCTCATTGAGACCAGTTTTTATGGATACTGCTTTTGATACCTGTGGACCAGTACATCAAACAAGCGTAATAATGTATAGGTGCTAACCACACTATTTTCAATTTTTCCACACTGTAGAACTTCATCAAACACTTCTGTCTGGTGGAAGTCATCAGAAAAGGTAATAAGTAATTTCTTACCTTTAGATGCTTTAATTTTATCAATGATGGAGAAATCCTTCATTAAGATGTTTCCCTGAATAGAAATGGTGATAATCATATCTTTCTCTGTTAATAGAGACAAAGCATCCACTTGTTTAAAAAGATTCGTACTACATTCACAGAATTTCCCTAGATGGAACAATTTCTTTTGTAGCTCCATCGCTTGGACTTGATTCTTTTCAAAACCTAAAAGAACAATTTTTCTAGATTTGTGAATTGTTGTAACAATCCGCTCCATCTGTTCTAATTTGATATTTTCAATCATTTCAACATTTTCTTTTAGTTGTTCTTCAAACCTGTCATTGTTCAAGAATTCATCATTACGTTCATTCGAAAATGTACCAACACTATTTCTTAGGTGTGAAAAATTTTTAAATCCTATCCTTTTGCAAAAACGATTGATGGTAGACGGCGCAACATTACACGCTTCAGCTGCTGTTTCTAATGAGAATCCCTCTATTTTATCACTTTGTTCCAATAGACTTAATGCTATCGAATAGTTAATATCCTTTTCAAGAGAATTATTTATGTACGCTAAGAGAGTATAAATTAGTTGTTCCAAGTTCCCCACCTCAACTACTATCTTATTATCCTGCATGCCACATTATTATTATACGACTTTATGGGTTCTTTTGTCTTCCGGCTAAATTTAATTAGGAAATGGCTTCTCTTACTACCATACAAGGTGGTAGCATTTCTCGTTCCTCCTCACGGTAAATAAGGTCTCTATTGGATTTTACAAGGTTTGGGATGGAGAGGATTTAAAGCAAATGGCAATATAGGGGACCAACGGTAGGCGAATAGGAGACGTTATTGAACATATATCAATAATTATGACGAGTCCTATAAAATTGATGAGCTTGCAGAATATGCAAATAGGAGTGTTGCTTCTCTTCATCGCCACTTTAAAGCGGTTACGGCTATAAACCCTATTCAGTTCCAAAAACAATTGAGACTACAGGAAGCTAGGCGAATGTTATTAGTAATTTGGACAAATATTACCGATGGCGCATTTTGAGAAGATACGAAAGCCCGTCACAATTCAATCGAGAATATTCCCATATGTTTGGTCTCCCACCAAGAGATGATATAAATCATATGAAGGAGAAATCAGACAAAGGATAAAGCAGAGCCATTCTGTGTGTGAATAATATTCATTTTAAATCAATAATAAAAAGATCTCCTTGTAGTTATAGACATTGAAAAATAGTCTGTGACTAACAGGGGGATCTTTATTACGCTACCGCCTTTCTTTCAAAACAGTTTCTGCGAAAGCTTCAACATGTCTGTATGGAAAACGGAATAGGCAATGAAAATTACTTCTAAATTTCCTCTAATCCATTACTCCTTTTATGTAGTTGGTGTCGCACTAGAACAGTTTAGAATAGGCTTGGTAATACAGATGACCAAACGGCAAAAGATGAAAAAAGAAGCCTCTCAAAAGTTCAGTGAACTTATGAGAAGCCTCCGTTAAAAACCTCAATGTTAGCAAAATGTTAGCATTTCACTCTCACCTTAGTTAAAAACCCACTCATATCATAGGTTGGAACGGCAATCTAGTTGCACAGGCTAGATGCTCCCGTCATAAGCAATTCCTCTCCAAGCCCCAATTTCAGGGACTTTACGCGGTTTTGCTTATGCGTGCGCATCCGGGCGAGCCTGTACCACTTTTTATCTTACATCATGCCGCCCCTAAGGTGAGAGTGTGTAATATCGTTAACGACGTGTTACAAAGGTACGGTATAACAACGTTTTTGCAAATCAGAGGTGTAACATCTTTAACGTGAATTTACTGTTATTCACTTGATTGCGTTAGCAAAATGTTAGCATTTTGCTAACGTATAAATTAGTTTTTGACAACATAAAATGGAAGATGGAGTGTTTTGTCAGTATGTCTTCTATAAACATATCAATAAATCTTTGAGTATTCTCATTTTTATATTGTATAGCTGCATTAAATAAAAAGTTTTTTTCATTTGTTTTTTTACACTGGTTATATAAACCTCAACAGTTCGTTTATCCAATATAATTACATCCACAAGATCCGCATTCACATATTATCCAGTTACATTTGTTACATTTTTTATTTTCTACTTCTGAGATTGGCTTATAACAACTAAAACAAACTGTATTTCTACCAGATAATATTTTGCAAGATCTATCATAAGATGTTTGATATTTAGTTAGAATTTGTCTTGTTATCAAATTTAGATTATATAATTTCGTAACTAACTCAATAGTTGATGTAGATATTATTCTACTGTCTAAATTATGTTTTTCATTTAGATAATTTAAAACTGTCGGATGGTCAATATTAACATCCAAGCATTTGGAGTATTTTAGTAATAGATTTATAGTTGATGGAATAAAGTTTTCAAAAGCATGAATTATTATATGCTCTCCATTAGTTGTGATAACGTTAACATCACCGTTATACTCAAGTAATAATTTTAAACATTCATTTCTAAATTTAGTTAAATTTCTATTTAGATTAATATGTAAAGGGAAATCGTTATTCCTTGCACTTACTAAAGAAGATAAAGCAGTGTATGGATACCCTAGATTTGTATCTGCTCCTGAACCTAATAATAACCTCATGCAATTACAAGATAAAGTTACAGCCGTAAAAGATAATAAACTCCGGAATTTGATATTTCTTATAAATGAATACTCCATACCAAAAGGCAAGTACCTGTCATTAAAGTCTTTATTAGGATTTAGACCATATTCTAACAGCAGTTCAAGCATTTTAGTGTTGTCATTAACAAATATTTCAATTAGACTTTTAATATCCGCAATAGTTTCTCCAATTTCAGATCCTCTTTCTAACAAGAGTCTTGTAATTTCCACATATCCATTTTCGATTGCATAATTTATAGCTCTCTTGTTATCTTTATCCTCCACTACGAGATTAGAACCTGCATTTAAGAGAATTTCTACAGTTTTTAATTTACCAAGCTTACACGCTAACATAAGGGGCGTTTGCTTATAATATCCAGATTGCATATTTATATTAGGAAGATAACTTAGTATTTTCCTTAGAATATGTTCATTTCCATACTGTACACAAGCCTTTAATGGAGTTAAATCTTGTTGCATTTGTAGATTCATTACAGCAAGTTCATTAAAAGAATAATTATGTGTATAATTAATATGCTCTTCTATATCTATAAAATCTGCAATAAAACTTATAAGTTCATTATTTTTATTAATTATCAATCTAATAAAAGCTCTATGAATTTGATTGAAATTATTTATTCCTTTTTTAAAAGTCCATTCCATTATCTCACGATTATCAGAATGTGCTGCTGAAACAATAATATCCAATTGACACAAATTAGAATGAGGAATTTTTTTTAATATATTTAAATCTCCAGAATAGGCAGCAGATAACTGCCAATTTTGTATATTTCCTTCAATATAACGATTACGTAGTATTATTTCACAATTGCATTTATACTTATTGGCAATTTCATATGCCCTTAATCCATCTTCATTTCTAATAGAATAATTTGCTCCAAATACCAATAATAACTTCACACTATCTGCATTATCCCGATAAGATGCTAACATCAATGCTGTATTTCCATAACGATCAGTTACATCTAGATTATGTGGGGCATATTCAACCAACATTTCTATAATACGAATATGGTTAAAATATGCTGCATACATCAAGGGGGTCCTTCCGTTTTTATCCTTAATATCAGCTTGCTGGCCATGCACTAGTAAATCTTTAATTTCTTGTTCATTTCCTTCACTAACCAAGTTGAAGAATGTTTTAGTCATGAGATTACCACCTTTACCATTAAATTACCCCCTCTCACTTTTATCCAAAATATCTTTCATTCAGCTAATGCAAGATTTAAGTAGGCTGACATTTCATCTTCAAATACACATTGAACTTGATCAAATAGGTCAAAATCTCCCATTAAGAATTGACATTCTAATTTTTCATTTTTTATTATTTTGACCCAAACATCCTCATTTTTCATAGAAATCGAATAGCAAACATAGTCATTCGTCTCATACAAACATACAACTTTTGCGTGATAATTATTCTGTAAATAGGATATGTATTGATCTTCCTGTATGACATTTTTCTTTTTAATCGGCAATAATTGAGAAAGTATATTAAAATAACTAGGTTTTATTGGATCAATAATATAGACAGATGTACATTGATAAAATTTATTATAATAAATTTTCAGTCGACCAATCTTCTTCTCATCCGAACCAATCTCTATTATAAAATGATAGTCATGATCTATTTTCGAGTACACCTCAATATCATTTTCGTTTAGAGCCTTTTCAATTTCATTAAAAATATCCTCTGGAGTGTCAAAATTCTCCTTAACTAGACTTGTCAATATTAACTCCCCCCTTTACAGACTAATTTAATCAAACAGATTCAACTGTTGAAGGTTGCTATTATCACTTTCAAAGATTAATTGATTTGAATCAGACAATTCTTGTGTTTTTTCTGAAATAGCCCTTTCAATAACTGGAATGTCTTGACCGTTATTAATTGGTAATACACCTTCTTTTAGCAATTTCCTAATCCCTTTTGTTGATGGTACATCTTCCGTCGGGGCAGGACAAAATAGTACACGATCCTGTTTTCTTGCAAACTCAATAGTATGTTGTGTACCTCCCACGATATCTGTTTGTACTGGGCAAACAGCAAGTGATAGCCCACTTTGAATGCGATCCCTTTGAACAAAGGCGGCACGAAATGTTTTGGCATTTAACGGATATTCCGAGACAAGTAAACCATCTTTATTAAGAATATCGAATGCTAATTGCTGATTCTCTTTAGGTAAAATTTTATCTAGGCTATTGGCTAAAACAGCAATCGTTTTTCGTTCGACTCAAGGGTTCCAATATGAGCTTCCGTATCAATTCCTAAAGCTAGTCCACTTATAATAACGTAACCTTTATTTGAAAAGATTTCGGCAGTTCTTCTTGCCATCTTTTCACCAGTATTTGTTGGATTTCTCGTACCCACAATAGCCAAAGTCTTTTGTGACTGTAATAGACCAATGTTTCCCTTACAATATAAGGCAATAGGAGGGTTATCAATTTGTTTTAATATTTCGGGGTATTCCTTATCAACTATAGTAATAACTTCTATATCATTTTCTTTATGATATTTTATGTCGGCTTCTGCCTTTTTTACATACTGTTCCATTAATGTATAGTCTGATAACGATTCATTTACTTTTTTATTTCTTATTACTTTTTTTATCTCTTCAATTCTTGGAGTTTTAAAATCTACTAATTTTAACTTTGGAAAAGTGTAGTACAGACTTTTTATTCTTTTTGGTCCTAACCCCTTAACCATTGTCAATGCAACCCATAATGATTTCATCTGGTAAGTCTATCCTTCTAATCATGAGTACAAAAAAGTTCAAGTTACAAGAATCAGCATAAAAATTGGTACAAAATTAGAAAGGGAGACAATACGTTTTCATCTCAATAATACTTCTAAAAAAATTATTGGTGCAGAAGAGCAATCAGCAATAGAGTACATACAAAATATAGGAAATTATTCTGACAAGGAACTGATAGACAAAGTGCAGCCAAAACCCGCTCAAATGAAACGCATGAAAAAGAGTCGCGAGATTGATAAGAACTTAAACAATGAGGTTGCAAAGAAGAGAGCAAGTCAGCACGCACTTGAGGTAATAGTTAATATGTCCATATCTAAGAAGCAGTTCACTAGCCTGTACAATTTATTACTTAATCGTAAAATAACTGGAATAGATGCTGATGCATTAAAGAAACTTGATAAGGATGCCCTTTTTGACGACTTAACTAATCTTCAAAAATCCAGGGCAATAAAAAAAGTATTAGATCAATCACGGTTTACAGATAGAGAGGCTAGATTAATTATTTTAGCCGAATTAATGAAAGAAAAACCAAACTACTATTCTGAGAATTCTTTTGAATGGATAAATTACCTCGCACGTACACTAACAGAACTCACGGAAATTATCCATCCGGATATTCAATCGAACGCAACTGAAATGCAAAGAGAACATTTACGATCGAGCCTTTCACGCTTAACGAATTCACTATCGTGGACTTGGAAGCAAGAATACAAAGCAGATGATTCGAATCAAGAAGTAAACCGGGCACTTGATAAATTGACTAGCGAGGAGACCCAAAAAGGGTATAGGTTCCGATTACATTAAAAAGAGACGCTTGGGAGTAAATCCTAGCATCTCTTTTTCTGTTTTTTAATAAAAACTCATATACAATAAACACTTTTTTATATCCAAGGTTACAATGAAAAGCCCGACCCGTTTTTGGTTCTATTTAATAGAGTAGAAAAAAGAAGTCAGTTACTTAACTTTACTAACCTAATCTTGCATGCTCCTTTTGAACAGTATATTTGTACTGTGCAGCAAGGGCTTCGCTTTGTTAGTTGTTCTTCTCAAAGTAAGTGCCCGTTCAGTTCAACAAAGATAACTTAATTAGAATGATAATTATAAGATCTTTGTTTGTATTGCATGGTTGCTCTTCTTTTTCTTTATGGGATTTTTACTATTTTAGTTAAACCCAAAGATTTGCAATTACTATCGATTACTGCTATGATGAATAAGAATTATTTTTGTTCGGTGTAAAGGATAGTATGAATATTGACGTTTCGTCTTGATGATACTTTTTGGGCAAGAATAGTAATACAATGTGTGGTAACGCACTAGGAGGCAACAAAAATGGAAAAAGGTACAGTAAAATGGTTTAATGCAGACAAAGGTTTTGGATTTATCGAAGTAGAAGGACAAGACGATGTATTCGTACACTTCTCTGCTATCCAAGGTGAAGGCTTTAAAACACTTGAAGAAGGTCAAAGCGTAACTTTCGATGTCGAAGAAGGTAACCGTGGACCACAAGCTGCTAACGTTGAAAAAGGTGCTTAATCTTAAATAGTTTATACAAACAGGCTCTTTATATGGGGGCCTGTTTTTTTGTTGTCTGTATAAAATCCTATAAAAAACCCTACTCAACGTTCGAGTAGGGAGATGGTACAAGTAATAAAAAAAGTTTAAAACTTCAAAGGTTGTTTACAGTATAACATACTGGATTGACAATATGTTAAATGTATATATAAGTAGTTCAGTTTGGGAGTACAGAAGTTCAATTTGTACCCTCAATTGAGCTACTTTTTCAATTTGAATTTTTAATCTGAACTGTCTAACGGGCAGTAATCTTCTTTAAGATTAAATATACAGTTTGAACCTAAGCCTTCAATTGATATTGTTCTTAGAACTATGGTGGTGGAAATATAATTTAAGTATTGATTTTTCTTTAAAGTTTTTTTTAATATATATAGTGAACTTTCATACTAAATAAATTAGAAGTTGAAAAATTATTGAAGGAAGAGATTGAAAATGAAAATCACAACAAAGGAAAATTTAAACGCATTCTTAATGGAAAACCAATTAAAATTAGAAGATTACTTACATCAAAAAATGGAACCTTTGTTGGCTTCTAAGGAAGTCGAGGACAGCTATCGTGAACAATTATTATCAAACGCCTCCATAATTGTTAATATGCTGAAGAACAAGGTAAAAATTGGATAGCGTACATCTTACCTTTAAACTTTAAAATGCAATTTGGTACAAACATACATACGCATAAATATCCAATTGTTAGGCCAACTATTTCCTCAATAAAACTTCTTTATTATAAAGTACTTCTTTCACAAACAAACTTTTTTTGAGTAGTATCAGTCAAATACGAAGGATAGACGATCACTTAATATAACCGTGAAATTATAGGATACAAGTGCTGGTCCTAACAAGGATGCAGCATTAGTTCAGCGTGCTTTCGCAACGGTTCTATATAATCTTCATCGCCTGGAGTTATTTCACACTGATTGGGGAAGTGAATTTAAAAACACTTATTGATGAGGCTTTAAAGACATTTGGAATCGAGCGATCATAAAGTAACAAAGGAACACCCTTTGACAATGCCGTAGAAAAAGCTACCTTTAAAACTATTAAAACTGAATTTGTACATGGTCGTGTTTTCCTTAACCAACAAGAACTTCCTTGAACTTTTTGATTACGTCCATTGGTATAACCATGTTCGTATCCACAGTTCATTAGATTATCAAACACCAGCTGAATACAAAGCAACGCACCTTTAATTATTTGTCCAGTCTAGTGTTGACATACCAATGCACTAAAAGTAAGTTGAATGTCTTTGAAATGATTTACTTTTAATAATAATCATATCCCCAAAAAATTCAGGATATTTTCGGGAGATGTAATACATTATCTATAATTAACCTTAACAGAAAATTTTAATTTGATTTTCAGTGATCCCTTTAATTAATCTTAGTTCACTAATCAAAAATTCATGTGCGTTATCAAACATTTTTTTTTCGCTTGTATTAAGCGCTCTCTCTTTCTTCATACGCTTTAAATCACGTACAACTTCAGCACCTTCTTGTATTTTACCTGTTTTTATTTTGTCCGTGTTCACTTTATACCTCTGTTTCCACGGCAGTAATCTATCTGATTCTCCATGCAGAAAAATGTGTGTGATGTGTTTTAATGCAATTATGTCAGTAACTGGGCGTATACTTGAACTCAATATTTTACCCGTAGGAATCATGACTTGCATATTACTGATTAACATTTTTATGACATAATACTGTTGTTTTTCCCCTGAGATTTCCTTTTCTTCTATGGCTTTAATTATACCTACTCCGTGCATTGGATAAACAATGTTATCGCCAATTTCAAACAAAAAAACCACCTCCATATATGGTAACCTTATTAAGTATATCATATTTATTGTTTTTTATCAAATTTTTAATAATACCATAATTTAATCTTCACAGTCAACTAATTTATCTTTAAAAATATAAAAAAACAAAAACAATTGGGATTTTATCTGATTACCAATAAAGGAAGGTTAATTTCCCAGCATATATTCAAAACCCCTAATAATTAGCGTAGATCAGCTTTCCATTGAAAACGACTAAATCGGTCCAGTCACTTTTTCACAAAGCCACCTGAATTCAAAAACATTTATTGCACAGTATCCGTCTAATGACAATCACTTTTATTGAATTAGATATCTTTTATGCTGCTCACGTTTTCTTTCATGAGTTATTTTTGCATACCTTAGTGTGGTATCCGGCGAATTGTGACCTAACAATTCTTGAATTGCTACGAGTTCAGCTCCATTATTTAATGTTAATGTTGCAAAAGTATGTCTTAAAACATGGGGACTAACCTTGTCATGCAAACCTGCTATTTTCGCGATTATTCCTATTTCTCTTTGTATTACTCGTTTAGATAATCTTCTATAAGGTTGTCTATCTGTAATCATCAAGGCTTCACAATCATCTTTTCGTTCTTTTAAATATTTACCTAAATGATACATTGCTCTAATTGAAAAATAGACTTCCCTTTGCTTATCACCTTTACCTATAACTAAAGTGCTCAATTCTGTTGATTGATATCAGCTTTATTTAATCCATGAACTTCAGATAAACGACAGCCAGTTGCATACTTCAAGAAAAGCACGTTGTCTATCTGTTTCACAGGCTTCTCTTAACATTTCCAGTTCTTCAATTGATAAGGATTTAGGAAGTCTGTATTCGTCTTTTGGAGCTTTCAATTTAGTAGTTGGATCATGTTTAATATATTCCTCTGAAACTAACCAACTAAAAAAACTCTTTAAAATAGATAGTTTCTTTCTAATTGTGCTCATTTTTAACGTCCCCTCTTTACTTAGGTACATTCGAATGTCTGCTATAGCTATGTCCTCAGCCTTCTTTTTTACGATGTCAGCAAACATACTTAATTCTAGGAGATAGTTATCAAGAGTAATAGAACTTAATCCTTCAAGTCTTTTTGCCGAAATGAACAATTGTATTTTATCCTCAAGATCAGGATGAACCTCACCTAACCCAACTCTTTGAATATAATACTCAGATAAAACAGTAGACAATTTATTCTTGGTATTTTCCACTTCGATGTTAGGGTACAAATCTTTTAAAGCTACCACTAAATCTGATAATATTTGCTCTGCTAGGTTCATAAAGATCAACTCTCCTTAGTTTTAATTAGTAAACTAAGGATTACCCATTCAAACACCAAAAATACCAACTAAGTATGCGTAGATTATTTATTTTCTTAGAAATTAGCCTTTAAGTAAGAAAGAGACAATTACTTTGGAGTAATC
This sequence comes from Aquibacillus sediminis, assembly GCF_005870085.1. GTDB lineage: Bacteria > Bacillota > Bacilli > Bacillales > Amphibacillaceae > Aquibacillus_E > Aquibacillus_E sediminis. Next base: position 1,792 of record NZ_SZNM01000006.1, on the reverse strand, counting down.
GTCTCTTAATGGTTTTGTATTTACAGTATCGTTGTACTGCGAAGCAAATGCTCTGTAGTTATTTCGTATTTTCTTCTTCAAAAATCCCGATAGTTTAAGAAGAGTTATGGAACTTTTTTAACAGTCCTTTAACCAATTTATGATTCATCACAAGAATTAAAAATATGAATGGATATAGCGCTCCAGAGTACCAAAGTTTCCACCCATTATAATAAAAATATCCAGCTTGTACAGAAAGCCATTCAAAAATAACTGCGAACACAGACCAAAGCAAAATGTAAAACCATTTTTTGGTCACCTTTTTTTAGAAGGATAATAATTTAGAAATAAAAAGCTTATTGAAGGAAAGTATAAAATGATACCGAGAAGCCCCATCCATTGAAATCCCTTCTGAAAATAACCATAAAGGTTAAGATGCAAATCTAATATCATATCAGTAGTCATACCATATGCATAAGCAAAAAAACATGTCGCATAGATTTCTATTTTAGTTATCTTTTTGGGAACAAAATATGCAATTATGTTAAAAAAGATAAATACAATAAAAATTAGTATCCACAAATTACACACCCCATAACTATGTCGGCTTTGCTCGGTACTTCTTTATTAACAGCTTCAGAAGTGTATCCGACTGGTATTGTAGCTCGTTCATATCTCAAAGCCCCTGTTATTTTACTAATATAAACATCAAGTTCTTCATAATAAATTAACCATAATTCCCTTGGCTTTTTATCATCTGCTATAAAATATACTAACATTCGCATTATCATTAATTTCTCTTGATATGTAATCCATTATGTGCCTAGTTCGCGTAATCTTCGGGTTTTCTGGCATAGAAATACCTCCATAAAACTTTTGTATGTTTACACTAGAAGTTATCTTTATTCTGTATTTTTATGATAGTGTATTCTAGGTTTATCATCTTCAACTATTCTTCTTCCAAAGATTAGTCTACTCTATTTCATATCACTTATTTTCACATCAAAAATACCCAATAAAGAGATTATAATTACAATTGATATTAACCAAGCTAGGATAGGTCGTTTGTGGTGTATAGGTAAAATGAAGAAAATAATACCTGTAAATAAGAAAGACCACCACAAATTCCAACCATTATGATATGTGATAAACCCTAATTTACTGTTTATGAACTCTATTGTCATATATAGTCCAACCCATAATAAAAACCATAGAAAACGTTTTTGCCATCCTTCAGGAAATCTTCCCAGATAAATTAACACTGTCGCAGAATAAGAAACAACCATAGCTAAGATTGTAATCAGAGTATGATTAGGTAATATTAAATCATGAAAAAGCCACATGGACTCATTATAAAGCAGAAAATTATATAGAAAATCTCCAATAATGAGGAATAAGATGGTTGAATAATACTTCTTCCAGTTTTTCAAATCTCCCCATATATATCCTGCTATTAAGTAGAAAACATTAATTAAAATGTACATTAAACCATTCCTCCGCGGATATTCGTATTACTATCCTTTCCCAAGTCAGATATAGTTATAGGGATACACAATAACTTTTTTATCTTATCATTGTGAAGATTTTTGTTGCAAAGTATTAGTAAATAAGAAAGACAATCAGATAATTTGTACTGCTTTTTCACAAATTCAATTAAAAATTAAAAATATTTACTGCGCAGTATAAGTCTACTACGTATTAAGGAAATGACAACTTTCCTTATTCCACACCGCTAAGGCTATAGTCAATTGTATTCATTCACAAACTCAGGTCAATCATAATTCCATTTATAATTTTCCTACTTACTCATAAG
>NZ_SZNM01000059.1 GCF_005870085.1 Aquibacillus sediminis | reverse complement strand
CCAACAGGTATGCTCATTAATTATACAAAGGTATTAGTTGGTAAACGCATGGCATTTACTGGTAAATTTTGTGTCACTCGGTGGTAAAAACTATGTCAGAGGTGGTACATTTCAGTGGCCGTAATCACCAAGTTTCGAAACGTGGTTGGCAGGAACAGAAGCGGAAATCGATGGTGAAAAAGTTATTGTTAAAGCTAGAAATGAATTTGAAGAAAATTGGATTGAGAATCGATATAAGGATCTAATCTTCAAGGCAGTAAAGGAAGTTATGGGGAAGAATTATGACATTCATGTTGTTACAAAAGATAAAGAAGTTGCAGAAAGTAAGCTATCATCGAGTTTATCTGAATATGAGGAATTAAAAGGACTGACGAGAGAAACAGCTAATCAAGTTACAGAACTAACTGAAATAAATAAGTTACAAGAAGCAAAGATTGAATCACTTGAAAGAAGGCTAAGTAAACTTGAAGGTGAGAAATAGCATAGAAATTAGGCTAATTACCTTTTATGGATTTGTTCATGAAATTGAAGTTTTATTGATCATTTATAATAAATTTTTGGCATCATTTGTGGCATCAATATGGCATTTAAACTATAAATAATTAATAAAATTCAGGAATAATCAATAGATAAAAGAATCCTATAAATCCATTGATATTTCAGGATTTATAGGAATTGTCGATAACTTATAAAAACTACAAAAACTTAACTTCTCGCCCTTGACAGGGTGGAGCTCGTTAGGTTTGAGTCCAAAGATCTGGATCATTTGTAGTTCTAGGTGAATACGCTATGTCTAGTTTGTTTAATTCCTTAAGCGCAACTATTATTCAAAATTGTCTTATTCATAATAAAGCGAAATATGTATATAAAGTGCTGTATACTGGTGATCACATTATATGAAGGAGGAAAAAACCATAGATATGGATGTAAGATTGTTTTGAAATGTATGTTGAGGAAACACAATAAAATAATTACTATTAATCTATTGCATTTTACTTTAGAATACATGTATAATATATATTATAAGATTCAAGTACAATTTTTTATAATAAAAATATTAATACATTAATGGAAGCACCATCATGTATTGATACCGTGACGGGTAATATGTCGCGCGTATCTTCATGATGGTGCTTTTTTTGTATAGAAAAGGAGGGCGTTTTAAATGGAAGAATACCATGAGATTTTGCTAAATAAAGTACTACAATTAAATACCTCAAACATATTTGGGGATGGAAATAACTTCCAGAAACCCGACGAGTTCGGAAGAACTCGTCAAACATTTGACACAGTAAAGGAACTTTTGACAAATAAGTGTATAAAATTGGTAAATGATGTTGAGGATAAGAATAGTAAAAACATCAATGTAATTGAGGAGTTGATTGCTATTCTTAATAACGCATTTAATCATTCGAGGGAAGTCCTCCTTTTAAAAGGAGATTCAAATGCCCACTTAAACTTGGGAGTAAAGGGTCAAAGGGAATTTCTACTAACAAAGTATCTATCAAATATAGAATCCAGGACTTTAAGAGATTTTATAAAACAGAAGAGAAAGTATGCACCATATCGTTTAATAAATCTTATAAACAGAGTAGCTGAGTTTGAAAATTTGGTCTCAAAGAATTTAAATAAGGCACCTTATAAACTTACTGATTCTGAACTAGCTGATGAGAAACTGATGAAAAGAATGGTAACCAGTGAGTTTTTTGCAAAGCAATTTAGCCACCTTTACAATTATGTCCGCCGCCAATTCTATTGGCGGCGGATTTTAACGTTTTAGGAAGAATTTGTGACGGTACAAATTGCTGATAATCTGCGACAATATACTAATGTTAATAATATCCTGACGGAGGGAAGGTATAAA
>NZ_SZNM01000058.1 GCF_005870085.1 Aquibacillus sediminis | reverse complement strand
AAGAAGAAGAAAGCATGGAAGTTACCTACATCTTCTAAAATCTGTTACTTATTCAACTATTTTTGTTTTTTGTGTTTCGTCTTTGTCTTTCTTTGACTCCTCATCTGATACCAAGTCACTAGTTGATTTTTTGAACTCTCTTAACGTAGTTCCAAATGCACGACCAATTTCAGGTAGCTTGGATGGGCCAAAAATAATTAATGCAATGACAAGAACAATAATTAAACCAGGTATCCCTATATTCTGTAACATTTACATAACCTCCATTGTTTAGATCGTTCTTTTTCTTTGTGATAAAAAATTATATAATTTATAATCCGCCTGCTTTCCGCAAACTTTACATTTTAGCTCTTCAAGTAATTTATAATCCTCTGAGATAGTTTGAACATGTGGAAGAAATATCATTTTTAAGGCTTTATGAACATGTTGTTTACAAACTAAAACCACTTTAATGCTCCTTCCATAAAATGAAAAAATAGCAGATGGTATAATATTACTTCTCTTACACCTTCGCTTTTCAATAGACCATTCTTAAATATGCTGTGATGAGAAAACCTACGTCTTTGTTTTGTGTCCCACCAAACAAACTTCTTGGGACAAAAAATTGTCCCTCCTAGTACCCAATTCGATGTCCACCTATAACAAATACTTGAAATGTAATAAAAGATGTAAACCATACAAAATGTTAGTTTACATCTTTTTTATGGTATCTTGTAGGACAATTTAATTTATTTTTATTCCGTGACGCTCAAATGCTGCTGCTTCTAGAACGGACATACCTTGTGCCTCGGCAGTCTTAGCTACTTTTCCCGAAACTTGCGGTGCAATATTCGCAGGAGCAGCAAAGGACATTTCTCTAGCGCGTGCAGAGTTTCTGCGTTGGAACGGCCCCCAAATGGCAAAGGTCATGCCTGGGCTTTGAATATTGACAAAAAGTGTGTTTCCATCTGGTGAGAATGTTGGACCTGCAAATTCATTATCATTCAAACGGTTGGCGGCAAAAGGATAGACCTTGCCTTCTGGCGTAATTCCCATAATGCGATCTTGGCCGGAACCATCCTCTACAAACCAAAGGTCACCCCATGGAGTCATGCTGATATTATCTGGATATTCCATTTGACGTGCATCATTTCCCTCATAGAAAAGTTCCAATGTATTAGTGTGAGGAATATAACGGTAAACACGTCCAAGTTTGTTTTCACCGGCAGAGGTGTCGTCGAACCAGAATACACCCTCTTGGAAGAACGCTCCCTCAAGTCTAGAGAACTGAATGCAGTTTTGTTCTTCAGCTTCCTCGCGGCACCAATGAGGATCAACTTCCTTCCAAACGATCTGAAATGTTTGTCCAGTTTTAAATGTGCTTGCGGCTGGATCAGTTACCGCTTCAATTGCTGCTGCGTAAAGCTTTCCTCCTTTTTGTAACGAACCTGGTTTTTGGCTAGTGTCATTTGGAATAAAACGATAAAAGTAGCTTGGTCTTGAATCCTCAGTTAAATATACATATCCTGTCGATGGATCAATTGCACAGGCTTCGTGAGAAAAGCGTCCCATTTCCTTAATTGGAGTTTTGGACATATCGTTCTCTGGCTGTGTCGGATCTACCTCAAATACATATCCGTGTCCCTCGGAACGGTTTTCTTCACAAGTCAGCCAAGTTCCCCAAGGTGTCGCTCCGCCAGCACAATTTCGGATTGTACCTGAAGAGGTAACATATTCTTTGATCACTTCATGATTTGGACCTACAACTAAAGCGGTAGTACCACCTTTAGCATTTGTGTCAAATGGATTGCGTCCGAATGCTGGACCTCCCGATAATTCGTGATTACGAACAAGAATGGTTGTATTGTTTGATCCATCAAAAGCTGCCATTCCATCAAATGCTCCAGGGATTTTGCTTCCGTCTGTCATCAGTTCGCCTTCTCTGGAAATAATTTTGTAATGAAAGCCTTTTGGAAGGTCAAGAATACCATTCGGATCTGGAACCAAAGGACCATACCCGCCAAATCCGCTGGTTGGATTATCGTTAGCATCCGCAAGTGCTTTTGA
>NZ_SZNM01000057.1 GCF_005870085.1 Aquibacillus sediminis | reverse complement strand
TGATTACGGCCACTGAAATGTACCACCTCTGACATAGTTTTTACCACCGAGTGACACAAAATTTACCAGTAAATGCCATGCGTTTACCAACTAATACCTTTGTATAATTAATGAGCATACCTGTTGGGTATGACATTAATTTATGGAGGTATTTTTTTATGATCCATTATCAAAAGATATTGGAGTTACACGATGAGGGAATCAGTCTCAGAGGTATTGCCGCAAGTACTGGTAACTCTCGTCAAAAAGTAACAGAGGTCATCCGTTTGGCAGAAAAGAAAGGATTAGTGTGTCCGTTAGACGAGGAAATGACGGATCAATGGATTGAGGATTTTCTCTTTCCAGAGAAAACTTTGGAGGGTTCGGGACGACAACCATTGAACTTTGATTATATTCATGAAGAGCTAGCGAAGCCTAATGTGACGCTTTCACTCCTCCATCATGAATACGAAGCTGAGTGTCGTGCGAATCAAAAGATTCCTTACTCGTATCGCAGTTTTCTGCGTCATTACAGTAGATATGCAGACAAGTACAAAGCCACTTTGCGTATCCGTAGAAAACCAGGCGAAATTATGGAGGTCGATTGGGCAGGATCCACATCCTTCATCATTGACAGGGACACTGGCGAGAAGGTAAAAGCGTATGTTTTCGTTGCAACACTGCCTTGTAGTCAATTATCGTATGCAGAAGCAACGTTATCGATGGATTTACATTCATGGATAACCGCACACAACCATGCGTATAAGTATTTTGGTGGCACTACACAAATTATTGTGCCAGACAACCTTAAAGCGAGCGTCACGAAACATACTACACGAGAGTTAGTATTAAATCCAACTTATAAGGAAATGGCAGAATACTATAATACTGTAGTCATGCCTGCACGGGTGCGTACACCAAAAGATAAGGCCAGTGTAGAAGGCTCAGTTAACGTCGTCTCTACATGGATCATTGCAGCCTTAAGAAATGCACATTGTTTCAGTATCGATGAATTGAATGAAGAAGTTTCGAAGAAATTAGCTGAATTCAATGAGCGTCCCTTCACACGTAAAAAAGGGTGTCGTTTGTCGGCATTTGAGGAAGAGGAGAAATTCGCACTTTCCCCTCTACCATCAACGCCTTACAAAATGTCTGAATGGAAAACAGCGAAAGTACGTCCAGACTATCACATCTCTGTCGATAGTATGTTTTATTCAGTGCCATATGAGTACATCAATCGTCAGGTAGATGTGAAGCTTTCAGACGACCTCGTAGAAGTTTATTTCAATCATATGCGGGTAGCTTCCCATAAACGATTATATGGGAAATTCGGTCAATTATCTACTGTTCGTGATCATATGCCTGAAAATCATAAGTTATTTGTGGACCAAACACCAGAAGCTGCATTTGAATGGGCTGAAAATATCGGAGTTTCCACATTGACTGTTATTAAATATATTCTAGATACTTCTCAAACAGAAAAACTAGCATTACAATCTATATTTTCTTTAAAAAAATCTGAGCGACGTTATACCAAATATGAAATTGAACGTGCATGTAAGATGGTTATTTCTATGACTAGAAGACCAACAGTTAAGAGTATTCAAACCATCTTGAAGAGCAATAAAAAGAATGATGCCGAACAAGAAATGAAACGCAAAACGGAAACAAGTGAAAATAATTTTGGCTTCACAAGAGGAGCACATTACTACGGAGGAACGGACAAATGATGAATGATCAAACATTAACAAAATTACTCGAAATGAAATTAAGTGGAATGGCAGAAGCCTATAAAGAGCAAGCATCGAATAAGGATTTTCAAAAGATGAGTTTCGAAGATCGATTTTCATTACTGGTTGATCTAGAGCACTCCCGTCGGAAAAGCAATAAGCTTCAACGCTTGATACAAACAGCTACTTTTTTAAACTCAAATGCCAGTATTGAAGATATAGAATACCATGAGGACAGAAGATTGAATAAAGAATTGATTCTAAAATTGGCTAGCTGTAATTATATACAAGACAGTCATAATATTATATTGAAAGGAGCCACCGGCTCAGGTAAATCATATCTAGCAAGTGCATTCGGAGTAGCTGCTTGTCGTCAATTTTATAAAGTGAAGTATATTCGCCTACCGGAACTATTGGATGAATTATCACTCGCAAAATTAGCTGCAGACGGAAGTTACCGGAAATGTATCAAAAAGTACACGAAGGTTGATCTACTCATATTGGATGAATGGTTACTGACAGATTTATCAACCGATGAAGCAGCTATTATATTGGAAATTACAGAAGCACGCCACAAGTTAGCTTCTACTATTTTCTGTTCACAAATCGACCCTAGTGGATGGCATATTAAGTTAGGTAATGAAACGATAGCAGAAGCTATTTTAGACCGAATTATTCATGACTCCTATCAAATCTTAATAGATGGAGTAGTTTCCATGCGTGAACGCCATGGACTAAGTGGAGACTTCTAATATGACAGTTATGACGGAAAAAGACCTAAAGGAGATGGAGGAGTACTTCTACTGTGTCGGGTACAAGAACTGGTATCCGTTCCCCATGGAACTAAAAACGCAGTTGATGGAAACTTACGGTAATGAACCTTTTCCTCATGAATGGAATGAACAGGACATTTTTGAGGGTTCTAGAAAGATGATTATAGAGTATTTTAAAACTAATTTAAATTAACAACAATGTAAATAAAAAGCCCTACAGTTTATAAAACTAGTAAACTGTAGGGCTTTTATGATGATTGGTAAGTGTGTTGGCGTTGTGTGGTAAATTTCATGGCGAAGTCTGGTAAAAAACATGGCAAGGGTGGTAAAATCACGTGGCCGTAATCA
>NZ_SZNM01000056.1 GCF_005870085.1 Aquibacillus sediminis | reverse complement strand
TAGTTGAAAATGTTATTTTACTCATGTTGTCCTCTTTTCCCCATATCTTGAAACTTAAGTATATAAAAAAATACCTGTAGTTTAAACACTCTTTTTCAAGTGTCCTAACTACAGGTACCATTTTAGTAGCCTGTCATCTTTTTTTATTTTATCCGTAATCGTACAGCATCTTTACTAGTCAGCCTTTTACGTTGTGGTGGCTCGTCTATATCTGAAGAGCAATTGGGGCACTTAGTGGCTTGGGAGGGAATCGGCAATCGACAAAATGGACATTCTTTCTTTGTCATAGCATCCGCAGGGTGTTGGTCTGGCTTTTTCCATTTATTCATTTGTCGAACAACAATGAAAATAACAAATAAAACAATCACAAAACGAATAAAGGATGTTAAAAATAAACCGTAATTAATAGTCGCAGCACCTGCTTCTTGTGCCTCTGCCAATGATGTATAATGACCACCGCCAAGTGGGATAAATAAATTAGAAAAGTTCATCTTAGCTAACAGTACACCAAAAGGGGGAAGAAGCACATCCTTAACTAGGGAATCGACTAGACCACTAAATGCAGCACCTAGAACAATCCCAATCCCCATATCAGCTACGTTCCCTCGTAACACAAATTGTCGAAACTCTTTTAATATGTTGATGTAATCCCCCCTATTTTTTATTATAATTGGTACATACTATGCGTAAGCATAACAAGCTATGTTTTAGTTTTGATCGTTTTTAGTGAGGTGTTACAAATGAAAAAAGATGTTGATGATTACTTACAAGAAGGGATATACGGAGCAAAAGAAACGAATCCTGCTGAAAGAAAAGCATTTTTAGGTACCTTAAGGGAAAGAGTCGTTTTAGCTCTTACTAAGGGGCAGGTAATGAAACATAAAGGAGTTCAACAACTCGACCAAGCTATGAAAGAAAATCCTGATTCAAAGTTATTATTAAACGGAAATGTAAGTTTTCGCTATTTCAAGAAATATAAACAAGTTGCTTCCGACAACCAAATAAACTACAAAACTGTCAACAATAAAAGTGCAGAGTCAGATTATGGTATTGTGTTAACCTATGACCATGCGATCGATAAAGAAAATATTTTCTTACAGGAAGAAAATAAGGAACAGCCTACAAAACAAAAAGAAGAAAAATCTCTGCTCCAATCACTTTTTGGTATCTTTAAATAGGATGTAGTACCAATAAATTTGATTAAGGCTAAAAAAAGACATTCGCATGTTTACATACCGCGAATGTCTTTTTTATTACGCTCTTCTTGTAAGGTTTGTTGCTTTTTTATGTCGTAGTTGATAGAAACTCCGACGTAGACACAAGACGATAACTCAAGAAACGTGCACATCTAGTTTAAAAATTGATTCTAATGTACACGAAAACTTAGTAAACGTGTCCATTAGGAAAGGAAATCACCTTAAATATAGACGAAAACTCAAGAAACGTGCACATCTAGCTTCCATTTTCGGTGAATATGAGTAATAATTTTTGAGTTACGTCGGAGTTTATGGTTATTGTGACAAAACTACAATCTTTTAAAAACAGTCTTTTAATTTAATAAGCAATTATGAAATTGTTTCATATTGCGATTGATTTATAACAGTAACAAGGCGATTCATACCTTCTTTGATTAACTCTGGATTTGCATTTGTAAAATTTAAACGCATTGTATTTTGTTTCGCATTAGAAACATAAAATGGTGATCCAGGAACAAATGCAACTCCATGTTCTACAGCTGTGTCTAGCAGGTCAGTCGTATTAACATACTCAGGCATCTCCACCCAGAAAAACATGCCACCTTTTGGCGTCACAAATGATATAGGATCCCCTTCTACTTGCTGTAGTTGATTCTTCATCACTAGCATCCGTTCATGGTACGTTTCTATCAATGAATGAATATGACCATCAAAATCAAAATCATCAATTAAATGAACTAAAGCATGCTGACTAATCGAATTCGTATGCAAATCTGTTGCTTGTTTTGCTTGTGCCATCAATCGAATAATTTGATGTGGACCGACAATCCAACCAATCCGCATTGCTGGAACAACCGTTTTAGAAAATGTACTTGTGTAAAGGACAAACTTGTTATCATCCATCGAAGCAATTGGTGGTGGTGAAGCCTCTTTATCAAACTGAATATCCCCATATGGATCATCTTCAAAAATGACAACATGATATTTTTTAGCCAATTCCAATAATTTTTTTCTCCGCTCTAATGACCACACTTTTCCACCTGGATTAGAATAAGTTGGAACCACATAAATACATTTCGGCTTTAAACGGTTTATTTTATCTTCTAAGTCCTCCTCAATCATTCCCTCATCATCTGAATCAACGGCCACAATATTTGTTTCATAGGATTCAAATACTTGAAGTGCAGCTAAATAAGTCGGGTTCTCTGTTAGAATGACATCTCCTGGATTAAACATGATCCGCGCAAATAAGTCAATTGCTTGTTGGGAGCCCGATGTCACAAGAATATCTTCAGGATTTCGATTGATCCCTTTCTGCATCATCCTCGATGATAGTCTTGCTCTTAGTTCAAAGACTCCTTCCGTTTCTCCATACTGTAGTGTTTTATTTCCGGCAGTCATTGCCTTATCAAAAGCTTGACGAACAGCATCAACAGGAAATAAATTTTCATCGGGTAGCCCCCCAGCAAACGAAATTACATCTCCCCTGTTAACTACTTTTAATATATCCCTAACTGCCGATGATTTCATATATTTTACACGTTTCGAAAATCCGTACTTCATTATGTCCCCGCCTTTTGTATAATTTAAATATTCTGATATTTTTATATTTAATCATTATAACACGATTTTTCGCTTTTACAAGATTTAGATGTTTATTGAAATTTCTGTACAATATACTGTGCTTATGAACAAGAGAACAACAAAGCATAGTAAATATAGTTAAACGCTCTTTTGCATAAATTTTTATTCTTTATTGCGCAGTAGCTATATACTGCGCAGTAAATTTCAATTTCCTATATATATGACGAGTGATAATAGGCCGCTGCGGAAAACACTACGCTTTCCATGGGTGGCTGATGAGCCTCCTCGTTCGTCCCTCACTGCGG
>NZ_SZNM01000055.1 GCF_005870085.1 Aquibacillus sediminis | reverse complement strand
TGTTAGCAGCCATATTAGATGGCATTCATTTCGGAAATGACATTGTCGGTGGCGAGATAAAATAGGAACTGAAGTGGCGAATGGCGAAAATCAAAAGGAATTTTCAGTGTCTTTTTTAGTAGAAAAAAAAGCTCCACTCGGGAGCTAAAACATGTTATCTTCGATTACACGATCAACTGATTCCTCATCAACTAGTTGTTGCTGCCTTGAGACAGCATCCAATAAGCATTCCGTACATAAACGATTTGTTAAACGAGGGACACCTCTAGTTTGGTCAAATATCTTTTGAAGAGAGGCCTCTGTGAAAATCTGGCGATCTTCTCCTGCCACAGCTAAATGGTGCGTAATGTATTTTTTCATCTCTTCAAACGTAAACCCAACTAAATGGTATCTGGTTGTAATTCTTTGAGAAATAGCTTCTAAACTTCTTAGTCTTAACTTATCTCGTAATTCTGGTTGTCCCACCAATATCAATGTCAATGGAGATAGTGAATCTACATGGAAGTTTGTTAAAAATCGAATTTCCTGCAACATTGATGGAGATAACAGATGTGCCTCATCGATTACTACGACAGGTGTTTTTTTCTCATTTTCAAATATGTCAATTAGTGCATTTTTAAATTGTCGTTTCAAATCACTTGCTAGAAACATTGGCTCAATACCAATTTGTAAAAGCATTTCTCGATAAAAATCTCTCGGTTTTAATGATGAATCTGACAAATATAAGAACACATAGTGACTTGGATGAAGGCGATCCCGAAGGGCTCTGATTGCAGTTGATTTTCCTGCTCCGACATCACCAGTTAAGAGTCCAAATGATCTTTCATGAATCATGTATTGAAGTCTAGCTTCCAGTTCTTGATACTGTTCCGATTGAAATAAATCTCTTGTAGGAATTTCTCTTGTAAAAGGTGTTTGTTTCCAACCAAAGTGCTTTTTAATCATGTTTTTCCCCTCCCATTAAAGATGAATAACTGAGGCGACCTTTTTGTTGCTTTTTATGTTCTTGGAAAGGACTATTTGCTAGGGTTAAAAAGTTTAATCCCGATGGGGATTTTTCCTTCTCCTCATCATTAGGAACAGAAACACGGTTATCAAGGTGGCGTTGTAGGGAGGCTGCCACGGCATCTTCTTGTCTTTCTCCTTGGTACCACACCTCAAGTATCTCTAAATCGAATGGATCATACCGCAATGTAACCATCTTTCCAACTAATTTTTGTTCTACCTCGTATCGATTATTTTGAAATGAAATACATCCTGTTTTATCAACTTTTCTCTCTTCCTGCCACTTGAATGCATTTTTTATTTCTTCTAAATGAGGATAGACTAGTGATTGTTCACTTTCTTCAAAACGATCTTTCGGTGTTTGTCTCGTTTCCCCGTGAACTCGTTCGTGATACATCATATCAAGCCATATTTGAAAATAATTATTTAGTTCTTCTACTGATTTAATTTGACCAGATTCGATTAAGTCATATGCTTCTGGTTTAAATGAAGTGTCGACAAATCGGAAGAATCGCTCAATTTTCCCACGCCCTTCTGGCCGTCCTGGTTTAGAGTGAACCAAATCTATCCCTAGATGTGCACATGCTAAATCTAGCACTTTCGCTCGATAGATGGCACCATTATCTACATATAACTTTTCTGGTTTCCCATACCTTAAAATAGCCTTTTGTAGACAATCTTCTAATTGTGCTCCACGCTCATCTAAATAAAATTCTCCATGTACAATTAGCCTTGAATAATCATCTATAAAAGCAAATAGCTTTGCGGTAACTCTTTTGCCTTCTCCTGTAGGATGGGGTAGATAAAGGGTATGTTGTACATCTCCTTGCCAACAAGCATTTCGATAAGGAAATTCAAAACGACGATACTTTCTCGACTGTTCTTGTTTTAGAGCTTGACGTGTGACACCGCGTTTTCTTAATTGCTTAGATAAGGTGCTCTCTGAAATTTGATTTGGTTTTACTATGTTGGCCAGTTCCAACATTCGGATTATTTGATAAACGGACCTTTCCGGTCTTTCTTGCTTCAGTTGGATCGCTTTATTTATGACTTCCTCCGGAATTGCTCTTGCTGCGTAATTTCCTTTTCGCTTTGGCTTCAAGGCATCAAACCCACCTTCTTGATACAGTTGAATGTAACGTTCTAGCGACCGTACACTAATGTTTTGTTTTTCCCCAAGTGGATTTATATGTTCTTGATTAGCAATATTACGAAGTAATGCTGCCTTTTCACCCTTCATCAACTTTCTAGACACCACATTCGATATTAATCCATAACGGAAAAGGGCAATACTCTCTCGTTGTTTTTCATCCATCTTCTGTTTTCTCCCTTTCATATAAATAATATTTATCTGCTAGATTTTCTCATGAATTGGGCCCTTAAATGAAGATGACAAACTCTGTGGGGTTAATCAAAAAAACTGGATAATACTGTAAAAAAAGAAGCGTCAAATAGATGAATATCACTTTCCATATTCATTGTCGGTTTAGATCAAAGGTCTTTTTCATCTGGAAAGGATAATTCTGTCTAAATTAACTGATTTATCCAAGGGAGAAAACCATAGAAAGGGTAGGGAATAGAAGGATGAATTTTTTTCCATAAGTATTGGATAAGTTCACTAAATCCTTCATAAGGATTAAAATTTCGAATAAATACATGAGGTTTTGATAGAGGATCATAGTTTAGTATTCTTTTAGTTAACGTCTGAAAAGATGATTCTATCCTCATTTTCCAATCAGCACACCACCGTTTTAGCGTTCGAAATGATATACTACCAGCTTGTTGTAAAACAAGTGATGGATGAATAGTAGAATAACTTTCCCCTCGAACGAAATGGCGGTAAAATAAACTTTCTTGAATCCATCCTATAAAAACCTTATAGGGGGAAAGGAAGTCAGGTAATAAAGAGACCGTTTTAGTACAAGAAGAACATATCCATCGGTAGATGGGAATGTGGTAAACTGAACATTTTGTTACCACGGTACGGGTATAGAATCCATGCCTATGAAGTTTATTGTCACAACAGGGACAACTCGCTTCAATTGCTGGAGGTACATCTTGGTAATACCTTAAATACTGCTTGATGTTTTTACCCAAATATTTTATTATTATCATACTTGTTGTTTGTAAATGCGCCTCAAAGAGACTGCAATCTCTTTGGGGCATTTTTTATACCTTCCCTCCGTCAGGATATTATTAACATTAGTATATTGTCGCAGATTATCAGCAATTTGTACCGTCACAAATTCTTCCTAAAACGTTAAAATCCGCCGCCAATAGAATTGGCGGCGGACA
>NZ_SZNM01000054.1 GCF_005870085.1 Aquibacillus sediminis | reverse complement strand
GATGAGACTTCCCATCATTTTAAATGAGTAAGATCCCTCAGAGACGATGAGGTTGATAGGTCCGAGGTGGAAGCGTGGTGACACGTGCAGCTGACGGATACTAATAGATCGAGGACTTATCTATATTAATTAGGATTCAGCTAGACTGTTTAAAAGTTTGATTGTTTTGAGTAATTCTTATCTAGTTTTGAAGGTGCAAAAAACACTTGCATTTTATATAAAAAATGCATATAATATATTTTGTCCTTAATGAAAATATGGTTTAGTGGCAATAGCGAAGAGGTCACACCTGTTCCCATGCCGAACACAGCAGTTAAGCTCTTCAGCGCCAATGGTAGTTGGGGCCTTGCCCCTGCGAGAGTAGGACGCCGCTAAGCCTTATAGTTCAAAAATTATATTTTTTATCATCGCGGGGTGGAGCAGTCTGGTAGCTCGTCGGGCTCATAACCCGAAGGTCGCAAGTTCAAATCTTGCCCCCGCAACCAAATTTTATCTAACTACATTGAGATTACTTCTTAGCTAGATAATAATTTTCCTTAAAATTATAAATTTTAACATTTTTGGTCCGGTAGTTCAGTTGGTTAGAATGCCTGCCTGTCACGCAGGAGGTCGCGGGTTCGAGTCCCGTCCGGACCGCCATATAGTAAGCCAGCCTAGCTCAACTGGTAGAGAAACCGTAAACCTCTTGAATAAGCATCATTGTAGGTTTTGCGAGGAGCGTAAACTTCTCCGATAAATCATGCAACGTGACGAGCACAATACATCTATTGATTTAACTTCTTGCTCAATTAAAATAATAATGTAAATATTTTATTAGCCGGCCTAGCTCAACTGGTAGAGCAACTGACTTGTAATCAGTAGGTTGGGGGTTCAAGTCCTCTGGCCGGCACCATTTTCATGAAAAAACAAATCAAGAGCCATTAGCTCAGTTGGTAGAGCATCTGACTTTTAATCAGAGGGTCGGAGGTTCGAATCCTCCATGGCTCATCAAGGAAGTTATGGTTATGGATTCTCACCTACGGTTCCCTTGTTTCGTTTAAATTTAGTGGTAACAAGGACTAGCCTACGGCGTCGGAATCCTCCATGGCTCATCATAAATGCGGGTGTGGCGGAATTGGCAGACGCGCTAGACTTAGGATCTAGTGTCTTCGGACGTGGGGGTTCGACTCCCTCCACCCGCACCAAATACTTGCGGAAGTAGTTCAGTGGTAGAACACCACCTTGCCAAGGTGGGGGTCGCGGGTTCGAATCCCGTCTTCCGCTCCAATTAACTTATTAGCCATGCCGGGGTGGCGGAATTGGCAGACGCACAGGACTTAAAATCCTGCGATAGGTGACTATCGTGCCGGTTCGAGTCCGGCCCTCGGCACCATTAGCGCCCGTAGCTCAATTGGATAGAGCGTTTGACTACGGATCAAGAGGTTAGGGGTTCGACTCCTCTCGGGCGCGCCAACTACGGGAAGTAGCTCAGCTTGGTAGAGCACTTGGTTTGGGACCAAGGGGTCGTAGGTTCGAATCCTGTCTTCCCGATCATAAAAAAATATTATGGGGCCTTAGCTCAGCTGGGAGAGCGCCTGCTTTGCACGCAGGAGGTCAGCGGTTCGATCCCGCTAGGCTCCACTTTATAATCGAGGCGGCGTAGCTCAGCTGGCGAGAGCGTACGGTTCATACCCGTGAGGTCGGGGGTTCGATCCCCTCCGCCGCTATAATAGGACCCTTAGCTCAGTTGGTTAGAGCTATCGGCTCATAACCGATCGGTCGCAGGTTCGAATCCTGCAGGGTCCATCAATAAAAATACGGAGGAGTACCCAAGTCTGGCTGAAGGGAGCGGTCTTGAAAACCGCCAGGGGCTTCACGGCTCGCGGGGGTTCGAATCCCTCCTCCTCCGCCATGAAAATTGAAATTATAATGGCTCGGTAGCTTAGTCGGTAGAGAAACCGTAAACCTCAGTGGAATAACATCTATGTAGGTTTTGCGAGGAGCGTAGCCATCGCCGAATAAACAAGCAACGTGACGAGCACAGAGCATCATTGAATAGACACCGAAGTAAGATGAAGATCGAGAAAAAAACAAGAAAATTATACAGAATAAGGCTCGGTAGCTCAGTCGGTAGAGCAACGGACTGAAAATCCGTGTGTCGGCGGTTCGATTCCGTCCCGAGCCACCACTTAAAAATAGTGGAGGGATAGCGAAGTTGGCCAAACGCGGCGGACTGTAAATCCGCTCCCATCGGGTTCGTAGGTTCGAGTCCTACTCCCTCCACCATTTAAAGTATATGCGGGTGTAGTTTAGTGGTAAAACCTCAGCCTTCCAAGCTGATGTCGAGGGTTCGATTCCCTTCACCCGCTCCATTACAATAATGGGCCTGTAGCTCAGTTGGTTAGAGCGCACGCCTGATAAGCGTGAGGTCGGTGGTTCAAGTCCACTCAGGCCCATTAATTTAGTAACTTGCGCCCTTAGCTCAGCAGGATAGAGCAACAGCCTTCTAAGCTGTGGGTCAGAGGTTCGAATCCTCTAGGGCGCGTTTAGAATTGATCCACCGTAGCTGGACCATTTGCAACATCGCATAATCACCCTAGTAGGTCCCTGCGAAAAGTGAAGGCATCAACGAATAGCAAAACACTTTGAGCACATCCAACTCTACTGTACAAGCTCATTGAAAACTCTTTTATTAATTGATCCACCGTAGCTCAGTGGTAGAGCAATCGGCTGTTAACCGATCGGTCGTAGGTTCGAATCCTACCGGTGGAGCCATTTTATGGCCCGTTGGTCAAGTGGTTAAGACACCGCCCTTTCACGGCGGTAACACGGGTTCGAATCCCGTACGGGTCACCATTATTATATAAGCTCAATTGATAATTTGTGGAGGATTAGCTCAGCTGGGAGAGCACTTGCCTTACAAGCAAGGGGTCGCAGGTTCGAGCCCTGCATCCTCCACCATTTAATTTATTACTGCAACTAATTTATAAATAATTGGGCTATAGCCAAGCGGTAAGGCAACGGTTTTTGGTACCGTCATGCGCTGGTTCGAATCCAGCTAGCCCAGCCATTTTTTTATATTAATTAAAAATGCTTTAATGATTTGGGGCCTTAGCTCAGCTGGGAGAGCGCCTGCTTTGCACGCAGGAGGTCAGCGGTTCGATCCCGCTAGGCTCCATCGTAAAAGAAGTTATCTCTTATGAGGTAACTTCTTTTACATGAAACAAATGATAATAGTTAGTAAGGGAAATATTGTAATTAGCCATGCTATTGATTAGTTTAATTTTTTATGGTATATTATAAACCTCTCATCACGAGAGTCGAACATAACATTTTTGAAAAGTTATTGACTTTAGGTTTTATAATGTGATATATTATTATAGTCGCATTATTAAATGAGATGCGAAACACAAAAACAACAAAAAAGTATTGACAAAATGTTGTTGGGATGATATAGTTGATTTTGTCGCTATAAACGACTTCAACTTTTGATCTTTGAAAACTGAACAAAACAACCAGTATGAAACAGATTGGGTAAGACGTTTCATCTAATTGAAACGATTAACCTTGAATCAATTTTTGAAAGCTAGTTTTTGTATGAGTGAAAGATACTC
>NZ_SZNM01000053.1 GCF_005870085.1 Aquibacillus sediminis | reverse complement strand
TATTATTTTGCGGTTAACCTCGGCAAGTGCCCCATGTCCATAGAAGTTACAGATGTTTATAATAATAAGCCTGTTAAGCTTTATCTGTCGAATTTTGAAGTGTCCGAAAAATTGGGGATTGACCAATGTCACCTTTTTCGTCTTGCTAGTATTTATGTTATGGAAAATAATGGCAAATTTACCCTGATAAATTAGAGAAATAGTCAATAGTTGCAAGTTTTTTTATGAAAGTAGTTTTTTAGACTCCGGTTATCTGACTAGCATAATAACTTATAAATGTATTATGATAGAATAGGCGCAAAGCTTATGACTTGCTTTGGGTGAAAAAAGATGGTGAGGAGTGGGGATTTGCAACGGAATGATTTAGAACAAAACCAACCGTTTGAGGAGCGTGCTGACAACCCTCCTCGAGCGAACAAGCTAAAAAAAGTTGTTGAACATAAAAACTTTCAAACACTTATTATAGGCTTAATTTTACTAAATGGGCTGATTGTAATCGCCGGAACATACTCGACCGGTTATACCAATCTTCTAAATGGGATGGATCGTGTACTAGTTTGGATATTTTTCGTTGAGATGGTATTAAAGATGGCGGCCTTTGGGTTACGAGGTTATTTTAAACAAAAGTGGAATATCTTTGATTTTATTATTGTAACGGCCAGTGTTGCCCTATACACGATGCCATTTGTTAGTGTCATGCGGATCTTGCGCGTGCTGCGGTTGTTACGGATGATCTCTGTTGTCCCAGCCCTTCGAAAAATTATCGATTCATTGATGAAGTCAATCCCAGCGTTAACAGGGATATTAGGTTTAACGATTCTTATTTTTACGATTTATGCGATTATTGGGACGACTTATTTTAGTGATGTACTGCCAGATGAATATTTTGGTAGTTTCCATGCTTCTTTATTCACGTTAACACAGGTGGTGACGTTTGAATCGTGGGCCAGCCAAGTAGCTAGACCAATTATTAATGAAATCCCTTGGGCATGGATCTACTTTGAATCCTTTATTGTAATTGGTGCATTAGTTATTTTAAATCTAGTAGTCGCTGTGATCCTAAATTATTTAGAACAAGAAGATGATAACTTGCGAGATCAGCAACTCGCAGATATAGCAGAAGAGAACCGAGTATTACGAAAAGAAATAAAAGAAATCAAACAACTGATTCTAGACCAACAGAAAAAATAGTGGTGGGACATGGGGACAGGGCACTTGTCCCATTCATTTCATCAACCAACAAGAAAGAGTGCTTGTCACCGCATTTTTAGGGTGGCAGGCACTCTTTTATCGTCACTTATGCACACTTTCCATATATTCCTGTTCATCTGGGTAAATTTCGCCCTCGTGGATGGTCCCATTTTCGTATTCAACTCTTAAGTCTATCGATGTAATCGTTTTGTCCTCTGGCTCGACTCGGAATTTCCAAATACCTTGATCAGCGCCAACATTAATTTCTTCTGTCGGGTGTTCTTCGTAATGAACGAATGCTGTGACAGTTTTTGGGTTGAAAAAGGAAAAAATAGGCTGCTCAATTTGTTTCAGTTCAGCTGAATAATGTGTCATATTCCCATTAGCATCCTGTCCTGATCCTGTCCCTCTTGTAACCAATGGGATTGGTTGATACAGCTCTTGTGGAATACGTCTAGTTTCCGTTGATTGAATGGTATCCCCTTCACTCATGATTTTGTATTCATAGGTATGCATCGGAGAAAGCACTAATGAAGCAAGATAAGCTGATCCTGAAGCGTTGTTAGCTTCAACTTCTTCCCACTCAGTTGCCCCCTCCTCTCGATAAGCAACAGTAATGGAAGCATCACTTTCCACCTCACGAAAAGTCCATTCTAAGTCAAGGTGAATTTCCTCTGGTGTTGACCTTTCTTCGACAGCTTTAAATTCTCGATCGCTAACCCATTCATTTTTTTCATTGATCTCTTGAATTTGTTGGGATAAATGATCGATTTCATACCGAAGTTGTCGGTCTACCTGACTTCGTGTTTGTTCCTGTTGAGACTTCAATTCTTCCATTTTATCTAACATATTAAAATTAACAATAATACTAACCACCGCAATGGCCAAAATAGCATAAATCGCATAATCTCTCTTATTCACCATTATCCTCCTTTCGTGGGACAAGGGGACAGGGCACTTGTCCCAGTTCCTGTAGTTGCGTACAATTTTCCCCGGTGCAACCGTCCGTACGATTCCTGCTTCAAAACATGAAATGAAACGGAGATGTTTAAGTGGGAATAAACCGTTAACACTATAGTGTGGGAAGGAAAAAACCCCCACTGAGTGAAGCATAACTTTTTCCATATTGAACTCCCTACATCATATCATAAATACAAGACTGGACAGTATTGGAATATAAGAAAAAGCCGTTAGTCTGTTTCCTATTTATCGAAACTGGTTTTTATTAGTTGATCGAGGTACCATTTTATCAAAAGGGGTAGGACAAGGCCTCCTATCCCACCATTGGTTTCATGATGGCATAAGAAGCATCAGAGCGGTCGAGGTCGCTAAAATGTAGGTATTTTGCCCTAAATCATGCGTAGAAATTTGTTTATTTTTGTAATTTGTGGTAAAAAGAAGTGTAGAATGAAGTTTTTAGAAAAGGAGTAATATACATGAATAAAACAGATTTAGTAAACAAAGTAGCAGAAAGTGCAGAGCTTTCAAAAAAGGATTCCGGTAATGCAGTTGACGCTGTATTGGAAACTATTTCAGAATCACTATCAAATGGAGAAGGCGTTCAGTTGATTGGTTTTGGAAACTTTGAAGTTAGAGAAAGATCAGCAAGAAAAGGACGTAACCCACAAACAGGTGAGGAAATCGACATCCCTGCAAGCAAGGTTCCAGCATTCAAACCTGGTAAAGCACTTAAAGAATCCGTTAATAACTAAGTTGCATAACGTGGGCTTTTTAATACATCATTAAAAAGTGTGATAATAAAAAGATGATTCCTGTAAAGTGGGGATCATCTTTTTTCTATGCAAAAAGTATAAACTGATTTAATTAAATCTCACTTTGTCGTAGCGCAAAATTTCCTTCCTACACCCTATGCTTTTAGGTGTAGGTCAATTCAAGCACGTCTGCGTAGTAACACCATATCAGTTATGAAAGAGTGCTTCGATTCATCCAAGAGAGCGCTCCAATTTTTCCTCCCTTCAACAATATCCGGCCAGTGACCATTCATCCTCCGTTCGTTCAGGTTTACAGAAAAGTCCTCACTAATGGCTGTTTGGACTATCACTGTTTTTGTCCCTACGGCAGCTATTTTTCTCTTCCTAATTGATCCGCATCTTTAGCCACTATCATTAAACACATGGTCAAAACCCCAACGATACCACCGAAAAAAGTTCCTAAAATAAATGAAATCAATGTTTCTTTCCTCCTTCTCATTCCTCATTCCTTATTATTGCCATGTTTTGGTGAAAAAATAATAGGTTGTCACATCAGCCTGACGCGGGCTTGTTAGCAATTTGGGATCATGACTTAGAGTGGCGCCTAGTCACCAGTATGTGTCACCACTCAAGCATTATTAACTGGGACAAGGTCCCTGTCCCCATGTCCCACTATGTAAAATATTATTGACATTATGTTAAGGATCGTTTACATTGTTGAGAGGAGGAGGTGGCTTGAGTGTTGCGGAATCGGGTGAAGGAATTGAGAGCAAGGCACAGTTTTTCCCAGTCGGATTTAGGAAAACAGGTTGGGGCAACTCGGCAGACGATCGGTATGATTGAAAAAGGGGATTATGCTCCTTCTGTAACGTTAGCTCTTAAGATTGCCAACGCATTTCAAGTGCATTTAGAAGATGTTTTTTGGATAGAAGAGGAGGATTCACAATGATCGAACGATTTTTACGTTCCCCTTTTACGGTGAGTGTGTTTCTGATTGGTCTTGCGGTGATTTATACGGTCGGTTCGCAAATGCCAGATCGTAACGGCTTATTCTTATTAGTTTCAGGGCTATATGGAGTATTTGTAGTGGTCTATTTTGGTTTAATCATTTACTTTAATCGAAAATATCCTAACAGAAGAATACGAATCATGACGTACATCCCTTATGAATTAAAGGAAGAAGATGAAGGTCATCAATATGTGACCTACCGAGCGTGTCGTAAGGTTTATATTTATTACTATTTTGCGATCCCGGTGGCGCTTGTTATCCTCATTTTATTCAATGAGATTCGATTACTTCCCATTTTTCTGTTAACAGGATTAGGGTTAGGGCAATATTTTATTTTTTGGTCCGAAATTAAAAAATTGAATGATTAAACGGAGGTGGATCAATGATGTTATCTTATTTGTCTGTGTTTTTGGTTGCTGCAACGCCATTACTTGAACTGATTGTGGTGATTCCAGTTGCTATTGTTGGTGGGTTGTCGCCGGTCCCTGTTGCACTAATGGCTTTTGCGGGAAATGCAATCACAGTTTTTTTACTGATTGTATTTATTGATCGCGTCAAACAATGGATACGATCAAGGAAAAAAAAGCGCGCTACAGCAGTCGAAACAGAACCCGTTTCAACAACAAACACAGAACTAGTGCAGGAAGAGTTTACGTTTGAAGAGGATTCGAAAAAAGCGAAACGAGCAAGACATATGTTTGACAAATATGGACTACCAGGTTTAGCGCTTATCGGTCCATTTATTATTGGTTCGCACATTTCCGGATTTATGGCAATGAGTTTTGGAGCAAATCGACGCACAGTTATGAGTTGGATGCTCATCAGCTTAGCATTATGGACGGTCATTACAGCTGTCGCCACTATGTATGGTGCAACGCTCTTTATTTAGTGTGAACAGTTGTTTGTCCAGGGTGTCATAAAATGGTTTAGGAGGGGTAGGTTATGGAACGACAAAGACATAATAGAACCACCGTTTTCAATTGAAAAAGAAAGCAACAACGACAGAAGAACTTTCTCATTCATCCTCGCCACAAGGATAGGAAAACGATGGTATAATTTTCATTAAATCATATCTAGCTGAAAAATAAAAGGAATCATGAAGGTGTCTGTCACCCCATTGAAATAAAAAGTGTCAGGCACCTTTTTAGTGCCTGACACTTACCTATATCATCTACTTATGCTTCTACTGTTTCTCGAACTTTTTTATCTGCTTTATTTGTAAATAGACCTTTTAGGTATGGCATTGCATAGCGGTCTAGGCCGAATTTGCCTGCGTTAGCACCTGCTACTAGTACGAACATGCCAAGTACAACCATTTGTGCATTGGTACTTACGGTGCCACTGAATAGGAAAGAGAAGTTCATTACAAGTC
>NZ_SZNM01000052.1 GCF_005870085.1 Aquibacillus sediminis | reverse complement strand
AAGACATTCTAAAAAGTCATGTCTCTGGAATTTCAGCTGATGGTAAATTGATTTATCAAAATTAGAGAATAGGCTTTAGTAAATAAAGGATTGTTAGTAGCTGTTTTCTTATTGCGTTAACGGGTGCTTATCTTCAAGAAGGATGATGCCCTTTTGATATTGAAATAAAGGGCAGGAATGTTTAATAAGGTAATATTACTCTTAGGGGGGACTGATACATGAAAAATAATATTTCTCATGTTTTATTGTTTATAACAATTCTTTTACTGAGTGCTTGCAACAGTCCAAATGATGAAGTGGAAAATAAAATTGGTCCTATTATGTACGAATTTCAAGAACCTACAAAGTTTCCGTTTGAAGTAAATGATGTTTCAACAGAAATAGACATTCAGAACCCAGATTATTTACACCAATTTATCTTCTATTACTACAACGAAGAAACAACACAACAAGTCAAATATATATTGAGTAAAGAATTAGAGGAACCAAAAGACAATGAAGTATCAATATACAATAAAACAGAGTTTACACTTACAAATGGGAAGTCAGCGTATTATGAGGAAAACACTACGTCTCAATCTTTGTGGTGGGAGAGTGAAAATGGATTTCTCGCCCGATTTGTTTACTTTACAAATGGAAACAGAAGCGAATTGGGTGAATATAAGTTAGAAGCTGAAGAATTAGTTGAATTAGCAAACCAAGTACAATAATCTATGTTCAACTAAAGGGAGCGAATATTTAACAAGGAGTTGTCTATGTGGCAGCTCCTATTTTTTAAAATGGTAGTGTAGGACGTAATTAGAAAAATGAAAGCTTTGTTAGTTAGTATCATCTTGAATAGGTTGGAAAAGTTAAAGATAAACAAATATTCGAGGTGAAATAATGCAAAACAGATTTTGTAAGTACATTTTTTCAATCATAATTCTTTTTTCTTTGCTGAATTCTAACAACTATGTTCTAAAGGCAGAGGAAAAACCACCTAAAAGTGTATGTATAGAAGAAGCTAAAAAACGGTGGGAAAAGTTAAATGAGAAGGTGTTGGAAGATATAGTTAAAAGCTTTAACTTTGATTTGTCGGGTTATGAAGAAATAAAAGATGACGATTTAGATTTAAAGGAAGGTGATACTCTCTCTGGTAGCTACGATAAAATAACTTTACAACACCTATTTGTAGGTTCAAGCACTGGTGATATGAGGTTATTTCTTAAAAATGGTTTAAAAGGTGATAAGGGATATTTTCTTTATAAAAGAACAGATGGAAATAACGTAAAAAAGGCAATATCAAAAATGGGTGATATTTGGGTTGTAATGCACGTAGAGGAAGTTAATGCTAAAAAAATTAAAAGCGAACCATTCAATTGGAATAAATGTAAGTCAAAATAAAATGTGAATGATTACACTTAAACAAACGGGGGCTTATCTTCAAGAAGGATTAAGATCTTATTTATTAAAGTAAAGGGCAGGTTATTTAAGTAGTTAAAAAGGATAAAGGGGGGGGAACATAATGCTAACAGAAAAAGTTCATATTGCAGTGCCAACAGCTTTTTTTGAAGATGAATCTTTAAATATTGAAGGAACAATAAGCCATATAAGAGACCTGTATAAGCAAGGAGTAAAATCTGTTCTTGTCTCTGGAACTACTGGAGAACAGCATAGTCTACACCTCCAAGAGAAAATTAAAATAATAAACGGTTTAGAATTGGAAGAAGAACTCATTAGTAATATGGAAATTATTTTTGGGGTGGCTTCAATTAGACAGAAAGAAGCAGAGGAATTAGCTGAAAAGATTCGTCACACAAAAATATCAGGTATCATGCTTGGGTATCCACCATATGTTATACCGACACAAGAAGAAGCATTCGTTTATACAAAGAGGATTATGGACCTTAGTAATAAACCTACAATTTTATATAACAATCCAAAAAGAACTGGATTTGATTTATCAGAGAAGATTATTATTCAATTAAGTAAGATAGACTCAGTGGTTGGAATAAAAGATGCTGGAAACAAAGAAAAAGTTGAACGAATAAAAAACGTTATCCATAGAAATGATTTTTATTTTTATGCTGGTGGAGAAGTGGATTTAGAAAAAAAAGTATTACATGGATACGATCGCCTTTCTTCCATTGCTGGGAATGTTTCGCCGACAGAAATTAGTCAATGGTTTCAAAAAATGCTTATGAATCAAAAAGTAAGTAAACAAGAAAGCGAAAAAATAGAAGATATTATGAACCAAGTTTATCAAGGAAATGCTATTGTGAATTTGAAAAAAATTATTAATCAAAAGGGTATTCTAATGGGGATTTGCAGGAGTCCAATAGGTAATATTTTAGACTGATTACTAAAATGTTTATCTAATCATATAAATATTTGTGAGAATTTGGAGTAAATATTGAATATGGACTATGTGGCAGTTCCTATTGTGTTAATGCAGGATTGATAAATAAACAACAATGTAAAGTAATGTTGAAAAAGAGGTGAAAATTATTCTCATATGAATAGTTTTTACCTCTTTTTGGTGATGTACTTAGAATGAAATCTATTTTTGTTATTTTGTTGCAAATGCAACTAATATAAGTTAAATTTAGTTTATTGCATTTTTGTTGCATTTTCTACAAAAAAACATACTAAGGAGATTATTATGAAGGTAGAAATTCTACGTGAAATTGGAATGATAGCAAGGGCATTAGATTCTATAAGTAATATAGAATTTAAGGAATATGATCTTACAAAAGGGCAGTATCTGTATATTGTGAGGATATGTGAAAACCAAGGAATTATCCAAGAAAAGTTGGCAGAGATGATAAAAGTAGATCGAACAACAGCAGCTCGGGCTATAAAAAAACTTGAAGTTAATGGCTTTATTGTAAGGAAGGAAGATAAATATAACAAAAAAATTAAGAAACTGTTTCCAACAGAGAAAGGTAAAAATGTTTATCCTCTTATAAAAAGAGAAAATGATTATTCCAATACCGTTGCATTAGAAGGCTTTTCTGAAAGTGAAGAGGAAACCATCTTCAATCTTCTTCAAAGAGTAAGAAAGAACATAGAAAAAGACTGGGAATTTGTAAAAAAGGGCAACAAGAGGAATTATTGATTATTTAAAGGAGCGAGATATTGAAATGACTGCAAAAATAACAAAATGCAACCGTGATGATTTACAAATACTCCAAGAAATAAGTATTGAGACTTTCAACGACACATTCAAAGGTCAGAATTCACCTGAAAATATGAAAGCTTATTTGGAAAAGGCGTTTAATATTAAACAGTTGGAAAAGGAATTGTCGAACATATCTTCGGAGTTCTTTTTTGTTAATTTTAATAATGAAGTCGCTGGATATTTAAAGGTTAATACCCATGATGCTCAATCTGAAGAAATAGGTGATAATTCAATTGAAATTGAAAGAATTTATATAAAGAATCAATACCAAAAACATGGTTTAGGTAAATATCTGCTAAATAAAGCCATTGAAGTTGCGCTGGATCTTAATAAAAAAGAAATCTGGCTAGGAGTATGGGAAAAAAATGAAAATGCTATTGGTTTTTATAAGAGACTGGGATTTGTCCAAACTGGAGCCCACTCTTTTTATATGGGGGATGAAGAACAAACCGACTATATAATGCTCAAAAAACTCGAATAATCGGTTTCTTCAGGAAGAGTATTAATCACTAATGATAACTCAGAATACTTTTTATTTGAAATAATAACCATGCTACCTCCGTCATAATTCACCCAAAAAACAAATGATTTTTAAAAAGGTGGCCTGACTTTAATGGGTTACTAAATATCGGAAATGATTTATTAAAATCTTCAACTAACGGGATGCGAGTGTTTAACAAGGAGTTGTCGATGCGGCAGCTCCTATTGTGCTAAAGGAGCAGTTATGTGCAATAAGGTGCAGGTTAACTGACTAAGGTATTTCCAGATTTGCCAACTAAGGGGGAGAAAGAAATGAAGAAAATTTTTATATTACACTTACTTTTTGTTTTATTGCTTGTAGGTTGTAATAATGATAAAGCAATGAAACCCGACACACCAACGAATGCAGCAACATTGATGGAATTTCACATCTCAAGTCAAAATTACAGTGCTTTTCAATCGTTATTTTATGAGGGTACTGAAGAAAACGTATCTAAATCAACCTTTCAACAATTTAACGAATTAAGTACACAAGGAGCAGATTTGAAAACATATGAATTAATAACTTTCACTAATGGAGAGATGTTATTAGTTGAATTCGCACCGAAAAGCAAAGACGAAGATAAGTATAAAACTGTTAATGTCAAAGAAGTTCCAGATAGTATGAAAATATTATTTAATCAATAGTTATTCAACTAAAGGGTGCTTATTTGCAACAAGAAACGAAGACTATATTAAAGGGCAGGTTTATAGAACAAGAAGGGGGTTTGTAAAATGAGTGGATTGATAAACATATTGTTTGGTGTAGGTATTGTCTTTTTTCTATTATTTATTTTTGTAATTTTCACTAATATAAAGAATAGAAAGTAATTACTCTATAAACGGGTACAAAAGTTTAATAACGAGTGTAAATATTAACTGCTTGTGAAGTAAAACACTTAATGTAAAGGGTTCGGGTGTTGAACAAGGAGTTGTCGATGCGACAGCTTCAATTGTGTTAAAGGAGCAGTTTAATAACGAATTAAGATGCTACAATTATGATAGGAAAGAAAAAGGGAGTAATTAGGGGGAACAAAATTGGATATTGAACAAAATTTATATCAAGCAGCAAAAGAACTGATTGAAAAAAGATACCCTACTGGCTGGGGTGGTGCAGCAGCAATGTACACTAATTATGGTGAAATATTGACGAGTGTTGCTCCAGAGGTCATAAATGCTTCAACAGAGTTATGTATAGAAACAGGTGCGATTTTGGAAGCACATAAATTTAATATAAAAATTACTCATTCAATTTGTGTTGTAAGAGACGATGATAATGAAGAATTTAAGGTGCTAACTCCTTGTGGGGTCTGTCAGGAAAGATTGATTTACTGGGGAAAGGATGTAAAGGTAGCGGTATCTTCAAATGACGAACCATTACTTTTCAAAACATTAGAAGAAGTACAGCCATATCATTGGTCTAAAGCATATAAAGATGAAGAGTTGTTTGATTAACGGGTGCTTTAACGAATTAAAAATATGGTATGGAGGTAGTTATATAGGGAGAGGAAACCAATGAATACAAGTTTAAAAGAACATTTGAAAGAATTAGAGGAAAGCCATATTGGGTTGGAAGTACGCAAAAGTAGTAAAAAGTTAGATGAAATTCTTGCTGATGGTTTTTATGAAATAGGTAGTTCAGGTAGGATGTTCAGTAAAAAAGAGTGTTTAGAAAGTGGTGTTGTGTTAACTGAAATGTCGATACATAACTACGAAATACAGCAATTGGCTTCAAATGTTGTTTTATCTACTTACTTTATAACTGATAAGACTAGAAATCAAAATACAATTCGTAGTTCCATATGGAAATATATAAGTGGTAGATGGCAGCTTTATTTCCATCAAGGTACTATAACTGAATTGCAATTAAACGAAATATTGAAAGATTGATTATTTAACTAACGGGAGCGAAAACGCAACAAGCATCTGATCAATGATGGCTGATCATTTGTTATATCTTCATGACTTGAGCGGTAGAGTTTAATAAGAAAATAGAAACGTTTTATACAAGGGTGGTTTATGAATGGAAAATGAAGAACTGAAAATTTTAAAAAGGGAATTAAACAATGAAATTACAATCTTGAAAAGCGAACAAAAATCATTCAAGCGACGTGTCAGCACTATTGCTAACTTAATTGTTCCTGGAATTGGCTTTATCCTATATGGTAGCTCATATTTAAAAGCTCTTATCTCATTTATTCTTTTCATCTCATATAACTATTTATATTTTAACAATCTTAGCCCTCTAATTGGTGAAATGAGTATTGCCATTTTATATTATATTCCAGCAGTAATAATTTGGTTTGTGAGTGCAATAATGGTCGCAAGTTTGGATGACTGATTTTTCACTAAAGGGATGCGTTTTTAGAACAAGAACGAACGCTTATTTTACATAGAATAGAGTCAGAACTCTTAAATAATGGGGGATAGGATGAAAAAATTATTATATGTTTTATTCGGTATTTTAATAATTTGTATGTCTTTACTTACAGGAGCTATTATTGCGCAACATGCTCATGTGAATG
>NZ_SZNM01000051.1 GCF_005870085.1 Aquibacillus sediminis | reverse complement strand
TTGGATGGTAAATTTTTCCACTTAACTTACCCTGGTACTAAAAGTCACTCGAAAAAATTTTGAAAAATAATTTAAAACTGCTACAAGCGTTGATATATCAACTTTTATAGAGGGAGGCTCACCAGCCCCCCACAGGAAAGCGGAGTGTATTTCCGCAGCGATATATTAGCACTCATTTTATAAAGGACAGTGGTGGTTGTTGCGTGTAATATAGCAACTACGCAACAAAATGTATCTAAGCGAACGTGAAAGTTAGAATTAATCCATAGGGGAGGGGAGAAACGAAATGAAAAAATATATCATTCCATTTATCTGTTTGTTTGGTGGGTTGGTATTTATTTCCTTTTTATCCATTAAACCAGATTCTCATATCAACGATTATCCAAATCTCCCTGCTCCAATTGCCAAGGAGAATATTTTATTAACAAATGTTGGTCAAGCAGTGGAAGGGGAAATTTTGAAACAAATTGTGAACGATCTAAATTTGGATGGGGATTATCGACCAAGAGCATTGGCCTCTGATCTATATGACTATCAATCCTTAGTCATTTCTATTGGCTATAGCCCTACAGGACTCGCGAATACACCAAGAAGTTTTGAGGAAGAAAAGCAGAGATTACGAGATTTAACTAAGGAAGCAGAGTTGCAAGGGATACCAGTTGTTGTTTTACATTTGTCTAATGATTATAAGGGAGATGCTCGTACATGGGAGTTGATTCACCAAGCTATACCAAAAGCAAATTATTTTATTGGTATAGAATCTGTAGTCGATCGTGCCAATCAAACAGAGTTATTCCAATCCAATTCAATTCCTTATACACTCGTTAACAATTTGGAAGAAATTCGAACACCATTGAATTCTGCTTTTCGCTAAATGAAGGATGATGTATATGCAACATAATAGAAATGTTTTGGTTTTTGTTGGATTCGTTTTTATCATCTATGGTCAAACGTTTCCTGGTATGACATTAAATTGGTCACAACATATGATTGAAATGATTCAAATGAGTATTGACACAATGGATAGTGGTCAATTACTAATTTCTTCTGTGTCATATGTTTTTAAGTCCCTTATAACATTTGTGATGCTTTACTTTGGTTCTTTATTTGTAAGTCAAGGGTTATGTAAACGAAAGGATCAATTTCAATTGATCTATATTAGTGTGGTACTATTAAATATAGTATTGTTAAACCAAATTTACCATGAAAACTTTTCCATCCTTATGCATATTCTTTCGCTAGGGTTGTTGCTTTTTCTTGAAACATTCATACCAAAGCAACGCTACTATTATATAACGTTTTTTATTTTACTAGTTTTTGTATTAAGTACTTTACTATGGTTGAACGTCATTCCGAGTCTGTCAAAGTATGGATTAGGAACAGAAGATATTGCAGTAAGTCTTAAAATAGCGGATCGATTTCTGACCGATAGCCAATTATCGACGACATTATTTTATGTATTCTTTTTTATCTTCTTCATTATCTCGATTATTTTCACTGTACTTGTTTCTTTATACAATAAACAACTATACACATTGGAAAAATATCAACATCAAGAGTTAGAGTTGAAGCAAACACGTCTAGCATTAGTAGAGTCTAAGGTTTACCAAGAAATTCATACACTTGTCCATGATTTGAAAACGCCTCTTGCAACGGTAGAGGGGTTAATCTCTTTAATGAGTTTGCAATATGAACAGGTGGAAGATAAACGTTCGAAAGACTATTTTAAGCGGTTGGACCGTTCATTAAAACGGATGAATGAGATGATTTCAGAAATTTTATATGAGGATATTAAAAGCCAACTAACGGTAAAACAATTAATGGATTATGTAATAAGTCATATTCCAGTTGATGACCAAAAAGTAGAATTAGAGGTTAATATTGCCGATGACTTACCGCCGATTACGGTCAATAAGATTCGATTTGCTAGGGCAATTTCTAATTTGATTGAAAATTCAATCGTCTCGTTACGCGGAACTGAGGGGAAAATAGAGGTTGTTGTTGAATCAGTGGAGGATGGACTCCTGTTTAAAATCATTGATAATGGACCAGGGATTGATGAAAAATATTTGCAAGACATATGGAAGGAAGGCTTTAGTACGAAAAATTCTTCGGGACTCGGTTTGTCTTTTGTGAGACGTGTGATTGAAAATCATGATGGTCAGATC
The DNA here is from genome assembly GCF_005870085.1 of Aquibacillus sediminis. Taxonomy (GTDB): domain Bacteria; phylum Bacillota; class Bacilli; order Bacillales; family Amphibacillaceae; genus Aquibacillus_E; species Aquibacillus_E sediminis. Next base: position 4,131 of record NZ_SZNM01000051.1, on the reverse strand, counting down.
GATGTGTTTAGTAAAGAAGGCAATACTGTGATGAGTATATTTTTACCCGTCAATAATACATAAAACTGTAGCGAAGATGCTTTATCTCGACGTAGTTTTAGGTGAAATGTATAAGTGTACAACGAAGACTCTACCTGCGCTTAAAGGCTTTCAGGTCGCCAAGTTTTCTTTATCAAACCAGTTTGAAAGAGGGAAAAAGCATGATTTTAGTTATTGATGATAATGAAGATATTCGATACACGATTAAAGAAATATGTGAATTCGGTAATTGGGAAACTGCAGAAGCAGCAAGTGGGAAAGAGGGGGTTGAACTGTTTGAAAAGTTAACCCCTGAGCTTGTACTAGTCGATTATCATATGCCAAATTGGGACGGACTAAAGACAACTAAAGAAATTCGCAAACGAAATAAAACGATCCCAATTATTGTGCTAACGGTTGATGAAAGGCAAGAAATTGCGGATCAGTTCCTTGACTCAGGGGCGACAGATTTTGCTCTTAAGCCCATTAAAGCACCTGATTTGATTTCGAGGGTACGATTAAATTTAAAAATAGCTAGATTAACAAGTACACCTGAAGACAATGTGTTTGTGGATAAAGGGATCAATTCTGCCACACTACAAACAATTAAAGGCTTTCTCGTCCAACAGACAAAAGCATTGACGATTTCAGAAATTCAAACAGAGCTCCCGGTTGCCTACCAAACGGTACATCGCTATTTACATTATTTAGTAAAGCAAGGCGATGTTCAAGTTATATCTGATTATGGTAACAAGGGGCGTCCGAAAAATCGATATAAGTTAAACTAGGCATGAGTTCAAAGATAAAAAATGTGGCTACCTGACGATACTGAAAGCAATTCAAAGGAATAGGAATAAAACCTGAAAGAATGTGACAAAATTATTAATTTTTCAGAAAATTTGCCTAAGACAAGTTTATTTCGTGTATAATAAAAAATAGGAATTTTTATATGTCCTGGTGAAACCGTCCGTAAGACTCCCACTTCAAAACATGAAAGGAAAAGGAAATGTTTAAATGGGAGTTAACGAACGCTTTTACCTACAAACACATAGTGAGGGAAGGGCAAAAACCCCCACTGTGTGAAGTTTTAATTATTAAAAGGAGGTAACCGAATGAATCAAATTGAATTTGAAAAGGATCATAGTGCATTGTTGATTATGGATATGCAAAATGCATTTGTCCATCCTCAAGGTTCATTAGCAAAAATGGGGTTAGACACCTCAAGGGCCTATCATGCTGTGGAACCAATTAGACAGTTGAGGGAAGCATTTAAAGCCAAAAAACGACCTATTATTTATCTTCAACACAACCATCACACCAATGATTCTGAAGCTATTCTTATCTCAAAAGTATTTCCGTCCATTAAAAAAACCAAACACTGCATAGAAGGTACATGGGATAGTGAATTTATTAAAGATATCGTCCCTGAACCGAATAATTATGTCATTAACAAAAATGACAGTGCTAATTACCAGAAACAATTACAAGAGTTATTGAAAGACTTAGACATAAAAAGTCTTGTCGTAACTGGAGTCTCAACGAATATATGTGAAGAAACACCATTGAGTGATGCCTTCGGTAATGGCTTGGATGTGTTTGTTCCCGAAGAAGCAACCGTATCCTATACGTTAGCTGAAGAAAAAGGTTCGATTGCTAACTTTGATGTTGCCTATGGTCATACCGTAAAAGTGAAAGATGTATTGTATGAGATGTTGATGTTAGTCATTTAATGTCGTTTTATGTGAAAAAATGTACAAGAGTGTAGAAAACTGCAAGCATGGCATATACAGCTTTTTACACTTGGCAATCGCCAGAGCCAAAAGGCATGGCGATAAGCCAATTTTATTCTTATATGTCATACCCTTAACATCTAAGTCTTAAACATAAAAGAATCCAGGGGCAAATGCCCTCCTGGATTAATTAAAATTGATTAAGAACGAACTTTTCAAATACTTCTTTCACACCTTCCTCATTATTTGAAGAGGTGATGTATTTAGCTACTTGTTTTAAATCATCCGTCGCATTTCCCATTGAAACTGGTAACCCGGCAACTTCTAGCATTTGAATGTCATTCCAACTGTCACCAATCGCAATAACTTCTTCTAATTGACAACCAATATGGTTACATAAGAATTTAATTGCTTCTCCTTTATTAACTTCTTGATGCGTAAATTCTAAGAAAAAAGGTTTTGATTTTGTTACAAAACACTCCTGGCCAATAGTTGGTTTTAGTTCGTGCAACAATTGGTCAACAACCTCTGGATTTTCATTTATAAGCATCTTTGTTACAGGTTCCTCTAAAAAGCGAGTGTCAAAGTCTGGCTCAATGTAATATGGAATGTTTTGATTTGCTGCATATGTACGCACTTTATCATTATCTTCTCTTGCGTAAAGTTTGTCACCGCTAGAGATTTGTAAATGAACACCTTTTTTCTTGCTGTACTGAATAATTTTTTGAACGATATTAGCTGGTATACTTTTTTCATAAAGGATATGATTGCTTTTTAAATCTTTAATTAAGGCACCTTGATAACTGATAACAGGAATGTCTAATCCGACCTGTTTGGCAATAGGATATGCCCCTGCAAACATTCTCCCTGTTGCAAGTGCAACCATAACGCCGTTTTCGTGGGCCGTTTTGATAGCTTGTAATGTTCCTTCTGTTACCTGTCGATCATCATTAATCAATGTATCATCAATATCAATTGCGACTAATTTATACATGTCATGTCTCCTCTAATGTCATTAGTTGTTGCTGTTATTATACCAATAAAAGTGTCTGCCACCAACAAGCTATTGAACTAAAAAGAAATCGAGCGTAAAATAGATTGTATGCGGTGTCATAATTATTGAATAAACTTACTAGGGTGATGAGCAAATGGAAATAAAGTATAAAGACCAAAATGTAAGCGGTTTTAAAAGTGGGACGAAACAAAATATTTCGGAGCAATATATTATGCCAGACATGAAAGTAGGCGTAGAACTGCATCGCATGCATTATCGCAGTGTGAAAAGTTCATGGCACTTTCCCATGCACGAACATCCGATGTATGAAATTAATCTTGTCACAAGTGGTAAGCAACATTTTACGGTGAATGACCATACATACTTATTAGAAGCAGGAGATCTAATCATCATTAGACCTGGAGAAATGCATGCTAGTTCTGGTGTGAAGGATGGGCAGGAAGGGTTTACCTATTTTTGTCTTCACTTTAATATGGATGATAAGTGGTTATTACCTTATTTTGAGGATACGACTGAGGTATATTACCATGCAAAGTCGAAGCTAGCTAGAAAAACACGTCCATTTTTAGATCGTCTGATGAGGTACACTCAAGAGCAAAGACTATCATTTGTTGACCAAATGCATCTGCATGCCATTATTTTTGAAACATTAGGAAGTGTTGTGTCTTGTCTAGAGCAAGTAAAAGTGGAGGTCTCTCCGATTTCAGATCGGACTTTTCAGATTGCCCATCAAATAGCCAATCAAATTGAATTGTTGATTAGTCAACCACACTATTTTGATGATGGGGAAGATAGTACAATTCGAATCGAAGAAATAGCAGAATCATTTGGCTTTAGTATTTCCTATTGTAATAAAGTATTCAAACAAGTGTTTAATATGTCTCCAAAACAATATTTAACTTATAAAAAATTACATGAGTCTAAGAAGTTGCTCATGCAGGAAAAGTATACGGTGGAACAAATTGCACTTCTGATGGGGTACCATGATGCCTCTCATTTCAGTCGTCAATTCAAAAAAGGGATGGGAGTATCACCTGGACAATATAGAAAGAGACAATTATACATTTCCAAACAACAATAGCGAACGGTCTTTATCTACTGCACTAGCAACACATATTGATTCTAATTGCGCAGTAGCTATATACTGCGCAGTAAATTTCAATTTCCTATATATATGACGAGTGATAATAGGCCGCTGCGGAAAACACTACGCTTTCCATGGGTGGCTGATGAGCCTCCTTGTTCGTCCCTCACTGCGGGGTCTCACCTAGGCCATTCCTCCCATAGGAGTCTCCGTGTATTTCCTCCGCTGTTCGTGAGCATTGAATTTTGGAGAGTTGGTTGTTTCATATTTAAGTAATAAATGGC
>NZ_SZNM01000050.1 GCF_005870085.1 Aquibacillus sediminis | reverse complement strand
TTATAAAACTAGTAAACTGTAGGGCTTTTATGATGATTGGTAAGTGTGTTGGCGTTGTGTGGTAAATTTCATGGCGAAGTCTGGTAAAAAACATGGCAAGGGTGGTAAAATCACGTGGCCGTAATCACTTGGTTTAGATATATCATTACTAAACTTTTTGAGAACCTCATTCCATAATTCATTCATATTATCTGACATAGTTATTACCCCTCATATTAAATTCTTGTCAGTTTAAATTTTAGCACGAATTGGCTAGTCCTTATACTTCAATCCAATTCCGTGAAAGATCCCTATTATTTGATCGAGTTCCTTTCAGAGAATAGCAACCACCAAATCATCAATGCACTTTTATTTAGATTATTAAAAATAAACCCTTAGATGGACATAAAGAATTATCTAGATAATATGTCCAACCAAGGGGGCTTCCTTTTCATTTGACAAATACTGATTCATTAACTTGTTCACTTATAATTTATTAAGCTGTTGGTTTCAATAAACTCTTTTCAATACTTAAATCCAAATAATGCCCCACTTCCATCATCATCTTGTTGTAATTCGCAAACAATATCCTTGTTATTAAATTTATCTTTAGACACATCTGAATCAATTACACTTATAATATACTGCACTTCATTCTTGTTACAGTATTCACTAATAAAATCAAGATAAGAATCTTTACGATTCTCATGTAGAGCTTCAAAAGGACCATCATGATAGAGAAACTTAAAGAAACTTCTTTTAGAGTAGAAGCTCATAATAGCTAAATCAAAACAGATGCACAGAATTTTTCTATATGAAAAGCCTTCATCCTCATGCGTTATATCGCCTTTATCAGTTATTATTCCTGCATTAAATTCAACATTTGATGTAGTATTTGTTGATATGTCAATTATTCCATTTTTACCTGTAATTTGCTCAAAGTAAGATTTAAATAAAAACCTAATATCATTTAATTTTTGATTTCCGTTTTCAATTTGAGATTCTATATCTTGATTAATTTTGTCAAGTATTTTTCTTTTTTCATTTAACTCTTTTATATCTGATCTTGTTTGTAAAATAAAATCCTTTTGCGATTCTAAACTTTGAATACTTCTTTCTTTTTCTATTAATTTAGACCTTAACAACTTATACTTTTGCACAACATCATCATCTTGAAGTACATTTAACATCTGTGAACGCTGTTCTCCAATTTCCTTTAATTCCTTATCAATAGCCCTTAATTTTGACTTTTTTTCTTTTTGAAGTCTGGTTAAATGAACCTTTCTGTCCTTTACCAGAGATTTATTAAAATCCACCAAATCTTTATAAGACTTTTCTAACTGGTCCCCAAGGTATATTTTTACTTCTTCAAAAAGGTCCTTAATAGAATCAAAGTCAAAATATTCGTGAGTTTGTAGAGATGTTTCTATCAGTTCAATATCTGTTCTAATGTCATATGCTTCCTTATGTAATTTTATTGATTTGTTCTCAATCTTTTTTACTAAATCTTGACTTATTTCCTTCTCGTTAAGATAAAAATTAAAAGAATCAAGATCATTTTCTAATATCTGTTTTTCTCTATTTAATATATCTATCTGACCGTTAATTCTGTCAATATCCGATACATTATAGTAGCCTTCTAACCCTTTTATTTTGGTTTTAAGTTTCTCTATCTCACTATTGTTATTGTACCTATCTATAAGTAGCTGATTATCAAATCCCAGCAATTTAAATACAAAAGGTTTCCAAACATCATCTGTAGAATTCGCAAATTTTTTAAGCTGAAATACATCACTGTAATCATTTTGGGTTCTTATAAAATATCCTACTAATTTTCTATAGTCATACGATTTCAGTACGTCAAAGTTCAAATTATCATTAAGGATAGTTGTGGCAGGAATTGTGTTGTTACTAGTAGTATTTAGAACTATGTTCGAATAATCCCACTCTTCACAATCTATTAAGTGGGTTGAGTAATTCATTATTTTAATATCGACTCTAGTAATCGCACTAAATGACCGCCTAATGGTTAAATATTTTCCACTATTAAGTTCTATTTCTAAATAAAAAGTATGATCTTTAAACACTGACTTCTTATTATAAAAATAATTACCTTTTTTAACTTCCTTCAATAGCATGAAGTCTATAAGATATACTAAAGCACTTTTTCCAAGATTGTGTGGATCATTACTATTTTCATCATGGACATGGGCAAATATTACATTAAGACCATCTTTAAATTTTATATCCTTAAACCTTGAGTCATTACTATAAAGCCTTGATAATTTCATATTCTCATCTCCAAGACATCTGTTTTTAAATCATAATCTAATTTTCCTAATAAAAACAAGAAGTCTATTGCAGGTAAGAACAAATATAAAACATCTTCTCCAATTTGTTTTTCTATTGCAGTATATAGTTCACCGTAGCTGCATTTATTTTCATTTTCTTTAAACTCTTTAATTAGTAAAGCTACAGTGTAAAGTAAACTTCTGTTTAAATCAGTAAATTTATCAGGTTTTAGCATCGTTATCACCTACATGACAAATAAAATACATAAAATGAACAATCACACTTACTAGTTCTTCGTTTTCCATTATTGTTTCATCGTTAGAATTAAAAAACCTATCTATTATTTCATTTAATACTTCACTAAAGTACTCTTTTCTTCTTTTAATGTCTGGAATTTTATTGTTAATTGTTTTCTTTATATTGTTATATGATTTTCTTAATTTATTATTACGTGGATTAGATAAGACATCTTTTATGCTTTTAAAATAAATGCTGCTTTCAATAATAATATCGAAATAGTCAGTAGACCCTTCCTGTTCTAAGTTGTTAATATAATTTTTATTAACAATGTTTATCCTTTTCAAATCTTCATCATCTTGAATTAATTGGTTAGATGGTATATCTTCTTGTAATTCATTCTCTAAAAATTCAATTACCTTTTTTAAGTTATAGGGATTTATTGTTTCACTTTTAAGATGCAGTACTTGTTGATAGACATCGCCCTGATTCGCAAATATAGGGCTATTGGGACCAGCTGTACTATTTTTCCCTCCAATCAATTTTTATCACCAAAATCATTTGCTTTAACATCTCCAGTGTTAGAAAAGATAGGGCTATTTTTATCCCCAGTCTTATTAACCTTTTTATTCACCTCAGATTTTAAAAAATATCCACTTGTTCCACCGATAAGAAGAGAAATTATATGAGTTAAAACTACAGTCCAATCAATAGTCATTTTATCACCTCTAGTAATTTTATTATTAAATCTAAATTTTAGCATATTTTTACATTACCTATAAGTAGTTTATCATAATATGTAACATTTTTAGAAAAATTCTGTATCTTTATCTGGACGATTTAAAATGAGTCGATAACAACAAATATATTTGTAATAGCTTTAGTTTCTTTATGTACTCTGCTTTTGTAAAACTTGAACCAACAACTATTTTCTGTAAACTATCCCCCCTAAAAAATATATGGTCATCATAACGATGACCATATATCCTCAACTGCATTCTGTTTATCTTCCTCAGTTGGTGCTGAATAACGTAAAACCATATCCGCTGAACTATGTCCACTCATTGACTGAATCACACTTATATCTTGTCCACTTCTGACCAGTCCAGTTATAAACGTATGTCTTAATGCATGCACGTTGAAACCATATTTATTGACCTTGTGTTGTACACTTCTTACACTGATACGTTCACCTCTATTTGATATAAACAACGCTATGTGGCTGTCATATCGCTCCTCAAGATACTTTGTAATCGCTCTTCTTACTTCCTTATTTAATGGAATTATTCGCTCTTTGTTACCCTTTCCGCTTCTAACTTTTATTTCACCTTTGCGTGGACTAATATATATAGTAGTAATATTCCTAAATGAACAATTTTTATAGCAAAATCTAATGGTTCTTGAAAAAACATCAGGCTGATTAACATTACCAAAAGGCATGTATATTCAGCTTCGTAAAAGCGAGCATAATCTCTTTTAGGTAATAATCGTTGATTTCGCTTCAAATTTTAAACAACTCCTAATAAAAAAAGAAACACCTGCACACATTAGTCTATTATTGACTATTTTTTGTACCGGTGCTCCTGATTTTTTATTTATAACTAATTGTCAAATCTTATTATAGCGAAAAAGCTAAACAGATAGAAACTGGTAGTGCAGAAAATTTTACTTGTTCAAATTATATTACAAATGCTATTACAGGAAAAATAACAGGTCAAATAACAAAACCTATAACAAAACACATTGAAAATTTGAATTCATCTTACATGAGTTGCTTTGAACCAAGTAATAACAACTGTTCTAGCATTTTTAAATGAAATTTCAGATAGAACGAATATGTTCAGAAACTAGATTGAGCTTCATTAAATTCGGAATGGGGCATCGTTAATAGAATGTACCTTTTTATAATAAACAATTATTTTGTTTAAATTTTTAATAACTTCTATAATTGTTTTTTTCAAGAAAAAACAGGAATTTTTTGGCAAAAAAAATAAACCAGCTATTAGCTGATTTATAATTTGATGTAATTTAGTTGTATATTAGGGAGGTTATGACAATTTTAAAAAAGTACATATTTTATTCAAAATAAAAAACCAGCACGAATAAGCCGTTATCTTGCTATTTTTTAAAAATAGACAGACAACAGCTTACGCATCAAACCGGTCATTTTCTAACCAATTGGTTCTGAGAAGCTCTACGTTTTCTCCGGATGCCTTTTGTTTTTCCATATTTAATTTGTGTGAAGGACGTTTTTTCTTTTTGAAAAAACTTACAATTTCCTTAAGCTCATCTGCCCTCTCATCAAGGTATTTATTCTTAGAAAGAAGTTTGTCATTTGCTAGTCCATTAATATATTCGCGAATATTAATTTTTTTAAACTGATCGTAAGATGGAATAAATTCTTGGTTTTCACATTCTTTTATAAATGCTTGTTTTACTACATTTTCGTGTTCTTTATATAGGAGTTCAATATCTTTGGAAAGCTCATTAAATGTTTTTTGATTAGCTCCTTCTTCATATAATTTTCGGATGTCTTGGTCGATAAGAATCTTATGTTCATCACTGGAATTTTTTGTGAAATAACCCACAAAATTCGAAAGGTTGTTCTTTTGTGCAGATTTTATTTCAGCGCGCGCTTTCTTAACAATTACATTCTTGATTTCTTCTAATAAATAGAAATCAACAAAGTAATTAACAGCATTATCATGTAGATCATAATAAATGATATACTCATGCTTTTCTTCAAAATACTTTTCTAGAGTTTTACGATAAATTACTAAACCTTCTTCACCAAATTTTTCGATTAATCCATTTTTCCAATCAATCATGGTATTGATAGTTTTTTCTTGCATTTCCTCATGATACATGTGATATCTCTCTGCTAATAATCGAATTTCCATTTCGCTTGATTTATTTTTGATTACTTGTTGATTGAATAGTTTTGTATTAATTTTTAGTCCGATTTTATGTTTCTGTTTTTTCTTAGGGCTGGTTCTCTTTTTCTTATCATCAACATATTCACATACTTCATGAAAGCGATCTTTGTATTTAGGATCCATATTATTTAAATCCTCAAAGCCAAAAAAACCCTTAGGAATTCGTAGCTCAATTAAGTTTTTATCGAATAGCTTAAATAAATCTTCGGCAACGCTTTTATAATCATCGTAAATCCACATACCGAATTCTTCGTCGTGCAATTCGTTTTTATATAGATTTTCAATTGCAATTTTTGTACTTTGATTACGAACATTGCAAGTTAAAATATAATAGAATAATAATGTTTGTTTTTTTGTTAAGTTCCGAACTTCATCTGATAAGATAACCGGGATGTATTTTTGATATGTAGTTTCACCATTTGAAGAAGTATGAAAATTAGACATAAAATGCCCACTTTCATAAATTAATAGATTTTTCCCATTGACTGTAGCGGTTTTTAATTCAGAAAGAACACGATTAAACACACGACGATCTAGGTTTAATTCTCTTCTTGCTATATCAAGATCCATGTTTATTCTACCGTCAAAATCCACAAATTGAGTCAGGAAAGCGATGAAGTCAATAGCAGGTTTGGAAAGTCTTGTATGTCCTTTTGCTACATCACGTAATAGCCCTCTTGACAATTTAGATTGGCTTTTGCTGAATTTAGGGGTGTTTTTTTTAAAGTTCATTGCCTTCTCCTTTCAAAAAAAAAAGCACCGTCAATTTATCGTAATCCAAATTACGATAAATTGACGGTGCTTCCGTCTTTATTACTTATATATTTTTTTTCAAATTTATAATATCAAGAATTATAAAAAATTGCAAACATTAATACACAATTGTGTGTGCCAAGTTTTTCTCGACTCTTAGTAATTGCCGTAAACTAATCATTAACATCCTATTAGAATGATAGTTCATTTCACTTTATTGGTCTAATTCGTAATACAAGAATTAGGGTTACAGTCGTAATATAGACAGTCCGTTATTTTTAGGTGCACTATTTGTCGCAAGAATACTCAAAGTGAATCTGCATATCTACTGTAATGACACAGAAAACTGTCATACGAGTCTTTTGATTCGCCCAACACTCAGCTACGTATTTGGAGGAGAGAAAGTGTCATATCTAGACTTCGCCAGTTATTCATGAATAATCAAATTTAAAGGTTGTCCTCCTAATCCCTCAAAACTTCCTCTGGAAAGAGAAAATCCTCAATACACTTATTTTTAAGTCTTTCCAACCAACGAATAAGTTCGAGATTTTTTGATATAATTTCCTTTTAATGTGAGACTAGAGGGAGTGAAAACTGTAACTCTATCCAGTTTAATTCTTAACATACATTTCTCCCTTTATCATTTAACATTTATTTCACTAAAACATTAAGACAATAAACTGGCACCCGTGTCAAGGACACTATGAAAAAAGAGATTAAGCTACTTGAAGATGATTCCTATATTGGATAGGGGTCATCTTTTTTAAGTTCCATTGATATCGATAATTGTTATAGTAAACC
>NZ_SZNM01000005.1 GCF_005870085.1 Aquibacillus sediminis | reverse complement strand
CACCCTCTCAGGTCGGCTACGCATCGTTGCCTTGGTAGGCCATTACCCTACCAACTAGCTAATGCGCCGCGGGCCCATCTGTAAGTGATAGCTCTGGAGCCATCTTTCAACTTTCATTCATGCGAATAAAAGTTTTATCCGGTATTAGCTCACGTTTCCGCGAGTTATCCCAATCTTACAGGCAGGTTGCCCACGTGTTACTCACCCGTCCGCCGCTCGTTCCACAAGCTCAACACCCTGGAGGGTAAAGAGTTTGCTTCCCGCGCTCGACTTGCATGTATTAGGCACGCCGCCAGCGTTCGTCCTGAGCCAAGATCAAACTCTCCATAATAGAAAGAGTATCTTTCACTCATACAAAAACTAGCTTTAAAAATTGATTTAGAGTAGTCTGTTTCAAACAATTGAAACGTCTTACCTAATCTGTTTCATACTGGTTGTTTTGTTCAGTTTTCAAAGATCAAATGTTCACGTCGTTTTTTAACGACAATAAATATTATAACACTAAAACAAGATGTAGTCAATAACTTTTTAAATTAATTTCCGTTTGTTTACGCCGCCCTTGAAGCGACAATAAATATAATAACATTTAGAAAACAGCAAAGTCAATAGTTTTTTAACTGTTTTTACGGTTTGCGGAAACAGATTTATAATATAGCATGATTAAACGACATGCGCAACATTTTTTTAACCCCATCACTAATTAGCTTTTAGTCTCATAATACTTAATGAATGATTTCCCGAAAAAAAGTTCAATTATTGCTTTTACTAATGGAACCTATCCCCCCCTTTTCTACAACCTTAGATCACAAAAGAAGACTGCAGACAAAATTCACATAATTCTTCCTTAATCATTAAAATGTCGCAAAACCTCTGCAGCAACGTATCGCACCCATACGCTAAACCTTCCAATCCCCCAGCAATTGCTGCCACAGTATCACTGTCACACCCTTCATTCGTTGGCTCCGACGATAACTTTTAAGAATGAGTCTTGTTGCAGCAGCAAATACAATACCCACCACATTGTATGGACACCTCACCTATTTGGTGGATGTATTGTTTTTTCTATCTAATATATCTTCCTATATAGCTCCGTTTATTTAGTCAAAAATTGCTTTATCAGGCTAGATTCTAAAAAATAACCCTTAAGCATCTAACATGCAAAAGGGTTATCCAAGTTAAAAATCATAGTCCGCTTCTTTAGCCTCACGGACCTTTGAAAACGTCTCCGTTAAGACAACTGTATCTTCCACTAAACGCTCAATTCGAAACAATACATCTTCATTCGTAATTTCTTTTCGATAGAAATCACTTTCTTCTATAAATACATATGTTTGAACAATTTGTGCTTTCATATAAGCTAAAATTGGTTTTAATTGTTGCTCAGCGATTAAATAATGTTTAGACGAACCTGCAGTCACTAACATGCTAACAACTTTTTCGCGAAAGGCATTGACTGGCAGCAGATCAAAAATATTCTTCAATGTGGCTGGAATCGACGCTTGAAAAACAGGTGTCCCAATAATGATTGCATCTGCTTCCATAATCGTTTTTGTTACAAAACCCGTGTCACCTTCATATTCTAGATAATTACGTCCATCGCTAAACTGAACGTTATACTCCGCTAAGTCTATTAACGTCACTTCACTATTCGGATACTTTTCATTTATAATGTGAACCGTGTAATTCATCGCTGTCCTTGTTTTGGAACCAACGTTTGAACCTGATAAAGCAACAATTTTCATATTCAATCCCCCTATTTCTTCGCAGTATGTTTCTTGATTGCCGGTAAAATTTGTTCACCTATTATTTCAATATTTTTCATTAAACGATCAAATGGCATACCACCAAAGTCTATTTGCGCAATATAGCGTTGATGACCAAACACTTCATGTTGATAGAGAATTTTTTCGATGATTTCTTGTGGACTCCCAATATTCATTACATTGTGCGGATCGACGCCCTGTGCAAAGTGTTGCTTCGGAAATCCCTGCCCATTTGTCTTCTTCATCCCTTCATTAATATGTGGGTACATATCACGCAGTGCTTGTTGAGAAGTCTCGGCAGCGTAGAAAAATCCCGCTGTAGCTACAGGTAATTCAGCCGGGTCAAACCCACCACGTTCTGCCGCTTCACGATATGCATCGATAGTTCGTTTAAAAATGCTGACCGGTCCACCTAAATGCGCCATAAACATCGGCACACCAGCATAACCGGCTCGAACCGCACTTGCAGGCGAACCTCCAACAGCACGCCAAATCGGTAAAGACCCATTTTGTGGACGCGGAATGACTTTGGCATTTTTAAGCGGTGCGCGAAATTCTCCACTCCAGTTGACGACTTCTTCTTCATTAATCTTTCGCAATAAGTCAAACTTTTCCTCGAACAACTCTTCATAATCTCTTATATTATAACCTAATAAATCAAACAACCCGACTCTTGAAGCTCGACCTGAAATCAATTCTGCACGTCCTTTTGAAATCAAATCGAGTGTTGCAAAATTTTCATAAACACGAACAGGATCTGAAGTGCTAATAATGGTGGAAGAGCTCGCAACTTTTATTTTTTCCGTCGCTTGAGCGATTGCTGCTAACACAACAGCATGTGCTTGTGTTGCGAAATATTCTTGGTGACTTTCCCCAACACTAAAAAAGTCTATCCCAGCTTGATCCGCTAATTTGGCATATTCAATTATCTCATGAATCCGTTGTTCTGCGGAAATCCGTTCTCCTGTCACCGGATCAGGTAAGTGATCACCCAATGTATAAATCCCAAACTCCAGTCCTTTATTTCGATCAATCCCATATTTTTCCATTAATTGCATCACCTTTCTCAATTGACGAACACTTTTCCTTATTTATCTTCTAAAAAGAACTTAATAATGTTATTATGAACGATATAGAATATATTTTTAAGTACGCACTTTAAAGTAATATAGTATACAAAAAGATACCATTGGAGGTTGAACATGAAATTCGAGCCAGAATTATGCCGAGTTGAAGATGCGCTAAGTATTTTAGTAGGAAAATGGAAACCAATCATTTTATTATATTTACTAAGAGATGGCACCCAGCGTTTTAGTGAATTAAAACGAAATGTACCTGGTATTACACAAAAGATGCTAACCAAGCATTTACGTGAATTAGAGGAAGAAGATATCATCGAACGAGTTGTCTATCCTCAAGTCCCCCCAAAAGTAGAATATTCAATCACAGAATACGGAAGAAGTTTGCAACCCATTTTAGAAGCAATGCACGAATGGGGTAAACAACATACCTTGCATAAACAACAGAAACTAAAACAACAATCAATGTAGATTACGTTACCAAGGGGCTTTGAGACAATACTCAAAGCCCACATTTAAAAATTCAGCTGACGTTTTGCACATTTAGTAACTTTCGACTATTATTTCCGTCTTTCAGAATCCTCAGCTTTGTCAGATTAGAATTTTTGTCACTTTCCGTACTTTCGAATATCTTTCCGACTGTTATTAGGAACACTAACAATCACTAGACAAGAAAGAATTCATTCGCTTTTATCATTTCCACGCCATTCATCAGCTAATATCCCCATGAAGTAAGTATCATAATAGTTTCCGTTCACGTAACAATGTTGACGCAATGTACCTTCTACCACAAAACCAAGTTTTTCATATAATCGTTTCGCTCTTTGATTAATGCCTCGTGTCGTTAAAAAGATCTTGTGTAAACGAAGTTGATTAAATCCAATGTCTAGCATAGCATCCATCGCTTCTTTCCCATAACCTTGCCCCCGATAGTGCGGATCCAGCAACAACCCAATTTCTGCTCTACCATGTTCCATCGACCTATTCGAAAGATGAATCCACCCCACTAGACCCTGTTGATCGTGTTCGATCGCTAACACGATAGCCCCTTCTTTTTTGATAGTTAACACAAACTCTTCCGTTTCTTCATAAGACATCGGAACTCTTCCAGCCATAATCATTGACTCTTGATCATTAAACCAGTGATGCAGAGATGATATATCTTCCTGTTCGAACGCCCGTAATCTTATATTTCCCTTCATTAATTACACCTCCATCTAACAAACGCAATGTGTTCATTGTAACAAGGAAAAAGTTGCTTAGGTATCATCAAAGTTTTTAAGTTTTAATTATGTTATGTTGAAAGTTTTTTAAGTTTTAATTATGTTATGATGAAAGATAAAGAAAAACGCCGAGCAGAAAGCGAGGATTTCCCTTGATAGAATACGAATCGATAATCCTCTTTGCTATTCCATGGATTGTTTACCGAATCATTATAATCTGTTATAAACAAAATTTCTCCATAAGGACCGAATTCATTAAAATATCTTTTTATTTTTCTATTATTTTCATCTATTGCCTAACCTTGTTCCCATTTCCATTTTACACCTATCCATATCAAACAGGGAACGGTTTTCAACACATGAACCTCACACCTTTTGCAAGTATTCATGGGGCCCTTACTCATTTTTACTATATGGTACCGTTAAAAAATATTGGTGGTAACATCCTTTTATTTATGCCTTTAGGGTTTGCTCTTCCACTTCGATTTCAATTACAAGCACATTGGAAGGTAATCCTTTATGGTTTTTCCCTATCATTAGTAGTTGAATTAATACAGTTAGCTACAGCCGTTCGTTCCTTTGATGTTGACGACATCCTCTTAAACACGCTTGGTACTGTGTTAGGATTCATTCTCTATCGTCAATATACTACTATAAAAGCAAACAATAGAGAGGAAAAGCAAATCTCTTAAGAATTACTCTTTGCACTCAAAAGGTGGATTGAAATGATAAATTCAAAAAAACTAAAATTATTCCTCCTTAGTCTAACCGTTTTCTCGGCTATTTGTATTTTTGTTGCGTCATTTCAAATATGGAATTTCAGTAACAAAAATCAATTGGTGAAAACAGACGCAGCAATCGTACTTGGTGCGGCCGTTTGGGGCGATCAACCCTCTCCCGTTTTAGCTGAGCGAATTAATCATGCTATTTGGCTTTACGAAAATGGTTATGTTAACAACATCATTTTTACTGGTGGCAAAAGCAAAGAAGATATGTATGCCGAAGCAGAGGTTGCAAGGAATTATGCGATAACTAACAAGGTGGACCCAGAGGCTATTAAAATTGAAACAAAATCAACCATCACAGAAGAAAACCTTACCCATGCGAATAAGGTGGCAAACGAAGAAAATTTAAAATCATTTACAATCGTAAGTGATCCATTGCATATGAAACGGGCAATGACCATGGCTCAACACACCGGATTAAAAGCCTACTCATCCCCTACACAAACATCGGTATATGCGACATGGAAAAGTAAAATACCGTTTTTCGTGCGTGAATTGTTTTTCTATATTGGTTACATGATTAGTTTGCCGTTTAGATAACCCCACACGTTTAACACTCATTATTTTTTGCCAAGTATTGTGCATTTATATTATACAAAATAACTTGTATAACAATGAAACGAAGCAAAAAAAAGCCGCCGGATCACCCTTTTTGCTGCGGCCTAATAAAGGTTTCACAGGCGTCGTAGGACAAAGACGATTTTAGCCTGTCATCCTTCTTTGAGGGTTAAAACAACGAAACATCCAGTTGTAAGAGATGAATGAAAGGCTTTCCGCGGCTATCGTCGTCTATTTCCAATCTATAACGATCTAGTGGAAGTTATTGCATATAATATAACAATTTAAACGTTAAAAAGCATGAAAAGTCTATAAACACGATCAGTTTTCTATTACTAGATTTGGTTTTTTCTTTAAACTATGCTTCCCGTTGATAAAACGGACAGTACCTGATTTAGCTCGCATCACTAATGATTCAGTAGTACCTGTCGATGCTTTAAATTGAACTCCTTTTAATAATTCACCGTCTGTTACACCAGTAGCAGCGAAGATAGCATCATCACCTGAGACAAGGTCTTCCATTTGCAGGACTTTTTTCACATCTAATCCCATACTCTCGCAACGATCGATTTCAGCTTGTTTTTTAGGCGCTAATTTTCCCTGTATTTCGCCACCTAAACATTTTAAAGCAACAGCTGCTAAGACACCTTCAGGGGCACCACCTTCTCCCAGTAACAGATCAACACCAGTATCATCAAATGCAGTGTTGATTGCCCCAGCTACATCACCATTATCAATTAATTTTATCCGAACACCTGCATTTCTTAATTCATCGATAATCGGAATGTGCTTATCGCGTTTTAAAACAGTAACAACGAGGTCTTCTACATCCTTGTTTTTAGCTTTTGCTACAGCCTCTAAGTTCACCTGTATCGGCGCTTCAATATCAATCACCCCAACAGCGTCTGGACCAACAGCAATTTTATTCATATACATATCAGGGGCATGCAGTAAATGTCCTTTATCCGCAATCGCGATGACCGCTAACGCATTCCATCCACCAGACGCGACAATGGACGTACCTTCTAACGGATCAACAGCCACGTCGACATCCGGACCATTTCCTGTTCCCAATTTTTCACCTATATATAACATAGGAGCTTCATCCATCTCTCCTTCGCCAATGACGACATTCCCCTTCATCGGGATCGTTTCAAGCACATCACGCATCGCTGTTGTAGCTGCATCATCCGCCTCTTCTTTTTTCCCTCTTCCCATCCAACGAGCAGAAGCTAACGCTGCCGCTTCTGTTACACGGACAATCTCCATTGATAAACTACGCTCCATAATCTTTCCTCCTCACCACCATTCAACAGAATATTCTGTAAAATTAAAAGAGATTAAGGGATCGAAAGGTTTTCTAACCTCGAAAACCCACTTTGTTCACCTTAACCATTTATGTTTCTACCTTAGAATTAAGATTTTGATAAATATTTCCTAATAATACCAGCTGTTTCTTCAATCGATTTATCTGACACATCAATCACTTGACAATCCAGTCGATCCATAATCTTCTCTGCGGTTGCCAATTCTTTTTCTATCTGCTCAAACGAAGCATATTTTGCTTTATCCGGTAATCCAAGTGATTTTAGTCTTTCTTTTCTAATTTGTAATAAATTCTCTGGTTTCATGGTTAACCCGATCGTTAAACGTTCTGCAGGTTGAAATAACTCTGCAGGAGGATTTGTATCGGGTAAAATTGGTAAATTTGCCACTTTAATTCCCTTATGGGCCAGAAAGATACTAAGTGGAGTTTTTGATGTTCTGGACACACCAATCAATAACACTTCTGCCTTCATAAGACCACGGACATCTTTACCATCATCATATTTCACTGCAAATTCAATCGCTTCAATTCTTTTGAAATATTCCTCATCTAATTCTTGCCTCAAACCAGGTTTTTGTTTCGGTGCATCATTATACGTATCGATATACGCTTGCATCATAGGTCCCATGACATCAACAGCACGAAGGTCACGCTTAATGGACTCTTGTTTCATTGTATCTCGTAGTTCCGGTTGAACTAACGTATACGCAACAATGCCACCAGTTTCTTCTACTTCAGTTAAAATTTGACGTATTTCTTCATCTGTTTGAATATGGCCATATCGTTTTATTTGGATCTCTTCACTAGAGAATTGGCGTTTGGTTGCACGTGCCACCGCCTCTGCTGTTTCACCTACTGCGTCTGAACAGACATAAATCATACGTTGATTATGATTCAACTTTCGTCACTCCCTTACCTACGATTCAGTCATACCTTCTAGTAATAGCCTTGTCATATTTGTTTTCGTAATCCTACCAACTACTAGCTGTGTGGTCTGTGGATTGTCTTCACTCGAATTGTTCACTACTGGTAAGCTATCCACCTGAAAATGAATCATTTTACGCGCTGCCTCGATCACAGTTTCCTCCGGTGTAATCGTCACCACATTTGGTTGACGAGTCATGACTAAATTAACAGGCATGGAGGCTGCATTGGCATTTCCAAGTGTTACTTTCAATAAATCTTTACGCGAAACAATTCCTTCTAAATAGCTATTTTCATCCACAACGATTAGTGATCCAACATTTTCCAAAAACAAAGAGATCACTGCATCATGTACTGTAGTTGTTCCTTGCACTACTACAGGCACACCTTGAACATCCTTTACTTTTATGTTCTGTGTTTGATTCGAAATCCCTTCATTTTTTGTCGTTTTTCCTAAAAAATACCCTACTTTGGGTTTTGCTTCTAGATAACCAGTCATCACTAATACAGCTAAATCAGAGCGGATTGTCGCCTTACTAACTCCTAACATGTCTGCAATCTGTCCCGCTGTGATCGGTTCATGCTTTTTAAGGATTTCTACAATATCTAGTTGACGATTCGTAAATTCAATCATGGCGAACCTCCTGTCTATTACCAACAAAGCATATAATCCATCCTATCGTTAATCTAAATCGAAGGCAAGAAGAAACAAAAGTTACAAAAGCACTAGCTAGTAACGTCTAAAGTGAAACTTCACTCAGTAGGGGGGATTGACCTTCCCCACTTAATGTTAGTTGAACCCTTTGGGATAAACTGCACTTGCGCACCAAAGAGCTTTCGATGCTGTTACACTGTTATAGTCTTAATTGAACATTCATCCATTGAGGGACACACGGTAACACACTTCTACAAAAGTGGATTCCGTCATTAGGGACGAGAGCTGTAGTCCAAGTTCCTCTAAACTTGAGTCAGTGATTAGGATGTTCGACTAAGAGCGCAACAAACATACCAACAATGTCGAACTTACCTACCTGTAGGACCGAGGTGAGTGAAGTCTAATAAAAGTTCTATCACGACGCGGATTGATAAGCCAGCATTTTAATTTTCGAAAATAATAAAGATAGTGAACAAGGGCATCCACTAAACTAGTGAATGCCACTTTTTTATAAGCCTTCTAAAACCACCTGCAGCATTCTATTTTACTTTTGGCCCTGCTGCACAAATCTCACTCGATACACTGGAAAATCTATCGAAATTCTCCACAAAACGTCTAGCTAAATCTTGTGCTTTTTCATCATATAAACTTGGAATATTCCATGTGTTTCTAGGATTTAATAGCTTGCTAGGAACTCCCTCTACTTCACTCGGAACAAAAACTCCAAATACAGGGTGCGGAGAAAATTCTGCATTTTCTAATTCTCCATTAATTGCAGCCGATACCATTTTTCTTGTATAGGATAATTTAATTCGTTCTCCTATCCCATACGGTCCACCAGTCCAACCCGTATTCACAAGGTAAACACGCGCTTGATGTTTATCAATTTTTTCCCCAAGTAAATCTGCATAGACATCTGGTCGATGCGGCAAAAATGGTTCTCCAAAACAAGTGGAAAAAGTTGCGGTTGGCTCGGTAATCCCCCGTTCTGTTCCCGCTAATTTAGACGTGTATCCTGATAAGAAATGGTACATCGCCTGCTCTTTCGTAAGTTTTGCGATTGGTGGCAATACACCAAAAGCATCGGCTGTTAAAAAGATAATCACTTCTGGATGATCAGCTGTTCCCGGAATGACAGCATTCGGAATTTTTTCTGATGAATAAGCAGCACGTGTATTTTCCGTTACTCGCTTGTCATTAAAGTCCAATTGACGTGTGGTTGGATCAATTGCTACATTTTCTAGTACCGAACCATATTGGATTGCATTCCAAATTTGTGGTTCCTTATCTGGATCAAGGCCAATACATTTGGCATAGCAACCACCTTCAAAATTATAAATCCCCTTATCTGTCCAACCATGTTCATCATCACCAATTAATCGGCGACCTGGATCTGCAGACAGTGTCGTCTTGCCAGTTCCTGACAGTCCAAAAAATAATGTCGTATTGCCGCCTTTTTCATCCACATTGGCAGAACAGTGCATTGGTAAGACATTTTCTAGTGGTAATAAATAGTTCAGCACCGAAAATATAGACTTCTTAATCTCCCCAGCATATGCTGTCCCACCAATTAATACCGTTTTCTTTTCAAATGAGATGATGATAAATGTTTCTGAATTCGTTCCATCTTCAACCGGATCTGCTTTAAGACCCGGCAAAGAAATAACGGTAAAATCTACCGGATCCTGTTCTGATCTATCACTTGATTCAATGAATAATTGACGGGAAAAAAGGTTGTGCCATGCAAGTTCATTAATAATCCTCACTGATAATTGATGATCTTGATCCGCCCCTGCTTTCCCATCAAATACAAATAAATCATGTTTTTCCATGTAAGATAGCGCTTTTTGGTAGAGTTGATCAAATTGTTGTGGAGAGATGGATTGATTCACATCCCCCCAACCAACCTGCTTTTCAACAGAGGCTTCCTTGACAATATATTTATCCTTTGGTGAACGACCAGTGAACTCTCCTGTATAGGCATGTAGCGCACCTGTTTCTGTTAGTCTTGCTTCCCCTCGCTTGACTGCTTCTTCCATTAATCTAGAAACAGATAGCTCGTAATAAACAGTAGGTTCATCCTCTGTTCTGTGAAACAAATTATTTTCAATGGCTTTCACCGTTTGCATTCCCCTCACCGCTCCTCATTAACAAGTTGTTGATTGTTTGACTGGCAATTACAATGACCTGCATCAGCGTAGTAAGTCTCAACCTTCGCAGTAGAGAACGCCTCAATTTCTTTACCACACTCACGACATAAAATTGCACCCATTTTAGGAAGATTGTTTAACTTTGCCATTTGTTAACATCCTTTCTCTCATATAATTTGCAAGCTCTGCAACTCTGCAGGCGTAAGCCCATTCATTGTCATACCAAGCAAGAACTTTGATCTGATTCCCCATCGTCATGGTCGAAGGACCATCAACCGTTGCCGAATTCTCACAACCAATATAATCGGAAGAAACTAACTCCTTATCCGTAATTCCTACAATGCCAGCCATATCCTTCACGGCAGCTGTCTCGAATGCGTCCTGTACATCCTCAATCGTGTAGGTACCGCCTACTTGCACGGTTAAATCTACTAACGATACATCTGGAGTCGGCACTCGAACAGATGTCCCTTGCATATGAGGTGCTAAGTGAGGCAACACATCTGTTAGCGCTTTCCCAACACCTGTAGTGGTTGGTATGATCGATTGCGTACTCGCTCGTGCTCGTCGCAAGTCTTTATGCGGATTATCCAACGGTTTTTGATCAGATGTAAAAGAGTGAACCGTTGTTAACCAACCTCTTTCCACTTCAAATGCATCATCTAAAACTTTAAGAAGTGGTGCAGCACAATTCGTTGTACAAGAA
Source organism: Aquibacillus sediminis (assembly GCF_005870085.1). Lineage (GTDB taxonomy): Bacteria > Bacillota > Bacilli > Bacillales > Amphibacillaceae > Aquibacillus_E > Aquibacillus_E sediminis. Next base: position 262,250 of record NZ_SZNM01000005.1, on the reverse strand, counting down.
GCCGCTGATACAAAGGTATCTTGGTCTGGTTGATAGAAGTGCTCGTTAACTCCCATAACAATTGTTGCATCCAATTGTTTTCCTGGCGCTGTAATTAGAACCTTCGATGCACCTGCTTCAATATGCTTACCGGCGCTTTGTCGATCTTTAAATTTGCCCGTCGCATCGATAACTAGATCAACGCCTAGGTTTTTCCACGGAATGTCTGATGGGTTTCTGTGACAAGTTACTTTGATGACATTTCCATTTATATGAAGTTCGTCTGCTTTTGCCGTTATGTCCACATCCCATTTTCCATGGACAGAATCATAGATTAATAAATGCGCAATTGTTTCCGGTGGATACGTACTATTAATTGCTTTTAAACTTTCAGCCCCTTGTTTATCTGAAATAATTTTTCTAATTAGCAGACGACCAATTCTTCCTGTTCCGCTAATCCCGATTCCTCGTTCCATCCATCCCCCTCCTTCATCTTCTGTTAATATATAATATAACACATTTATTAAATAATGTGCACTATTTTTGTTAAAAAATCAAAAAATGTGTTTTAATCACTTTTAAATCCTTTTAATCAAAAAACACACCTATTTATTACGTCATAATGTGCCATTCCAATCAATAATGGACATTATTTTTACCAGACAATAATGCTCATTTCATTTTTATTTAATAAATGTCTATTTGGCATGAACATTTTTATCCATTTTTTGTTATAATGTAACTATACAAGGATTAGAAAACGAAAAAATGTCCTCCTCACAAGGACAATTGTTTTCTAATCCTTTACAAACACTTTTTATAGGAGGGTTTTGGTTGACAAGTTCAAAACTAACAGGATTTTTAACAGAGAAACTAAACCATTTAAAATCACAAGGACTTTACAATGAGATTGATCCTGTGGAAGGTGCTAATGGGCCAATCATTAAAATAAACGGCAAAGAACTTATTAATCTTTCATCGAATAATTATTTAGGTCTTGCAACAGATGAGCGCCTAAAAAGAGTTGCTAAAGACGCCATCACTTCCCATGGCGTTGGAGCCGGGGCGGTTCGGACCATTAACGGCACATTGGATCTACACGTGAAATTGGAAGAAAAAATCGCAGCATTTAAAGGAACCGAAGCTGCTGTTGCCTATCAATCTGGTTTCAACTGTAATATGGCAGCTATTTCTGCTGTCATGGATAAACATGACGCCATTCTTTCTGATGAATTAAATCACGCATCGATTATCGATGGATGTCGTCTATCTAAAGCTAAAATCATCCGCGTTAACCACTCAGATATGGATGACTTAAGACAAAAAGCAAAACAAGCGGTCGAATCTGAACAATACAATAAAATTATGATCATTACTGACGGTGTATTTTCCATGGATGGAGACATTGCAAAACTACCTGAGATCGTCGAGATTGCTGAAGAATTTGACATCATGACATATGTAGATGATGCCCATGGATCCGGTGTATTAGGTAAGGGAGCTGGAACGGTTAAGCATTTTGGCCTGCAAGATCGCGTTGACTTTCAAATCGGTACGCTTTCTAAAGCGATTGGAGTTGTCGGTGGCTATGTAGCAGGAAAACAACAATTGATTGATTGGTTAAAAGTGCAATCACGTCCATTTTTATTTTCAACTTCATTGACACCAGCAGATGTAGCAGCTAGTACAGAAGCAATTGATTTGTTAATGAATAGTACAGAACTACAAACCCAGCTTTGGGATAATGGTGACTACTTGAAAAAAGGCTTAAAAGCATTAGGGTTTGATATTGGTAACAGCGAAACACCGATCACCCCTTGTATGATTGGGGATGAAAAAACAACCCAACAATTCAGTAAACGATTGAATGAAGAAGGCGTGTATGCCAAGTCGATCGTATTTCCAACTGTACCAAAAGGAACAGGTCGTGTGAGAAATATGCCTACAGCCGCCCACACGAAAGAAATGCTTGATCAAGCACTTGCCACTTACGAAAAAATTGGGAAAGAGCTCAACATTATTTAACTTCGAAAGGTGGGGAATGTTTGATATGAAGAAAATATTAGTTACTGGAGCTTTGGGTCAAATTGGTTCAGAGTTGGTTATGAAATTAAGAGAGTTATATGGAAAAGACAATGTGGTTGCAACAGATATTCGTAAAGTCGAAAATGATGTATTTGGCACAGGTCCCTTTGAAATCCTCGATGTTACGGATAAACAGAAATTTTTAAAAATCGCAAGAAAGTACAATGTTGATACGATCATGCACTTAGCAAGTTTATTATCCGCTACAGCCGAGGAAAAACCATTACTTGCTTGGGACATTAACATGGGTGGACTACTCAATGGATTAGAAACTGCTAGAGAACTAGACGCACAACTTTTCACACCGAGTTCAATTGGTGCATTTGGTCCAAATACACCAAAGCAAGATACACCACAAGATACCTTGCAACGACCAACTACCATGTATGGCGTGAACAAGGTTGCTGGTGAACTTTTATGTGATTATTATTTTAATAAGTTTGGCGTGGATACTCGCGGAGTTCGTTTTCCTGGTTTAATTTCCTATCTTACTCCTCCTGGTGGTGGAACGACAGATTATGCCGTTGACATTTATTATCATGCAATAAAAAATCAATCGTATACTTCCTATATTGATAAAGGGACATACATGGACATGATGTATATGCCGGACGCAATTGATGCGATTATTCAATTAATGGAAGCGGATGGATCCAAGTTAATTCATCGTAATGCATTTAACATTACCGCTATGAGTGTGGCACCTGAAGATTTTGCTCGGGCAATTCAAACTCATATTCCAAATTTCACACTGAAATACGATGTCGATCCTGTCCGGCAAGCAATCGCCGATAGTTGGCCTAACAACATTGACGTAAGTGCCGCAAAACAAGAATGGGGATTCCAACCGAAATATGATCTTACTAGCATAACACAGGATATGTTAGAAAAATTGGGAAACTCTTCGGTTAATAAAGTAAGTTAAATAAAAAAATAGACCACTATGAAGGGTGGTCTATTTTCTCTTTCCTTGGATAAAGTTGTGGTAAAAACCAACGTACTTATAGTAAGATTAATGCATCGTTCTTCACATTCCCATCTACTATTTATGTCAATTTCACTCTTTTTTTCATGTGCAGTTTCGGTGTTTTGTAACCCTTTTCATATAATTGCCCAGATGTTATGTTAAACCTTTGGATTAACTCCTGTATAGTAGATACCCGAAATTCATGCTTAGCTTTGATTAATAATTCCACAACAGCTCTCGCGTCTTCTAATGCATTATGATGGGAAAATTCAATACCTTTTAACGCTGCTAATGTATTTAATTTATAATTAATCAGTCCTGGCCACGCTTGTTTCGATATCATCACTGAACACAAGTACTCTATTTCTGGATAAGCTAACAGGTAACGATCAAGTGCTGCACGAAGCACACTCATATCAAAACTTGCATTATGAGCAACAATCACATTTTTATCTAGATAGCGATTCAATATCGGCCACAGTTCATCAAATGTTGGCGCATCCGCCACATCCACTTCCGTAATCCCATGAACATAGATATTTTGAGAATCAAAGTCCATTAACGGATTAATTAAACTATAAAATTCATCGATAATACCAGTTTCATTTGCAACAACGATCCCAACCGCACATGGGCTGAATCGATACCTATTAGCCGTTTCAAAATCGATCGAAACCAAATTCATTTCGTCCCCCCCTTGCTGTGTTACTATACCCCCATTTATTATAACATATATTTAGCATGACAAGGGTTTGTTGTCCCCAAAAACAACCCCTTACAACGCTTTATAGTTGCAAGGGGTTTGTCTAGTTACACCATCACTTTACATATATCATTGGTAAACTCAACTGGATCAGTAATTGGTAACCCTTCAATTAGTAATGCTTGGTTGTACAGTAGTTGTGTATATAGCTCCACTTTTTGTTTATCGTGATCAAAATTCGCTTTCAATGATTGGAACACTTCATGATCGACATTGATTTCTAGTACCTTGTCCGCTTTAATATTTTGATTATCAGGCATTTGATTTAAGATTTTTTCCATCTCAATTGATACTTCCCCATCGGTTGATAGGCAAACAGGATGTGACTTAAGACGCTGGGATGCGCGAACATCTTTTACTTTTCCTGATAAAACAGATTTCATGTGATCGAACAATTCTTTGTTGTCCTTTTCCTCTGCTTTTGCTTCTTTATCCTTGTCATCCTCTTCGATGCCTAAGTCACCACTTGAAACAGATTTAAATTCCTTCTCGTCATAGTTCATCAACATTCGAATCGCAAACTCATCTACTTCATCTGTGAAATATAAGATTTCATAGCCCTTGTCTAGTACCATCTCTGTTTGTGGTAGTTTTTCAATCCGTTCGTTCGATTCACCTGTTGCATAATAAATATATTTCTGATTTTCAGGCATTCGTGATACATATTCTTCTAATGTCACAAGTTTCTTCTCTGAAGAGGAATAGAACATTAATAGATCTTGCAGGACATCCTTGTTCTGTCCAAAATCACTATATACCCCATATTTTAATTGTCTACCAAATGCATTGTAGAATGTTTCGTATTTTTCACGATCATTCTTCAAAAGCTTTTTCAGTTCGGCTTTTACTTTTTTGACAATGTTCTTTTCAATTAACTTCAATTGACGGTTATGTTGCAACATTTCTCTTGAAATATTTAAAGATAAATCTTCTGAATCTACTAAACCTTTTACAAAGCTGAAATAATCTGGCAACAGATCTGCACACTTGTCCATGATCAACACACCATTAGAATATAGTTCTAGGCCTTTTTCATACTCCTTAGAATAATAGTCAAATGGCATATTCTCTGGGATGTATAAAATAGCATTGTAGCGAACTGCCCCATCGACATTAATATGTAGATGTGTCAATGGTTTATCAAAGCCGTACCGTTTTTCTGTATAGAAATTTTCGTAATCCTCTGCTGTTAATTCTGTTTTGTTCTTTTTCCAAATTGGCACCATACTATTAATCGTTTGTTCTTCGACTACGTCTTCTAATTCTTTTTCATCATCATCTTTTGGCTTTTGTACGGTAACATTCATTTTGATTGGATAGCGTATGAAATCAGAATATTTTTTAACAATCGATTGCAGTCTATTTTCATCTAAGTATTCGTCATAGGATTCCTCTTCTGTGTTTTCTTTAATGGTAAGCGTGATTTCAGTTCCTACAATGTCTTTTTCTGTTGGTTCAATCGTGTAACCATCCGCACCAGTTGATTGCCACTTATAAGCTTGATCCCCATCGACAGATCTCGTAACAACTGTTACTTCATCCGCTACCATGAATGCTGCATAAAAACCAACACCAAATTGTCCGATAATGTCATACCCATCTTTAATCTCATTTTCATGTTTAAAAGCTTGTGAACCACTTTTAGCAATCGTACCAAGATTGCTTTCTAACTCTTCTTTTGTCATACCAATCCCAGTATCAGTAATCGTTAATGTACGATTGTCTTTATTCGCATCAATTTTAATATAATAATTATCTTTATCGAATGTTAGACGATCATCTGTCAATGCTTTGTAGTAAATCTTATCAATCGCATCACTTGCATTGGAAATTAATTCTCGTAAAAAAACCTCGCGTTGAGAGTAAATCGAGTTAACCATCAATTCCAGTAGTTTCTTCGATTCTGCTTCGAATTGTTTCTTGGTCATAGTCTATCCCCTTTCTTCTTTATGTAGGCATTATAAATACTAACCAACAATTTTAATAACACATTATTTCATAGTTGTCAATTAATAAGCAACAATAAAGAATTCCATAACAACAGAACGACGCACTTGTTTAAACAATCACTTCCCCACCATATTAGTTTAGGATCGGGTTTTATCACTTAGAAACGATCTACATTTATACTAGGTATGCATAACTAGCTTTCCATATATTTTTGTTGGAATTGAACAATCGAGTCATAATCTTCTTCATATAAGCGGCTCAATCGTATAAATGCAGGAATTAATTCTGTATATATTTTTACCTGTTCACCGTTTGGATAATGACTATCTGTTGTTCCAACCATTTCCGAAACAGCCGTTAAATCATCTATTTCACCTAGTGCGTAAAGTCCTAACACAACGGCACCTAAACAAGAACTTTCCACACTTTCTGGAATGGACACTTCTTGATTAAATACATCGGAGAGCATTTGTCTCCAAACTGCTGATTTAGCGAAACCACCAGTTGCATGAATTTTTTCTGGAATACCAATAACTTCTTCAAGCGCGAGTAAAACAGTGTAAATGTTAAGGTTAATCCCTTCCAATACAGCTCGCATCATGTGCTCTTTTTTATGATGCATTCCTAAACCAAAAAAGGAACCTCTTGCATTTGCATTCCACAACGGTGCCCGTTCTCCGGCTAAGTAGGGATGGAATATCAATCCTTCTGAGCCTGCTTGAACCTTAGTCATTTTCTCTGTCATAACTTCGTATGGATCAACACCTAATCGTTTTGCTTCTGCCACTTCTTCTTGACACAATTCATCACGAAGCCAACGTAGCACCATGCCACCATTATTTACTGGACCACCAATCACCCAATGCTTGTCTGTTAAAGCATAACAAAAGATTCTTCCCTTTGGATCTGTTACAGGACGGTCTGTTACCGTACGAATGGCGCCACTTGTTCCAATCGTCAGTGCCACCACACCTTTATCAATGGCGTTCACACCAAGATTGGATAACACACCGTCATTTGCTCCGACGATAAATGGTACATCAGTAGTTAATCCTAACTCCTCAGCTAATTCATTAGACAACCCTTGTACTTGATGCGTGGTCGGTACAATGGTAGAAAGTTGCTCTTCTGTTATTCCCGCAATACTCAGTGCATCTTGATCCCATTCTAAGCCTTCTAAATTAAAAAGCCCTGTTGCCGATGCAATGGAATAATCAACGATATACTGATCAAAAAATTGCTTGAACACATACTCTTTTATCGATATAAATTTGGTAGCTTGTTCAAAGATGGTAGGATGCTCCTGTTTTAACCAAATGATTTTGGCCAGTGGTGACATGGGATGAATCGGTGTTCCTGTCCGCATATAAATTTGTTGTCCATCACCTGATTGTTTTAATTGTCTAGCATATGGTTCACTTCGTTGATCTGCCCATGTAATACTGTTTGTTAATGGCTGACTTTTTTCATCCATAGCAATTAAACTGTGCATTGCTGAGCTAAAGGAAACGAATAATAATTCTTGTTTGTCTATCTCACTCTTTCGCATTGCTTCTCGTATTGATGTTTTCACAGCATCAACAATTTCACTCACATCTTGTTCTGCTGCACCTGGTACAGGGGTATGTAATGGATATTCGACTGCATGTTGACTATGCACTTTTCCTGTTCGATTAAATAAAACTGCTTTTGTACTTGTGGTACCTATATCTACACCTAATAAATAGTTTTTCATATTAATTACCTCCAAAATTATGTTTATCGGATTAATGTCCAAAGTTATTTATAATGATCTTTTTCTAAAAAGATTGTGGACAAATGCATATAAGCTATATTATACGACATAACTAATCTCAATTTTCTCTCTTACATTCTGATTGAAATAAGTGCGAATATATCGTTCCGGCAGAATACTACGCTTTCCATGGGCACGGCTTCAGCTAACTTGGTAAAGAAAACCACTTTACCAAGTGGATCTTCAGCTCGTGCTGTTCCCATAGGAGTCTACGTATTCTGCCTCCACTGTTATAAGTTTTCTGATTAATGATAGATGTAATACTTTGTAATTCAACAATAAAAAATTGCTGCATTGTTGTGTTATAACATACCAATTAACATATGGTTTCTTCAGACATAGCAGCACTAAAAAACTTCAGAATACTAAAAAAAAGCTAAGTGTATTTCTGCAGCGCCATCCAGCACCTTTCTGATAAGGAATGAACGGAAGTCAATTACAGCTATGTCGTATAATATAGCAAATGCGCAATAAAGAGTAACAATCTTACAAATCGAATCTTTTATAAAAGCAAGAAGCGCTTACACAAAAGCGCTTCTCCGTATTTTTTCATTATGCAATAAATAACCCTAAAATTAATGCAACTGCTAAACCAGTAAAACCGATTAATGTTTCCATTACTGTCCAGGTTTTCAGTGTATCTTTTACATCAATACCGAAATATCTGTTTACTAACCAGAAGCCTGAATCGTTAACGTGCGAGAATGCTGTTGCACCAGCAGCGATTGAAATAACAATTAATCCTAATGCAGGTCCCTCTAACCCCATAATCGAGATCACAGGTGAAATTAATCCCGCTGCCGTTACCATCGATACGGTTGCAGAGCCTTGTGCAATCCGGACTACAAGTGCGATTAAAAATGCTAACAAAATTGGAGGAAGTGGCGAACCTGCCATCATTTCCCCTAAAACATCTCCAACACCAGAATCGATTAATACTTGTTTAAACACACCACCAGCACCTGTTACCAAAATAATGATACCAGCTGGTTCTAATGCTTTTGTAGCAATATCTTGAACGTCTTGTCTAGAATACCCTCTCTTTGTTCCCAAGAACGTAAACGTTAACAACGTTGCCAAAGTTAAAGCTACAATCGGGTTACCGATAAATGTTGTAAATGCTCGAAAACCATTTTCTTCTGGAAGCATGACTGTTGAAAGCGTATTAATTAAAATCAATACTAACGGAACCAAAATAATCGAAATAATCATACCAAACCCTGGCAACTCTTTGTCATACTCTTTTTCTTGAAAATCCATATAATCAGGAACTGTTGCATGAATTCGTTTTGCAATATATTTTCCAAACAATGGACCTGCAATAATCATAGATGGAATACCAGCGATGACACCAAATAATATTACCCAACCAAGATCTGCACCAATTAAGTCTGCCACGGCAATTGGACCTGGGGTCGGCGGAATATAACTATGTGTTACCGCTAAACCTGCTAGTAAAGGAATACCATAGTATAGTAGAGATCTTCCTGTTTTCTTTGCCAGTCCATAAACTAATGGGACTAGAATAATGAACCCAACATCAAAGAATACTGGTATTGCTACAAAGAAACCGGTAATACCTAGTGCCCATTGCGAACGATCTTCACCAAACTTTTTTAACAGTGTTTGAGCAAGTCGTTCTACACCACCAGATACTTCTAGCATTTTACCAAACATTGCACCTAACCCGACGACAATGGCAACAAATCCTAATGTGCCACCCATACCATTTTCAACCGATTCTATAACGCTGTCTAGTGGCATACCTGCTGCAATACCAACTAGTAAACTAACAAGCATTAATGAAACAAATGCATGCAATTTTGTTTGAATAACTAAGTATAATAACGCAAAAATTCCTGCTACTGCTACTAAAATTAACATTGTTGCTGACATAATCGAACTTCCCCCTGATGTATTATTTCTTTTCTACGGCGTGTCCACCAAATTGATTTCTTAATGCTGCAACTACTTTCCCGCTAAATGTATCTGTTTCTAAAGAACGGTAGCGCATCATTTGCGATAGGGCTATCACCGGCGCGGCTGCTTGTAGATCTAAAGCAGTCTCCACCGTCCACTTACCTTCCCCTGATGAATGCATGATCCCTCTTATTTCGTCTAAATGTCCATCCTGTTTAAATGCATCTTCCATTAGTTCCATTAACCATGATCGAATAACAGAACCATTATTCCACACGCGTGCTACTTTTTCATAATCATAGTCAAAGTTACTTTTTTCGAGAATATCGAACCCTTCCCCAATGGCTTGCATCATACCATACTCAATACCGTTATGAACCATTTTTAAGAAGTGACCACTTCCTGATTCCCCAGTATATAGGTAACCGTTTTCAACACATGCGTCAGAAAAAAGTTGTTCTACCTGTTTAAACGCATCTTCATTTCCACCAATCATTGTGTTAGCTCCATTTCTTGCGCCATCAACACCACCGCTAGTTCCTACATCCAATAAATGGATCCCTTGTTGTAGTAACGCTTGTGACCTGCGAAGTGTGTCTTTATAATTGGAATTACCACCATCAATTAAAATATCACCTGGATCTAATAAACTTTGAATCTCGTTAATCAATTGATCAGTCGCTTCCCCTGCTGGAACCATCATCCATATCACTCGCGGAGATTCTAATTTGGCCACAACATCTTTTGGCGAGGTAGCAGCTATTGCCCCTTTCTGCTTTGCTTTATGTATAGAATCCGATGCTAAATCATAAACAACTACTTCATGTCCATGATCCATTAAGTTGAGGGTAAGATTCATCCCCATTTTCCCTAGACCTATCATTGATAGTTTCATGTTGGTCCCCTTTCAAAAAAAATTATTTCGTGAACTCATTATACAAAAAAATATTATTTGATTGCAATCGTTTTCGCAAAATTTTTTTCTTTTTTTAAATTTATATAAAAATATATTTCTTTTTTTACTGTTTCCCTTTATCATAGTAATAACTTAATTAGTTGGGGGGGAGAACAATGTCTACTACAGATAAACAACAATGTTTACCACGTATACGTTCGCACTACTCTACATTTAGTGATAAGGAAAAGCAAGTGGCCGACTATATATTAGAGAATCCACAACAAGTTGTCCATGGAACAATCAATCAAGTTGCTGATGATATCGGCATTGCAGATTCAACTGTATTTCGATTTTGTAAGCGTTTAGGCTTCAAGGGATTCCAAGCACTTAAGATTGTACTTGCAACCGAAATAGTTGAACCAATGCAAGATATTCACGAAAGAATTGCTGAGAATGACAGTGAAAAAACGGTTGCCGAAAAAGTTTTCTTTTCCAATATAAAAACATTAGAAGATACCTTAAAAATTGTTGATGACAATGCCTTAAAATCAGCAGTTGATGCCATCTGCAAGGCTAGAAAAATTGAATGTTTTGGTATCGGAGGTTCCAATATTATTGCTTTAGATGCCTATCATAAGTTTATTCGAACAGGGATACCTGTTTTTGCTCAACCTGATACCCACCTGCAACTAATGGCTGCCTCACAAATGACCAGTGAAGATGTTGCAATACTGATATCACATACAGGAATGACCAAGGATATTTTAGAAATTCTAGAGGTTACGAAAGATAACGGGGTGAAAACAATAGGAATCACTGGTTTTGCCAATTCTTCACTCAGCAAAAACGTTGATATCCCCTTGTATACAGTGTCAGAAGAAACAGAGTTTCGGTCAGAAGCACTTGAATCACGGATTGCTCAATTAAGTTTAATAGATGCCATGTATGTAAATGTTTTAATGAATCAAAAAGAACATGGAAAAGAGTCCTTACGTAAAGTTCGAAATGCAATCTCATCGAAACGTATTTAGTCAATATTTAACCAAATAGCAAACAGGCATGACTAGTTGTCATGCCTGTTTGCGTGTGTGCTTATCTTTTCAATCATATCTTACTTATTGCCACCATGGATTTTTACCATTTCATCAGCAACGAATTGTACTTGTGTACCCACAATAACCTGGATACTATTTTTGCCAACTACATTGATACCTGGAACTCCAGTAGCTTTTATTTTCTCTTGATCCACAGCATCCATATCTTCTACTTCAAGACGTAAACGTGTGACACAGTTATCAATTGTAGCAATATTTTCTTTTCCACCTAAGCCTTCATAGATTTCTGAAGCCATCACTTCAAATTTACCTATTCCAGGATTTTCCTCAACAGCTTCAGCTTCATTATCATCCTCTTCACGACCTGGTGTGGTAATGTTAAACTTCGCAATCATAAACCGGAATACCACATAATAAATCACTGCGAAGAAGAGACCTTGAACAATTAACATAAATGGTTGGTTAGCTAAAGGCAGTCTTGAACTCAAAACAAAGTCAACAAATCCAGCACTAAATCCAAATCCGGCTGTCCAATTAAATAAAGATGCAATCGCGAGTGAAATCCCCGTTAATGCTGCGTGAACAACATATAGCGCAGGAGCTACGAACATAAATGCGAATTCCATTGGCTCGGTAACCCCTGTGAAGAAGGCAGCGAAACCAGCCGCTAACATTAAGGACGCAACTTGTTTTTTCTTTTTCGTTTTTGCTGCATGATACATCGCTAACCCTGCAGCAGGTAAACCAAACATCATCACAGGGAAGAACCCAGCTTGATACATACCTGTTACACCTTTTTCACCGTTACCATCCCAGAAGTTGCCAATATCATTAATTCCAGCCACGTCAAACCAAAATACCGAGTTTAACGCATGGTGCAGGCCTGTAGGAATTAATAAACGGTTAAAGAAGCCATATAAACCTGCACCAGTAGCTCCTAAATCACTAATTGCAGTACCAAAGTTAACTAAACCAGTATAAACGACGGGCCATACAAAAAATAAAACAACAGACGTTAAAATCATCGATACTGCTGACATGATTGGTACTAATCGCTTACCACTAAAGAATGCTAAGGCATCTGGTAATTTCACATGACTAAAGCGATTATACATGTTTGCAGCAATCGCACCTGACAAGATCCCAACAAAGGCGTTAGAGATATTCTCAAACGCCGGATCTACAGCTGACTCTTCTACCCCTTGTAGCATGGCCACCGATTCTGGATCAAGTAATGTTGTTGTCACTAGAAAGGCAACCAAACCACTCAGCGCTGCCGAACCATCCCGTTCTTTCGCCATCCCTAATGCTACACCAACCGCAAATAAGATAGGAATATTATCAATAATTGATGAACCAGCGGTAATTAGGAAAGCTGCAGCGGCATTTTCTTCACCCCAACCAGAAGGGTCAATCCAATAACCAATACCCATTAAAATCGCAGCAGCTGGTAAAACAGCAACCGGAAGCATTAATGAGCGTCCAAGATTTTGAAGATATTTCATCATAGTTCATTCCTCCAATCAATACAATTTCGATACGTAATAAATAAAATAAGTGCTAGCCATGTTATTGTAGCAGGGGTACTACTAGTATTTCTTCACCTCCCTTAAATAGTATGTAAGGGAAACCTAAAAACATGAATAAGAGCTATCAATAGACGATCCAAACATGCATTTCCCTTCGCAAACATGTTGAAATCGCTTAATTCAATGGTAACATTATCCTATATGGTCGTCTATACCAATTTGTTGAACATTGTCTATTTTTGGCGTTTTGCGACCCTTTTTCTTTTAGTTAGTCCACTGGATACATTTGCTTTGAGTTCACGGCTCTACACAAAAGGATAGTTAGCAAAAGATAGAGTCTGAAATCTATCCCATTTCACCTCGAACAAAACCTACAAACAATGCATCTCATCCTCCACTTGATCCCACGGCACTTTATACCCTTTTCCTTTCGCACAAAAGATGGATGTGGACGTATAGTCTGGATCTGCATCTTTATTATAACCAATTTGTTGGATCACTTCTTCTTGGTTATGACAATGATCATAACCACCGTACATGAGATTCAGTATACCTTTCCCCTTCGTAATTGATGCAAATTCCGTGCTATAATGCATAAAAGTAGCAACAGGGACTTTTCCAATAATTGTCGCTTTGTCCTCCGTCATCTCAGGAGGTGAAAAGGTTGCCGACGCTTGCTGCAGGTCAGATAAAACCCTTCCCATAACATCGATATCCACCTTTATTTTAAAATCATAATATGGCTCTAATAGGATATTTGTAGTTTTTTCCAATCCTTGACGCAATGCTCTGTATGTAGCCTCACGAAAATCACCACCGGATGTGTGCTTGTTATGTGCTCTTCCAGTTAATAACGTCACCCTCACATCGGTTAATGGCGAACCTGTTAACAATCCGTGATGATCTCGTTCGAATAAATGGTGGCGTATTAAGTTTTGGTGACCAACCGACAAATCATGCACATGACATTTATTTGAAAAAGAAATACCACTCCCTCTTTCTCCAGGCTCTATCCGTAAATGAACCTCTGCATAATGTTTTAATGGTTCAAAATGGCCGTAACCTGTAATAGGTGTTTCAATTGTTTCTTTGTATATAATTTTTGGGTCGGCAAAGGAAACTTCAAAACCAAATCTTTCTTTCACCACCCGTTGTAGCACCTCTAATTGTACAACACCCATAATATGAATATGAATTTCTTGTAAATGCTCGTCCCATTGTGCGAACAATGCTGGATCTTCTGCATCAAGTATTTGAAAACATTGCCACATTTCTTTGATAGAAATCGCCTTCCTATCATAAATAACTTTTGATTTTAAGGTCGGGATCATATGAAATAGAGACCTTTCTCCAAATGAACCAATTCCATCCCCTATCTTTAATTCAGACAATCCATTTACGGCAAACAGTTCTCCAGCTTCAACTCGATCCACTGTTTCAAATTTTTGACCATTAAAGATTCGTAGTTGTGTGACCTTCTCGGAAAGCTCAGTATCTTCCATCTGGTATTGGAATTGATCACGGACCTTGATACTACCTTGTAAAGCTTTCATAAAGGTAAGACGATTCCCGTTTTCATCGTAGCGAATTTTATAGACACGGGCAGAGAACTCCCCTGTATTCGAAAACGACGTCTCGGTTAACAAGTCGATCATTTGAAAAAACTCGCGAATCCCTTCATCCTTTAATGCCGACCCAGACCAACATGGATACACAGCTTGACTTTTAATCATCGATGTTAATGTGCTGAGCCATAATTGTTGTTCAAATCCTGATTCCATATAATAATCAAGTAACATTTCATCCCGTTCAGCAATAAATTCAATTAACTCATTGGTCATATCACCTTGCTGGAAGGCTGTTGTGAAGTCATAGATATTCTTTGTCAAATTTGTATGTATATCCTGTATGACACGATCAACATCAGCACCAATTCGATCGGTTTTATTAATAAAGAAAAAGGTCGGAATTCGGTGTTTTTGTAATAACTGCCACACTGTTTCCGTATGTCCCTCTACACCTTCCACCGCGCTAACAATGACAATGGCATAATCCATTACTTGAATCGACCGTTCCATTTCGGCAGAAAAATCGACGTGACCAGGGGTATCTATCAAATAATAAGTGTGCCCGTTATAGTCCATTTTAGCTTGATCTGCAAATACCGTTATGCCACGTTCCCTTTCAATTTCATGACTATCTAAAAAGGCATCCTTATGATCAACACGACCTCTGTGGTCAATACTTTGTGTATGATATAACAACTGCTCTGAAAAAGTCGTTTTTCCCGCATCTACATGTGCAAGCAACCCAATTGTCTTATTCATATCTTTCACCTCCGGGACATAGGAATGCATCCTACATCTTAACTTCAACTTATACATCTAATCTAGTATAAGTTATCCGCGTTACATTGAAAAGTCTCTTCCCTTACCGACAAACAAGACTTTCTAATACTTAAATAACAAATAAGAATCATTTCATGCAATATCCATCTCATAACGATATTTGATTCATCTCAAGATGCGATATATAATAAAGACAACAAAAAGAAAGCGATTACAAAACCTTTCCACGGAAGGATATCAAGGAGGAATAATGATGAGCCAAGGTGAAAGAACTTATAAAGTAGAACATTTATTAAGCTACCAAAAGTTTGATGAGCAAGAACTTGCGATGATGACGGACGAACATATTGAATATTTCCACTGGCTCTATTTCGAAGAATCTGTTTATGATCTCATGTAAATATTTCATATAAAAAACATGCGCTATCCTACTACGAATAGCGCATGTTTTATTTTCTCTTCTATTCCGTTTGCCAAACGACTGCAATGGTATCTTCACCAGCATGAACCGCTATGGAGGAACTAATTTCTCCAATAACGACATCCAGATAGGGAATTTCTTGTAAAACTTGTTGTTTTAGTTGTATAGCCTTTGCCTCCGCATTACCGTGCATGATGCCGATTTGCTTTATGTTATGAGGTGATGATGATTGCTTTATGTTATGAGGTGATGATGATTGCTTTAATACATCTATCATTCTTTTCATTGCTTTGTTCTCAGAACGAATCCGCTCATACAGAACAAGCTCGCCTTGTTTGTTAATGGTAAGAATTGGTTTAATTCGGAGAAAATTTCCTATTAGGAACCTCGCACCTGACATTCTTCCGCCTTTGTACAATTGTTCTAAGTTTCCTATTAAAACGAAATGATTTATTTGTTTTGTTAATTGTTGTAAACCATTTGCAATTTCTTTCATTCCTTCCCCACGTTTCGACATCTTTATTCCATATTCCAATAAGATTGTCAGCCCATAAGAAACAGATCGTGAGTCCACCACCTCTACATCAAAGCCTAGTTGATCTTTTGCATAGATGGAACTCGCCAAAGTTCCGCTTAAGGCGCTAGATACATGAACCGCAATTACTTCCTCATATTCCTTCTGCAACTTTTCATATAACTGTATAAACTGTCCATGTGGTGGCTGGGAGGTTTTAGGTACTTGTTTATCATTCCTAATGATTTTATACAACTGTTCAGACGATAAATCTACTCCATCTTCATAAGATATATCTTGCGCAATAACAGCAATTGGCACCACAAAAACATCTGGATGGTGACATATTTCTTTGGTTAGAAAGGCGGTACTGTCAGTCACAAATGCAAGCTTTTTCTTTGTCATGGTTTCCACTCCTCTACTAATGCTATGAGGATATAAACTTTAATCAGTGGGGGTTCCTTTCATCACCTACCTATCTTCTTCAGTTTATCTCCTAGTTCGAAGTTGGGGTCTTACTTCAGTTACAAGTAGGATAAAAATCAACATCAACTAAAATTTACATACAATCTTTTTGTCATTTTATGTTATGATAATCGGATGAATGATAATGGAGAGGAGAAATTCATCATGAATGAGGTATTAAACTGGTTAACTACAATCATTTCTTATGAAAATCTAATAAATCTTGGCATATCAATTGGCATTCTATTACTCTTCCTACTGTTTCGAAAATTGTTTACCAAATATGTATTTCGTATGATTTTAGGATTAAGTAGAAGGACACCAACCGAATTCTTTTCAAAAGTATGTTTGGCGTTTGAACAGCCAGTTCGATCGATCTTTTTAATTATTGGTGTATATGTCGCCATGGCTTATTTCCCATATATCGATCAAGCGAATCCGTTCTTCGAAAAGCTTATCCAAGAAGCATCAGTGATTGTCATCCTTACTTGGGGCTTATATAATTTGTCATCCAGTTCATCCGTTTTATTTACAAAACTTAATGATGAAACAAAACTTTCGATTGATCCGATATTAGTACCATTTTTATCTAAAGCGATCCGCTTTATCATCATCGCGATAAGTTTTAGTATCGTGGCCCAAGTATTTGGTTACGATGTAAATGGTTTTGTTGCTGGACTAGGACTTGGTGGACTTGCATTTGCACTTGCTGCCCAAGATGCGATCAGTAACCTATTTGGTGGTGTAATCATTATTACAGAAAAACCATTTTCGATTGATGATTGGATCAAAACCCCTAGTGTCGAAGGTCTTGTCGAAGATATTAACTTCCGTAGTACTAAAATTCGTACATTTGATCAAGGACTTGTAACCGTCCCTAATGCCACCTTAGCCAATGAGAATATTACGAACTGGAGTGAAATGGGCAAGCGTAGAATAACGTTTAATTTAGGTGTTACCTATGATACTCCAAAACAAAAACTACAAACTACCATTAAAAGAATAAAAGAACTATTAAATCAGCACGATGCCATTCATCCAGAAACCATTTTCGTAACGTTCGATCAATACAATGATAGCAGTTTGGATATTTTCTTATACTTCTTTACCAATACGACTGTATGGGAAGAATATCTAAACATAAAAGAAGAAATAAACTTTGCGATTATGGAAATTTTACAAGAAGAAGGCGTCTCGGTTGCCTTTCCAAGTCGAACATTATATGTAAGTTCCGACACTGAAGCTGTATCACAAGCTGCAGCCTCGTTACAAAAGGACAACTAAAGAAAAATCCCAACAAGACCATCATAGTCTTGTTGGGATTTTTTTATAGTCAGGCTTTACTAGTTACTAACTTTTTACCTGGTAAGCGAATGGCAAAATATAAGACTAGGACACTAAAAATCAAACAAATCATTACAACCATATGTAAATGAGCAACATCTAAATAGTCGTTAAATAATATCCCTAAAATACAAGAAGAAAAAATGGAGCCCAGGTAGCGGCTTGTTTGATATAAACCTGCTGCCGAAGCGGTTTCTTCTTTATTGACATGACTATATAAAGAGATTTGTAAAGAAATGTTATTAAAACTATTACTCATTCCTATGATCGCCATAATAATAAGGAGCCACCATAATGGTGTAGTGTCATGAACAGTTAATAGTAAAGCAGTCCCCACCATTAAACTAATAGCTCCTGTTAACAACGTAAGCTTTGCACCACTTCGGTCAATCCACCGGCCAACGAACGGTGTTACGAATACTCCCATTCCTGCCATGGCAAGCATAATCAAACCTGTCGTTCGTTCACTATATTCACGAACCTGTAACAAGAATGTTGGTAATCCAAAGAAATAACAGTAAAATATGATATTGATACTCATAAAATGAAGATAAATAAAAGATACATTTTTATTGTTTTTTAACGCTTTTAAATCGATAAAAGGATCACGGCGTCGAGTTTCATAAACATACATGCACACAAAAGAAAGGATAGCAACAATGATTGCCCACCATTTTACCTGATCCACAATTGATAACAAAAATAAGATTAATGTTGTAACCCCAACCACAAACAGGCTAATTCCTCCAAAATCAATCCTAGTTAGGTCAATTTTATTTTTGCCGGTATTCGGTAAGATCGTAATCGATAAAACAAAGGACACGATAATAAAAGGTAAATTAATCACAAAGATAGCAGGCCAATTCCATGATTGAATTAAAAAACCTGCAATCGAAGGTCCAAAGGCAGCAGATGTTGAAGAAAATACGGCAATAGTACTTAAAGCTTTGCCTTGGTTTTCTGTAATACTACTACGAATCATCGCCATCCCACTAGGGAATAGTGTTGAACTTCCAATTGCTTGAAGCGCACGGAATCCTAAAAGTGTTACATAGTTAGGTGAAAGAGGAGCTAAAATGGACGTTAAAGCAACCAATGAAAGTCCTGTTAAAAACAATCGTTTCGGTCCAAACATGTCACTCAACTTCCCCATCACTGGTTGACCGACGGCACTAGCAATATAAAAAATAGAGATCAGCCACGACACATCAGTAAATGTTAGCTGAAACTCATGTTGTATCCTTGTTAATGCGACTGAAATCATTGATGAATTCAGTGGATTAAGTAAAGTCCCTAGACCGATTGTCAATACAAACAGCCAGGATTTAGTTGTAGGTTTGGTCACTTTTATCACCTGAATATTGTCATAGTATATTTTCACAAATTATCTATCTATTAATTGTACTACTATATTCTATATAAACAAAACAAAGTGGTTACCTGAACGTATCCCTTTTAATACATTCAGGATTAGAAAAAATCCTACTTTCTAAACAAACTAAAAAGTAGGATTTATATACTACCCTCTCATCAAAGATGGAAGTATGGTAATGAACTGCGGAAAAATTAAAAATAAAACAATTGAAAATACCATTGCCGCAAGCATTGGAACAACCCATCGGAAGATCTTCTCAACAGCATATTCTTTCATTACACCACTTATGATATACACACTTAAACCTAATGGTGGCGTGATAAGTCCAATGTTCATTACAATGATCATTATAACCCCAAACCATACGCCATCAAAGCCCAATTGCGTAATGATTGGGTACACCACAGGTAGTGTCATTGCTAGAATTGCAATGGTTTCTAAGAACATCCCTAATATGAGATAAACTACTAAAATCATAGAAATAATTATAATAGGTGACCAATCAAGTCCATTAATAAAAGCTGTTATATTCATCGGTATTCGACTTATCGCCAAGAATTTACTGAAAATATCTGCCCCAATTAAAATGAGGAAAATCATTGCTGATAATCTAGTTGTTTCACTTAATGCCTTTTTCAATTTATCAAGATCGATACGTCTTGTAATCAAGGCTAATAGTAAAGCACCAAATGCTCCGACTGCCCCCGCCTCTGTAGGGGTAAAGATTCCAAGATAAATCCCCCCGATAGATACAACAAACAGAATAGCAAATGGCCACACCTTACTGATTGACTTAAAGCGTGTTTTCCAATCTGATTTTTCCGTTTGGGGACCCGCATCTGGATCCTTTCGCACCCATAGAGAGATAACAAGCATAAAAAGTCCAACTTGAACAATACCAGGAATAATACCAGCAATTAACAAATCACCTATCGGTTCCATTGTCATGACACCGTAGAGAATTAAAATCACACTTGGTGGGATTAATATCCCTAATGTCCCACCAGCTGCAACAGATGCAGTAGAAATCGCTGGTTTATAATTATACTTTTTCATTTCTGGCAATGTAATACGAGCCATCGCTGCTGTTGTCGCATTTACTGAACCAGAAATAGATGCAAAGATAGCACTAGTCCCGATTGTCGTGAGCGCTAGTCCACCTTTAATATGACCAATCCACGAATCTACCATTCTAAATAAATCTTGTCCAAGACCACTATAGGATAAAATCATCCCCATTAAGATAAATAATGGAATAACACTCAGCGAATAAGAACTCGCTGTTCCAAATGGAGTGTTTCCTAATTGAATTAAGCCTGTATCAAATCCCCGTATAATCCCAAATCCAGCCGTACCAACAAAAATCAACGAAATGCTAACAGGGACTTTTAAAAACAGTAATACAAGCAAAACGATAATGCCAATAACGCCTATCAACTCTGGACTCATGACTTTTTCACCGCCTCTATCATGGATTTAATTCCATTTGCTAGTGCTACAAATGCAAAAATAAAAGAGCCTATTGAGACAATTAAGATAAACGTATAGATTGGTAGTCCTAAGTCCGTTGTTGTTGTACCCCTTTCCATAAGACGCATCGCTTCATTAATAAGTTGGAAACTCATAATTAAAATCAAGACAAAGATAAATAAATCAACTAAACCTTCTATCATCGCCTTCTTTTTTGCCGACAGTTTATCAACTAAAAATCCGACTGCAACGTGTTCTTTATATTTATGCGTCACTGCAAGAGTGAAAAATATAACGATAGCAGATCCTAATTCGGTTAACTCATAAGCACCTGTAATGGAATGATTAAACAACGCTCGTCCAATCACATCAAAGGTAGTCAAAAACATAATCAACATAAGGATTAGGTTTGAAATTTGGTGCAATAGAAAATTAAGGCTATTCAAGCCTGTATCAAGCCATCTAACAACCCGCATCGGACTCCCCCCCCTAAATTATTGATTACTTAGTTCTATGGCTCGATCATATACCTTTTGACCTGGCAGCCCTTTGCTCTCTTTATCTTCTATCCAAGATTCTGTTGCAGGAGCCATTTTTTCCTCCCATACGTCCAATTCTTCTTCTGATATTTCATAGAACTCTGCACCTGCTTCTTCCGCTGCTTGCACCGCTTCTTTTGAACGTTCATCGACCACCTCACCGTACAGCGATGACATATACTCTCCTCGTATTTGATCAAGTGCGTTTTGGTTAGTATGATTCATAGATTCATATGCACTTTCACTCATTACTCCATAGAAAGTTGTCATATAAAAATTTCCTACCGTTACATAGTCAATGACTTCTTGCAAACTATAATCTAACAACGTGTGGGGTGGAGCAACCGTCCCATCCACTACCCCTCGTTCCAACGCTTCATATACATCATTCATTGGCATTGATACTGGCGTGGCCCCTAATTCTTCCAACCATCGATTTGCTTCTTGAGATGGGGAGCGTATTTGCATACCTTGCAAATCTTCTGGTGTTTTTACTTGTTTTCCCACCGTGAATAGTTGGCCGGCTTCAGAGGTAGATAACCACAAAGGAACCACATCCCCATGTTCTTCCTGTAGTGCAGGAAACTCTTGATACAATTGCCATAAAATCTTAGATCCATCAACTGCCTTATCACTAATAAATGGTAGTTCCATTACAGATGTAAGTGGAAATTGGTTAGGTGTGTAACTATGCACACTAAATCCCATATCCGAAATTCCAGTGACTGCTGCTTCATAGTGTCCATCTGTGTCAGCTAATTGATTACCAGGAAAAGAAGTAATCATGACCGTCCCGTCCGTTGCTTCTTCTGTCTCTGATTTAAATTGTTGTACAACATTAGTCTCAAAAATATGATTGGCAGGAAATGCATGAGAAAATACGAGATCCTCTTCAGTCCCGCTTGCACTTGACTTACCTGTGCATGCTCCCAACAACATTACTAGTACACACGCATTCAGCATTGTGAACAATTTCTTACTTCTACACCTAACCATGAATAAATACACCCCTTTGTATTTTTTCTTTCTCATTAGGTTTTTTGAAAATCATAGCTTATTCGTTTAGTAAATGAGATCCCACCAGCCCCAAAGCAACTAAGAACAAAGTGTCATGCACTCACGATTGTGGTATCGCTTTCAAAAACTTGCAAAAAAATAACAATTGAATTAATAATAATTATATATAATTTAATATATGATGTCAATATTTTACGAAAATTGAAAAATCTCAAACTAGTCCTAATCCTCTTTGAATAAAGAGGTTATATTGTTGTATATATGGTAGATAATAGGAAAGAACATTGATATCAAGCTTCAGGTGAGGTGATCTGTAAGGGATCATTAAAGGCATGAACTATCAAACGTACATATTTGGTACTAATAAATTTCGATATTAATGTCAAATCCCCTGCAAAAATTCACCAGCATATTAAAGTGTCATAATCTTGACATATTGAATGTTATCACGCTCTACAACGACATTATATTGAACGATCTACTTTCACCTCTGCACCATGTTTTATATTTAAACTGCTTAACTGAAAAACAATAAATAATACAATCAGAATACTTGCCGTGTAACCATACATGGAACTGTAACCAACCATTCCAGCTAATAACCCCAAACTTGGAGAACCAATTGCCATACCTAAATCCATGCCGGTAAGAATCATGGAATTGGCCAAACCCTTTTTATTTGTAGTTACTTTACTCACTGCGATTGCTTGTAAAGTTGGATGCATGACACCATACGCTATCCCATATAAGATACCAGCTAACACAATCAAATGAACAGATGACGCAATCGATAATAAGACAAGTCCTAAGATACCACTAAAAGTCGAACTGTGAATCATCACCTTATAGTCATACTGATCGAAAATCTTTCCAGAAATTGGACGAATAACGATCATCATGATCGTAAACACTAAAAAGAAATAACTAATACTTGCTCCAACTTTCATTTCTTCCCCAAGCCCATGAATAAAATTAAATACACCACTGAATGTTAAACAGAGCAGAAAGACTAGAAAGCTAGGTAGTAAGACATTTTTTTCAAATGTTTGATTTACGATCGATCGTTTAGATAATCTTTGTTTCAATGAGCCTTTTGCTTGTGGTTTTGTCACATTCATCAACGGCATAGATAGAACAAAAATGAATAGAATAATCAATACTGCAAGGATTAAAACGACTTGGAAAGAAAAAGTATCAATCAATGTTAACGCCAATATTGGTGCTATACTTGCACCAACACTTGTTGCCATTGCAAAGAAGCTAATCCCCTCTCCTGTTCGTTCTGTCGGAATCCTCAATGATGCGAGTGTAGCAAGTAAGGTTGTCACAACCCCAAACCCTACTCCTTCGATTACTCGTGTGATTAGTAATAGTGTGGTAGACGTTCGTCCATAACTAATCAAAACAGCAACTAACACAATCAATAACATCATAATCATTGTTTTTTTCATATTTATATAATTTAATTGAATGCCTATAATTGGCCTAGAAATAATCGCTGCCACCATAAATGCAGTCGTCATTAATCCACCTTTTGCCGGTTGATCACTTAATTCAATGATATATATTGGAAAGCCTGCATTTAACATATGTAACGTTACAAAAAACAAAAATGTCACGGACAAAATAAGTATATATTGCTTTGTCCATAACCGTGGTTTTTGTGCTTTCATTCTTACACCTTCTTTTCGTTACCTGTTTTCTACATGATTGTTGTTATGTCACATTAACTATAAACTCCAAAAATAACTGTTTTATGATTTCCCTTCCCAAGCTATCCGCAAAAATGAGTATAAAATCCCTAATCTTGTTGATCTATCGCAACTTTAGATTGTTTATAACAAACAATACAAGCCTTTGTCTGCACAAAGGCTTGTTAGAGTCGATCATCCTATTTACAATGGAATGTGTTTAATAAAACCTATTTCACATACTGATTCTCTTGATAACTCCCATATTTTCCACCAAAGAATAATAATGGTTCCCCTTCTCTGACATGGATATCTTTAACTTTTCCAATAAATAACGTGTGATCTCCTACCTCTATCGTTCGATCGACATCACAAACAACAGAAGATAAAGCGTTTTCAATAACTGGCATATCTTGATCCATTAATTCAAAATCAATTGGGTTCTCTTCTTTCTTTTGTCCTGCGAAATGCATCGAAATATTTTGCTGCTCTTTTCCTAAAAAACTAACAGCATATTTACCAGATTTTTTAATTTTGTCTAGCATTGCTGCCTTATTATCAATCGAAATGGTAACTAATTTAGGATCTAATGAAATCGACATAAATGCATTTGCCGTCATGCCATGCACATCTTCTCCTACTTTTGTCGTAATAACAGTAACACCTGTTGCAAAGCGACCCATTGCTTGACGAAATAGTTTATCATCCATTGGTTTTCCTCCTTACAAATAATTAGATCGAGATCGTCTCTTTCACTTTTACTTGACTAACAAATACTACTTCCCCATAAAAATGATGTGGACTAAACCCATGAACACCATCAAGTACTAATACATTATCATCACCCACATTCGAATACTGATAATAAGTCCCATACAACCTTTTATTACCTTGGATTACCTCCACATAATACGTACCAATACTTGGTAACATAAACTTTCCATTTGGGATTACTTTTAAGTTTTCACTTGAATGATCTTGAATAATGCTAGCGCTTACTTTATAGTCAGTACCCAAGTAAGAAGAGACTTGCTCCACTTGACCTGCTTGGATTAAAGCCTTTATTTTCGTTGTGCTTATTTTTTCATTATCAATTGATTTCTTTGGTATAACCGATAAACCATAGCCTTGCTTGTTTGAATCCTGTTGTAACACTGTTGTATTCCCAGCCGCTTTAAAACCAAACGTAAAATCAAATCCAACCACTACATGCCGTGTGTTCATATTTAAAATAAATTTCTTGATGAAATCGTGCGGATCTAGTGAGGCAAATGCACGATCAAATTTAACAACAAATAGTTGTTCTACTCCCATTTCTTCCATGCGCTTAATCTTCTCTGGTAATGGCATTAGATATTTATGATCTTTATCACCTTTAATTACTTCGTTTGGATGCGGACTAAATGTCATAGCAGAAAATAGATATTTATTTTTTTTGGCGATTGTTCTTGCCTTATCTAATAATTGTTGATGACCTTTATGAATACCATCAAAAAAACCAATTGCCATCACATGAGGTTCTGTCTCGATCTTCTGACTCACATCATTTATCATTACTGTCTTCAAGGTTATCCCCCCTTACAGTCTATCCTAGCTTATATAAAGGATAGCAAACGACTGAACGTAATTCTAGAACAAACATTATTTATATTTCACGAATTTTCTAACAATAATTAACAGTTGATCGATTCTCAGTAAATTACATTAGGCTAAAAGTGAAACTTCACTCTGTGGGAGTTTTTGCTCTTCCCACACTGAGTGTTGCACCACAAAGGAGAGACCCGCAAGACCTTGAATCAATCGGAGTGAAAGCGGCAGTTTACTACCACTTACGATTGCACCGGGACAAACTAGAAATCTCGCTATTTGCATGACCACACGATCATACACACAGCGAGATTTCATACCTAACACCATAACAATGGTGGAGAAAACATTACACAAGATGATTGATTAACTGTTAGAATCGCGGAAGTATGAATGAACTATTATTCCATTAAATCAGGTAAAATCGTAACAATCTGCGGAAATGAAATTAATAATGCAATACAGGCAACCATCGCAATAATCATCGGTACTACTCCTCTAAATATGGTTTGAACAGGAATATCTGGAGCAACCCCTTTGATCACGTAAACACTAATACCTAATGGTGGTGTTAAGGAGCCAATATTGATTGCCATTACCATTATGACACCAAACCATACCCCATTGAAACCTAATTCTGTTATAACAGGATAAACAATTGGTAAAACAAGTACAATCAAAGATAGCCCCTCAATAAAACAGCCTAGAATGAATAATGCAAGAAGAATCAGAATTAAAATCACGTACTGGTTCAATTCTAAATTACCAACAAAACTTGTCAGCTTCACTGGAATTCTGCTTATCGTTAAAAATTGACTAAACAAGGTAGCACCAATCAAAATTAGGAAAATATATGCAGTTAAACGAACAGATTCATTAAAAGATTTTTTTAATTTCTCAAAGTCCAACCTTCTCGAGAGAATGGAAATAATTAATGCAAAAATTGCCCCTACCCCCGCTGCTTCTGTCGGGGTAAAGACTCCTAAATAAATACCACCAATACTAATTAAAAATAACAAAAGGAAAGGCCATACTGTCTTAAGGGAAGTAATTCTTTCCATGAACTTGGCTTTCTCTGAACGCGCCGGGGCTAATGATGGATCACGTCGTACAACAATCATGATCGCTACAATGAAAAATAACATTTGCACGATACCTGGCAAAATCCCAGCAATTAGTAACTCACCAATCGGCTCTCTTGTTAATATTCCATATAAAATTAAAATAACACTAGGCGGAATCAGTATCCCTAATGTTCCACCAGCAGCAACACATGATGTTGACAGACTTGGTTTATAGTTGTATTTAGCCATTTCAGGTAACGTAATTTTCGATACAGTCGCCGTCGTTGCGTTCAAAGATCCTGAAATAGCTGAAAATATACTTGCTGTACCAATCGTGGCCATAGCAAGTCCACCACGTAAGTGCCCAATCCAGCTATCCACCGACCGATATAAATCTCGCCCCAATCCTGTATAGGACAAAATCATTCCCATTAAAATAAATAACGGAATGACACTTAAGGAGTAAGAACTTGCTGTATCAAAAGGAGTTCTACCGAGTTGTGTAAATGCAATATCCCAACCACGAATCATCGTTGTACCAATTAAACCGACTAATAACATCGCAATTCCTACTGGTACTTTCATCAAAAACATTAGAATTAGAACGACTATTCCAGCAACGCCAATGACTTCAGGACTCATCATTCTTAACCACCTTTTGTGCTTCAGTTATTGCTCTTAATAATGCGGTTAGTGCAAATACAGTGATACTAATTGCTGCTAAAATAGCAAACAAGTAAATTGGTAAACGCAAATCGCCTGTGACCGTATCGGAAGCATATAGGCGCTCTGCATTACCAAATAAACTCCATGCTACTAATCCGATTAATACAGCAATTACTAGATTAATGATACTATCAAACACCAATTGTATTCTTTTAGGGAATTTCTCTACTATAAAGTCAATTGTAATATGTTCTTTTTTTACATGGGTATAGGCTAAACTTAAAAAGATGACCATGGATAATCCCAATTCCGTAATATCAACTGTTCCGGTGATCGGCTTATTAAACATCCATCGGCTAAACACATCAACGGTAACAATTATAGCCATGATGAATAAAACGAATTGGGCTACATAATGTAGCCCTTTACTAAGCATATCGATCAGTTTCTCCATCCTATCACACCCTTCTATTCCCGCACTTCCTCTTTCAGTTCGACAGCACGGTCATAAATTTCTTGGCCTGGATAGCCTTCCGCTTCCATGTCATCAATCCAGCCTTGAGTAACCTCATCTAAAGCATCTTGCCAAGCCGCGAGCTGATCACCACTAAGTTCAATAAATTCTGCACCATTTTCTTCTGATTGTTGTTTTCCCTTTTGACCATCAACATCAAATACTGCACCAGCTTCGGCAGCCGTTTCAATTCCTGTTAAACTATCAAGAACTTCCCGATCAGCATCTGAGAAACTATTATACGTATCTTTATTCATGACCGAAAAGAATGGCGTTGCTGAAAAGTTACCTACCGTTATATAATTCGCAATTTCATGAAAGTTGTAATTATATAATGTTTCTAGTGGAACCATTGCTGCATCAATAACGCCTCTTTCAAGTGATTCATATACATCACCCATTGGCATCGATACTGGAGCCGCGCCTAACGCTTCTAAAATCTCGTTACCCAGTGGGGATGGTGTACGAACTCGCAATCCGTCTAAATCATCAGGTGTTTCAATTTTGTGATCTTTACTAATAATTTGTGCTGGTTCAGCTGTAAATAAGAAAAGGGCTTCTGTTTCATCATGTTCTTCTTGAAATTCTGGAAATTCTTCATACAAATTGGCTATGATCCTGGAACCATGTTCAGCTGTTTCTGCTAAAAATGGCAATTCCAATACAGATACAAGTGGAAAACGCCCTGGTGTATAACCATGTACACTTAATGCAATATCCGCTTCACCTGTAACAGCCATATCATATTGGGAACCTGCATCCCCTAAAGCGTTAGATGGATACAATTCTGTTGTGATTCTTCCGTCCGATTCTTCATCTAAAGTTGATCCAATATCATCAAAAACTTGTGTTTGGATTGGGTGGTTTCCTGGTAAAAAGTGAGAGATAATTAGATTATGAGATTTGCCACTCGCTTCGTCTCCAGAGCTTCCTCCCCCCTGGGCAGTTTCGTCATCTGAACCACACGCAGACAGCACAAATACCAACATCGACATAAACAGAATACCTATAAATTTTTTCACACTTTCTCCTCCTATTTACATTATTTAACGAAATTTTCTGATTTTTAAACAAAACAAAAATCGCCTTTCTATGTACATCACACCCCCTACCCCTTTTAGCTAATTTAACTGTTCTAACTAAAGTTCATCACATTGTTTGTTATCGCTTACATTATGAGGTAAAAAAATTACCTTTTACATGCACCTAAATAAGCACACGTTATATTATATATAAAATAATATATGATGTTACGTGTGCTGTCAATGGGAAACTTGTATTTTATACCTCTATTTTTAATTATATATTTTACTCTGTATATAACTGGCAGTAAGACCTTCACTTCCAGCGACAAGCTTAAATCAAAGGAAGTGACCAAACTCCAATTTTTTCATCTATTGAAATGTGCGTCGTTCGGCGATTGTACTGGAGTAAAAAGCTGACACCTATTGTAGTGTCAGCTTTTTGAATTATTTATCTTTTACTCTTAATAATCTTAGAGCGTTCAAGGTTACTAGTAAGGTCGCTCCCATGTCAGCAAAAATCGCAATCCATAAGGTTAACCAACCAGGTATAACCAATAATAACGCTAATACTTTAATAGCTATAGAAAAAGTGATGTTCTGTTTGATGATTGCTAAAGTTTTGCGACTTAATTTGATGGTATATGGCAACTTCCTTATATCATCAGACATTAAAGCAATATCAGCTGTTTCTAGTGCAGTATCTGTACCAGCACCACCCATTGCAACCCCAACAGTAGATGCCGCTAATGCTGGGGCATCATTTACACCATCACCGACCATTGCGACACTGTTATGGTTATCACGAAGTTCTTTAATAAGATTTAGTTTGTCTTCTGGCAGTAGATCAGCTTTAATAGTTGAAACACCAGCTTGTTTTCCAATTGCTTCTGCGGTCCTGTAGTTATCACCTGTTAGCATTACCGTTGCAATTCCTATATTGTTCAATTTACCGATGGCATCTTTTGAAGATTCTCTCATCTCGTCAGCTACAGCAAAGAACGAAAGGATTTCTTTTTCTGTTCCTAACACCATGACGGTTTTTCCTTGAGTTTGCATGTCATTAATTTTTTTCCTTCTATCGGTTTCAAGGTTTTCATGCAATTCCTCAAAAAGTTTTGGACTTCCGACATAATAGATTTGGTTATTTACTTTTGCTTTTACCCCTTTACCTGTAATCGATTGAAAATCTTCAACCGATACTTCATTATATCTCAATCCACTTTCTTCTGCTTTTCTCAAAATAGCTGAAGCAAGTGGATGCTGTGATCCTTTTTCAATGGCTGCTGTAATTAACAACAAATCATCTTCATTTCCACTAAAATTTACAATATCTGTCACAGCTGGTACGCCTTTTGTTAATGTTCCTGTTTTATCAAAAGCAATGGCTTTTAGAGCTCCAGTTTCTTCTAAATAAATACCACCTTTAATTAAAACCCCATTTTTAGCTGCATTTCCAATTGCCGTAACAATTGAAACAGGGGTAGAAACAACTAAAGCACATGGACAGCCAACCACCAATACAGCTAAACCTTGATATACCCATTCGCTCCAATCACCGCCAAATAATGGAGGCATAACAGCGATTAAAAAAGCCAAAATAACAATTACTGGTGTATAGTATTTCGCAAATTTATCGACAAATGCTTGAGAAGGTGCTCTTTCTGCTTGAGCTTCTTCTACCAAATGAATGATTTTTGACAATGTTGTATCTTCTACTCGTTTGGTTACTTTAACTTCAATTAACCCTTCTTCATTCAATGTTCCTGCAAATACTTCATCCTCAATCGTTTTTGTTACTGGAACACTTTCACCTGTAATGGCTGCTTGATTTAGTGTAGAAGTACCTTTAATAACCATCCCATCCATTGCAAGTTTTTGGCCTGGCTTAACAATCATGATGTCGTTAATTTGAATATCTTCCACGTGAACTATCATTTCTTCATTGCCTCGGCGAATTAACGCTTCTTTTGGAGCAATATCCATTAAAGATTCGATCGATTGGCGAGCTTTATCCATGGAATAACGCTCTAAAGCTTCGCTAATAGCAAATAAAATAACAACAGTCGCCCCTTCGCCCCATTCGCCGATGATCGCAGCACCTAAAACCGCAATAGTCATAAGTGTATTCATATCAAATTGTAATTTACTCAGATTTTTAACACCTTTAATAAATAGTGAATATCCGCCAATTAGAATAGATGCCGCATATCCAACTTTCGGTAATAGAACTTCTTCACCTAATTGAGCTGCTAACCCCCAACTAACCACCAGCAATAGTGCTGATAAATATACCTTTATCGTTTCCTTTTGTCGCCAGAACGGTTCAGTTTCAATTTTTTGTTCTTTTTCATCTCTCACCTTTAAATTTTCAAAGGCTCCAGCTTTTTCTAATTCTTCGATGGTAGTCTTTCCTTGAACCGACACTTTAGATGCTCCAAAGTTCACTTTAGCATCCTGGACACCTGGTAATTCTTTTACATTTTTTTCAAACGTAGAGGCACAACTAGTACAAGAGAACCCCTGGACACGGTAAGTTTTCATTTCCTCTTCGGATAGGTTTGTATTCCTATTAGACATCAACCTTCACCTCGTTCTTATGTGTTAAAGCCATCATCATGATCTGCTTAATATGATCATCATCTAACGAATAAAACGCTAATTTCCCTTCTTTTCTAAACTTTACAACCCCTTGTTTATGAAGGGTCCGTAAGTGATGAGAAGCATTTGCAATCGTAACACCTACAATATTTGCTATATCACAGACACATAACTCTTCCTCTAGACACAAAGCATAAGTGATTTTTGCTCTATTTTCCTCCGCAATAGCTTTTAGCATTTGTGAAACACTAGTAATGTCTACTGTCTGCATATCAGTTTGTATTCGATTAACCTTTTCTTCGTCATAACAATAAATTTCACAAGTGTCTTTCTTATTCATTTTCTCACCTTCTACATTCAAATACATGCTTGAATATAGTATAACGCTTCCTCTCCACGTCATTCAAGTGCACATTTGAATATAAAAGAATTAACAGAGCCCAATTGTAATTAACATTGTAAGTGACAGTTAAACGAACATGGTTATTGACGTTCATTTTTACACTTTAAACCCATACAGCACCATAAGATTTATGTACATTTGTAAAAAAATGTTACTTTTTACAATACCCATTTGGAGTTGAATTAAAAAAGAAGTACAAAACGCTAGTGCGTTATGTACTTCTTTTTGGTAGTATTTTTTAATTTTCCCCTCCGTTAATCAAACACCTAGTTTTACCTTGATTTCCTTGGGTCTATTCCTCTATACTTAGCTCTCCATCTACCATCAATACTTGTAATGTTAACAGTAATTGGTAGCTTACCGAAGGATCTCTTAGTTCTTGTTTAAGGATCGATTCTAATCGTTTAATACGATACCTTAATCCACTCATTGACAGGGCTAGGTCCTCCATTGATTTTTCTAGGTTTCCTCCATTCGACAAAAATACATACAAAGTCTTTACTAGTTCAGCATGTTCCTGTTTATTCGTATATAATTCTCCAAGCAGGTGTTTTGCTTTTTGTTTTATTGCTTTTCTATTGCTACTATTAATTAAAAAACCAACTACACCAAGGTCTTGAAACAATACGATTTTTTTCGATGTATTAGTCATTTGTAATGCTGTTATTGCTTCCTGATAGTACTCATTTGCTTCCTCAATTCTTTCGGCACAGGTACTGACACCTAACTTAAACGTTATTTTCTCAAAGGAATTCTCCAAGTTGTTCAAAAGGTTAGTAGATAATGAACCGATATTATCTTCTTTTTCCTCAACTGGAATCAATAAAACAATCACACCAGATCGTTCACCAATTAAAACATTCGATCTTTTTTTAAAATAATTTCGAATATACTCTCTTAACTCTTCATAAACCATTAACTCTGCTTCACGATCATCAGGTAGTGAATGATAATTCAATGCGAGTATATAATAGGCGTTATTAAGGTTAACATTAAGGTAATTTCCACGTTTGAAAATTTCTTCATTTGATGAAATGTCACCATTAATCAATTGGTCTAGCAAGTGACCTTTAATTCTCTCCATCGTTTCAAAAGATGTCTTCTCATTTAATAAGTATAAAGAACAAACAGTAGCAACGTTTTCTAGGATCATCTTTTCTACCTTCGATGGTGTTTCATCATGCCTGTAAATAAAAGTACAATAACCTAAACATTTTTTCTTCAACATGATAGGTGTTGTTAAATAGTGATAAGGTTTATTCTTAAGATGAATCGTTTTATAGAAATGCTTATTTTGTTGCCTATTATGCTCTAAACAGTCTCGTAATTGGGTTTCAAATTGTTCTAAAGAATCCTCACTTAAACCTGAATAAGACAAGGCGGATAAATTGATATCCTTAATAATAATTGGAAGTTGTGTCTCTTGAAACACAATATCTGTAATCGATTGTAAATTGTTTCCGTTAATTAATTCATCTGTTAAACGATTATGAATCGATACAGATTTGGATAAATTATTTCGTTCTTCTAATAACTGTTTATATGTATTTTCTAGTTCATTAAGGATGGTTGGATTATCATAATATTTTATTTCATCTTCTATTTCTCCATCCCATTCACGTAATGATTTCCCCACATAATAACAATCGCTAGCCCCTGTAGCTTTACAAGCAACTTCTTTAAAAATAATAGGTTGTTGGCAAATCTCTGAATAATACCCACTAGCATAACCTACTAACGTGTAACATACTGGATAGGAAGAATGTCCGAAATGGTTCATATGATCTTCAGCTTCAAATGAATCAATCCATTTCCCTTCAACATGAATCGACTTAATCGTTCCATCTAAGTGCGTTTCCATTTGGAATTTCGTTCGTTTCACATTCGTATAGCCCTTCATCATATGCAGTGTTGGACCTTGCTTCAAAAGATCTTCCATAGAATCAGCATTTTGACGTAATAATTTTTTAGCATCATCTTTGCCCAAATTCCATCCATAGCGAATCAAAAAACCTTTCATGTGATCTTCACTAATATAATGCATTAAATCCTTTCGAAGTGTGCCGAAAACTTTCGTAGATGTTAAAATCATTCGCTCATCATCTAAATAAATCCTGCCCTGATCATTCATAACATCTTTAAAAATATTATGCTCTAATTCCATTACGTCACCTCTTTAAGTGAAGGTTAAATACTTTTTCTAGATCTATTTATTGCATATAAGTTATATTATGCGACATAACCTTCGTAATTGTCTCTCTGCTATTCTGATTGAAATAAGTGATATACCATCGCTGCGGCAGAATACTACGCTTTCCATGGGCACGGCCTCAGCTAACTTGGTAAAGAAGACCACTTTACCAAGTGGATCTTCGGCTCGCGCTATTCCCATAGGAGTCTCCGTATTCTGCCTTCGCTGGTAACACAATTCTGATTAATAGTGAGTGTTAGACACTTTGCGGCGTTCTCCGCCATGAACAAAAAGCTTATAAGGTGTTATGGAACACTTTAGCAATGTGTATTTAGGCTTAAAATCATTTTTTAATAAATGACAACTTGCTTACTTGGACATAGTAAGCAAGTTGCACAAAATACAATGCACTCAAGTAGCGGAGGAAATACACGGAGACTCCCGTGGGACTAGTGGCATCGGTGAGACCCCGCAGTGAGGGACGAACGAGGAGGCTCACCAGCCCCCCACAGGAAAGCGTAGTGTATTTCCGCAGCGATCTATTGGCACTCACCATTTTAGGAAGTTGCTTATTTATGTCGCATAATATAGCTAATACGCACTTAAATCCATCACCGTTTATGAAAAATGTTGTATAAAAAGAGGGAGTGTTTGAACTCCCTCTTCTGTTTCTAGTTAAAATGCTAGCGATACATATTTGGTTTCTAAATATTCTTCAATACCATAGTAGCCACCTTCACGGCCTAATCCACTTTCTTTAAATCCGCCAAATGGTGCTTGTGGAGTGGATGGTCCTCCATCATTAAGGCCGACAATTCCATACTCTAGTCCTTCACTAACACGAATGGCACGACCAATATTTTCTGTAAATACATAGGCAGCTAAGCCAAATGGAGTATTATTCGCTCGCTCAATCATTTCCTGTTCCGTCTCAAAAGCCGTAACAGGTACTAGAGGGCCAAACGTTTCTTCACTCATGCACAACATATCATCAGATGCCCCTGCTACAACGGTAGGATAGTAGTAATTTCCTTGTTTAGCATCAGAAACAGTACCACCGACAGTTACATTTCCACCTTTGCTGGCAGCATCTTGTACATGTTCATCTACTTTCTCAATCGCTGCTTTGTCAATTAGTGGACCAATATCGGTAGAGTCACTTAAGCCATCACCTAATTGCAACTCTTTAACAACATCTGTTAACTTTTCAACAAATTGCTGTTCAATCGATTTATGAACATAAACACGATTCGTACAAATACAAGTTTGACCCGCATTACGGAATTTAGATCCTACTACCCCTGCAACCGCTTTATCTAAGTCAGCATCGTCCATGACGATAAAAGGAGCATGACCACCCAATTCTAGCGAAATTTTCTTCATTGTCTCTGCTGCATCACGCATTAATAGTTTTCCAACTTCCGTTGAACCAGTGAAAGTTAGTTTCCTCACGCGAGCATCATCCGACCACGCTTTTCCGATTTGACTGGAGCTTCCTGTTACGATATTGACAACACCCTTTGGAATACCAGCCTTTTCTGCCAATTCGACTAGTTTAATAGCAGTAATTGGTGTTTGGGAAGCAGGCTTTATTACGACTGTACAACCAGCAGCTAATGCAGGTCCGACTTTTCTTGTAATCATCGCAGCCGGAAAGTTCCATGGAGTGATCGCAGCAACTACTCCAACAGGTTGTTTTTGGACAAAAATCCGTTTATTTTGATGGGAAGCTGGAATAATATCTCCATATACCCGCTTTCCTTCCTCTGCATACCATGAAATAAAGCCATTGGCATAGTTTACCTCTCCAATCGCTTCTTTTAATGGCTTTCCTTGCTCTAATGTCATGGCCCTGCCAATTTCTTCTTTTTCTTGTTCAATCAATTGATGCCATTTAATTAGATAACTACTTCTTTCTTCTGCTGTTTTTTGTCTCCATTCGACTAATGCTTCGTGCGCCGCATCGACAGCTTGTTTTGCTTCCGCGGTACCGCCTTTAGGCACGGTAGCAATAACATCATCCGTCGCTGGATTTACGACATTAACTTGTTCGAGATCTTTTCCACACCACTGGCCATTAATGTATAATTGATAGGAAGTAACTGTATTCGTTTCCACTTACCTCACCCCTTCTTCCAATAGTTTGAATCTTCATACTATTATAGCACCTGGTCAACAGGCTGCAAATTCGAGATAGTCTTTTTGGTCATATTTTTATTACTAATCTTTGTAACGATGATGGATATTGTTTTGTTTATATGTCGGGTTTGTAAATTCATACAATTCCATCGATAATGCTAAGTATCGTTTTTCAAACAGATCTGCAAAATGATCTTTAATCACTGCAAATAAGTCCTCACATACTACCTTCTTTTGTTCTTCGGTTCGACCTTTTCCCAATTTTAATGTCACATGGACAAACGCATCGTCTTCCGAACCATCGGCAACAAGATAATCTTGTAGTGCAATTGCTCTTGAACGCAAGCCACCTATTGGGATAATATCCTGGTGTGTTAAAAGGGTTTGATTTACTTTCTTTAACAATTCTGGAATGTTGGATTCTGTTTTGATATTATCTGTAAATTCGATTACTAAGTGTGGCACCGGTAACCTCCTCCTTAACCTTCAACCTTATGCATGTTGGACATATGTCTCTTCCCCTACTATAGTGTTCACTAGTCTTCCGACACCTTCTACTTCCGTTATAACTTCATCTCCAACCTTAGTATCAACGGATCCCTTAGGCGTACCAGTTAACAGTACATCTCCTGGATTCAATGTCATAAATTCACTTAAATATTCAATTAATTCCACAATACCTAGCATCATGTCGGCTGTCGTACCTTGTTGTGTTAATTCACCATTTACGTAAGTCCGTAAAGCAAGGTTCATCGGATCCTCTATGTCTTCTTTATCAACTAACCAAGGACCAATTGGTGTACACGTATCACGGTTTTTCACGCGGAGGTTTGGTCGATAATAATTTTCTAGATAATCCCTCAAAGCATAATCGTTGGCTACAGTATAGCCACGCACGTAATCATATGCATCTTCTTTTTTTACATTTCGCGCTGTTTTCCCAATTACTACTGCTAATTCACATTCATAATGCATAAAAGTCACATCACTAGGTCGATAAGTTTGACTGCGGTGGCCAATAAACGTGTTTGGTCCCTTAAAAAATACGAGTGGCTCTTTTTGTTTGGCTGAAAAAGAAAGTTCTTTCGCATGATCCGCATAATTTAGTCCAAGTGTAAAAACTGTTTTTGGTTCAATTGGAGGGAGCCATACAACATCCGATTCTGATACAACTCTGCCGTCATTCAATTGAACACCGCCTGCTGCTTCTATCGCATCATGAATAGTACCATCATAGGCTACACGTGCATGCTTCATTATTTTCTGCCTCCTACCGTAACTTTTTCTTTTACAAGAGTATTTTCTAAAGTTCCTACATGTTCAATTTCAATTTGGATTTGATCATTTTCTTGTGCTAATGGTGCATTTTCAGGAACACCTACCAATAAAATATCTCCTTGATAAAGTGTCATAAAGTCTGTTACATCAGCGATTAAACGTTCAACAGAACGGATTAGATTTTTAGTACTATTCTCTTGTTTTAATTCTCCATTTATATAAGTACGAATTATTAATTGATTCGGATTCTTTACCTCATCAC
The DNA here is from genome assembly GCF_005870085.1 of Aquibacillus sediminis. Taxonomy (GTDB): domain Bacteria; phylum Bacillota; class Bacilli; order Bacillales; family Amphibacillaceae; genus Aquibacillus_E; species Aquibacillus_E sediminis. The sequence goes on along the minus strand of NZ_SZNM01000005.1, from coordinate 224,398 downwards.
GATGAACAACCCATGGTCCAATTGGACAAAAACCATCTCGTGCTTTTTGTTTAATTGCCGGGCGGTAAACGCTCTCATGCGGAATACTGACATCATTGACAACGGTGTAGCCTGCAACATGTTGTAAAGCAGATTCTTCTTTTACTTTTGTTGTTGTTTTTCCTATCACAATCCCTAATGCTGCTCCCATTTCAAGGACAGATTCCTCTTCAGGCATTGGCACCGAACTAGCAAATCTATTGAATGTATTTACTGGTTTAATATATAAAATAGGTCCTTTAGGAGGAGCTTTATATGGATCTTCATTCATAGAAGGTTCTAACTGATCATAGACACCTTGATAGTTTAATAGTGCACCATAAACCGTTCCTTGTGTAGGCACATCAAAACTAACTTCGTCTACATTATATATAGTTCCATCAAGCTCAATGGTACGATCGTTTAAATTTGCGGTCGTTTCTTTGGATAGTTGGTCTCCACAAAGTTTGACTGTTACATTGCTCACGATTATCTCTCCTTTATGTTCGAGATGAATGATACGGAACCCGCAATCTAATCTACCACGTAAGGTCTGCTTAAATTGCGGACCTCTTTCAACGTCATTGTCTTCTACTCTTAGAAAAACAGACCAGTTACAAACTGGTCTAGATGAAAAGCGTTCCCTATTATTTAATTTAACGATTAGGCATGTTGTAATAGTAAACCATAATCTACTAATGTTTCACGTATTTCTTTTTGTAGTTCTTGTGAAGGTAGGTCCATCGGCAAACGCAATACTGGTTCGATTTTACCCATCATGCCTAATGCAGCTTTAACTGGTGCAGGATTCGTGTCTTTAAAAAGCACATCGTTTAAGCGCATAAGGTCATAATGAAGTTCCTGTGCTCTTGCTACGTCTCCTTCTTCCCAAGCGTCATGCATTTCTGCTACTTTCTTAGGTTCTACGTTGGCCGTTGCACTAATCGAACCTGCGCCACCAATTGCAAGCATTGGATAGCAAAGTAATTCAATACCTGAATATAATAAAAAGTCTCTACCGCAATGAAGCAATACGCGATTGACATGTTCAAAATCTTTATTGGATTCTTTCACACCAACAATATTTGGACAATCTTCATTTAAACGTGCTAATGTTTCCACTTCTAGATTTTGAGCAGTACGCCCTGGAATGTTATAAACGACAATTGGAATATCAACAGCATCTGCAATCGTTTTAAAGTGTTTATATAATGCATTTTGATTTGGCTTATTATAATATGGAACAATAACTAATGCTGCATCCGCACCCAATTCTTGTGCTTTCTTTGTTAAATACATTGCTTCATCATGATTGGTAGAACCAGTTCCTGGTGCAAATGGTACTCTGCCATCAATTGTTTTCACCGCATTTTCCATTACCTTTACTCGTTCTTCGACTGTTAACGAGCTAGGTTCACCTGAAGTACCTGTTACAGAGATACAGTGTGTTCCATTTGCTAGTTGAAACTCAATCAATTCTGATTGTTTTTCATAATCCACTTCATGATTTGATTTAAATGGAGTGATCACTGGTGTGATCGAGCCTCGTAGTCGTTGTTTGATTTCATCGTACTGGTTAGTCATCAACAATTTCCTCCCTATCAAGCTGTAATAATATATTAGACTAAGGCTGTTTTCATCAATGTTTAGAAAACAGCCTAGACTATTCATTTAGTTAAATAACAAATTGTGGCTTTCTTTTCTTCAGTGTTGGTTCATTTAATCCAATCTTTTCTCCAGTTTTTACATCCAATACTTCTGATGCTTCATCAAACCAGCTATCTGGTGCTTCATGTCCCCAGAATGTTTGACGTAGTGGGTCATCAAGGTCCCATTTAATCGGTTTGAAGTCTGGATCACCTGTATAGTAATCACCATTATATAATTCAATTCTGTGGCCATCTGGATCGCGCAAATATAAGAAAAAGGCATTGGATAGTCCGTGACGTCCTGGTCCACGCTCAATACTTGGCGCAAGCCCTGCAGCAGCTAAATAGTCACAACCATCAATTAAACTCATTGGATCTTTTAACCAAAAACCAATATGATGAAGTCGAGGTCCTGGACCATTCATAAATGCTACATCATGCACAGCTGGTTTACGGTGCAACCAAGCAGCCCAAACTCTTTGTTCCTCCCCTTCTGTATATTCAGAACATGAGAATCCTAGATTGTTAATGTAATAGTCATACGCTTTTTCAACATCAGGTACCATACAATTAAAATGATCAATGCGCTGTACTTTTGCACCTTTGTATAGGTCATAGCGTTGTAACAATCGCTCAACTGTATCCATTTCGGCATAATATTCTACTGGAAGGCCTGAAGTATCTTGAATACGGAACGAACGTCCTAACGCTTTTTGAGTTCCTTTCTCAAACCAAACAACTTCTGTTCCTTCGTTCTCAAAAACAGCTGCTAATTTGTCAAGGTCTTCATCAGAACGAACCCTATAGCTTATCGTTTCAATTGCAGGAACCGCTTTCTTTTTTAGTAAAAGGCTGTGATGGTTATGCTCTTCTAATCCTCGTAAATAAAGACTTTCTTCGTCTGAATCCGTTACCACAAATCCAAGTGCATCATAAAACTCTCTCGACCTTTCTAAATCTGTCACATGTAAGACGGCCCGACCTGTACGAATAATATCAAAACTCATAACGCATTCCCCTTTCCATTTATATATGGGTTCAAAAAGGGGGATAAGCACGCATCGAAGTTGATGTCGGTGAAGTGAAAGAGAAAATCATTGCGTTTTTTCCCTGCTTTTTGAACGCTTTAACTTGTTTCGTTCTTACTTACCAAACTGCGGAATATGGTGATCTTTTATTGCAACATGGATAATTTGTTGTTCTGTATAGAATTCAAAGGCATAATAGCCACCTTCACGACCAATGCCACTATGTTTTGAACCGCCAAATGGTGTGCGTAGGTCACGAACATTTTGCGAATTTACCCATAACATACCAGCGTCAATTGCTTGTGCCACGCGATGACCACGTTGGATGTCTTTCGTCCATACATATCCAGCAAGTCCGTAGCGCACATCGTTAGCAAGTTCAATTACTTCCGCTTCATCTTTAAATGTCATCGCTGCAATAACAGGACCAAAAATTTCTTCTTGCACAACACGCTTGTCATTGTTTGCATTTAAAATGATGGTTGGTGCTACATAGTTTCCTCGGCTTAAGTCTTCAGAAATATGTCCACTATATAATGTACATCCCTCTTCTTCAGCAATACCTAGGTATTTTTTCACATTATTATAATGCTTCTGGTGAATAAGTGGTCCAACTTGTGTATTATCTTCAAGCGGGTCACCAACTTTAATGTTATCGACACGTTGCTTTAACTTTTCAATGAATTCATCTGCAATACTTTCATGTAAATACAAACGGGAGTTGGCAGTACACCTCTCCCCATTAAAGGAGAAGATTCCCCATGTACAAGCATCCAATGCTCGATCGAAGTCTGCATCATCAAATACGATAATCGGTGATTTTCCACCTAACTCCATCGAAAAACGCTTCAATGCATCTGCACCGTTTTTCATAATTTCTGAACCTGTTGTCGTTTCACCAGTAAACGAGATCAGTTCAACATCTGGTTGCGCAACTAAGGAAGCCCCAGCAGTTTCACCAAAACCATGAACAACATTAAATACACCATCAGGTAAGCCTGCTTTATCAATGATTTCTGCCAAACGGTTAGCTGTTAATGGTGACCATTCTGCAGGTTTTAAAATAACCGTATTACCTGTTGCAAGAGCTGGTGCGATTTTCCATGTTTCTAGCATAAATGGCGCATTCCATGGTGTAATCAATCCAGCAATCCCTACCGGCTTGTGTACAGTGTAATTGATGAATTCATCATCCACTTGGTATGCTTCACCATATAAATGACTTTTCACCATGTTTGCATAGAATCGGAAATTATTTGCTGCTCTTGCTACCATCTTTCTTGTTTGGCTAATTGGCAAGCCTGTGTCAAATGATTCAAGTGGAGCAATTTCTTCAATATGTTCATCAATTAAATCTGCAATCTTATATACATAAGCTAATCTTTCATCTAGTTTTAAATTTCCCCATTCACCTTTAAATGCTTTTTTGGCAGCTTTAGCAGCTTTTTCGATATCTGCTTTATTCCCTGAAGCAACCATATTGATCTTCTCATTTGTAAAGGGACTGATATTTTCGAAAGTAGCTTGGCTTTCTGCCTCTACAAATTCCCCATCAATATACAACTTTATGTCTTGTACTTGTTGTTGCATTTGCACATGTTTATCCACTACTTGTTGTGTCACACGATCCTCTCCTTCTTCATATTCACTATTCGTTCAATTGAGGAGTAACAATTTTCTGATTATTACATTTTTAATTATATATTAAATCGTATATGATTTCAAACAGTTTGATCACGTTTTAATTTGGAAGCGTTTACAATGTTGTCACTCCATTCCCTCAAAAAAGAGAATGGTGAAGATTAGATAAATGTTGTCCCATTAGGCTTTGACTTTTGTGAACGATACGCTTCGATTGTATTTAGTTTATGGTTTCGAACAGCAGTCTCGATCTTTTCAAAACTTGATTGATCTTGTAACAAATCAATAATTTCAGCATGTTCTTCAATAGAAGCTTTTGCTCTTTTTGGGTTAAACGTTGACCCCGCTACCCTGATCGAGTCTAACCTACGCCAAGTTTTTCGGATATTATCCACTAAATATTTGTTTTCACAACCTTGATAGGTTAAATCATGAAATGCCCTGTTCAACCTCCCAAATTCACTAAAGTCAAATTCCTCTAAAGATTTCTTCATGTCTTCATTCATTTCTTTTAATGTTTCTATACTCTGTTGCGACATGTTTTGATGATTCATCGCTGTAGCGTATCCTTCCATTAACGCTAAAACGGATAACGTATCTAAATACTCGTTTTCATTGATTGGCGTTACGACCGGGCCTACATTTTGTTTATATTCGATTAAACCTTCCGCTTCCAATTGGCGGACAGCTTCCCGAATGGGAATAGCACTTGTTGACAACTCCTTCGCTAATTGATTGATTACAATTCTTTGACCTGGAGCGTAATACCCTTCAATGATTCTTGTTTTCATATAGTTGTATGCTTTTTGTTTTTTATTCATATTAGTAGTCATAGTATAAAAAATAATATACTAGATTATATATTATGTCAAAGTAAAGTTGCCAACGTTTTGCCGTTCCTACCCGTTATCTTGCGTAATCGACTTTTTCCTGTGTGCCATAACAACCACAGTAAAACAGTAATGGATCCCCATCTTTTATTTCGATCTCTCTTACCTTCCCAATAAACAATGTATGATCACCAACCTCATAGGTACGATCAACATCACATACAACCGAAGCAAGTGAATCTTTTATAACGGGAACATCCATCAGCCTTCCGAATTCAATTTCCTTCTTTTCCTTAGTCTGACCTGCAAAATGCATGGAAATATCCTTTTGCTGTTCCGACAAAATATTAACAGCATAAGAACCTGAGATATTAATTTTCTCTAACATCGTTGCTTTATTATCAATTGAAATAGTAACTAATTTCGGATCCATAGAAATCGACATAAATGCATTTGCCGTCATTCCATGGATGTTCTCCCCTACTTCTGTCGTTATTACAGTAACACCTGTTGCAAAGCGCCCCATCGCTTGTCGGAAAAGTTTATCATCCATCATGCTTTCTCCTCCCTTTTTCTATTTATATAGATACTGACCTTGTCGTTTCGATCCTGGCTAGAAATTCTATTGAACAAACTTGATCCATATCTAATAAAGACGCTGATAGATCTAGTTCATCCTCACTGTCCGTATAACAATGATAGATCCCCCTAATTTTTCTATCATGTTGAGATATTTCTACATCATAAGCACCTGATTTTGGAAGCAGAAACGCTTCCGTAGGTTTGACGATCAATTGGTTAGCTTTTGTTACGTGTAGCGTTGCCTGGATTTGATAATTAGTCCCCAAGTAACTTGGAATCAAATTCATTTCCCCTTTGCTAATCAATTCACGCACCAGTGTAGAGCTAATTTTATCCTTTAAATACGTTTTCTTAGGAATCACGGATAATCCAAATGATTGTTTGATAGACTCTCGACGTAGCATATTTGTGTTTCCAAGCGCCTTGAAACCAAACGTAAAGTCAAATCCAACCACAATATGTCTCGTATTCATATCCACAATATATTTAGTTATAAATTCTGATGGCGGGAGAGATGCAAACGATCGATCAAAATGTATGACAAATAATTTGTCAACCCCCATCGCTTCCATTCGTCTTATCTTCTGTTGCAATAGCATAATATACTTGCGATTTGTATCTCCCTTTAGCACTACATCTGGATGAGGACTAAACGTCATGGCTGTAAATGATAGATTTGCGTCTCTCGCAAGTTGTTTTGCATGACTTAGTAATGCTTGATGCCCTTTGTGAATACCATCAAAAAAGCCTACTGCCATCACATGTGGTTTTACATTGACCTTATCATCAGAATGGTTTAAGTAAACGACTTCCAAGTCTCTCTCTCCCTCCATGCTGTTGTTTTAATCAGACGTCATTTCCTTATGATTTTACCAAGTCAGGTTTTACAATATTTTCACGTTTTAGGAAATCACGGACCGCTTCTTTATATGGCTCTTTGTCATACTTATCAAAATAAGCCATCCCCATTTTAACCGGGTCACCAAAGAAATAATATTCATAGTGTGTTTGTCTGCTACCAAATGCACTCATGGTTAAATCCCATGCTAAGCGGAATAATTGGACACGCTCATACCCTTCAACATTTTTACCTTGCATTGCACGGTGTAAGATTGGGCCGATATCTTCATTTGCAAAGTCGTTGTATGTTGGAATCCCCATCAGACCAGAAGCACCTAGAATCCTTAGAATCTCTGTCATGCGTGGATAAATACGCGGGAACCAGTTTCTTGCTGCGTCCAGCGCTTCAAAGTCTGGGGTCATCACACCCCATTTATCAATTTTGGCATTGTGCTCTGCACGATATAGATGTGACTTCATGTTTTCTAGCGTTAACATAATCTCGGTTCCCTTATCTTTAACATGTTGGAAACCGTCGATCCCGATTGAATCCATTAATGTAAGGGTTACTCCCAATAGAAATTCTGTCTTAGCAATTCCCTTTGTAATAACTTGGTGAGACATATGCACCACTGCATTTGTTTCACCAAAGGCACGGTTACAGATGGAAGAATTCTCAAGTACAAAAACACGATCCCATGGTACTAATACATTATCGAATGAAACAATCGCATCTCCTTCTTCAAAAGAAGAACTCAATGGGTGATCGTATTTATTTTTACCATAATCAAAAGCTTCACGACTCAAATATTTCAAGCCTGGTGTATTGTTCGGTATTGCAAATGCTAGGGAATATGGATCATCTAGTTCCCCTGATTTCTTAACAGTAGAAGGGAAAACTAGGATTTCATCGGTAATACCTGCCTGTGTGGCTAATAAGCGAATGCCATCAACAACGACACCATTATCATTCTTTTCTACAACATGTAAGGCAACATTTGCATCTTTTTGCTCCGCTTGGATTTTTGCACGATTTACTTGTGGGTGAATTAATGTATGGGTGAGACTGATGTCATTTTCACGAGCGAATTCTGCATATTTTCTTGCATTTTCGGCAAACATCGGATCACCTTCACCATAAAAATCTGCCGCCTCTCCCATTGTCATGATTTCTGCATTTAAATAATCTGGAGAGCGTCCCATTAATCCTTTCGTAAAGTTTTGCCATTCCGCAATGGCTTCACGTCGTTCAATTAAATCTTCAACCGTTCTCGGTACCATGAATGTCTTTCCTACTTTTTCCCCTGTCGTCGGTGAAGTGTAAAGCATTTTATCAGGTTTTTCATATTGAAGATCATATAACTTTGCCATTGACTGAATCGCATTTTTAAATGCGGGATGTTCTGTTACATCATCAACACGTTCCCCATCCATATACACATTGTTATTTGCTTTTTTCAAATTATCAATATACTGTTGACCTGTTTTTGCTGGCATCTAACCATCTCCTTGTCATTTTTTAAACGCGCTAGTTGTAAACGATTTCAACTTACATTAAACTAATAGTAGATGAATTTTTTCTACGATAGACTAGTTACTCACCATTAGAGTTACCATCCATCACCCCTTTGATTTTTTCTGAAAAATTATTATATTTAAAATATAGCATGCGCTTTCATATTTTAAAAATATCTATTAGATTGGTTATCTATACAAAAAATATATACGAAATAATATATCATTTTAGACAAGGAGAATAAAACATGGATCTTCGACAATTACGTTACTTTTATACGATTGCCAAAGAAGGACAAATCACTCGCGCTGCTAACAAACTACATATGGCCCAACCTCCGTTAAGTACTAGTTTAAAAGAATTAGAGACTGAATTAGGTGTTTCACTATTTGAACGTAATCGAAAAAAAATGGAGTTAACAGAACCTGGGTTGCTACTATATGAAAAAGCTGAAAAACTATTTGAGTATTTAGATGAAACGGTGATGGAAGTAAAAGAAACTGGAGATGGATTAAGAGGGACACTTTCCATTGGATGTGTAAAAACTTGTTTTTCCCATATGCCAAAGCGATTAAAAACCTTTCGAACGCAATATCCCAACATCACCTATGAATTGATGGAGGGTGACTCCTATTTTCTCGCAGATCAACTGATGAACAGAAGTATTGATCTTGCCCTAGTCCGATTACCACTAGAAATGAAAGATTTTGAATATGTCCCATTGCCCGATGAAAATTATGTCGTTGTGATCCCAAATAGTTGGGCAGAAGATTTTTCCACGGGAAAAATTACGATGGCTAATCTGGTTAAGCTTCCTTTATTGCTATTACATCGACTTAGTGGGATTGGTCAATATGAAGTAATCCTAGACAAGTTTCATAAAAACAACTTACAACCAAAAGTCGTGTGCCAATGTCCTGATGTTGATATTTTATTAGAATTAGTTAGAGAAGGTTTAGGGGCATCGATTGTTCCTACTTCTGCTTTAACAGATCACCAATTAAATGGGATTAAAAAGTTAATGATAGAGGATGAAAATATTGTTTCCAAATCAGCTATTATATGGCTAAAGAATCGGTACCTATCTAAAAGTGCTAGACAATTTATTGAATTATTTCATGCATAATGGTTAACAGCAGTAAAATAGCATACCAATCATGATAGGATTGGTATGCTATTGCTTATCTTCTATCTATTTTAAAAATGAATAACTTATTAAACCAATGTCTTAGCTAAATCAAACGCTATTGGTTCGATTGGTTTGATGTCTTTACGGTTTGCTAAGAATTCGGGACGAGGTGACAGTTCAGAGAATGGTTGTTGCAATTTGTTTTCAACACTATTAAACACAAAGAATACATTACTGCGTGGGAAAGGAGAGATATTCCCTGCTGACCCATGCATAATATTGCTTTCAAAAAATAGAACAGAGCCAGCTGGACCTGTTGCACGGTCAATTCTTCCCCCACTTTGATCTACTAAGCCTTTCAAACTATCATTATCTGGTGTACCAAATTCTTGTTTCTTCAATGATTGTTCAAAGTGTGCATCTGGTGTGCCTGCAGCACATTGAATATAGTGCTTGTGTGAACCAGGTATTAACATCAGTGGTCCATTGTATTCATAGTTATCGGTTAAAATAATCGAACAACTAACTGCACGCATCCTTGGCATTCCATCTTCTACATGCCATGTTTCAAAGTCGGAGTGCCAGTAAAATTCTTTCCCTTTAAAACCAGGTTTAAAATTAATTCTCGACTGGTTTATGTAAACCTGGCTTCCTAATAATTGTTGTGCCACATTTACGATTCGCTCATGTGCAGATAATTTTTGAAAGAAATCCGTATTGCGATGGACATCAAAAATGGAACGAATTTCATCGCTACCTTGTTCCCGTACAACATGAGGTTGATTAACGGATTTATGATCATCCATCGTACCATTTAATTCTTTACGTAGAACATCTACTTCTTCATCTGAAAATAGTTTAGGAAACATTAAATAACCATTTTTTTCATAAAAGTTTAAATCTTGACTATTTAGTGGTCCGTCTTGTTGGGAGCCATAAATGACTGGATCCTTTCTTTCCATCATTGAAGGCGTTGCACTGATTCTGGAAGGATAGAAATCAACCATTATAACACTCTCCCTTTTCAAATGTTTTAAAAGTTCAGTTTCGAACTTTTTCCAGTTATGATTCTACTAATTTAGCACTACTCACTCAAGTCTGCTAATAATTGATAAGCTAGCACAAGCGGGCAAATTAGAAAATGTGTCACACAAAATTCATATTTATCTAAATCTTTCGGCTTTTATCAATCACTTGCTCTTTTTATTTTCGTTCGACTGAATCATCCATAGATGTCGAATAAAAATCACGCTTTTCCTTATTAAATTCGTATATTCTAAATTTCAACATGGCGATCATCCCTATAATTGGACCAATCGCTAAAGAAATAAAAGCCCATTCCCAACCAACCACTTTTTGTATCAACGGGATTATATTGATGGAAAAAATAGTGATTAGATATCCCATACACATTTGAAAGGTTAAAGCTGTCCCAACGTATTCCGAATCTGCAAAATCTGATACCGCGGCAGAATACTGAGCAGAATCTGAAATAATAAAAATTCCCCAAATGATTGATACAAGAACTGTAAGCCACAGTGTTTGACCATAGGTGAAACCAATCAAAATCGCACATGTTGCACTTATTCCCATTGAAACAATGGTTAATTGAGATCGACCAATCTTATCTGCAGCTACTCCACCAACGACACATCCAATTCCGCCTGCAATTCCGATCACTAAAAAAGAAATCAAGCCAATAACCCATGAATTTAGCGGCTCGGAATTTGTATGTGCGCTAGCCGTTAGAAATATCGGCAACCATGTCCACATCGCATACAATTCCCACATATGACCGATATATCCATAATTTGCCAACATAACTGGTCTATTAGTACTTACCTTTTTAATTAACCTAATCGTAAACGGCTTTCTTTCAACAACGATCGGTGAATCTTTTACCCACCAATTGATGATGATTGCTGCTAATACCGCTAAGATCGAACTGGTCCCAATTACCATTTTCCAATCTAGACTAGAATATAAAACAGTAGAAAGATGCGGCAATGATGAACCAATGGTTAACGCTGCGATTAAAGTCCCCATCGCCAATCCACGATGTTTAGGGAACCATTGTGCGATAAGTTGTACTGCTGGCGGATAGACACCTGCTAACGTTACTCCTGTTAAAACTCTTAATAAAATTCCAAATATAGCATGGTCCACTACAATCAACGCACCATTCATGCTTGCTCCAACTAGTGCAGAAATAGCAAACACTTTGCGAGGATTGTAATGATCTGTAAGACCCAATAGGGAACTAGTAAATGCTCCAATAACAAAACCTGCTGGTACTGCAGCTGATAACCATGCTTCTACCCGCAAAGTTGTGTTCCAATTATCAATTAAAGAGGGAGCAATTGCAGAGGCACTAAACCAGAGGCTTAATGCAAATAATTCAGCTATACTAATAAGACATAATGCTTGCCAAGATTGCTTCATATTATCACCCAACAATTAAATATTCATTTAGTTTACTAGAATATTGTTCAAAAGACAAAAGAGTATTTCAACTAAATGGGTTGATCAATCCAGAAAAAGGATAAACAGTATACCTGTGCACCAATTTTATAGAATAAACAAGAACCTTTTAATAGATAACTAAAAAACGCTCTAGTTGCATGACTAGAGCGTTTTTACATTAAATTCCGTGCAATATGAAGTTTACCAAAAATAAACCTGCAATAATATATAATGGAAGTGACACTTGACTTGGTTTTCCAACAACTAACTTAGCTAATGGATAAGCAATAAATCCAAACGCAATCCCATCCGCAATGCTGTATGAAAATGGAATCATGATAATAATTAAGAATGCTGGAAATCCTTCAGACAAGTCTTGTAGATTAATATTTTTGATATTTTGTAACATTAATCCACCAATAATAATTAAAATCGGTGCAATGGCACTACCTGGGATAATTGTAACAAACGGAATAAAGAAAATCGATAGTAAAAATAATAACCCGGTGACAATCGATGTGATCCCTGTTCGACCACCCGCTGTAATTCCTGCTGCCGTTTCAACTGTTGATACCGTTGGACTAGATCCAAACACACTACTCAACATCGTTGACACAGAGGTTACACGAAAGGCAGAATCGTATTTTTCTGGTTGCTCCGCTTGTTGCACTTGACCACTAACTAGCCCGATATTTTCAAACACTAGTACCATGGTAAGAGAAAATGTCGCAATCCAAAAAGTCAATGTCGCAATTCGTTCAAATGACAGTGCTGCAAACACTTCGCCGTATTCACCCAGGCCAGATCCAACACCAATTCCAGATGCTTGAATCCCGCTCATGTCAATTAAACCAAACATCCATGCAATCATTGTCCCAGCAAAAATAGTGATTAATAAGTTGGCTGGTACATTTCGTAAAAATAATACAAGTGCAATAATCAATGTCAGTAGAAAGGCAATCACTTCCAGGCTCCCGATATCACCGAGTGCAATTAAGGAGTGCTCTCCCTTGACAATGATTTGACTTTTTTCCAAACCAATCAATGCTAAAAATAGACCTAGGCCTACAGAAATTGCATCTTTTAAGGAGCTTGGGATCGATTTTGCCAATATTTTCGACAAACGCGTACTTGCAACGATGATAAAAAGTACACCAGACAAGAAGACAACGGCTAAAGCTTCTTGCCATGTTAATCCCATCGATTGTACAAAGGTATAAGCAAACATGACATTAACGCCCATACCTGGTACAAGTATTAATGGTGCGTTTGCCCAAAATCCCATAATCAAGCAACCTGCAACAGAGGTTAAAATTGTCGCCCATACAGCCGCTTCAATCGGTATACCTGTATCAGCTAAAATCGATGAATTGACGGCAATGATGTATACAATGGTAAAGAATGATATACAACCTGCTAGTAGCTCTTGCTTAATGGTAGAGCCTTTTTCATAGACACCAAATTGTTTATTTATTTGTTTCTGTAACATTTTGTTTCCTTCTTTAAAATTGTCCCTCTCCCACCCGCCATTCAAGTGGAATGACCAAAATAATAGTATACGTTTTTATGCAAAACAAAGCAATAGCCTGAAACGAAATGGAATTTCCTTCCAGGCCATCACAACTTTAGGCTTTAATAATCACTAGTAGATGTACCGCCAGTAACAATTGCAATACCTGCACTTGCACCAATACGTGAAGCGCCTGCTTCCACAATCGCATCAGCGGTTTCTCTATCACGAACACCACCAGAAGCCTTCACTCCAATATCAGGTCCAACTGTTTTACGCATTAGAGCGATATCTTCAACGGTAGCTCCACCTGTTGAGAAACCAGTGGAAGTTTTCACATAATCCGTACCTGCTTTCACAGCTAATTCACAAGCTCTCACTTTTTCATCATCTGTAAGTAGACTTGTTTCAATGATAACTTTCACTAGTGCTTTGCCCGCTGCCGCATCTACAACGGCGCGAATATCTTGTTCAACAGCGTCGTAATCGCCATCTTTTAGTTTCCCAATATTAATGACCATATCAACTTCATCTGCGCCCTTACTAATGGCATCTTTTGTTTCTAATGCCTTTGCTTCAGCTGTTGTTGCGCCTAGTGGGAAGCCAATCACGGTACACACCTTTACATCCGAATCTTTTAATAATGCTGCCGCTTGCTCGATTCGAGATGGATTAATACAAACGGAGAAAAATCCATATTCCATTGCTTCTTCACAGACTTCTTGCACTTGTTGTTTTGTTGTATCAGCTTTCAATACCGTATGATCAATCATGTTTGCTAATTTTTTATCCATTCGATCACCTCATTATGTGTTATAGTTCCGTTTCATTTTGGGGATGTCTACGCTTCTTTTGTTAAATCATCTGGAGTGAATGCTCCTGGCAAGAGCTCTTCAACGGTTGTTTCGAACTGCTCATGTTTTAAATTTGTTAAGATTACCTTCATATCTCTTGGACATAACTCGGACATTACTTGTCGACAAGCACCACATGGTGGAACAGGGCGCTCTGTATCTGCAACAACAACTAACAAATCAAAATCCTTTACACCTTCTGAATAAGCTTTAAATAGCGCTGTTCGTTCTGCACAATTACATACTGGATAAGCCGCATTTTCAATATTACAGCCATGATAAACATCACCAGTTGTTGTACGTAATGCTGCACCTACTGCAAATTTCGAATATGGTACATAAGCCATGTCTCTTGCTTTAACAGCCTCATCTATCATCATTTTGTTATCCATTCGTAAACACTCCTTTAGATGAATTTAACGGTCTAGTCTCACTTCATAGTATGACCTGTATTTAGTTTAATCTTGCAACAATTTCTTTCACGAATAAAAGGAATTTCTCTCTTGCTTGTTCTGTAGTTTCAATCACTTCATCATGAGACAATGGTTGATCTAGTATACCTGCCGCCATGTTGGTAATACATGAAATCCCGACAACATCCATGTCAGCATGTCTTGCAACGATCACTTCTGGTACAGTCGACATACCTACAGCATCGCCACCCATTGTTTGAAGCATACGAATTTCTGCTGGTGTTTCATAACTTGGACCGCTATTCCAAACATATACGCCTTCTTTTAGCGATATATCAAACTTTTTGGCAGCGTCTCTTGCTAAATCTTGTAGTGCTGGTGTGTATGCCGTTGACATATCAGGGAAACGAACACCTAAATCCTTATTATTTGGGCCGGTTAATGGGTTTGATCCAACATTGTTAATATGATCAGTAATCAACATTAAATCACCTGGTTCAAACGAGCGATTAACACTACCTGCAGCATTTGTCACCACAACAGTTTCAATCCCTAAGTCTTTCATCACGCGAACTGGGAATGTTACTTCATCAAGTTGATACCCTTCATAGTAATGAAAGCGTCCTTGCATCGCAAGAACTGTTACACCTTGCAAGTTTCCAATCACTAATTGCCCAGCGTGGCCTTCAACGGTTGAAACAGGGAATCCTGGAATGTCTGCATATTTAATTTTTACAGGTTGTTCAATTTCATCTGCAAGCACACCTAGGCCTGAGCCAAGTATAAGTCCAACTGTAGGACGTGTTTCGATTTGTTCTGCAATAACTGTTGACGCTTGTTTTATTTTATTGATATCCATAATTTTCTACCTCCATTACTTTATATCGTTTAGGAAACTTGTTCCATAATCTGGGTGTTTAATATTATAATTGTCTGCCACTGTTGCACCAATATCTGCAAACGTATCTCTTAATGCTATACGATTTCCTTGTTCAATTCCTTTATGGTGTACAAGCAATGGTACATACTCTCTTGTGTGATCTGTTCCATGATGAACTGGATCGTTCCCATGATCAGCCGTGATGATTAACACATCATCTTCACGTAATTTTTCGAACACCTCAGGAAGTCGCGCATCAAATGCTTCAAGTGCTTCCCCATATCCTTGAGGATCGCGTCGATGACCGTATTTTGCATCGAAATCAACTAAATTCAAGAAACTTAATCCATGAAAATCCATGTCCATTGTTTCTAGTAACTTATCCATACCATCCATGTTGGAAACCGTTCGTAGCGATTTGGTTACACCTTCTCCATCATAAATGTCAGAGATTTTACCGATCGAAATCACATCGAAACCTGCATCTTTCATTTCATTCATAACCGTACGACCAAATGGTTTTAATGCATAATCATGACGGTTTGGTGTACGTTCAAATGCACCTGGCTCACCAACAAATGGGCGAGCAATCACTCTACCAATCATATATTGTGGTGCTTTTGTAATTTCACGTGCCGTTTCACAAATTCGATAAAGTTCTTCCAATGGTACAACTTCTTCATGAGCTGCGATTTGAAGAACAGAGTCTGCAGACGTATAGACAATCAAATCACCTGATTGCATGTGTTGTTCACCTAATTCGTCTAAGATCGCTGTTCCAGAAGCGGGTTTGTTACCGATGATTTTCCGGCCTGTGCGTTCCTCTAGCTCGTTGATTAATTCATCAGGAAACTTTTCAAACGTACGAAATGGTGTATCAATATGAAGGCCCATAATTTCCCAGTGACCCGTCATCGTATCTTTACCAGCAGACGCTTCTTGCATTTTTGTATAATGAGCTTTTGGTGTATCTGCTTTATCAATCCCACCAATTTCACGAATATTACTTAAGCCAAGTGCTCCCATATTTGGCATTTTCAAACCACCCATATGATTAGCAATGTGGCCAAGAGTATCTGCTCCTTTATCATTGAATTGTTCTGCATCAGGTGCTTCACCGATGCCAACAGAATCCATCACGATTAAAAATGTTCGTTTGAAGTTTTCACCCATATGTCATTCTCCTTTTCAATGGACTTCTTTTATATTTCCATTATAAACCATTTTTCATTAAATTGTAAGACGTCCAACCTCTTTTTCGAAAAAAGATGGGGGCTATGATTAATGAGCCCCTGTTTTATTGGTGGATGATGTCATGAATTAACGGTCTTGTTTCAACGGTTTCTGTCGTGATACTATAAGTTTGGTAGATCTTCTCAACTACTTCTGCAACATCTTCCGTGTTACTGTGAATTGTAACGAGTGACTCCCCTTTTTTCACTTGGTCGCCAACTTTCTTGTTTAATACTAAACCAACAGCTAAGTCGATTTCCGACTCTTTTGTTGTACGTCCTGCACCTAGAATACTTGCAGCAATACCAATTTCATCTGCGATTATTTCTGATACATACCCATCTTGTTTTGCTTCCACTTCAAATGTGTAAGAAGCTGTTGGTAATTTTGCAGAATCATCTACAACAGATGCATCGCCGCCTTGAGCTGTGATAAATGTCTTAAATACTTCGATCGCTTTTCCAGACTGCATCACATCTTCTAATTTTTGTCTTGCCTCTTCAATTGATTTCGCTTCACCAGCTAAATATACCATCTGGCTACCTAGGGTAAGACATAGCTCTTGCAGATCTTCAGGCCCATTTCCTCTTAAGGTGTCAATTGCTTCTTTAACCTCTAAAGCATTTCCAATTGCAAAACCTAATGGCTGATTCATATCTGAAATAACTGCAATCGTATTACGACCTGCACCATTGCCGATTTGCACCATTGCTTGTGCCAATTCTTTCGCTCCGTCTAGTTCCTTCATAAATGCACCTGAACCTGTTTTCACATCAAGCACAATCGCATCAGAACCTGAAGCAATTTTCTTGCTCATAATTGAACTTGCGATTAACGGAATGGAGTTAACGGTTGCAGTCACATCACGTAAACCATATAACTTCTTATCAGCAGGTGTTAGGTTTCCACTTTGACCGACAACTGCCACTTTATTTTCATTCACTAGTTTCGTAAATTGGTTACTATCAATCTCTACTTCAAAACCTTCAATTGATTCTAATTTGTCAATCGTACCACCAGTGTGACCTAGTCCACGTCCAGACATTTTCGCAACAGGTACACCAACAGCTGCCACAAGCGGTGCTAAAATTAATGTCGTTGTATCACCGACTCCACCAGTACTGTGTTTGTCCACTTTGATACCTTCTATCGCGGATAGGTCAATTTGATCACCCGACTCTACCATTGCCTTTGTCAAAGCAACACGCTCATCTGTTGTCATGTCCTGGAAATAGATCGCCATTGCAAAAGCTGACATTTGGTATTCTGGAATCTCACCATTTGTATATCCTTCAATAATGAAATCTATTTCTTGTTTGGATAGTTCCTGTCCATCTCTTTTTTTGCTAATTAAATCTACCATTCTCATTTGAACATCATCCTTTTTTTACAAACTAAATATATTTAAAATAGCCGCACCTCCGCCGACAGGCTAAGGTGCAGACTATTCTCAATGTGATTTTTAATTAAAAGAACATACCTGCTACAGCAGCACTTAGTAGGGATGCCAATGCACCTGCAGCTACTGCACGAAGTCCCATTTTCGCAATATCACTACGACGGTCTGGAGCTAATCCTCCTAGTCCACCTAGTAAGATTGCCATTGAACTTAAGTTAGCAAATCCACATAATGCAAAACTTACGACAAGATTTGTTTTGTCAGATAAACTTTCCATTTCTGGAGCAAATGAAGCATAGGCAACAAATTCATTTAATACTAGCTTCTGTCCAATAAAACCACCTGCGGTTACAGCTTCTGCCCATGGCACACCCACTGCAAATGCTAATGGTGCAAAGATATAACCAAGAATTGTTTCTAGCGTTAAACCACCAAAAATTCCTAAAATACCATTAATTAAAGCGATTAATGCAATAAACGCAAGTAACATCGCACCAACATTCAATGCAAGTGACATACCATCTGATGCACCTTTAGCTGCTGCATCGATCACATTAGTTGTTTCTGTATCTTTTTCAATTTCAATTTCATCGGAAGTTTCGGATTCTTCTGTTTCAGGCATAAACATTTTCGCCATAATCAAACCAGATGGTGCAGCCATGAAACTAGCTGCTAGCAAGTACTCTAATGGAACACCTAATAAGTAAATACCTACTAAAACGGAACCAGCAACAGACGCCAATCCTCCAGTCATAACAGCAAATAATTCTGATTGAGTCATTTTTGATAGGAAAGGACGAACAACTAGTGGCGCTTCGGTTTGTCCAACAAAAATATTTGCTGCGGCTGACATCGATTCTGTCTTACTCGTACCTAATAATTTCGATAGTCCACCACCGATAAATTTAATTAAAATTTGCATAATTCCTAAATAGTATAAAACAGAAATTAAAGCAGAGAAGAATATGATAATTGGTAGTACGTGAAAAGCAAAAATGGAACCCCATTCATCAGTATTAGCTAACGTACCAAATAGAAATTCAATACCTTCATTTGCATAGTCAATAATATTTTGCACTCGGAATGTAACCCATTCTAATGCTTGTTTACCAGTTTCCCACTTTAAAACAACAAATGCGAAAAAGATTTGGAATGACAGTCCACCGAGAATTGTTCTTAATTTAATCGATTTCTTGTTTTTCGAAAAAATAAATGCAATGGATAAAATGACGAAAATACCAAAAATACCCCAAATCAAATGCATATTACTCACTCACCTTCTATTTATTTATGAAGCAAAAACTGCACCATTTAGTAACTCTTCCAAACTGTTTTAAACGCTTGCAAGATTAATTGATTTTGTTGTGATTTGGAAGAAAAATAGTAAATGGTAGGATGTCCAACGACAAAACAATTCATTGAATCCCCTTTCATTGCTTACATTACATATCATAAAGGTGAGACGTCCTACAAGTCAACAGTTTTTGACATATTTCTTTTGTTGTGCATTCTATCACTTATAACTCTTTCCTTTGAAAACGCACTCATATCAAGCATTTGAACGGTTAAAAGGCTTACCATAATATTAAATAGTCGGAACTTTTTAATAATACAAAATTAATACACTCTTTTTCTTAAAACATGGAAACTTATTTGGTCGGACTTAAAGAAGTTAATAGATGATAGAATTGGCCGATCAGCTGCGTCATAATGAAGTTGTTGCAATACTAATAATGGCGTATTCTCATCACAATCCAATATGTCCGATATTTCTTCATGATAGCCAATCGTTTTAATATTTGCTTTCGCATAACTAATTGGCATACCTGTTTCCGCTTCAAGGGAAGCGAGAAATGATTCTTCATTTAATTTGTAGCCCTTTGATAATAGGTTAGCCGGGATTTTATCAATACAATATACTAAAGGTGTCGTATCAGCTGTTCGCACCCTTTTCACTAACAACACTTGCTCATCTTTTGTCAGTTGTAATTCTTCGATGTCATCTCCATGTGGTTCCACATACCCAGTAAAAAGCAATTCCGTTCCTGGTGTCTTCCCTTTTCTTTCGATAAATTCGGTGATACTAAATAACTCCTCTATTCCCCCTGAGAATACGGGCTTTTTATTTACAAATGTTCCAACACCATGCTTCCTAACAACAATATTCTCTTCTTCTAATATACGTAACGCCTCTCTTAACGTATTTCGAGAAACGCGTAATTCTTTTGCAAATTCTGTTTCTGATGGCAAACGTTCACCTGGTTCTAATTCGCCATTCGTTATTTTTTCTTTTAATTGTTCGATCACAACTAAATAACGTGGTGTTTGGTAATTAAAATTCATTATCATCATCCTCCAATAGCTATGATTGTCAATAGTTACGTTAATCTCACCGAATGGTTAAAGCTTTTCATATTAATTGCTTCATCAAACAAACGGAATGCATTAATATCATAGCATAATATTGCATCGTATGTCCGACAATTTTAAAACCGTTTACAAAAATGTTTGTTTTTTAAAGGAGCCATCTTACCTTACTGTGTTCCATAACTTTAGAAAGTGATTGCTCTTCCACGGCAATGTAATGTTCCACTAAAAAATAATCATGTCGTTACGTATTTTTTACAAATTTCGATCATTATGTTAAAACATCTATTCCATTCGACTTTTTCATAATATAATACAACTAAGAAATTTCAATTTTTATTTTTAAATAGGAGCGTTTGTGATGAGATATAAGCGTGATGAAGCATTTCGTTATGAATTCGGTACCCCCATACCATGTGAAATAAAAATCATCAAAATCAATGAACAACGAGTGGATAGTAGTGAAGGGGACGCTAACATTCATGACCTTAGTCCTAGCGGGTTGCGGATTGCTTCTGATTTGGATTTATTAAGTGATCGAAATGATGTTGAAATCAGAATTCGCTTTACCCTATCCGATGGGCCAACTGAATTGGGTAACTCTGAAGATTCAGACAGCCAGGATGAAAACATTGTAACAGGAAAAATCATTTGGCAAAAGCCTCATTTTTCTGGAGAACAGTTTTATGGAGTCGAACTATATAATGATGACCAAACAAAAGACCAAATTATCGACCAACTAAAACATTTCATCCAACAAGAAAAATCGACGAACTAAATAGTAATGGCACCAATCTAATAATTAGATTGGTGCCATTAACCCTTCCGTTTTACAGTTTTTTACCTCTTATCATTCAAGAGTAACCGTTAACTAACGATATACCACACCACTTGAAGATAAACTTGAACAAACAAATAAAATGTTAGTGCATACAGTAAATTGAACTTAAAACCGTTTTTTAAGATACTTAGTCCATTTGAAGCACTTAAGACGATGATTGGTAATATGACAGGTGATAATAATACCGCAATCACACTGCCGGATGTCATCGATAGCACAACTAACTCTGGTGGATAAACCAACTGCACATGTTGCAAAATCCCCGCTACCAATACAATCACCGTTAATGGACCAAGTCCTAAAAAGCCTAAAAGAATCGCTGTAAACGGTAAAATCATCAAAAAGTTAACAAATGGCACCGTATTTTCAATATAAAACAGACCATCGACTAAATAATTACCAAGGCCCGATTGGTTGACAGCATAAATGAGCATACTCGCCGATAGCATTAGACTAAATTGTTGTGATTTATGTTTTACTTCCTTCGTGATATATTGTTTCATTTGCTCAACTAATTTGTAAGTCCGTTTTTTCAATAGAAAATACGCACTAGTCCATAGCATGATAATAGGTGGAATGATCAGTAATAAGCCCCATCCTAGTGTGATATGTACAATAAAGATAGTACTGAATAAGGTAACAAAAAGACAAGAAAATTCTAGTACATGTCGATGGACTTTTTTCCTATCGTTTGATTGCTGCATAAGGGTTCGAATCTCTTCTTTTATTCCTTTAGTAATATTGATTTGATAGTTTTTTTCTTGATAGGATTCAAATGGTAACGACAGTAGAATGCCGCCTAGTGAAATAAAGAAACCTTGCACAATCGTCCAACCAAGTGATGCATCCAATTGATCAACGGCAAAGGCAAAACTTGGGATACTAATTACCCAGAGTGTTGTCAAAGCAAATGAACGTAACAGAGCGGTTCCTTTAAAATACTCCCATGCTTCTGTTGTTTTGTTACGCAAGAAATCATTCACGAATTGATACATCATCGGAATCGCACCAAACAGCAAAAAATAGGCAATGATTTGGTTGACAAACATGATACCAACATAAAACTTTTTACTTGTATTTAAAAAACGATGGGCTACATGCATGATCGCTCCAATATAATCTTCTTCACGTAGGATCCACCCAATAACAGGAACAATGAATAACAATGCAATTAAGCTTCGCATTTGTAAAATCCCTTCCATCAAATACGGAATGATGGAACCTCCTGAAACTAATTGAATGATAGTTGCAACCACTAATAAAAATATTGGTACGAGAAACGAACGAATAGGTAAATAAACCGCTGCACATACCAATGCTAATAGACCAGTAACCGAAAGAATAGATTCGCCTATCTCGGATGGATATATGTATGTAAAATAATGCAATAACGTATACATCACGATCGAAACAGTAAAACCAATAGCGACTATTTTTCTCAATTTAATAATCCCCTTAATGATTTAAAAATAGAAACATAGTTAGATAGTTTCATTGTTTAACTTGTTTGTTATTTAACCAAACACGTGCGAAGTCAATCATCGCTCGTTGTTTCATTAGCTTACTTGGGGCAAGCCCAATCGTTGCTTGATTTACATGATGCGTTTTTTCAAAATCCTTGCCTACGTCCTCGAAACAGTCAGCATCATAGTCGATTTCCTCATAAGTTTTCCACACTCGTTCACCATTCTCTAAAAGAGCCGTACCCTTTTGCACCAAAGGTTTACCCTTCACATCATGTTCTGCAAAATGCAACGATGTGTTACTATCATGCCCTACCCCCAATAACAAAATCACTGCATTCAAATCATACATTTTTGCTAAAGGAGATGATGATCCAAACCCAGCTTCTAGCGATTGCTCAGATACTATGGCATCGGCATACTTCCCCCATGCCGCGAACGAGTAAGTTGGATGATTACTTCGCTTTACACCTGGATAACTTCTGAAAGCTTCAGCAATCTTGCCCATCCCTCTAGATGGCGTCACATCAGGTTCAAATGCTGGCATTTGTTCGCGAATGATTGGCCACCATTGTTCTGGCATTGGTGGATTTCCCCAATCACAAGGATCTGAATTATCACCAGTTTGAGTTGGCATCACGATGGTCCCTCCTTCCCCAACGACATCGATTAATGCTTGAATGACTGCGGTTGTTCCTCCACATACCCATCCCATTGAACTTAAGGAGGTATGGACTAGAACAATATCTCCTTCTTTTAGTCCAAGATGAGCAAAATCTTGCCTTAATGTTGCCCTAGTATTCGGTCGGTTCATTTGTGTTACTTTAGAATCTTCCTTCATATTCCTCTCCCCCGTATTAAAATGCTGATCTCGCAATCTTTGTTTTTTAATGTGCAGTTGCTATTTTACACGCAACAACCACCACTGTCCTTTATAAAATGAGTGCTAATATATCGCTGCGGAAATACACTCCGCTTTCCTGTGGGGGGCTGGTGAGCCTCCTCGTTCGTACCTCACTGCGGGGTCTCACCGATGCCACTAGTCCCACGGGAGTCTCCGTGTATTTCCTTCGCTGATTCGTGAACAATGAATTTTTATAGAAAATGGCTTAATTGCTTTAATGCTAATGATTCGCTTTTAGCATAACGCTGTATACAATATTGCCTTCAACGATGTACACTATTATAAATCAGAAAACTTATACCAGCGAAGTCAGAATACGTAGACTCCTCGAAAATAAAAATCAATTTTCTTCGTGCGATGTAACGCTGCCGTAGCATTCCTTGTCCTATGGGAACAGCACGAGCCGAAGATCCACTTGGTAAAGTGGGTTTCTTTACCAAGTTAGCTGAGGCCGTGTCCATGGAAAGCGGAGTATTCTGCCGTAGCGATGGTATAATACCTATTTCAATCAGAATAAAAGAAAGCAAAATTCCGAATGTTACTGCACAGTATAGAGCTACTGTGCAACAACACTCTTCCTGGAACAACCACTTAAAATTGTTCCCCCGTTTGATAAAACTGATATTTATTTCGGTCTTGTTTTGCAGCATATAAAGCAATATCTGCGTGATGTAATAGCCGCTTAGCTGAGGTACCATGTTCAGGGAATAGTGAAATCCCAAAACTCGACGTAACTTGAAATGGTTCTTCAATCAAACGATACGGTTGTTGTAACACCTCATGCAAACGTTCTGCAACCTCAACCACAGCATGTTGGTCTGCTATATGATTAAGCAATACGATGAATTCATCCCCTCCAACACGACAAAGTATATCTGACCCACGCACCGTCTTCCGCAACCGATCCGCAAATTGTTTTAACAACTCATCACCAGCTTCATGACCAAGTGAATCATTAATACCTTTAAAATTATCCATATCCATATACATGACAGCAAGTTTGGACTGTGACTCCTGAGCATGTTGGATGGCTTGATCTAATATTTCGGTAAACGATCTACGATTTTTTAACCCTGTTAACGGATCATGATAAGCTAAATATTGTAATTGCTGTTCATATTCTTTGCGCTCCGTTATATCACGGAGAATGACTTGTAATGCTTCTTCCCCATTATATTCCACTGGAGCAACCGATACTTCTGTATCAATCACCGTTCCATCTGACCGAACAAATTCTTGTGTAATTGGTTCAGTCTCTTCTTCATTACTATTTTCATATCTCATATTAGCTATCTGCTTGATTTTTTCACGTTCCTTGGATGTGACAAATTCCCATATCGAACGACCGATCACATCTTTTTTACTAGCATAACCAGCTAATTTTACACCCGCGTTATTAATATAACGAATTTTACCTTTTGCATATACAATCACCGCATCTGGTGACAGTTCCACTAATTTACGATAACGTCGTTCACTTTCTTTCAGCTTTTTTTGAAACTTTTTGCGTTCGGTTATATCCTTATACATACCAACTGCTAAAATATTACCTTTGTTAATCGGCCGATAGGAAGCTAAAATTTCAAGAATTTCATTTGATTTTGTCACGCGTCGTACTTCTGCATTTAGTACCTCTTGCCCTTGTCTAATCTTTTCGACAATCGATTGGTGATGGAGATCTTCCCCACCACCAGGAAAAATTGGTATCTGCTGCTTATCACGAATCTCTTCTTCCAAGTAACCAAACATTGCTTCAAACGTTGGATTTAATGATGCAATTGAACCATCCTGCGCAATGATAAAGATAGCATCTGTTGTATTCTCCCATACTAATTGTAACTCATTTTTTATTCTTTCCAACTCATTTTCCATTGCTTTTTCTTGGGTGATATCCTTTGCAATCCCATAAATTCCCTCTAATACCCCGTCCACCACGATCGGAATGTTTTTAACATGAAGAAGAATCTTTTTTCCGGTGTGGTGATAAACCCATATTTCATATTCCATATTCTTATCACTTAATGCTTGATTGAAATTGTTGACCGCCTTGTCTAAATCAAATTCAACGATAAGAGGATCGAATCGTTGACCAACTAATTCTTCCTCCTTATATCCAATAACCTTCACTGCTTTGTTATTAATACTTTTAAATTTGCCTTGTAAATCTAACTCAAAAACAAGATCGTCATTATGTTCAATAATGGAATAAAGATGTTTTTCCTGTCGTTCTAAGTTCTCTTTGATTTGTTTTAATTCCTCCTCCTTGAGATAACGATCGGTAATATCACGAACAATAGCTAATACATATGTACATTGCCCATCTTCGGTTAAAATCGGATTCAAGGAAGTTTCACCGATGCGGTTGCCATCGGCTGTTTCAATTGTATTCTCTACTTCTATCGATTGTTTCGTCTCGACTACTTCTCTGTATTTCTCAATAAGATGTTTTGCAAGTGGTGGAGAATCGACTTCCTCAATTCGTTTTCCAATTAAATCGTATGGTCTATTTAAAATGTTAATGCCAGCCTGATTGACATAGACATAACGAAATGAGTCTCCTTCAACTTCCATCAAAAACACTAAATCTTTAACAGAGTCAAATAATCCTGTGAAAACTTTATAACCATTCATTCTGTTTAAAAAACTTTTCATCACCTAACGTCCCTTTTCCTGCAAATTTAACTGCATTGTTTCTATTTGTAATCTTTTCTTACGTTTCCCATATCAAAGCAATAGAAACCTATAGAAAGGAATGATATGATAGGAAAATACTGTTAAAAATAGACATAGCAAAGGTGACTTGAATGACTAGACATAATATACAAAAGATCCCTCTCTCTACTTGGATGATCAGTAGTGGTATATTACTATTGTCCTTATTTCTCGAGGTATTTTCCACGCCCCATTATGACGGACTATTTTGGGTATTGAACCTTATCTCGGTTTCCCTCTTTTCGTTCCATTTAGGATTATTGGGCGGTGTTACAGCACTAGTGATCATTCTTTCTGTTCGCATCGGTGTCGACTTTCAACAATTCTCCTCCCTCCCAAATGAGATATGGACCCAGATGCTAATCATCAACGGATTCGGATTTGTTACGTCGATATTAATTGGTTATTTAGCTGGTAAACTAAGAGCGAATGAACGGAACATGCAAGAGATCATTGCTAATAATGATGTAACGTTTTGGTCAAGGAATCTAAAAACTGGTGAAGTGTATGTCACAGAAGGGAACGCCAAAATCTATGGTGTTACCCGTGAAGATTTCGATCGCAACCCAAATTTTTGGTTCGAAGTTATCCATGCCGATGATCAACCAACAGTGTTAGATGCCATCAAACGACAGAAATCTGGCCAGAAAACAAAAATTAGATACCGAATCATCCGTTCCAACGGCGATATTCGATGGGTAGAGGACCGTGGCACACCTATCATCAATCACAAAGGGACAGTTATCAAAGCAGCAGGTATTGTCATGGATATAACCAACCAAAAACAAAATGAAGAGAAAATGAATAAAATGGCCTATCTTGACGCACTGACAGGTCTTCCCAACCGAAATTGGTTCCAACATTACGTCGATCAAATGATTGATCAAGCTATCGAAAAAAACAACTCGATTGCGGTCATGTTTATTGATTTTGATAATTTCAAACGAGTCAATGATACATTGGGACATCGTGCAGGCGATGATTTGCTTAAACAAATGGCAGTACGGTTAAAATCATCGATACGAAAACACGATATCATTTCCAGACAAGGTGGCGATGAATTTCTAGTATTGATTGAAAATACAACCGTATCAGAAGTAGAAGATATTGCTAGAAGGATCCTAACGAAGTTGAATGCTTCTTATAATGTCCATGGTACAGAAGTTTTTTCTACACCTAGTATTGGTATTAGCGTCTATCCTGGCGAAAGCAGTTCGGCTGAATCCTTGATTGAGAAAGCTGACTTTGCCATGTACTTGGCAAAAGAAAATGGAAAAAATAACTACCAATTTTACAACGATGAATTAAACCGAAAAATGAAACGAAAATTAGTCGTTGAAACACATTTACATAAAGCGATTGAACAAGATGAATTTCAATTATATTACCAACCACAAATTAATTTGGCGACTGGTTGTCTAGTCGGTGCGGAAGCTCTTATTCGTTGGAACTGCGAATTAGGAAACGTGAAACCAGATGAATTTATCCCAATTGCTGAAGAAACTGGATTAATCGTTCCAATTGGTGAATATGTTATTAGGCAAGCTTGTCGTGATATTAAACAATTTGATCGTCACGGACTAGAGGCCTTTCCTGTTTCTGTGAACATATCGACAAAACAACTCATGAACCTTGATTTTATTGACCGTTTAATTTGGATTCTTGATGATGAACAAGTAGATGCACAAAGGCTTACGCTAGAAATCACCGAATCAACACTGCTGTTTTATGAAGAGGCCAAAACGAACATTATGCAATTACGTAACTTAGGTATCGGTATATCGATTGATGACTTTGGTGTTGGTTATTCATCCCTTAGTATGATCAAAGATGTTAAGATGGATGAATTAAAAATTGACCAATCGTTTCTAAATGATGCACTAGAAGATGCGCGTGTCTATTCGTTATTAAAGACCATTATCTCGATCGGAAAACAGCTACAAGCCAAAATTGTCGTAGAAGGGATTGAAACAGCAGAACAGCTTGAGATGTTAATTAGAGAAGATGTCTATGGACAAGGGTACTTTTATAGTAGACCAGTACCTATATCCCATTTTGAAAAGTGGTATCATGCCTTCTATCCAAAGGAGGTAGTTAAGCAAAATAGTTGATCATTGCTTTTAAATAGGTTGTGCTTGATCACTATTATGTCGTTGATTGAGGCCTGTGGATTCTGGGCGAGAAATAGTTAATTGAACTAGCATACCAAATCAATTTGGCATGCTAGTTTTTTGCTTAAAATTCGTACATTTCATATACTAAATATTGAAATTCAATTAGAAGTATTTGCAGAAGGGATGTGAAAGTTTGTCTTCCAAAAATGATAAAAAACGTGAAATCATCGATGCTTTTCATTTTAGACATTCGACAAAAGAATTTGATCCAAACAAGAAAATTACCGATGACGATTTCCAATTTATTTTGGAAGCTGGCCGTTTATCTCCAAGTTCATTTGGTTTTGAACCATGGCGATTTGTGGTCGTACAAAACAAGGTTCTTCGTGAAAAAATAAAAAATACATCATGGGGAGCTTTTGGAAAACTGCCTGAGGCAAGTCATTTTGTGATTTTTTTAGCAAGAACAAAATTGGACACAAAGTATGATTCAGCCTATTTAAAAAATCATTTCCAACAAGTTATGCAAATGCCTGAGGATTTTCTTCCAAAATATTTGCAGCGAATTGAAGAATTTCAAAAAGATGACTTTAAACTATTAGATGGCGAGCGTCCACTATTTGATTGGGCTTGTAAACAAACATACATTGCTTTAGCCAATATGATGACTGCTGCTGCACAAATTGGGGTGGACTCTTGCCCAATTGAAGGTTTTTCTATCGATAAAATGAATCAGTTATTAGACCAAGAAGGATTATTAGAAGACGGTCATTTTGGCATTGCTGTTATGTGTGCGTTTGGTTACCGAATCAACGACCCAAGCCCTAAAAAGCGCCGTCCACTTGATGATGTAGTGAAGTGGATTAATTAAATAGGTTCTTTTTGTAAGGTTTGTTACTTTTGTCTGTCGTAGTTAATAGCAACTACGACAGACCTAACCTTGCTGAAGGACGGAAGCGGACCCTCCCTTCCACTATTCAGTATACATTCCCATATACCTATCGAGGGTTATAGTTTTTGCGATAAAACAACCTAAAATTTTTTTAAGATTCCGCCTTCTGTTTTACCTTAAGCGCCCTACCGCTTTGCTACTTTCCGTTGACTTACAGGTACTTCTTTCCCATATGGAAGTGCGTGGTAAATAGTAAACAAAATGGTTCCCACTAAAGATGATATTCCTAGAATCAGATAAAGGGTGTCGCCACCAACAGAATCAATTAATGAGCCTCCAATTAAGGAACCCAATATCCCTGAAACACCAAAGAAGACGGTAACAAATAATAAGTGCCCTGTCGATTGCAAATTTCTTGGAATAAGTCGTGACACATATTGAAATGCCGCTAAGTAAAAAACACCGAATGTTAAACCATGCAAAAATTGAAAACCGATCACAATCATCGGATCCATTGCGGTAGCGTAAATAAACCACCTTGTCGAATACAACGCACCAGCTATAATAATAAAAATTAATGGATGAAACTTGCGGAACCAAAAGCCTGCAAAAGCAAACACAGCAGCCTCACTCGCTACTCCAATGAACCAAGAAAGACCAACAATCGCTTCCGTTCCACCAAGTTGTTTAATATAAATACCTAGAAAACTATCATTTGCACGATGTGTGATCGTTAAAAACATAATCAAGACTAAAAAGATAACGAGCGGCACATTTTTCAATAGTTTTTTTACATCGGCTAATTGGACTGTGGAACTTGATTCAACCTTGACATCTGTTAACCGTGAACAGAATAATAGTGTGGCCAATCCAAACAAAACATATGGCCACATAAGATATTGTACACCAATCCAATCTAGCACTTCTCCAACAGCTAACGCGGAAAATGCAAAGCCGATTGATCCCCATGTGCGAATACTCCCAAAGTTGACACCTAATTGAACCGATTTACGTTGAGCCAAACTATCACTAAGCGCCCCAATTGGTGAAGTGAAAAAGAAAAACACAAACGCCATTACTAAGATATATGCGAGCGTTGTCATTTGTAAAAAAATAACACTAGTAATGATTAAACCAAAAATACAAATAGTAAGTATGCGCTTCACTGTTCGATATTTGTCACTCATAAAGCCCCAAAACGGTTGTGCAACAATCGAAGCTAATGGACCAATCGCTAAGACCCAACCAATTTCACTACCACTCAAGCCAACATATTGTAAGTATAAAGGTAAAAACGTTACGATAATGGAATTGGCTGCATGAAAACTAAACAACATCGATTTTAGCGGTATGACTGATTCTCTGTTTGTCATAAAAAACTCTCCTATAAGATAAAGTGAAACTTCCAAAAGTGGACTTTTCGATTTCCCACTCCCACTGCTGTCCAGCTTAATGAAATGGACTTTTACAAGTAATTGATCACCTTCTTATTTTTTTATGCTTCATCTTGACACGGGGGAACTGCCTGTTAAGATGGGGTAAACTATAAAAAAATAACACTATTTTCATACTACACTATTTAACTTGTACAACATAACCATTTAATTTCGATTTTTTTGTGAACTTCTCTTTTTTTCTTTTCTTGTCATAGAATAAGAGGTGTAGAAAAAACTTCTCCACTAAAGTGGAGAAGTTGATGCATATGCTTATTCAGTAGTTAAAATGATTTTTCCTATATTTTTGTTGTCTTCCATATACTGATGGGCTTGTTGGGCTTGTTCTAACGGAAAAACTTGATCCACGATTGGTTTGAGTCTCTGTTGGCTAAACATTGGATAAGCATGTTGCATAAAATCCGTTGTTAATGCTGCTTTATAGTTATCGGATCGTGGTGTTAGTAGTGTTCCTTTAAGGTGGATTCGTTTTGCCATCAGTTGTTGAAGATTTATTTGATCTACTTTTGCACCACCAAGCAAGCCGATTAAAATCCAGCGACCATCTGTTTTTAAGCTTGCAAGATTTTTTTCATAATAAGAGGCGCCAATAAAATCGAGTACAACATCAACACCTTTTTGATCGGTTACCTCTAATACATGTTCGTCAAATGCCTGTTCCTTATAATTAATCGTATAATCTGCACCAAGTTGACGGCAATACGCTAACTTTTCCTCTGATCCAGCCGTAATTATGACCGTTGCACCTACTACTTGTTTTGCTAGTTGGATAGCAGCAGTTCCAACGCCACTCCCTCCAGCGTGAATTAGAACGGTTTCGTTTTGTTGCAAATTACCAAGCCAGAATAACGTTTGATATGCTGTCAAAAATACCTCAGGGATCGCTGCGGCCTGTTCAAAAGTTAAATGATCTGGTATGATCATTGCTCGATCTGCTGGCATGACTGCATACTCCGCGTACGCTCCACCATTGACCAACCCCATTACACGTGCGCCAACTGGAATTGACGGGTCATTGCCATTATCCTCTACAACACCAGCAATTTCCACACCTAAAATAGGATTTTTTAAATACCCTCCACGTCCTTTACGACTAATAATATCTGTTCGATTAATCCCTACCGCTTTCACATTTATTAACAGTTCCGTCATTTTTCGAGTTGGTTTATCTACAGTAGCAACTTGTAGCTGTCCTTCTTGTACAACCATCGCTTTCATTATTCAAACCTCCCTATCCTATTTATCTATATATTCTCTTTATGATATCGCCTTTCCTAGTAAAATAACATAAGTTTCAATAAATTCATAAAATACCACTTCACTTACAATTTTCATATAGATTTACAAAGCTCCTACATCATTTTTATTTCACTCGCTTAATCAAGACGACACCACCTGGGATCGTTGAACCTTGCCCTAACACCATAAAAATACAAAAATGCAGGCATTGCCTTCTTCCTTTTCTTCCGCTAAAATAATAGTTTGTGATTGAACGATTATCAATATTGAATTAACCTACATGCTGTTGAGACAAGGTGAAATAAAAATCACGCCAGCTGCAGGCACTTTTTAGGTGCGGTTAATTAGGGAAGCAATTACCCACATTATTTCCGGTACAAAAGAATGTAAGGTGAATAAAAATGACAAAAACAAACGAATTTCATATTCTTCCCCATGGGGCCAAACATAATAATGTAAAAAGTGCGAACTTTGCAGATCAAAACACAACAGTTGATCTCGTTATGGATCATGAAGAAGACGCATTTTTCTTCCGTTCTTTAGAACAAAACGGCATTAAACTCAATCAACCACAGCTTGAAGCTGTCCGTCACTTTGCTGGTGCTGCGCTTGTGTTAGCTGGCGCTGGAAGTGGAAAAACAAGGGTATTAATTTCAAGAACGGGTTACCTCATTTCCGTCAAAAAGGTACATCCTAAGAAAATCATGCTCGTTACTTTTACCCGCAAGGCATCAGAAGAAATGAAACAAAGAATTAGTCAGTTACCAGGATTATCTTTTACTGTGGCACAGACAATTACAATTGGAACATTTCATTCCATCTTTTTAAGGTTATTGCGAAGCAGGGGCTACCATCAACAAATACTTAGTAATGAAAAACGAAAACAAGTAGCGATTAAAATCATATTGAAGGATAAAGGGTTGCAGGATTCCTATGAACCAGAAACATTACTAGCGATTTTATCTGATTATAAAAATAACATTCAATCGATTGATGACATCCCGTCCAAATCAACAGTTGATAAAGAGATCAAATCAATCTTACAAGCTTATGAACGGTGGAAACAAGAGCATGGGTTGCTTGATTTTGATGATATATTGCTTGAAACCTATCATCTCCTTCTTCGTGACCCGAAACTATTAAAAGCGATGCAGACGCGATTTGACTACATTCTTTGTGACGAATGGCAAGATACCAACCCAATTCAATTTGCTCTAATTCAACTTATTGCCAAACCAACCAACAATCTATTCGTTGTCGGTGATGATGACCAAACCATTTATAGTTTTAATGGAGCGGATCGATCGATTATATTAAATTTCGAATCACACTATCCTTCTACTAAAGTAATTACACTCGATATTAATTATCGGTCAACTGCAAGTATTATTGGTCTAGCAAATCAAGTGATTGACTATAACAAAGACCGCAATAAGAAACAATTATTGGCAACCAAAACGAGCGAACACCCTCCCTATTATTTGCGACCGTCAAATACTGATGAGGAAGCGAAACAAATTATTAAAAAAATAACCGAAGAGGTTGAGCAAGGACATCGTAGCTATAATGACTTTGCAATTTTACACCGAACGAATAGTAGTTCAAGGGCAATATTTGATCTGCTCGTGCTTGAAGGGATTCCGTTTCTATCCTTTACGAAGGGAGAAACATTTTATGAACAAGCGCTTGTTAAACCAGTGATTGATTATATGCGGATTGCATTGAATCCAGTTGATATGGCGGCCTACCCAAGTATTTTACCGACCATGTACATTAATCGGGACTTCGGTTTTAAACATATCGAAACTAATCAACTCCTTGAACCTAAACAACAACCACTTGAGCATCTATTAACAATGACTCATTTGAAGCCATTTCAAAAGAAACAGATAGAAGAACGACTGAAAATAATTAAACAAATTAAAGCAATGAAACCTATTCAAGCAGTGAAAAAGATTCGAAGCTTTTATGATGAGTATTTGGAAGCGAATGAAACAAAGAATTTAACCATGCATAAAGAAATGATTTTAGAAACATTATCAGAAATGGAAGCTTCAGCCAACAAGTTTGATACGATCACAGATTTTATTAACTTTATCGATCAAGTTATTGAAAAAAATAAAGAGATGGAAACGATAAGAAGAACTCCAGATGCCAATGCTATTTCGTTAATGACGATTCATCGTGCGAAAGGGCTAGAATATCCTGTTATTTTCTTAGCTGGTGCTTCTGAAGGGATTCTTCCTCACAGTTCCGCAATCGAAGCTTCAGACAAAAAGGATCTTATTTCGATCAACAAGGGGTCTAAAAAGGTCGAAGCTGCCATTGAAGAGGAACGTAGATTAATGTATGTTGCGATTACACGAGCAGTTGAAGAATTATATATTAGTTCCCCTTCTTATTACAGAGGGGAACCAGCCGAAGAATCTCGTTTTATCCTAGATCCATTCACACCCGCAGATCAACAAAAAAAGCAACCAAAACACGGTGTATGGGTTTGGGAATGCTCTAAAGATACTTGCATATGTTGGATGCGAATGGAATCAAAAGATGAAATCAATCAAGAAACTCGCGAATGTCCAATGTGCAAAGCTGATATGGTCAAAACAAAACGCGAAATCTAATGAAGTCAGATAACCCTAACATCATGTAGTGTGTTAGGGTTATCTGGCTTCTCCTTTTGCAAAACGATATGCCAAACTAGGTTTATCAATTAAACTTAGTTGTTTTGAATTTGCATTTTGAAATATACAATGTTATTTTTTGGATTGATAACTAAAAAATTGCTTGCTGTATAATTGTTAAATAATGTGCAGTAACCACCACTGCCCTTTATAAGATGAGTGCTAATAGATCGCTGTGGAATACACTACGCTTTCCTGTGGGGGGGCTGGTGAGCCTCCTTGAAAATAAAAACCAATTTTCTGCGTGCGATGTAATGCTGCCGAAGCCTTCCTTGTCCTCGTTCGCACCTCACTGCGGGGTCTCCACCTAGGCCTTTCCTCCCGTAGGACAAGGAAAGCTACAGTGAATTCACATCGCACGCAGAAAAAGCGATTTCCTTTTTTAAGGAGTCTCCGTGTATTCCCGCTATTTAGTGTGCATTGAAGTCAGGTAGCCTTTCTTAAATTGATATTATTACGTATTTACACTTTTCATTAACCAGAAAACTTACTCAGCGTAGGCAGAATGCGGAGACTCCTGTGGGAACAGCACGAGTCCGAAGACCCCGCAGCGCGGTCTTCGCGAGGAGGCTGAGGGCGTGCCCACGGAAAGCGGAGCATTCTGCCGAAGCCATAGTATAACACTCATTTCAATTAGAGTTTAAGAAAGCAAAGTTACTACGCAGTATATAGCTTATGCGTATTAAATGTAACAAACACTGAAAACTTTTCTGTCCTTTATTAGCCTTTATCTCTATATTTTATCGCCAAATTAAGATATACTATATTTATTGAATAAACAATGAGGGGATACGTGGAAAGGGATGAACAAGCTACAAACTGGTGATCAAAACCTTGTTAAAAAAATAAACAAATCAATCGTATTACATGCTATTCAAACGAAAGGTCCTATTTCTCGGGCTCAAATTTCAAAAGATACAGGCCTAAACAAAGCTACTGTATCATCCATGGTGACAGATTTAATTGATGAGCATTTTGTTAATGAAATTGGTCCAGGGCCATCAAGCGGTGGCCGTAAACCAGTCATGCTTTATTTTAACAATCATGCTGGATATGCAATTGGCATTGACTTAGGGGTTAACTATGTATTAGCAATATTAACTGATTTAAAAGGTAATATTATTGAAGAGGAAATACAAACATTACATGGTGTAGAAGAAAACCAAATTATCGATCAATTACAGGGTATCATAGAGATATTGATGAAAAAATCTCCTAAAAGCCCCTATGGAATCGTTGGGATTGGAGTAGGTGTCCCAGGTATCGTAGATCAAGATGGAATATTATTATTTACGCCATATTTAAACCTACAACAGGCTAATCTAAAAACAGTATTGGAAAGTAAATTTGATATTCCCACCATTGTTGCAAATGAAGCGAACTCCGGTGCTTATGGTGAACAACTTTACGGTACAGGAAAAAATGTATCCAATCTAATTTATGAAAGTATTGGCATTGGGATCGGAACAGGAATTATTATAAATGGAGAGTTATATACCGGTTCAACTGGGATCTCTGGTGAAATGGGCCACCTAACCATTGAAACAAATGGTAAAAAATGTCGTTGTGGTAACCGTGGTTGTTGGGAACTTTACGCTTCGGAAAGTGCATTACTACAAGAAGCGAAAAAATTAGAAGTATTTAAAAATCAGAATGAAATTGACTTAGATACAATTGAACAGGAAGCAAAGAATGGCAATGGTGAAGTACTACAATTACTTAATACCATTGGTGAATTTATCGGTATTGGGTTAACAAATATCATTAATACTTTCAATCCTGAGATGATTATATTAGGAAATCGAATGACTCGATTTGAAAGCTGGATCTTAAACCCAATACATCGTGTGTTGGATGAGCGACTGTCTACTTATCATCGGGAATCAATCACAATTACAACATCTGCGCTTGGAGTATATTCCAATGCATTAGGGTCCGCTTCCTTTGCCCTTTCTAATTTCTTAGACACAAACCGAGTAACAGTAAATCATTAAATGGAAAAGTTACCAGGGCTCATCAACTGGTAACTTTTTTCTTTATCATATACTGCCTCACCTAATCAAGGAGATCTAGAAAACTAACATTCTCAGTGTATTGTGTGCGGTAGCATTTATAATAATTTTTTAATTGTTGTTTTGTCATGATAACGTGTATTAAGATTTTTCTTACATCATCCTGCACTTTTTCTCTAGATCTTGCGGATTTACAGCTTTTTCTTACATCATCCTGCGCTTTTTCTCTAGATCCTGCGTATTTACAGCTTTTTCTTACATCTTCCTGCGCTTTTTCTCTAGATCTTGCGTATTTATGGGTTTTTCTTACATCATCCTGCGCTTTTTCTCTAGATTCTGCGTAATTACGGCTTTTTCTTACATCATCCTGCGCTTTTTCTCTAGATCCTGCGTATTTACAGCTTTTTCTTACATCATCCTGCGCTTTTTCTCTAGATCCTGCGTATTTACGAGTTTTCCTTTTATTCCGTCGTGTATTTTGGATAATCACTGTACTTCAGTGGTTAAACAAAATACAATTTATGTTCATTAAAAGAGTCTAACCTAGTAGAAGTTAGACTCTTTTTATATGACGAGCTAATGTTTTATGGTAAGTCGTTTCCTGCTGCACGATAAAGTTCATACCATTCTTCTCTTGTTAATGTCACATCAGATGCTTTTGCGATATTAGTTAGCCGTTGCGGGTTCATCGTACCGACAACTGGTTGAATGTTAGCTGGGTGACGTAAAATCCAAGCAATCGCAATTGCCGAATCTGTTACCCCCTTCTTTTCTGCCATTTCTTGTAATTTAGCATTCACTTCAGGGTAGTCCGGATTCCCAATAAACGGTCCCTCGATCATCCCATATTGGAATGGTGACCATGCCTGGATTGTCATATCATTCAATCGGCTATATTCAAGCACACCACTGTCACGTACAATTGCTGGGTTATTTTGCATATTCACATTAAATCCGGCATCAATCATTGGTGTATGCATCAAACTTAATTGCATTTGGTTAATAATTAAATCTTGCTTCATATATTTCTTTAACAATTCCATTTGTAACGGATTTTGGTTACTTACCCCAAAATGACGCACTTTACCATTCTCTTTTAAAGTTGTAAATGCCTCTGCCACTTCTTCAGGCTCCATCAATGTATCTGGACGGTGAAGTAATAATACATCAATATAATCCGTTTTTAAACGTTTTAAACTGTCGTCCACAGATGCAAGAATATGTTCTTTTGAAAAATCAAAATATCCTTTGCGAATACCACATTTTGTTTGTAATACCATTTTCTCTCGCATAGATGGAGACATAATCGCATCAGCAAATACTTCCTCTGACTTTCCTTTTCCATAAATATCGGCAT
Organism: Aquibacillus sediminis; assembly: GCF_005870085.1. GTDB lineage: Bacteria > Bacillota > Bacilli > Bacillales > Amphibacillaceae > Aquibacillus_E > Aquibacillus_E sediminis. The sequence goes on along the minus strand of NZ_SZNM01000005.1, from coordinate 186,374 downwards.
GATCAAACAAATCAACGCCTGCATCCATTGCATTTTCAATCACATATGTAGCTTCTTTTTTCGTTAAACGATCCATCCGCATACAACCTAACGCTATCTCACCAACTTCTAGATTGCTAGTACCAAGTTTGATTTTTTTCATCTTTGCACCTCTTTTCTATGATATAGCTCTATTTTACCACTAATGGTCGATCAAGTTATACTAATTTAGCAACAATTTGATGTGGCATAAGGACTTTAACTAAAACACAACGCATGGATAACCCACATTTCCAATCATCCATGCGTTGCCATTAATCTATCATTGTTTGCTCAATCATTTACTTCCGTTATATCAAACGAAATAATCCGATCGGTACTTGGATTATAGGTCACAGTTCCTCGCACTTTCATCTGCTCTTGATTTGATTGTAAAATATATTCATATGTTTCTTTCATTCTTTGATTAGTTAATTGATTTTTACTTACTAAATTATATTCTGTCACATTGTAATTGGGATAAGCCACTTGTGTCACTTCCAATAAATACTTCCCCCAACGTTCTTGTTCCAATTCTGGAGAAGGTGTGATTTCAATCGACAGAACACCAATCGACGGGTTTGCCCCTAAAGCTTGAAATGCTTGACGATGCAGATTCACTTTATTAGCTGGATAGCCTTCCACCTTATCCACTACTGTTACAATAATTTCTCTTTCACCTGGTAGTGATAAGTTTTTTATTTTCAATAGTTGCCCACATTGGTAGGGAGAGCTGTCACTTACAGCAGCTGTCATGTATTGATTAGTTGACCAAGCTATTCCACACTGCGTCGTTTGGCCACCTTCTGTCCATGTCGCTTGACCTTGTACAGATTGTTGCCTGTCTTGAAAAGCTGAGAAATTATTATGATAAGGTCCATAAACTTGCGGACTATAAGCATACGGATAAGTGTAATTAACTGGCTGATAGTACCCATTACCATGATAATAATGTTGATACATATTTTTTCCTCCTGTCTGCAGTACATGTGCGTATATAATAAACTATGAACAACAGCAGGAATTGTGACGAAATGCTTTTCAATGTTTCTTTCATTACGCCATATCTAGTTTTTCAACCGACAACTTTACTTTTCAACAATGGCACTAGCCACGTCATAATCTTTAAAATCTAGTTCGGTAGCTTGACCTAATACAAGCTTTGCTAACTGATCCCCAACATATGGTCCACTCGTTAACCCTGAAGCACCAAGTCCATTCGCAACATATAAGCCATCCACCTGTGGAACGCGACCAATAATAGGTAAAGAACCTGGTGTGAAAGGACGGAATCCTACCTTTGTTTCTAAATACGTACTTTCTGTTAATCCTGGGGCTACTTGTAATGCTTTATCAATGATCCCATGCATACCAGATACTGTTACATCATGGTTAAACCCAGCTTGATCTTCATGTGTCGTCCCTATAACCACTCTTCCATTTTTAAAGGTGAGCATATACTGATTGTAAGGAGCCATCACGACTGGCCAATTACTTGTATCCGTATTCGGCATTTGCAAATGCACAATCTGCGCCTTTTGAGGTGCCACTTGATAGTTTAGTCCAAGCGGTTTTAATAACTCGTTATCCCATGCCCCTCCTGTTGAAATCACACGATCAGCCGGGATCGTACTTCCATTTACCAACACCCCATTAACCGTTGATCCTTGATAAATTAACGAGGCACTACCGTGTACAAATTTCATACCAACTTTTTTAGCAGCACGAATCAGTGCATCACGAACTGCACTACCGTTAACTCGAGCACCCCCACTAATATGTACTGCTCCAAATCGATCGGACAATGGAGGAAAAATTTGACGTGTTTCTTCTGCACTTAATTTTGTTACCTCCCCCATATCAGGCGTATACGTTTTTCTGTTCTGAGCGACCTCCAACTTATTATCTAATTTTTGTTCGGTGTCATAAATATTAATGGCTCCAACTTGGGCATAGCCTGTTTCTGCTTCTCCATCTGCTTGCAAGCTTTGAGTTAGCTTGGGGTAATAATGCGCCCCATTTTCCACTAAGCGATACCATGATTTATTTTTTCGATTGGTGAGCCATGGACAAATAATACCCGCACCAGCATCGGTTGCTTGACCACGATCATTGCGATCAACGAGTGTCACATTTGCTCCCTGTTTTACTAAATGGTAAGCCGTGGAAGCACCAACAATACCTCCACCTATTACAACAATGTTTGGCATAATAACCTCTTTTCTTTTTGGGTGTTTCTAGATTGTTAAGTATGATACGCCATACGCTTCTATATTAAAACAATAAGTATTTATAAAAAGCAAAAAACTCTCTGAAAATCGAATAGGGGTCTCTCCACTCTAGTATTTCTGCGTGCGTACCACCTACATGACTAAATCCAGCTTGCTTAAACGCTAGTTTTGTTCGTGTCACATGGTAATATTGTGTGATCACCGTGACGGTTTCCATCTCTAATCGGTCGATGATTTGTTTGGCATTTTCAGCAGTCATCTCTGTATTATATCCGTTACTGTCGGTGGTTATATCCTCTCTAGCAATACCTTGATTGATTAAATAGTTATTCATTACTTTCGCTTCATCAAACCCTTCTTTCCCGGTTCCACCGCTAACAATGATATGTCTAATATTTCCTCGATCGTAAAGTTCCACTGCTTTGTCAAGTCGGGCTTTTAAGCGATCGGATGGTTCGCCATTTTGATTGACTTTGTTCCCAAGTACCACCCCGACATCTGAAGTCGTTTGGTCATCCTTCCATCCATCGATCATGATAACAACAGAATGAATGACGAACCATGCCAACATCACACTGATAAATAGAAGGATCCCCTTTTTAAGGATTTTCATGCCACTTCCTCCGTCGTTTATTATCCTTTTTCATGGTTGGTAGGACACACCGAATAAATCGTTTAGTCAACCAAACCTTTTACTGTTTATCCATTAAAATCAACTAATGCTTGTTTAGCAAGAGAGGAAATGACTATATCATCCATCGGTGGATTATGTAAACCCGCACGAATATCGCGATAATAACGTTGCAATGGATTGTTACTGGCTAAACTACGAGCCCCAACAATTCGCATCGCCAAATCGACAATCGTATTGGCACTGTTTGTGACAATATGTTTCACTGCACCTAGTTCACCAGCCATTTCCACTCGACGATCTGGTTGATCTTCCCAGCGCGCTGCCACTCCATATAACATTTGTCTTGCTTTGAATAGTTCTAGTTCCATTTCCCCGATTTTTCGTTGTACCTCAGGGACTTCTTTAATGGGACCTGGCAAACTATTTGGTTTATATTCACTTGCAAATTTTATCGCATAGTCTCTTGCTGCAGTAGCAATCCCTAAGTAACAAGCTGGTATATGTAATAGCCATGCTTTTGGTGTTGTGTTGTTAGCTAGAGTATCTTGATCTTCCACAAGTGCTGATGCCTCTACTCGAACATGTTCTAATACAAGATCATCACTTCTCGTCCCCCTCATGGAGATGGTATTCCATGTTTCTTCTATACGAATTCCTTCTTGACGATGGTCAATTAAAAACACACCTTTTTCTTCCGTGTTGTCAATTCTTGCTGTAACAAGAGAATAATCTAAAGCAGGTGCCATCGAAGTAAAGGTTTTACGACCGTTGATTACCCACTCATTCCCTTCCTTTACAGCTGTGGTTTGTGGCATCCCTCCCCTTGTTGGACTTCCTGTTGCAGGTTCTGTAGCTGCTCGATTGATTAATGCTTGATCGTTTACTATTTTTTCACACATGCTTGCAAATGTTTTTGGTTCCCACATGTTATTTTCAGCTAGTTCTAAAACAATGCCTAAATGCCAGCCAAGGGATAAACCTGTCGCTCCATCACCTCGTGCAATTTGTTCTTGCACAACCAACATGTCATATAATGTTAAACCTTCCCCACCAAATTTCTTTGGTACCGTTAAGGATAAATAATTCGCATCCTTTAAATCTGCAAAATTTTCAAAAGGAAATTTTCCTGTTTCATCTATTGTATCTGCGCGTTGGGCAAATTGTTTTGCCAACTGTACACTTGATTGGAATAAGGATTGTTGTTCCTTTTTTATAAATGAATGAACCATTGTTGACCATCTCCTTCATTATGTTTCCTTCTAGGATATCAAGTAATGATTTGATTTGCCATTCACAACTCATAATGTAGTATTGCATCTATGCTTTTGGAAAGGTTCCTTTCTAATGGTTTTGTGTCGCAGTTGCTAGAAAATACGACGTAGATACAAGACGAAAACTTAAGAAACGTGCACACCTAGCTTAAAAATTGATCTTAATGTACACGAAAACTTAAGAAACGTGCACATCTAGCTTAAAAATTGATTCTAATGTACACAAAAACTCAAGAAACGTGCACATTAGGAGGGAGTTTCGCCTCAAATATAGACGGGCACTAGATAATTGTACACATCTGACTTAAAAATTCGGTGAATATGAGTAATGATATTGAGCTACGTCTGAATCTATATTGTTTGTGACAAAGCAACAATCTTTCAGAAAACAGACTTTAGAATCGTTTAGCATTTTACACGTTTGAGTTGCTTATATTACTATCTTTAGTAAAAAAAAAGAGAGTGAAATTCACTCTCTTTTAACGACGTTTAAATTTGCTACCTTTACTTTTAGCACGAAGTTTTTTCATCATATCCTCGGTTTTTGCCTCTTCGGCTTGGGTTGTTTTCTCATCTAATGTAATCGACGTGACAGTATCACCTTCCATTGTGATGCGAAACCAATCATGTACCTCGCTTCCACTCGGGAGTTGATCCTTTGGAAGAATAACTTCTCTGTTATGTTCTTCTAATAAAATAACTGCGTATCGATCTTCTTCAATTCGATCTAAAACACCTTTCATGTTATTACCCTCCAATACATGCAATTCCTTCAGATTTAATATCGTCTATTCTGGATGGTCCAATACCATTAATACTTGATAAATCATCGATGGAATCATATGGTCGCAACTGTATTAAATCTTCTGCACGTGCGGGTCCAATATGAATAATCTGCTGTAAGTCTTCCATGGTTGCACTGTTTACATCCACACAACCATCATTGTTCGTTGACGGTGACGAGTTTGGTTCTTGTTCTGATTGGTTTGTTTGCTCAGAACTAGTAGAACCCTTGCTTGATGGGGTGATCGTACCATCCGCTTTAGTTGTGACATCATATGTTACCCCGTTTGTCGTTACAATAATCGTTCCATGAACATCGGTACCATATAAGGTTGCACCGTAATTTTTGACGGCATTTACGACTTCTACATGTGGATGACCATAAGAATTATCAGTACCAGCGCTATATATAGCTACTTCTGGTGAAACAGCTTCTAAAAATGCTTGGCTCGTTGAGGTATTTGAACCATGATGTCCAAGTTGAAGAATATCGGCATCAAGATCGATACCACTTTGCATCATAGACTGCTCTTGTTGTTTCTCCGCATCTCCAGTAAATATAAACTCCGTTTCACCATACGTCAATTTTAAAGAAATCGATTCTTGGTTTGCCTTTCCTGTAATACGACTCGGATGAAGGACTTCTATTTGTAATGAACCAACATCAAATACATCACCAGTACGTGGTTCATCATAATCAACACCATTTGCTTCAATTGCAGACAATACTCGTTGAAACGTCTTCGATGAACTTGTGTTACCTGACAACCATACCTCTCCAACATCAAATTGATTCACCACTTTGTCAAGTTGACCAATATGGTCGGCATCTGGGTGGGTGCCAATCGCGATATCAATAGCTGATATATTTTGTGAATTCAAATAGTTAACCACATTGTTACTATTCCAATCTCCAGCATCAATTAAAATCTTATAGGAGTCAAACTCTAACAAAGCAGCATCGGCTTGCCCTACATCGATATAATGAACCTTTAATGTTGACAACGGGCCATCACGCGGGGCATCTTCTGTTTGTTGCTCAGTTGAACCGTTTTTCTCCTCTGATTCTTGTTCTTTTAAGTTCTGTTTTTCTGATGAAGTTTCTTCATCGCTATCAGTACTTTGGTCAGCCTCTTCTTCAGCTTGTTGATCGGATGGAGCAGCCTGAGATGATTGTTCAACGTCATCATTCCCGCCACCCAACTCTGTCTCTTGTGGCGCTGTACCACATCCGCCCACTGAAAAAATAACAATGAACATACTAATCGTAAAAAGATATAAAGAATTTTTCATTAATCCATAACCCCCTAACTTTCTTATAATAACATATTTATTGGTTGTGATAGTTTCTTAAATACGCACCAATAGTAGGAAAAAATTGTTCCATTAATGGATAAAAATTCAACACCGTGGCAGGATACGATTAACCAACTATTACAAAGGAGGTGTTAATCATGAAAAAACTAACTATCCTCTTCGCCTCTGTGTTTGCTGCAGGTGTGACCGTAACAACTTCCTTACAGTTCACAGAAACCACTAGCGCTGATGGAGAGGCTCAACAAGTTTCTACCTCCCATATAACAAATGAACAAACGGTTGACCTAGAAAAAGGAATTGAAGTCGTTATTTATAAGGTTGGAAAGTTACAAGGCAAGGTAAATGTATCTCCAGATGACATTGGACAGATCAATGAGATTACCGAGTCAATTGAAGAAAATTGGGATATGATTGAAGAACAAGTAGAGGAAAAGTATCCAGATGATTATACGTATATTGAAGAAAGTCTGTACCCTTTAATTGCTGTTGGAAAACAGGAAAAACCTGATATGGAAGAACTTGAAAAATATATCAAAGAATCCGAACAAAAATTAACCGAGTTTCAAGAAAAGATTTCGGAATAACAACAGACACCGAACTAGGACGACGGTTCGGTGTTTGTTCATTAAAAAACAAATTATGTTGAATATAATTCATGTTATGACATGAACACAAGCTGTATTATACGACATAACTTACCGCTTCCTATCGAAGATGAGTGCTTAAAAGTCGCTGCGGCAATACACTACGCTTATTCGTGTACTCTGAATTTTTATAGAAAATGGTTTAATAAATATATATGGTCTTTTTATTGTTATTTAACACTTTTATAGAAACTGTTGGATTAGAATAAAGTATGCAATGAATGTCTTTATATAGCTTAATCACTTATCCCAATCTGAAAAACTAGTACAAGTGGAGGCAGAATACGGAGACTCCTCGAAAATACAAACCAATTTTCTTCGTGTGATGTATCGCTTCCGAAGCCTTCCTTGTCCTATGGGAACAGCACGAGCTGAAGATCCACCCGTGGATTAAGGAACGTAGGCTAAGATCGCCACGTCCTGTGGCAACGCCTGCGTGACCAACAACGTGTTGGCCCGAGGCCGTGCCCATGGAAAGCGTAGTATTCTGCCGGAACGATGATAAAGCATTTATTTCATTCAGAATGTAAGTTAGTAAATAGACCTGGTTATGTCGTATAATATAGCAATTGTATATGATGGAGCACCAAACCTTTCTATAATAACCACAAGAGAAAACGCTTTTTTATACTTTTATTCTGTGTTAGTATAATGATAACTTCTAAAGCGCCCTCACCTAACCTATCATCAAGAGCTATCTCCCATCATATGATCATCATCTAGTAAGAAAAAGTAGCATATACAAACTAGAGGGACCTATTTTTGAAACATTAATATACTAATGATATGAAAGGGATGTTGAAATGGCTCGTTCTAACATGCATGTTATTTTACGTTTAGAGATTGACAAACAACAAACAACCTTTGGTGAAATTGCTACAGCCATCGGGAATGCTGGTGGTGACATGGTCGCAATTGACGTAATTAAAGAAGGTCCAGACTTGACCGTTCGAGATGTCACCATACGTGTCAATAATGAAAGCGGTCAAGAGAAAGTCGTTGACGCAATTAATGCGTTAAATGGAGCAAGTGTGAAACACGTATCTGACCGAACCTTCCTTGTACACCTAGGTGGTAAAGTCGAAGTTAAATCGAAATTATCGATAGATAACCGTGAACAATTATCCCAAGTATATACACCTGAAGTGGCGCGAGTTAGTAAAGCAATTGATGAAAATCCACTGCTTGCCTACAACTTAACGATCAAAAATAATGCGGTAGCTGTTGTTTCGGATGGAACCGCGGTCTTAGGGTTAGGAAAAATTAAGCCCGAAGCTGCAATGCCTGTGATGGAAGGTAAAGCAATGTTGTTCAAACAATTTGCCAACATTAATGCCTATCCACTTTGTTTAAGTTCACATGAAACAGAAGAAATGATTAACGTGATAAAATCCCTTAGCCCAACGTTCGGCGGGATTAACTTAGAGGATATCGCATCACCACAATGCTTTGAAATAGAAGAAAGATTAAAAGAAGAACTAGATATACCTGTCTTCCATGATGATCAACATGGGACCGCAATTGTTGTGTTAGCTGGTATTTTCAATGCATTAAAAATAACGAAAAAGCGATTAGAAGATGCTAAAATTGTCGTTTGTGGTATTGGTGCTGCAGGGATTGCTATTACGAAAATGTTACTAAATGCTGGAGCTAAAAATGTAGTCGGTGTCGACCGTGATGGTGCGATTACACGAGATGAAACCTATGACAATAAAATGTGGAATTGGTACGCGGAAAATACCAATCCAAATAATGAAACAGGAGCCTTGTCCACTGTGATTGAAGATGCTGATATCTTTATCGGGGTATCTGCTGCTGGCATACTTAAAGTGGATGACGTCAAGAAAATGGCGACAGATCCAATTGTATTTGCACTTGCGAATCCAAATCCAGAAATTTCTCCAGAGGATGCAAGTCCCTATGTCAAAGTAATGGCAACAGGACGTTCTGATTATCCAAACCAAGTAAACAACGTGTTGTGCTTCCCTGGTATTTTCCGTGGTGTGCTCGATTGCAAAGCATCTGCCATTACCGAGGATATGAAACTAGCTGCAGCCAAAGCGATTGCATCAACGATTAGTGAAGATGAATTAAATGCTGAATATATTATTCCTGGTGTTTTTAATGACCGTGTTGTACCTAAAATTAGAGATGCTGTTATAGAAACTGCCTATAAAACAGGGGTTGCACGCCGAACTTAACATTGCCTTAAGAGTCGCAAAAAAATTGCGGCTCTTTTTCCTTAATATCTATATTCTAATAAAGAGGCTGTCCAAACCAATGGACAAGCCTCTTACTAATACAACCTACGCAATCACTTCTTCTCGTTTATCCTTAACTAGGGCACGATGTTGAGGGATTTCTGTTAATCCTATTAATAATGCTGTTAAGACCGCACCCCAAAACGTCACTTCTCCACCAACAAAAAACGGGGTGATAAAATAAACGAGCGCAGCAGCTGCGACAAAATCTGCAATTAATGCAAGTGTCATCGTTTCACGTCGCAGGAGCATTCTCTCCATCACACGTCCAACAATTGCTAACACAACCCCTAATATGATCGGTTGGTAGAAGTAGGCAAAATCAATTGGAAATAAAAACCAGGCAATCACAACAGCAATTGGACAGATGATTAATTTTGCAATCAAGTTACCGATCGTTCTCATCTCCTTTCAAATACAATTTTGTTTCCATCCCTAATTTGTGCATTTTAGTCAATCACATACAAAAAAAGGTCTAACCCCCTATTTGGGAGTCAGACCTTCTACATCCGTCTTTACACTTTAATGTTACCTTTTTTAATTTGTTTACTTCTTAACTGCCCACAAGCTGCATCAATATCAGATCCTTGTTCAACGCGGACACCACAATTTATCCCATTTTCCATCAATGTCTCATAAAACTTCAAGATATCCGCTTTCGTACTGCGTTGATATTGATTATGTTCATCAACTGGATTGTATGGAATTAAATTCACATAGGACAAGTGGCGTTTGTCTTTAAGCAATTTAGCCAACTGTTTTGCCTCTTCCACATGATCATTGACATCTCGCAGCAAAATATATTCAAACGTAATTCTTCGATTGGTCTTTTCTAAATAATAATCAATTGCTGGCATTAATTTTTCTAACGGGAATGCTTTATTAATTTTCATGATTTTGGTTCTTAATTCATTGTTTGGTGCATGTAACGAAACCGCTAAATTAATTTGAATGTTCTCATCGGCAAAATCATAAATTTTATGAGCAAGCCCACTTGTAGATACTGTAATATGTCTTGCCCCAATTGATAGTCCTTGCTTGTCATTGACAACACGGAAAAAGTCCATCATATTACTGTAGTTGTCAAATGGTTCACCAATCCCCATGACAACGATATGACTAACACGTTCCCCATTGCCTTGTCCATCAAGGTGATGTTGCACGTTCATGATTTGTTCAACAATTTCCCCACTGGATAAATCACGATTTTTTGTTAACAAGCCACTGGCACAGAAAGTACAACCGATATTACAGCCAACTTGTGTGGTAACACAAACCGATAACCCATAATTAAATCGCATCAATACTGTTTCAATTAAATTACCATCCTGTAATTTAAATAAAAACTTAATTGTGCCATCTTGAGATTCTTGTTTTATTTCTTCTGATAATGTTTGTATATAAAAATTGTTTTCCAATAAATCAATACAGTCTTGGTTTAAATTACGCATGTCCGAAAAATTAGTAACACGTTTTTTATATAGCCAATCCCAAACTTGCTTGGCCCGGAATTTCTTTTGACCTTGATCGACTAACCAAGCCGTTAATTGTTCAAACGTTAATCCATAGATGGATGTCTTTTCCATTTCTACCCCTCATTTCAAAACCTGTTCGTTCATTCCACTTATCTATACTACCTAGATTCACGTAAACGCGCAACCCGTATATATTGGAAATGTGTTAATTGTTGCGTATATAACTTTGATAAACTTGCTTCACATAGACACAAAAACCGAGTGCGATCGGAATAACAATTAAATAAAAACTAAACGAATAGGTTAACTTCCAACCGTTATAATGAAACACTTCAAAAAATGCACTTATTCCTTCAAATCCCATTGAAGCTAAAGACCATAGGAATATATAGCCAACTAGCCAGATACTTTTTGGCTTAAACAGATCATATAAATAAAATAAAAAATAGCCAAATGGACCATAGGTGACATAGGTTAAAAAGTCAAAAAGCTCATAGACATTCGTATCCATAATATCATATACATCACCAATAATTGCCCCAGACAATAAATGATCGGACAATCTGGCCACCGTACTCGTAAATAGCATAATGATAATAGAAACACTTAATGGAAAACGCTTTGGTAACAAAAATATGAGACCATAGAAGACTGTTATCGTAATCAAAATAAACCATTCATTATAGTCAAAATCCTGTGGTAAAATCATTGTTTAAGCACTCCTTCATTGACTAGCACTCGCCTAAATCCTAGCCATAAAAAAAGCGTACCGACCAAACCAATCAATAAAACAATGCTCGAGTAGCCTATATTCCACCCTGTATATTGGATTACTTCCGCATTGACAAGTATTCGTTCAAAACCAATGGCGAGGAACAGGAAAAAGAAACTTAAAACTACTTTTTTAAACCTACTTGTTATAATTTTCTGTAAATTAAAGAGAGACAAATAAAGCAATGGTAACAGAATGATTTCATATAATATAAATGTTACACTTTGATCTTTATTTGAACTCGCAATATCAACTAAACTAAATGTAGCGTAAATACTTGAATAGTAACTCGTAATCCAAAACTCCAAAACTAAAAAAAGATAAATATTCTCGAAGATACTTAATTGCTTTTTCGTCACAAAAAAAGTAATCACCAACAGGGTAGTTAAATTGATAGTGATCCATAATTCCATGTATCATCACTCACAAACATTTCGTATTAGCTACCAGTATGACCAAATATACAATTTTTAAACAAAAAACGACAAACATTAGAATAGTTGACATTATTTCAAAATAGATCGCTAACCAAAGTGAAACTTCAATTAGTAGGAGCCTAGCGTCCATCCATTTAGGATAAAAAAGACAGAATGATGATCTCATCCTGCCTTTTGATCTCGTAATCGTTGTTTAATAAACAAAACGGAACGGTTCCAAGCCCTAACTATCCATTCCCTACATTCCAAAAACTGATGCTTTTCCATTTTAGTTCGTGTTTTATTCAATATACTTACAAGTAGAATTTCACTTATAAGAAATAGCTCTAATCCAACATAGAAAACGTGAAGAAACAATGCCTCTTGGATTGTCCATGCATAGATAAACCAACCAAATGTTGCCATTGTGAAAAGAAGTAATTGTATCATCGAAGCTACAACCACGTTAGTACCAAAAACCGTAGAACTTGTAACGCTGTTCAAATAAATCGCCATCATGTAACTCACTATAAAGGATAAACCGGTAAATAGTAACACCATTAGCACATGACCAAATGCCAACTGTGTTCCCCCTCTCCTAATAAACTACTATACTACAACTGTATGCTTTACTTTTGTTTAGTAGTAAAAGGGTGTCCAATTTTTCCCATATTTAAACAGAGATAAAGAACACGAAGACTAATAAATAGCTCATTCACATAGTAGCGAGGCAAGAGGCTGTACATGGAAAGCGGAGTATTCTGCGGGAAAGATTGTATCGTACTTGTTACAATCAGTTTGAAATACAAAGCTTTATATAGGAAATAGTAACTCACCCTAATTTTTTTATATACCACGCGTCACAGCTATTATGCTCTGATCCATCTAGCCCTTGATGAAGCTGCTGAAACCCTAACTTGATGTAGAGAATATTTGCTACTTGAAGTTTCTTCAATGTTTCCAAGTAACAGTAGCTATAATATTGTTTGGCATAGTCAAGTGCTACCTTCATTAATTTTTTTGATAATCCTTTGTTTTGTGCTTTAGGTGCAATGTATAACTTTTGCAGTTCACAGACATCTTTTTTTCCTGCAAATGGAGCAATACCCACGCCTCCTACTACTTCTTCTTGTTCGTTCACTACCACCCAATATTTTGCATTGAATTGTTGTTTGTAAAATTGTGTCAACCTACTCAATTCTGGGTCATAATAAGCTGTTCCTGGTATGTTTAATTCAAACGATTCCAATGAACGTTTGATAATGTTTTCGATTTTTTGATTGTCTTTTTCTTCTATTTCACGAATCTGCATCCTATCACTCCCTAATCAAAGTATCTTGATTGCTTGTTTGAACCAACCATAGTGTAGCACACCCGCTTTCCTTTTTTAATAATCTAACTAAAAAGGCAACGTCAAACTGATGACGAAGCCTTATGAATAAGTCACCTATTCTATTCTTTAGAAAGGGGTTACTGTGACCTTAACGGGTTCCGTTCTGAGGTTCTCGCACCTTAAAACACAAGTGTATTATTAGTGCTATTAAAGGAAATATCACACAGAATTCACAATTAAATCACAAAAAAGGAACTTGGATTGAAATTCCAAGTTCCTTTTATAATTCTATGGCTTTGATCTTCAACTAACAGCTCCCGTTAGTGAAGTAAACACTTTTTGTTTTTAATATGGCAAGAAATTTATTCTGGCATTTTAAAATTAAAGTAATTTCCAAAATCAGAAGAGCAGTCACTTAAATGGTACTCAATTCCATCTTCAGTGTTGCTACTTTCAAGATTTGCACAAGTTGTGCTTTTTTCTCCTTTATCAGAACCTGCATATTCATCTTGTGAATTATCATAAGTGTATTTAATATCTTTTCCGTTATACTCTAAAGCAAGGAATATTGGGTCCCCTTCAGTAGTATATCTTACTATGCGTACTGAGTCTTTATCTTCATTTTCAACATTTTCAATGAAGTTTTTAAACTCATTTAAATTGCTGATTTCTCCACCTTGATTGACCGTCACATCTCCTTCTTTCACTTGTTGACAGGCAATTAACATTGGTAAAAGTATTATAAATACAAGTATTAAATTTCTCCTCACAATTTTCCCCCCTTCATAATTTAAATCTGTTTATCGAATTAGACGAGTTAAAACTTTATTAGTTTCAAATATTGCTGTTAAACATTCCTGCCTCGTTAGTTGAATAAGCTCGTTTGTTTCCCTATCTATATTTTAACATAAAATCCCAAACCCTTTATAAAAAAATCACCTCTGTATAAAAGGCGATTTATTTAAAGTAAATAATATCTTGAATAGAAAAAACACGGTCAGCAATCCCTAATCGTTGTGCAGGCGTTTTCTTTTGTCCATCATACCCCTTGATTTTAAAGCAGAAATTATAATACGTTCTTAGGATAGTAATAGCGTATTGGGCATACTTTGGGTTAAAATTAGAGTATATATAACTTTTACCATCACCTCTAGCCGTGACCAATGGACGTTCTAATATAGACAGTCTCCTTCTAATTTGTTGCATAAATGCACTTGTCGGACGATCACTAACTTTTAATATCATATTAGCCACATGACTATCATCAAGTGAAGATATGTCCGTTGTACAATCCACATAATGAAATCCTTTATCAATGCTTGGAATAGGGTGTTCAATTGGATTTTTCGCCCAAACATTGTAAGTTTTCGTTCCGTCAGTATCGACTTTATGGAAACTGTGTGTTTGCAGTTCTTCTAATAATCTGCGATAACCCAATTCGCTCATTGAGGTTTTATTATAACCATTCATTTTTCCCCAAGAGAACAGATCATTTCTGCCATCTTTATATTCTTGATAAGAGTCTTTTAAGCTTTTGCTGCGATCTACTTGGCATAAAAAATGGTGTGCATCGGTTAGTCTAATCTCTTTTGCAAAAGTTCGATATAAAGCAGTTAGAATAGATTTGTCATCATCTGTTACGAAACGCCAGTTTTGTGCATTAACCTTTTGTTTGATATGCCATAAATGAGCAAAAGTTGTATAGGTAGAGTTTAAGTGTAATCCATCAATATACTTTGACCTACGCTCGAATTTATAAAGTTCGTTTTGGTATTCATGCTCTGTCTGCGTATCATTTGATGTTGGTGGTTGCGGAAAGAAGGAAAAGCGATCAAAACGATCATTCTTTCGCACAAAAGGGTGCACATGGTCTTCTTTGAATAATTGAGTATCTTCGTTAATCTGTTCCATTGAAATATGCCAGTCAAAAGCAATATCAGAACGAAAAACATAGTACGAGTCAATATCACCACTTATAACAACATGTGTTGGGAATTGGCTATCCTCCAAATTATCATACCTTCGTCCGCCTTGCCCTTTCTTACGAACATTGTTCAAATAGTAAATCATTTTGTCAGTATTAATCCACATCGAATCGAATGACTTCGTTTCAAGAGGCTTTGTTTCATATCTTTCCAAAAATTCAAGACATCTACGGTATAGCCATTCTAATTTGGTGTAATAAGTCTGTGAGCCAATGCCCAATATTTCACAGGTTCTTTTAACAGGAGTGCGGCTGAGTAATGCTTTCATTAAAAGTGGCAACACATCATTTCTTTTTTGATTATAAGAAAAAGATTGTTCCCTTTTCGGCAATATATTCGTTATTTTATTACAAACTTTACATTGCCATTTCTGAGATTTCCCTTTACTTTTACCTCGTTTGCGGAAAGATACTTTATCAGTAAAAGGAGTTGTATGGCTAATCGTACAGCTATCACGATGAAAATTGTACTCTGGCACCCAGTCTTCCACTCGGTCAATCATTGCAAGACGCTTTATCTCTTCTGCGATAGACCAATTAGAGTAGGGTTTAGTGTTACAATTTAGCGTCATACCAATATGGGGTCTCAGAGGGTCTGGGTTGCAAACTATTGCTTGATTTTTTCTCTCGGCATTTCCGACGAGCTTATAACGGCTTGGTTTATACTTAACATCATCGTAACGAACTTGCGGTTTACCATGCCATTTGCAAAAAGGATTGTCGCAGTAATTCATTTGGATTTCGTGATCTTCGTTGTTGTAGGTGATCTTCACAGGATTGAAAGTCAAGGAGTTATATTTTCTGGAAAACCGCATAGGAGTTAATAGAGGATAATCACGAGTCCGTTCAACAATTTCATTACTTGCGATTGGCATTTGAACATTTAATATCTCATCATCAATTGTTGCTAACCGTTTTAGTTTAGCCAATATCCAATTCCTCCATTTCCTGATCGCTAAATAATTGATTAAGAATTCGCTTGTTGTAACGTTTGTTTTTAATCCACTCTAGGAATTGCTTATCTAATAAAATGTTAGTTAAAAACTCATCAACAATTTCATCTTCCGTGTGTTCTGTGAACTCGGCATAATGCTTAACAATAGATCGAGTCCGTTCTGAAATCTTCCAATTCACTTTGGTAATTCGCTTGTTTTTAGGTTCTATAAATTTGAAATCCATACAACTGCCTCCATTTCTGTATTCACATGAAAAATCACAATTTTTTCACACACAATTCACATACCCTACAATAATTATTTCCATATGTGCGAATTTCTATACGAATTTAATTGAAAAAACTTGAAAATTTGGATTAAAACACTGTTATGATAACAAATAAAAGCGTGTGAATTCAACTGTGAATTCACACGCTTTTTATAGTGTTAATTATACTGCGAGCACCTCTAAACGGAACCCATTACTGTGACCTCTCTCCTCTTCGTTTCCACCTAACAAATTGCATTCGCTCATTAAATAGGGTTGGATAGGACAAGTAGCCAACCATAATACTTGTAACCACCGCTGTTGTTAATAACAGAAATAAGATTAACAATTGAAATTGAACTGCCCGGACTGGGTCGGCACCAGCAATTATCTGCCCACTCATCATCCCTGGTAATTGAACTAATCCAATCGTTTTTTGACTTTCAATTGTCGGGATCGTACTCGCTTTAATAGCACGAATTAATTGATCATGGATTGCTTGTTTTGGTGTTCCGCCAAGGGTTAAAATCAACTCTGTTTCATCTTGATGGTCCTCCACTTCTGAAGTAAATCGATTTAAAAATAAAATAGACAGGACCATTGAATTCCCGATAATCATCCCACTAATGGGAATGATGTATTGCGCCGTTGCTGGTGTAATGGAAAGTCCAAGTAAAATGCTCTGTGTTAACACTTCTATAAACACAAAGGTTACAATAAGTTTCCAGGTTATTCCAGGGATTGTCGAACCTTTACGCCTAGCGTTTTGCGTTGCTGCCCCAATCATGAGCACAATCATCAACCAAATGTAAACCATGTGCTCTGCATCAAATACATACTGTAATAAGTATCCAACTGCTAACAACTGAATAATGGAACGAATCGCTGCAATGATCGTGTCTTTTTCTAAACCTAACCTAAGCGTTTTAGATAATACAAGGGGGATGATAACAAAAATAAGTGCAATCGATAACGTCAAATAACTCATTCAAACTCCCCCTTCACAAACTGTTTGACTCGTTTATCTTTAGGATCCTTTAACAAGCTACTTTCTCCTGTTTCCACTACTTCTCCTTCCATCATCACCCAGGTATAATTCCCAATCGTTAAGGCCTGTTCCAAATTATGGGTAATCCAAACCATTGTTGTTCCATACTTTTTATTAATTTTTTGAATAAGATGTTCAATATCCTGTTGGGATACACGATCAAGTGAAGAAGTGATTTCATCGAGCAATAAAATTTTGGGGTAATTGACGAGTGTACGTGCAATCGATAATTTTTGTCGTTGCCCACCAGATAAGTCCTTACTGTCCCGATGTAATATGTCCTGCTTTAAACCGACCACTTCTAGTAGCTCTTTTGCTCGTTGTTCTGTTATCTGTTTTCCTTGTAGTTGTTGTGGGAGGTTTAAATTTTCCATCACGTCTCCCCGAATCATTGTCGCTTGTTGCAGGGCAATCCCCACATGCCGACGCAATTCAATTGGCTCATAGTCAACTATTGGCTTATCACTAATCATAATTTCCCCTGCATCTGGTGATTGTAGTCCATTACAAAGCTTAAATAATGTTGATTTACCCGCACCAGACGGTCCAACAATCGTTGTAATCTGACCTTCAGGGAACATTCCAGTTATATTTTTTAAAATGGTGTCTCCTCTCATAGAGTAAAAGACATTTTCAAAACGTATCGCTGCTTGTGTACTCAATCTACCACTTCCTTCTCTCAATGAACTTACCAATAGTATGTACGATTATTTTATCATTCAATTACACAACTTCTGCCATCTACTTTCTTTTCGAATTGTCTTCTCTTGCATGTTCTCTCACTCTTATGTACTTCCTTGACGTAGACTTACTAGGTATAACCCAGAATTTGCACAAAAAAAGAGAGAGATACTCTCTCTTTAAAAGTTAATTGATTTTCTTTATAAATACAACCTTCAAATAATCCCCTTGTTTATACTGCTTGACCGTCTTAAAATCTGCCGGGAGACTGAACTCTTCCATTAGCTTATAGTTACCATGCGTTTCTTTAAATGCCTTGTCGATAAACCCTTTAAATTTATCGATACCAAAACCACTATAATTGGTGGATGCCACAATGACGCCATTCTTCTCGGTAATGGCGATTGCCTGTTTCAGAAGGTTTTTATAGTCTTTTGCAGCACTGAACGTATGTTTTTTCGAACGAGCAAAACTTGGAGGATCGAGAATTACCATATCAAATTTAAGACTATGTTTCATTGCATAATCGAAGTAATTAAACACATCCATAACTTTTATTTCTTGTGCTTGCTCATCAATGTCATTAATTTGGAACTGTTCGATCGTTTTTGGTAAACTTCTATTAGCTAAATCAACACTCGTTGTTTTTTTGGCTCCACCTAATGCTGCATAAATCGAAAAGGCACCAGTGTAGGAAAACGTATTTAACACTGTTTTACCATTCGCATAGTTATCTCGAATCGTTTTTCTCACTTCACGTTGATCAAGAAAAATCCCAGTCATTGGGCCTTCATTCAAGTAAACCGCAAAGTTCACACCATTTTCTTTGATGATAATTGGCGATTCAGCTCGTTCTCCGGCCAAAAAATCATCATCGTCGATATATTTACCACCTGTATCAAACCGTTTCTTTTGATAAACCCCTTTAAAAGTAGTGGCGTTTTTCAAGGCTTGCACAATTTGATCTTTAAACTGATAAATACCATGACTGTACCAATTAATTACAAAATAGCCATCATAATCATCAATCGTAACACCACCAATGCCATCACCTTCTCCATTAAATACACGAAAAGCATTTGTGGTCTCCTCTTGGTATAATGCACTGCGGTATTGTATGGCTGCAGCTATTTTTTGATCGAAAAAAGCTTGATCGAAAGTTTGATTTTGCCTTCTTGTCAACACCCAGCCATACCCTTTATTTTGTCGTCCATAATACCCGCGTCCAAGGAAGTTTTCATTCTCATCCACTAGTGTCACAATCGTTCCTTCTTGTTTTAATACCCCTACATTAACAATTGCCTCTTTAAAAATTAATGGATAGCCTGACTTAAATTTGTTCGCAAATTTATTTTTAATCACTAATTTTTCATGGTTTTGCATCGTTTTCATCCTATCTCTTCATTTACTATCGTGTTTTTTGTAAGTCATTTAACAGATCTATCCTTATTCTACCTGTTTTGGTGATTTTTAAAAAGTTTTTGCCTATTTAGAACAAACAGTTAAAATCTTACGCTCGTATTTAGCATGGTAGTTAGGTTACATAACGATGTTCATTGATGCGGATTGTTCACATCTGAGGCCACGATTAACGCATCGATAATGCTATTTAATTTCCATCGAATATCCTGAACTGTTTCGATATTAGAGTAAGTCGGAGTGTATTTATAAACGAGAATCATATTGTTAAACTGGTAAGCCTGCGCTAACGAATTGCTTGAAACATACGTATCTTTCACTTCGCTTTCAACAGTACTTACAAGTTGATCGTCAGTATATTGATGAACATATAACATCCCTTCCTTTAAATGATAACCATTTGCTTCTACACCATGAATGGATGGAAGGTCTTCTTCAGTTGGATCAATGGTTAAATTCTTATCCCGAAACAACTGTATCATCTGATCCAAGCTCACTGGTATATTTATCTTTCTGTAGGTTATTTCATCTTGTTGATCATTCTCATCTACACTCAACCGCGAACCATCGGGAGTAATGTAATAATGGTTAATGCCATCCATGGACACATGATCAACCAAAATTTGTTCATCCTTCACATAATAGATCGAATAGCTTGAAACCTTTTTCTTAAAAAGGTTGGAGGACCATGTTACTTGAAGTTGCGCATTCATTTCCCCCGTTATAAGTGCTTGGTAAAGATTACCGTCATTAAAGCTATTTCCGGTACGCATAAAGTGATAGTTCCAAACTTCTGAATTATGTGATACGTCCTCAATCGAATTTTCCGGTGTAATTGCATCAGGTTTTCCAAATAACTCCCTTACTTGCCCTTTGGTCGCTTCAATTTCCAATTCATGTTGTATCCTTGTTGCAATATCCTTTGTATCATTGAATTGACGATTTGACCCTGTCTGCCCTAAATCCAACGTTCCATTCTGATCAACTGGAATGATCATGATTAAAAATAACAACACCGCAGCTAGACTTCCAAAACCAATCGCTACTCGTCTAAACCAATTGGTCGGTGTTTTATTCTTTTTTGTAACATGTAGGAGATGTTGATGAATCTGATCTTGTCTTTCTTTATTAAAATGCCTTTCATAATCGGGTTTAGGAAGAGAGCGGATTTTTTCTATTAACTCATTATATTGATCATTCTTCATCAAGAAATCTCTCCTTTTCTTTTTGCAACGCATGTAATGCTCGGTGAAACGTAACGCGTACTTTATTTTCGTTCCAATTTAAAACAGTTGCCGTTTCTGTTACCGTCAGTTCCTTTACCCCACGTAAAATGATGACATCGCGATAATTTTTTTTCAGAGATTGAATTGCTTGGTATAGTCGTTTATGTTTTTCATTTAACTGCAAGATTTGCTCCGGGGTTGTATCATCTTTCGGTTCCGATACGTTATCAATTGTCAACATTTCTTTTAATCTAGTACGTTTCTTTTTTCTATTTGCATCGATGGCTACATGACGAGCAATACTAATAAGCCATGTTTTGGGACTTGAATCTTCCTTAAAGGTGTCCATCGCTGTGATCGCCCGAATGAATACCTCTTGCACCAAATCCTCGACATCTCCAGAAGCCGTATAATAGATTAAGAAATGGTAAATATCTTTGTTATATTGGTAAAACCAATCTGTTATGTCATGAGTGGTCATCCACTTTCTCCTCCATTTCTTTGTCTCTATTAATTAGTCGAACGTTACCGTCATTTATTACAGTTATTTTCATATTTTAATTCGTGGTTGATAGAAACTCCGACGTAACTGATTTTCTCGCTCGCCCTTTATAAAGTAAGTGCTAGTCTAGCGCTGCGGAAATACACCTACGCTTTCCATGGGTGGCTGATGAGCCTCCTCGTTCGTCCCTCACTGCGGGGTCTCACCCAGGCCATTCCTCCCATAGGAGTCTCCGGTGTATTTCCTTCGCTCTGTTGTGTGGATCGTAATTTTAAAGTATTTTTTTGTTTGATTATACGTACAAAAAATTTCTTTTCTCGTAGACATTAAACTCAGACTCAGCTATTGGTTTAGGTGTTTTATCTGACGTAAAACAGAACATTAATAACAGCGTAGGTAGAATACGGAGATCCTCGAAAATAAAGACCAATTTTCTTCGTGCGATGTATCGCTGACGAAGCTTTCCTTGTCCTATGGGAACAGCGCGAGCCGAAGATCCACTTGGTAAAGTGGTTTTCTTTATCAAGTTAGCTGAGGCCGTGCCCATGGAAAGCGGAGTATTCTACCGAAGCGATGGAATATTACTTACTTCAAATCAGAAAAATTAATCTTACACAAACTTACGTCGGAGTTTATTGTTTTTACGACAAATCAACAAGAATCCCGTATGATTTATCATACGGGATTTGGTACCAATTTTTCCATTATTGTTTTTGATAATTCAGCAACCAGCCAATACCATATTTGTCAGTCACATTCGCATGTAAGGCACCCCAAAAAGTGTCTTGTAATTTAACTGGGGCGTGTCCACCATCGAGTAAAGTTTGATACACTTCACGAATCTCTTGTTCACTTTCTAATTCTAATGTGATTTTGATCGTATCCCCTTGCGTCATGGCATCAAATTGATCAGAGAAATGAATGACACTACTCCCTAGGTGAAGTTCTGCATGCAACACCTTTCCCTCTTGACCTTTAAACATCTCTACATCATCCGCTAACTGAACATGTTTGATTTCACCACCGAGCACCTGTTGATAAAAATTCATTGCTTCTTGGCAATTTTCAATAAATATGTATGGACTTGCTGATTTCATTTATTCTTCCTCCTAACCTTCGCAATTAAAAACGCTTAGATAAAATCTAAGCGCCCTTAAACTCAATTATAATCTATTTAGCTCGTTTGATCGATTATTCTAATCCTCTTCTCTTATACCCTACACGTGAGCGATATTGCTGTGGGGAACGTCCTAAATAATGTACCGGAACACTATAGAAGTGTACAAGTTTCGTAAATGGAACTGATGCGAATAAGGCAAATCCTGTAATGACATGTAATTTAAAAATAAACGGTACGCCTAACATTAGCTCATACTGTGGGTTGAAAGTGAATAAGCTTCTAAACCACGGACCAATTGTTAAACGGTACTCATATTCGACAACCGTTAAATTGTAAACCAATGTCATATATACACCAATACCAGCGACAATAATTAAACTAATCACAGAGAAAAAATCTGCAAACGTAGCATGTACTCGAACACGGTCGATGGTCATTTTTCGGATTAATAAAATGATCGCACCTACTACCACCATTAATCCCGCTAAACCACCACCATAAATGGCACCGATATGATACAGATGATCGGAAACACCCATCCAATGATAAAATTCAATCGGGATAAAAACCCCCATGATGTGTCCGATAATTGCAAATAGCAAGCCATAATGGAATAAGGGAGAGCCAATTTTCAGCCATTTTTTTTCAAAAAACTCGGTTGATGGTGCTACCCATGAAAGCTGACCATACGCAAACCGATAAATACTCCCTATGATCATGATTGCTAATGTGAGATAGGGAAAAATCACCCACCAAAAGATCCCTTCCATTTTTTCGCCTCCTTGATAACGTTCTTGGTGTTAGTTATACATAATTGGGTATGGCAATTCTTCAAGGTCTGCTTCTTCACGATCTTGATCCATCTTCTGCAACTCTTCTTCTGTAGGGGCTTCAAATACGTATTTCATCATTAACGAAAGAAATGGATAATACGGATTTTCTTCTGGAAAATGGTTCAAGATGCGTTGTGTCACACAGGACATCCGTTTTAATAGTCGTTCCCTTCCTTTAAAATCGTCTTCAACTGCAACAAACTCAAACAACATTGGCAAGTAATCAGCCAATTCTCCGTCCACTCGATCATAACCCGCTTCATTAATCATTTTTTGCAACTTAATTAGGGCAGCACCACGTTTGGGACTATCGCCAAATTCGTGCGCTGATAAATAAAGGCCAACCTTTGATTTTAAATCAAAGGTATCCACATATGTCTCTTGCAATTGTTTGAGTGGGATGCGATAGACCGTATCTATCGCATCTCTCACTTCCTGCTTCATTTCTGTTGAAGCCACCATATGTTCTGCACAGTCAAGAACAGCTTGGTTGTCTTGTCCATCTGGATAGCTGAACATACGAGAAGCAATCATTAACAGGTCCGTTTGATAAGCTTTCATCCTTAACTACCCCTTTCGAATGGATAGGTTACCATGCCTTCAGGTGGTGCTAAATCCTCAATGCTACATGCGCCTTGTTCGTAATGGAGATCGTCATCCATTTCTCTACGACCAGTTGGGATCACAAAACGTTCATCATATTTTGCTACCCCTAATAATCGCGCCATGTCTTCAATATCTTCCACACTCATCCCTGCTTCATCTAGTAATTTACTTTCATTCAATGGATCAATCCCACCAACATTGATACTGCGCATATGCACACGCATCGCTGTTAACTTCAGCAATACTTTGCGGATTACTTCCGTATCTCCCGCAGATAGTAAAGAAGCTAAATACTCAACAGGAATACGCATTTGATCAATTGCTGGGATGTAGCCATCCGTGTTTAGTTCTTGTTCATTTGTTACGTGGTTCATAATTGGGCTAAGTGGCGGTACATACCAAACCATTGGCATTGTTCGATATTCAGGGTGTAACGGAAGCGCAATTTTCCACTTCATCGCCATTTTGTAAACTGGTGAATCTTGTGCGCCTTTGATCCATTCATTATTGATCCCTTGTTTTTCTGCTTCGGCAATTACTTCTGGATCAAATGGATCTAGGAAGCAATCTAATTGTGCTTCATATAAATCTTGTGGATCCTCAACAGACGCTGCTTCTTTCACTTTATCTGCATCATAAAGCACGACACCAATGTAACGAATGCGACCAACACAAGTTTCTGAACAAATCGTTGGCAATCCTGCCTCTGTTCTTGGATAGCAGAAGTTACATTTCTCTGCCTTGTGCGTGTTCCAGTTGTAGTACACTTTGTTATACGGGCAACCGTTCATGCAAAAACGCCAGCCACGGCATTCTTCTTGGTCAACCAAGACGATCCCATCTTCATCACGCTTATACAGCGCACCTGATGGACAGGATGCGACACAAGATGGATTTAAGCAATGTTCACAAATTCTTGGTAAGTACATCATGAATGTTTTTTCATATTCCATGGCGATATGTTCTTGTAGTTCCTGCACATTCGGATCCATTGGTACAATTTCACTACCACCGGCTAAATCATCATCCCAGTTAGAGCCCCACTCCGGTTTATCGATATATTTGCCTGTAATCATCGACTGTGGTCTTGCCACAGGAAGGTGCTCTGACTTTTCACTTTTGATTAAATTTTCATAATCATATGTCCATGGTTCATAATAATCGTCTAACGTTCCCATATTTGGGTTGTAGAATATGTTTTTCAATTTGGAAAGAGGTCCACCAGCACGCAGACGCAACTTTCCGTCTTTATATTCCCATCCGCCTTTATAACGGTCTTGGTCTTCCCACTGTTTCGGATATCCTGGACCGGGACGAGTTTCTACATTGTTAAACCACATGTATTCCGTACCTGGACGATTGGTCCAAGTGGATTTACATGTAACGGAACATGTATGGCATCCAATGCATTTATCCAGGTGCATGACCATACTTACTTGTGCCTTAATTCTCAAGCCAATCGACCTCCTTCATTGGTTTGACCACCGCGATCGTATCGCGCTGACTTCCGGTTGGACCGTAATAGTTAAATCCATAACTTAATTGCGAATAACCACCAATCATGTGGGTTGGTTTCTGTGTAATACGAGTGACACTATTGTGTGTACCCCCACGTTTTTTACTAATCGTAGAACCTGGAACCCCCATTGTCCGATCTTGAGCATGATGCATATATACCATCCCTTTAGGAATTCGATACGTAAGCACAACACGTGCTGTTACGACACCATTACGGTTATACACTTCGATCCAATCATTGTCTTTTAACCCAATCGAATTACCATCTTTTTCGTTCATCCAAACAACTTGCCACCCTCTAAACAACTGAACCATTGGGGATGCTTCCGTAAACATTGTGTGAATTCCCCACTTTTGGTGTGGTGTTAAATAACGAACCGTTAGTGATTGTTCATTATGCTGTGCTTCTGTTTCACCTTTTACATATGGACCTTTAGTTAATGGCGGCAAGTAGGTTGGTAATCCTTCACCATAATCTAGTATCATTTCATGATCTAGATAAAAACTTTGTCGACCAGTCATCGTTCTCCATGGGATGTTGTATTCCGTATTAACGGTAAATGGCGAATACCTACGACCATCCTTTTCTAACCCACTCCACACTGGTGTAGAGATGGTTTGTCGAGGTTGGGCGGTAATATCAAGTAACGTAAAGTCTTGTTCTTCATGTCCTTCTGCTATATCAGACAAGTCTTGCCCTGTTTTTTCCTCCAGTGATTCCCAACCTTCTACAGCTCGACTACCATTGGTTGCACCAGACATGAATAGAATGGATTCAATTGCATTAATGTCAGTTGATAAATCTGGATGTCCTTTACCAATTCCTTCATGCTTAGATGTACCAAGTCGTTTCCTAAGTGCGTTATATACTTTTTCACCAGGTAGTTTAACACCTTTGGCACCATAGCCTTGTTTCAAATTCGGGCCAATCGTCGTCATTTTCTGATATACATTTGGATAATCACGACGAACAACAGAGAAATTCGGCATTGTTTTGCCTGGTATTGCTTCTGTTTCTCCATGACGCCAATCTTTAATTTCGCCATTTGGCTGGGCAATTTCATCTTTGGAATCATGACCTAATGGTGAGGTCATAATTTCTTCTACTTCATTAGGTAAATGTTCTTTAGCAAGTTCAGAGAACACTTTAGCTATTTCCTTAAATCCATTCCAATCACTTTTCGCTTCCCATGGTGGATTGATTGCTGCGTTAAATGGGTGGATAAATGGATGCATATCTGTTGTACTAATATCGTACTTTTCATACCATGTTGCCGTTGGTAACACGATATCGGAAAATAGACCAGAACTTGTCATACGAAAATCAACACTTACAAATAGATCCGTCTTACCTTCTGCCCCTTTTTCTCTAACATTGACATCATTTGGTTGCCAAGAAACTGTATCATCTGCTTGGACTTGATCCTCCCCACCAATTAAGTGTTTAACAAAATATTCATGACCTTTCCCACTATCACCAAGTAAGTTAGACCTCCAATTAAAGAAAACACGCGGGAAGTTTCTTGGGTCATCGGGATTTTCAATCGACCATTCCACCTCTCCTTTTTTCACACGTTCCACGACGTCATTGATCACTTGTTGGTTGTTTGTTGCACCATTTTGTTTGGCTTCTTTCACAAGGTCAATCGAATTTTGGGAGAATTGCGGATACGATGGTAACCAACCCAGTCTTGCAGATAATGCATTCACATCTGCTGGGTGCATTTTATGATATTTACCACCCCATTTGGACTGTTCTGTTTCAACTACTTTTTCTTCGTAACGATACTGATCGGTAGCAAAATAGAAAAAGGATGTCCCGTTTTGCAAGCGTGGTGGTGCACCCCAATCTTTTGCAAATGCGACTTGTTGCCAACCTTCGACAGGGCGTACTTTTTCTTGTCCAACGTAGTGTGCCCATCCGCCACCATTTGTACCTTGAGAACCGGTAAGTAATACAAGATTTAAAATCGCTCGATAAATGTGATCACTATGGTACCAGTGGTTCGTTCCACCACCCATGGCAATCATTGATTTTCCTTTCGTTCGAGCTGCATTATCAGCAAACTCACGCGCCACCTGAATCACATGTTGTTTATTCACACCTGTAATACTTTCTTGCCATGCTGGTGTGTATGGTTTTTCATCGTTGTAATCTGTTGGGTAATCACCTTCAAGTCCACGGCTCACACCAGTATGCGCCATCATCAAGTCATATACCGTTGTAATTTTCAAGTCATTACCATCTTTATCTTTTACATGTTTCACAGGGACACCGCGACGAACGACATCACCATGTTCTTTCGCAAAGTATGGAAATTCCATTTTTACAGTTTCATCTGACATTGGTAAAAAGCTAAGTTCAGGGTTAATCATGGTGCCATCGTCTTTTTCAAGCTGCAGGTTCCACTTATTATCTCCGTCCCAACGGTGTCCTTGCGTACCATTTGGAACGGCAAAATTATTAGTATTTGCATCCCAAACAACTGTTTTCCATTCGCCAAGCTCGTGGTCATTATTAAGGTCTGCAGCATGTAAGAACCGACCAGAACGATATTCACCATTTTTCTGATCAACCGTTACTAGGAATGGCAGATCCGTGAATTTCTTGGCATAATCCATAAAATATGGCGTTGGGTTATCAACGTAAAATTCTTTCAAAATCACATGTGTCATAGCCATTGCCAATGCACCATCTGTACCAGCTCTTGCAGGTAACCAAACATCTGCAAATTTTTCATATTCGGCATAATCTGGACTAACCCCAACAACTTTGGTTCCGTTGTATCTCGCTTCTACCATGAAGTGGGCGTCTGGTGTACGGGTTTGTGGTAAATTGGTACCCCAAATGATGAAGTACTTGGTGTTATACCAATCCGCACTTTCTGGTACATCTGTTTGTTCTCCCCAAACTTGCGGGGACGCTGGTGGTAAATCGGCATACCAATCATAGAAACTAAGAATTGTTCCACCAATTAATGATAGAAATCTAGTTCCAGCTGAATAACTAACCATTGACATCGCCGGAATGGGACTAAAACCAGTTACACGATCAGGACCATACTTTTTAATCGTATGTATCGTTGCACTAGCAATCATTTCACAAGCATCGCGCCAATTTGCTCGCACAAAACCGCCTTTTCCCCTTGCTTTGACAATTTTGGTTCGTTTGGCGGGATCATTTTGGATATTCGCCCAAGCGGTGACAGGATCATGGCCTTGCTTGCGTTCTTCTTTCCACATATGAACCAAATCACTTCGAACATACGGATATTTCACTCGAACTGGACTATAGGTATACCAAGAAAAGCTCGCCCCCCTTGGACAACCTCTTGGTTCATATTCAGGAAAATCCGCACCGTTAGTTGGATAATCAGTTTGTTGCGTTTCCGAAGTAATAATTCCATCTTTCACATAAATTTTCCAACTACAAGATCCTGTGCAGTTCACTCCATGTGTCGAACGTACAACTTTATCATGGGCCCAGCGATTACGGTACATCTTTTCCCAATCACGTGGTCGTTTACTTTCTTCTGTCCAATTGTCATTAATTTTTTCTCCAGGCGTCAAAAATTTCAAATGCTTAAAAAATTTATTTTCCTGCTTAGCCATCACTATCACCTTGTTGATCTTCAATTGGATTAAAACGTTCTCCTACGATTTTGAACGTTCCTTCCCCTTCTGTAAGTTCCTCCACGAACGTTTTTAATGTAGGGGCATTAGCTGCCACTAAAATTAACCGTTCGATTGTCTCGAAATCATCTAAGCTATAAATCTTCTCCATCAACTCAGGTGAAATCGATCCAAACCGCATGGTCACTAGTTGGATTAAATCTTCACGATCTTGTCCAATTTCTGCTTCTTGTTCAAATAAAAACATTCGAGTCCCTCTCTTTCTATGGTTTAACCATTTTGAAATAGTCTGCAATAAGTATCTCTTTACAAGTCTCTCCAACCTGTTTGAAAAAATTAGTAATTTCTTCACTTTTTTGCTTGATTTCTTTTTCTCGGAAGGTTTGTGTTTGTTCCTTGCTAAAGTCCTCACCAAAACGAACTTGGATTTCAACATATTGGTCTACTTTTTTAGCAGTTGCTTGCACATCGTAGGCATGGATATGGTGTTTAGATAACTCTGCCATTAACAATCCATATGTTTCTGGATAGGCAACCCGTAATAGCTGTCGATTGGTTTGTTTAGATTGATTTTCCATGTGACATACCTCCCATAAAAGTTTTCCCTTTTGGTTGAGTCATAATATCCCTGTAAATGACAGGATCGATCAATGTTCAGGTAATACTTTTAATTCTTCTTCATTATGAAGTTCGTCTACTAAAATGAGACTATGGAAATGATGGACAACTTGTTCATTTATTCCATCCTGATCAAGTATGTCTTTTATTTGCTGAACAAGTTTTCGCATCAAATTATGATCCCGTGTTAAACCTGTAACTGCATCGTGTAGTTCCTGTGATTCTTTCGCAAGTTCTTTATATAAACCTTTTTCCTCTGCATCCGCATGGGCAAGCGTTCTCGTTTC
This sequence comes from Aquibacillus sediminis, assembly GCF_005870085.1. Taxonomy (GTDB): domain Bacteria; phylum Bacillota; class Bacilli; order Bacillales; family Amphibacillaceae; genus Aquibacillus_E; species Aquibacillus_E sediminis. The sequence goes on along the minus strand of NZ_SZNM01000005.1, from coordinate 156,541 downwards.
CCAATGTTCAATAGCAATAAATGCCGTTTCTAATGCACGCTCTTCATCGTCTTCTTTTAATAAATTACCGATAACATTCGTTAATTCGCGTGCTTCTTGTAATGCTGCTTCATGAATAGCCGAATGGCTATCTAACTTTCGTAAAGCTGGTCCTGACATATACATCACTCCTTTTCTTGTTTGTAATTATTTCCATAAATAGACACACTATACTTCAGGAGGATAAATTTACCTTATGGCAACGGTGACATTAGTCAGAATAATCTTTCAATTAAGGTTAGTAATTCCTTACCCACATCTTGCTGAAATTAATCTTATTTTGATTAATAAAGTCGAAATTTCTGTAAATGAATTCATAAAAAAAACAACAAAAAGCAAATAAGCTTCTTGTTGTTTCTTCTAAAACATATAAACTTTACTATTTTCCCATTTAGGGAGCTTAAACTATTTGTTCTCAGCATCAGCACGATATAATTGCACTAGATAGTATATATTAATGAAGACAATACCTAAATTCATAAATCCCACTGGCAAAGCACCTATTAAAAAGCCATACAGTGAAAACAAACCCGATCCCAACAAATTGATCCATCTTAGTTTAAGAATGTTACTCATTAATAACGAGACAAGTACAATAAAAGATGCCAAATAACCTAACCATTCTAACCAATCAATATTCATGATCCTTGAAAACTCCTTTCCATAACTAGGAACAAACCGTATAACCTATTCAAAATTATTATTTGAATTGTTGGCCATTTTATTCTATCGTTATGGAACATCACTCACTGGTTAGAGGAATTCACTAGTAAATTTAGAGATGAATTACTATAAGCAAAAAAACTTGGGTTTAATTTCCAAACTTTTTCTAGTTTTCAAATCGTGTTGTTCAACTAAATGTCTCCGTAAATTCAATATACTACTTACTTTTTTCTTCTAAATATTCTCTTTCCTCTTTTGGTGATATATTTGAAATTCTATTATAAATTCCATTTAATAAATACAATCCTCTAAATATGCAACCCACTACAATTCCAAAAGCAACAATACCACCAACAAGTGGTCCCATCATCATTAAGATATAACCTAAAATTGCACTTAAAATGATTGATAAAAGTAAATACAAGAAATCCCTCCCATACATACTTTACCACAAGAAATTATTACCTTTGTTAAACTTACTTTTTACTTGAATAAGAAGGAGTTGTCGATGCGACAACTCCTTCTTTTGGTAAAGCTCGTCTTTAACAGACTTATTACTAATCTTGAAGAACTCATTCACTTGAAACATACCAATATTTTAGGTTACAACGATTATTTGCCACACACTGGTTCATTTGTAGTTTAATTAATCATTAAGGACATGCTTTACTCTACCAACTTGTCCATCTTGAAGGCGAACTTTAATACCGTGTGGATGGGTTGCAGAGTTAGTTAATAAGTCTTTGACAACCCCTCTCGTTAACTTCCCACTTCGTTGATCTTTTTTTAACACAATATCAACAGTCATTCCTGGTTGGATATCACTACGATTATTCCCGTTCAAAATAACCACTCCTTTTAACACTTGCTATTTTTTGTTATACCATCGTGCATTTTCATCCATATGTACGAATGGGATATCTGTATCCACTTCCCCTAAGATTTTTTGATCTTGGATGTCTGCACCTTTCAACCACAATCCAAAGTCAAACTCTGTAGGTTGTTGGTCACCACCTAATGTCATCCATGCTTTCAAGTCATGTGGAAAGTAAGCAGACGTATGGATCGTACCAGCCCAACTTTTGTAATCTGTCGAAAAAATTCCATTTCCAGTTCCGTTAAGTAATCGGTATGCCTTATCAACTTTTTGATCACCATGTTGTTCGATCACACGTTGCCTGCGTTCGGAATCAACTAAATAATTTCGATTTTCATGTTTCATAATTTCAAAATGATTGGTGCAAACAGTTGACTGACGAACTTCTACTCCACGTGGAGAAGCTTCTACGACATAGGTCTGTCCACTTGTATCATATACAATATAGCTAAACGAATGTCGGTGTGGAATTTCTTTTAACATATTAACTGCCTCACCTACATTTGCACAGGTCTCTAGGACAATTCTAGCGATCATACAACAAATAAAGCCATCTCCAGGCTTTTTACGGTGCATAAAATTATAGCCTAGTGCTAGTCCTTCCTCATTAATTCCATCGGTTCTACCCGTGATTCGTTGACTTGGCCCAATCATAGCATAGCCCTTGTCTGATGGTTGAAATAATACATATCGTCCTTCATACGTTTTGGGATGATAATCATAGTTTCGGATTAAATAATTTTCCCCCGTTACGATCGAGCAGCCTGATTTAACATACTCAGTGCGATAACCGCCAAATTCTTTCAGTACGCGTTCCATCGGCCAATTAAGCGCATCACCAAGACCTTCAAACTCATCCCACAACTGCGGTGCAAACATAGAAAATACCTGTTTCGCTTCTTGTTGGTCAATAGAGAATCTTGGTTTTCTTACTTTCCATTGTTTTTCACGATTGTTTATGATCAATGAATTCTTTAATTGTTCTCCCTGCTTATAACCAAAGTCATAATGATTTCCTCGGTATTGAATAATTTCACTATAAATTTGCTTCATGCTAATCCCTCTTTTACTGTGAAATAAGACTCTTTTGCAGGAAAATGTCGATCAATTCGCATAAGCTGTATTATGTGCAGTAACATTTATAATAGTTTTTTAATAGTTGTATTGTCATGATAACGTGTATTTAGATTTTTCTTACATGATCCAGCGCTTTTTCTCTAGATCCTGCGTAATTACAGCTTTTTCTTACATGATCCAACGATTTTTCTCTAGATCCTGTGTAATTACAGCTTTTTCTTACATGATCAAGCTAATTTTCTCTAGATCCTGCGTAATTACAGCTTTTTCTAACATGATCCAGCGCTTTTTCTCTAGATCCTGCGTAATTACGGCTTTTTCTTACATGATCCAGCGCTTTTATGGTTTTTCACGCATTATCACAGCTTTTTCCTTTGATTCCGCCGTGTATTTTGAAAAATCACTGTACATCAGTAGTTAAGTTAGTTAATGATTTGTTGCACATAATACAGCTAATACGTAACAACGATCAACAATACTACCAAAAAGAGCGTAATATAATATGTATAGCGTAAACGAAAATGATAGCAAAAATAAAGTAAATTACTTAGCAGGCACGGATCTCACCACAGAACCAACAGTTGTAAACAAAATAATTTTATTTGTTGTTGACTTTCCATGCCATTCTGGATTATAATAAGTTTACGCTATTTTGTTCGTCAAACACTTCAAGTAATCCGCAACGTAAAGTTTTCGTTTTGAGGCAAGAGCAAGAATAGTAATACATTTGTGTGGACGCCCCACACTAGGAGGAAAATAATATGATTCAAGGTTCAGTAAAATGGTTTAACGCAGACAAAGGTTTTGGATTTATCGAAGTAGAAGGACAAGACGATGTATTCGTACACTTCTCTGCTATCCAAGGCGAAGGCTTTAAAACACTTGAAGAAGGTCAAAGCGTAACTTTCGAAATCGAAGAAGGTAACCGTGGACCACAAGCTGCTAACGTTCAAAAGAACTAATTTTTTGAATTAGCATCGATAAAAAGCGAACTCTTAGGAGTTCGCTTTTTTTTATTTGCTCTCTTCCTCTCTTGTTAACCTCTTAAAACTGTAACCAATCCAGCGTTCGAGACGTCAAATTATAGTAGAATGATGTCGAAAGGAAGTTTTGTTATGTTCAAGCTAGGAAATACAAAATATGCACTCTTCTCTTTTATGCTTTCCCTTTTTTATATGGAACTTATATTTCGAGGACTAGTCACTGAAGAAATTTTTTCTATCCACCTACTTATTTCCCTACTATTCCTGACTGTTGGCGGATTAATCTTTTTTGTCTTAATAAGCTTTTTTAAACAAAAAGTTGCCTTTAGTATAACGGTGACACTACTTGGAATTACTGGACTTATCTATTCTTCTCAATTTATTTATTTTAAATTTTTCAAGACATTTTATAGTCTTTATTCAGCCGGAAACGCCACACAAATTCTAGACTTTTGGAATGATATCGTAACGATGACAGCTCAAAATAGCTTCTGGATTGTTCTTTTTTTTATACCGATCATCCTATTAGTCGGATTTCGTAAAAAACTTTTCCAGAAAGAACCAATTAAATGGCCAACTAGATTGTTTTTAATCGGTTGGATGATAGGGATACATATGACTGCGCTTGCCATCATTTATGTTGACGGTAAAGAACAACATTCTGCTTATGACCTATATTTTAATAGTAGTGATCCAATTACTTCATCGGAGAAGTTAGGGTTAATGACAACAATGCGGCTAGATTTCCAACGACTAATGACAGGATGGTCACCTAGTCTTGAACAACCAACAGCTGTCCCAGCATATCAACCAGAAGCTATAGAACAAACGGAGCCCGTTGATAATACAAATAGACTTAACGACACAAAAAAAGATATGGAACCACCAACCTACAATACGTTGGATATTGATTTCGAGCAGCTAGCATCAGAGGAAAGTGATGAGTCCATCCAAGCAATGCATGAATACTTTCAAGAGGTACAACCGACAGAAAAAAATGCATACACGGCTAAATTTGAAGACTATAACTTGATCCTAATTACTGCAGAAAGTTTTTCACCTTATGCAATCCATGAAGAAGCAACACCTACATTATACAAACTGGCACATGAAGGGTATCAGTTCACTAACTTTTATACCCCTTCTTGGGATGTTAGTACAACCGATGGTGAATATGTAGCACTTACAAGCCTCCTTCCCCAAAAAGGAGTTTGGAGTTTTGAAGAATCAGCCAACAATGAATTACCTTTTGTAATGGGAAATCAATTAAAAGAACAAGATTATCAAACGATGGCTTATCACAATCACTCCTATGATTACTATGAAAGACATCTATCTCATCCTAATATGGGATATGATTATAAAGGAATTGGCAATGGTCTTAATGTTAAAAAGGATTGGCCGGCATCCGATTTGGAAATGATGGAGAATTCGATTGATGAATACATCCACCAGCAACCATTTCACGCTTATTACATGACCGTTAGCGGCCATATGCAATATAATTTCTCAGGCAATAATATGGCGATAAAAAACAAACAAGTTGTCGACGATTTACCGTATTCTGATGAAGCGAAAGCATATTTAGCTACACAAGTTGAATTAGATCGTGCGTTGGAGTATTTGTTAAATAAGTTAGAAGAAGAAGGTATTGCGGAAGAAACATTAATTGCGATCAGTTCTGATCACTATCCATATGGGTTGGATAAACAAACAATCGATGAATTTGCTGGTCACGAAGTGGAAGAGAACTTCGAATTATACAAAAATGCCTTTATTTTATATACAAAGGATATGGATTCCAAAACGATTGATAAACCAGGATCTAGTCTAGATATTATTCCAACATTATCCAACTTACTCGGATTAGACTATGATTCAAGACTTTTAATGGGCAATGACTTGTTCTCGGAAACTGATCCACTTATCCCATTTTTAAACAAAAGCTTTATCACTGACAAAGGTCAATATAATGCTGAAACAAAAAAATTCACTCCTAAGGATGGTGAAGACGTGGATCAAGATTATATCGATTGGATGTCGTCTGAAGTAGATCGTAAATTTTATTATTCTACTATGATTTTAGAAAACAATTATTATGCTAGAGTATTAGATCGTAATTATTCCCAATAACAAAAAAGGAAGGTTGAAACATTGCTGGGTTTCATCCTTCCTTTTGAACGTTACGATTGTCTTCTTGAGAAATCAACAAACCTAAATTTATCAGGACGGTGTCGTGACTCTGTATACTGGAATAAGTGGGCATCATTTAAGTACACATAGTTTTTGATAATCACGATATTATGGAATCCTTCGAGATCTAGCAACTCTCGATCTTGTTGAGTCGGTTCTTCAACAACAATCTCTTTTTTAGCAAAACTAATCGTTAAACCAAGCTCATTCTCAATATAATCGTATAAAGAATCGGCACAGATTTGTTCGGTTAAGGAAGGTACAATTTTACTGTTCAACCAATCCTTATCTAAAATAATTTTTTCACCATTGATTTCCCTTATACGAACAACCCGCCAAATATGATCCTTTCCACCTAATTGGAGTTGTTGTTTTACATAGTGGTCAGGCTTTTCTAAAGACAGTCGATGTACAATCGTTCTCCAGTTATTTCCCATCTTTTTCCCAATTTCTTTAAAACTAACAAGTCCTGATACTGGGAAATCAAATTTGGTACGATCAAGCACTAAAGATCCCTTCCCCCGTACCTTCTGAATGTAACCATTTTGAGATAACAGGGTTAAGGCTTTTCGTATTGTTTCTCTTGATGTTGCAAATTGCTCTTTCAGTTCATTTTCAGATGGAATAAATGTGTTCGGTTCCATCTCTCCCTTATCAATAAGATTCGCAAGCTCATCATAGATCATCAAATACTTATTTTTCATGACACGTTCCCCATTTTACTTTTGTAAATAATAAACAATCGATTCATAAGGTCGTAATGTCAGTTGCTCAAACTGTTCGCTTGAATCATCATAATTAGATAGAATGATGGATCGTTCAAAACCTTCAACATCAACAGCGTTTGGAAGTTCAAACGTTGTTTCCGTTCCATAGAAGTTGTTTACTACTAATAATTTTTCATCTTCACTGTTTCGAACATAAGCAAAAATGGCATCATGATCCTCTAAAATCAACTGATAATCTCCATCTGTAATGATATCATATTCTTTACGTAATTGATTCAATTTTTGATAATGATAGAAGATTGATTGCTTATCAGCCACTGCGTTTTCTGCATTAATTTGTTTATAATTTTTAGCAGTTGGGATCCATGGGGTTCCAGTTGTAAAACCAGCATGTTCATCACTATTCCATTGAACAGGAGTTCTAGAATTATCACGAGATTTATCTTTCAATATCTCTAAAATCTCTTGTTCGTTCATGCCTTCTTCTTTTTTAATGTTAAACATGTTTAACGACTCCACATCACGATAGTCATCAATTGCTTCAAATTTAGGATTGGTCATGCCAAATTCTTCACCTTGATAAATGTATGGTGTACCTTGCAGCATATGAATTGTCGTTGCTAACATTTTCGCTGATTCATTATGGTACTCCTCATCATTACCAAAGCGTGATACCACTCGTGGTTGGTCATGGTTACACCAGAACAGCGCATTCCAGCCACCACCCTTATGCATTTCCACTTGCCATGTTGACAAAATTTGTTTTAGTTCCTGGAAATTAAAATCAGCTTTTGACCATTTTTCCCCATTTGGATAATCGACTTTTAAGTGATGGAAGTTGAAGGTCATACTCAATTCTTCACGCTCGGGATTTGTATATTTTATACAGTTGTCAATCGTTGTAGAGGACATCTCCCCTACTGTCATGATGTCATACTTTGAAAATACTTTCTGATTCATCTCGTGCATAAATTCATGCACACGTGGACCATCTGTATAAAATTTCCTTCCATCGCCAGGAGCTACAGATCCATCATCATTTGGAAAATCTTGATTTTTTGAAATCAAATTAATAACGTCTAACCGGAATCCATCAACCCCCTTATCCAACCAGTAGTCCATCATGTCATAAACAGCTTTCCGAACTTGTTCATTTTCCCAATTTAAGTCCGCTTGTGTTACGTCAAATAAATGTAAGTAGTATTGGCCTGTTGTTTCATCATACTCCCATGCAGAACCACCAAACTTAGATTGCCAATTGGTTGGTACTTCTCCGTTTTTACCATCTTTCCAAATATAAAAGTCGCGATAAGCATTATCTTTCGAAGCCATCGACTTCTGAAACCATTCATGTGCTGTTGATGTATGGTTGACAACGATATCCATGATGATCTTCAAATCACGTTTGTGTGCTTCTTCTAATAACTGATCAAAGTCTTCCATTGTGCCGTATTGTTCATAAATATTGAAATAGTCACTGATATCATAACCATTATCGCGTTGCGGTGACTCATAAATTGGTGTTAACCAAAGTACATCAACACCTAATTCTTTCAGATAATCTAATTTCTCAATGATCCCTTGAATATCTCCAACACCATTACCTGTTGTATCATTGAAACTCTTTGGATAAATTTGATAAACGACTGCTTTTTTCCACCATGGTTGCTTCTGCTTCATATGTAGACACCTACCTAAATATTGTTATTATTTTCTCATTTTGTAAAAAAGAGAGGAAGAAAAGCTTCCCCCTCCTCATTGTTTCGGTTATTTTATTTTCCTAATCGTTTATAAGCATTCGTCCCCATTTTTGTTCTTGACAAGATTACTGTTAGGATAAATGGGACAACAATCGCAATAATCATTGCCAAGCCAAACATAAGCATATCTTGTGCTTGAATGGATAGAATTCCCGGAACCCCACCGACACCAATAGAATTGGCCATAACACCATTACCTACAGAAATAACGGCTGCGATAGCGGAACCTACCATTCCCGCAATAAATGGGAACACGTATTTCAAGTTAATACCGAATAAAGCTGGTTCGGTAACCCCTAACCAACAGGAAATCCATGCTGGCACGGATACTTGTTGTTCTTTTTCATCTTTACGGTTCAGATAAATCATTGCAAGTACCGCAGAACCTTGTGCAATGTTTGACAATGCAATCATTGGCCATAGGTTTGTACCACCGAATTCACTCATCAATTGTAAATCAATCGCATTGGTCATATGGTGCAACCCTGTAATGACAAGTGGTGCATAAGCAAAACCAAAGATTGCAGCAAATAACCAGCCAAATGCAGAAGTTAATCCACTGTATACAACATCAGAAATCCATGAACCGATTGTCCAACCAATAGGTCCTAATACCATATGCGCGATTAAAACCGCTGGAATTAACGCAAAAAACGGTACAAAAATCATTGACACGACGTTTGGAATAACTTTACGCAAACCTATTTCTAAGTAAGCCAATACAAACCCAGCTAAAATGGCTGGAATAACTTGTGCTTGATAACCAATCATGTCAACTTGCGCGAAACCAAAGTCCCAAAATGGTTGGGTATCCGTTGTGGCAACATCATAGGCATTTAATAACTGCGGGGATACCAAGGTAAGCCCCATGACAATACCAAGTATTTGAGTTGTCCCCATCTTACGTGAAATAGCCCATGTTATCCCTACAGGTAAGAAGTGGAAAATGGCTTCTCCAATCAACCATAAAAACGAGTGGGTTCCGGCCCAAAACTGAGAAATGTCAACCAATGTTTGGGTACTTTCTTGATTTCCAAACAAAGTAAATGCTCCCGCATCATTAAACATCGCAATTTCACCGATAATATTTCTAAAACCTAAAATAAGACCACCAACAACAAGTGCTGGAATAAGTGGTGTGAAAATATCAGCCAAGTGTGAAATTAAGCGCTGAATAATGTTCATATTTTGCTTTGCTGCTTCCTTTGCCTCATCTTTTGAGGCAGTATCCCCTACACCAGCAAGTTTAGTGAATTCATTATAAAAGCTAGAAACCTCATTTCCGATAATCACTTGAAATTGGCCTGCATTTGTAAAGGTGCCTTTCACAAGATCAATCTCTTCAATCTTATCTGAATCTGCTTTGTCTGTGTCATGTAACACAAAGCGCATTCTCGTAGCACAGTGTGTGACAACTGAAATATTTTCGCTTCCTCCAATGCGTTCTAACAATTGTTTGGAAGGCTCTGTAAATTTACCCATTTTATTAACCTCCTACTGCATCAACAACTTAATACATAGTTTTATCTGTTTCATCATCAATATACAAAACTAAAAACTATTAGATTAACTTGTATATACATGATCCTGTTTGACTGCGTTTTCAATTATATCTTGTATATACATGTTGGTCAATCATTTTTTTGTCGGCTTTTGTTATTTTTCTACCAAAACGCTACTATTTAAAAGAGAACAAAATCGACGTAAGAAACATAAACTGCCAGTATCGACACCTAACATAAAAAGGATGAATAGATAATGTCAGTCATCAATACAAACAAACTGTTAAACGAATATGTAAAACATCAAAAACAATCCAAAGAAAAGCATCTTGATCTTCAAAGAAAACACATCTGCCAACCATTGACCTCCTACTTTGACGGCGTTTCAGCTTATGATATTCAACGACATTTGTTAGGACATGGCTTATTTTTTCCAGAATCTAATGACAAATACGATATAGAGCAGATCAATTCCAATAAAGTTTGGCAAAAAGTAAACAAAACCTATCACGTATTAAGAAAAAAATGGCATGGACCTGATGTTCCTATTTTTATTTTCCCTGCTAATAAAACACGACAATTAAGAGAGGAGTTAAACGGTGTTTCCGGCTTAGCACACGCAGACAAAGTATTTCTATTTGTTTCAGATTCTACCAATAGTGGCGATCTTCAAGCTTTAATTACCCACGAATATAATCATGTATGTAGATTATGTTATCTAAATCAAGAGGAAAGGAACATTCAACTTCTTGATTCAATTGTGCTTGAAGGATTAGCTGAAAACGCTGTGAACAAGTATGTTGGAAAAGAATATAGGGGAAAATGGACAACATTCTATTCACAAGATTTTGCCTTAAAGGCTTGGCGAAAGTGGATTAAACCACATACAGAGCTTCCGAAGAGCCACCCCTATCATAAACAACTATTGTATGGACAGGATGCTATACCTAAATGGCTTGGTTACAATGTTGGTTATTATATCGTTGAATCTTACCTTTCTAACACAAACAAAACAATAAAAGAAGCGATCGAAACACCTGCTTTGACTATGATAGAACAATCTAATTTCAGCAAAACTTAAAAGCATTGGATATTGGTAAACCTTTAGGGGAAGACAGAGTGACCAACGTCATAAGTAACATCTGTACTAAATAGGATTACTACTAAACGCATAAGATAGTCTGCAGCTTATCGCTACAGACTATCATCATTACCAGAAGAAAAACGGTAACAAAGTAATTCCCGCAATCGCACCTAAAGCTAATCCATATCCGAATCCGTAACCAGGTCCCCACCCCCAGTAAGGATAGCCAAAACCACCAAGATCTCGTCTTCGATCTAATGGATCAAGAAAGACACGATTTCGATTCACATTTCGAATAATACCTCTATGCACCTTACCATCATGCGTTCGGATTGCTACAGGACGATTCTTATAACGACAACACCGATGATACATGTGCTCAACTGACATCTATCCATCTACTCCTTTCATAAAATCAATAAAAAAACATTAGATTGCTTTTACAAAAATGAAAGTTTGTACCATTCATTAATACACCATATGTAAAAAGGAGTTATAGTGATTGGACAAAATAATTAAATCGAAAAGGAGAGGGAAAATTGAAAGGCAATACGTATCATGACTTCTTAGCTTATATGGGAATTAGTAGTGCCCATCCGGGTGGCATGGCACTTACGAAACAGATGCTTGCAAAATTAGGATTAAAGGCAGATCACCATGTCCTTGACGCGGGTTGTGGCACAGGCCAAACAGCTGCTTATATAGCAGAAACATTCGGATGCCAAGTAACAGCTGTAGATACGCATCCGGTCATGATTGAAAAAGCAAAGCAGCGGTTTAATGAGCAAGGAGTACAAATTCATGTATTACAAGGGAATATCGAACAATTACCACTAAAGAGTGAGGCTTATGACCTTATCATTGCAGAATCTGTTATTGTTTTTACAAAGATAGAAGCGACTCTGTTTGAATTTTTTCGATTATTAAAACCAGGTGGAGTAATTTTGAATTTGGAAATGACCACAAAACCTCCCATTAACCAATCGATGGTCAACCAATTTAAACAGGTATATGGAATAAAACAACTACCACAAGAATCAACGTGGCTAGAGTATTATCGCAAGACAAATTTTGATAATATAGAAGTCCTTAAGCGCGTCCAAGTTGCAGATCAAATTGCAACCGACTATGCAACCGGAGCAAAACAAATTGATTTAAATATTTCAGAATCCATGGATCACTCTCTTTACCAAATTGGTCATAAGCACCAATTACTCACGGAAAAATACCGTCATCAGCTGAACTACCATATATACCGAGCCCAAAAACCTGAGGCACCCTAGAAGTGTTTGGCAACAGAGTTTCATTTATCATTCATTCCCACGAAAAAACGCTTGGATAGGATAGCTCCAAGCGTTTAACTGCTTTTCGTTAAATTAATTAATCGTAAACTCCGCGGCCAAATAATACGTATCATAGTCCCCTGGTTCTCTAACATCCAGTACATCTTTCACTAAACGATATTGTCCATTTTCCAAATTGCCATAGAGCCAATCCCAATCAACTGTCCATTCACTAACGTCTGAAGAAGCTAATTCATAGCCAATATCATTAAATCCATAGTTCTCATCAAGTACAATTGGTACTTGATACCAACTTCCATTGATTGTCTTTTCTAACATATAATATTCGCCGTATGTGTATTGCTTGTCAGATGTATTCTCTAATATTACTGTTAATCCAGCAGAAGAGATTGTACCTTTCTTCACATCGATCGTTATTCCATCTATGTTGTTAACACTTTCATATGTTGTAGGTTGCCATTCCGTTGTTTCTGCTGAATCACCATTGCTACCTTCATCCCCACACCCCACCAAAAGTGTCACACCCATAATTATTTGAAATAAAAAAACTAACGATTTTCTCATAGGATCACCTCTTATATTTATAAGACGGAACATAACTAATTAAGTTTCATCCATTTACTATTCTATTAAAAGTTTCATTAACAAAAATATCCTACCAAACACTTTGCTGTTCGGTAGGCTATAAGCTAGATTGTTTATTACTTAACCCGTGACCCATTAAAAGTGACGCTCATCCACTTGGCCATCTCCTGCGCCAAACGATTAGACTCGTTGCTTTTTCCAAACGACAAATTCATATGCTCCAATTTTGGTCCACGGTTGTAACAAACAACTAATTGGGGACAGAAGTGGTGTATCATTACTAATTAACTTTTCCCATCTCCCTTGTACAGGTAGATCAATGCTATTGGTTTCAGCAGTTGGATTAATAAATATAGCAAAATCTTCCTCTTCTCCCATAAGCATAAAACCGAAAACTGGATTTGGCGTTTGGATAATGTGTAAGCGCTCTTGAATTTCTTTCACATTATTCATGCGAAATAACCGATAGTTGTGACGTAAAGAAATAAGGTTACGTACCCATTGAATATTTTCCTCTTCTTCTCCTCGTTGTTCCCAGTCCAATTGATTGATGTCATCACCAGATATATAACTGTTGTCATCCCCTTGTTTGGTTCGAAAAAATTCTTGCCCCGCATGTAAAAATGGAATGCCCTGACTAATTAATACAAGCCCAGTTGCAAGCTGGTGCATTCGTTTTCGGTCTGCATCTGTTGCAGTTGGATTCGATATCTTCAAGCGATCAGTTAGTGTATGGTTGTCGTGGCATTCGACATAATTGACGGATTGCAATGGATTGGAAAAGACATGATCGGAAAACCGAGCATCACAGCACCCTGCTACTAATGGGGGTAATCGCTCGAAATATTGTCCATTCCCATTGACATACCCTACATCGTCCACTTGAAACAAATTGCCTTTTAGTAAATCTCGGAATAGATCATTAAAGAAACTTACATGTTGTAATTGATCAGAATTGTTATTGGTTGATTTTTGTTCTGCGGGAAGTTCTGTCGCGAGGTCCCACCCTTCACCTAGCAAAAGAATTGGCCGATCTTTTTGTGAACAAAGATCTTGAATGGATTGCATTGTTTCTAAGTCAATCGCACCCATCAAATCAAAACGAAACCCGTCAACTCGATATTCATCAAGCCAATATTCTACACAGTCCAAAATAAATTGACGAACCATTTTTCTTTCTGTCGCTAGGTCATTACCAGTACCACTTCCATTACTCAATGTCCCATCTGATCGATACCTGAGGTAATAACCCGGAACTAATTGTTCAAATGCCGAATTTTCATAACAAAAAACATGGTTATAAACAACATCCAGAATGACTGACAAACCTTGTTGATGGAAAGCTTGTATCATCTGCTTCAGTTCTTGGACTCGTAAAGGAGGGTCATTCGCATCGGTTGCATAACTTCCTTCAGGTACAAAATAAAAGAGTGGATCATACCCCCAGTTATAACTATCTTTCGGGTGCAATTCATCGACACGGGCAAAATCCTGGACTGGTAGCAATTGCACATGGGTACATCCTAATTCTTTTATATAGGACAAACCACTTGAGAAACCTTGCTTATTTGATGTATTTTCTTCTGTTAATCCAAGAAATCTCCCCTTGTGTCGCGCGCCGCTTTGCGGTGAACTAGTAGCATCCCGGATATGAAGTTCATAGATGATGGCATCTTGTTTATTAATAGACGGATAAGTAGTTGAACGAAATTTTGGTGGATCTGTTGAATCTAAGTCGATCACAACACTTTGCGCACTATTGGCGGTCATACTTTTGGCATAAGGATCATTAACGAATTTTTCTTCTCCATCGTTCATTACGGAATAATGATAAGTAGTATTTTTCCAATCCCCCGCAACAAGCGTATGCCAAACACCATTCGGTTTTCTTCCCATTGTAATTCGTTTGTCATTTAATAGTAATGTAACATTTGTAGCTGTTGGAGCCCATACCGAAAACTTCGTCTCACGAGAAGTATAGATTGCTCCCAATTGTTCCTCACAAGCATCGTATAGTTGATCAAACCAAGCAGTTCGCACCACTTTCCGCGGATATACAGGTAAGTCAATCTCCCCCCAATCAAGTTGAACGTGTTTGCCAAGCAGTAGTGGATCGTGTAACCGAATCGTTGCGGTTTCTTCATTTAACCAATCCACTGACTGAACCGTATAAACTTGACCTTCTACCACTAGTTTAGGAACCGATTCGCGTAATCGCATGAGATTAGGCACTTTCACTGTCAGACAATCTTTTTCATCTTGCCAAGCGATTTCCTTCATCATTCGTTCCTCATTTCCATCTGTCAAAATAATTTGAAAAATATTTTATAAATATACCCTATATTATACAAATTCAAACATGAACATGTTATAATCATGAAGTATTTCATAATAAAAATGTTTTTAGCAACCTAGGGCGGTTGAGCAGTTCACTGATTTAAAACAAATTCGCGAACACCACGCTCTATTATTTTTCGATAAAGTTTTCAGAATATTCTATCACTTTTTGTCGAAGATCGCCTAGAAAGGGGTTTTACATGTCGAAACTAATCACAAATGAGGATCATTTTCTCTTTCACCAAGGAACACATTATCACTGTTACCAATTTCTTGGTTGCCATGTGAAGGAGTATAACGGAGAAATTGGCTTTCAATTCGTTGTTTGGGCTCCACATGCAACAGCAGTTGAGCTAGCCGGCGACTTTAACCAGTGGACCGGAAATCATTATTCACTGACACGACCGAATAAAGCTGGGTTGTGGATCGGTTTTTTCACGGACCTTACAGCAAATACGCCGTATAAATTTCGGATTACTCCGAAACAAGGCGAACCCTTTTTAAAAGCTGATCCATTTGCATTTCAAGCAGAACTTAGGCCCCGCACTGCATCGGTGATCCCTTCATTTTCAGAATATAGGTGGCAAGACCATGAATGGGAAATTCAAAAACAAAAGAATCAAGCCCATCATTCACCTATACTGATTTATGAAATGCATGTTGGTTCATGGAAAACAAAAGAAGATGGAAGTTTCTATACATACCGGGAATTAGCGAACAAGGTCATTCCTTACGTTAAAGACCTTGGTTATACACACATTGAGTTATTACCGATCGCGGAACACCCTCTTGACCGGTCATGGGGCTATCAAATCACTGGATATTATGCACCCACTAGTCGCTATGGTACACCTGACGACTTCAAATACTTTGTCGATCTATGCCATCAACATGACATCGGTGTCATATTAGATTGGGTTCCTGGTCATTTTTGTAAGGATGCACATGGATTACGGTTGTTCGATGGCGAGCCACTCTATGAATATCGCGATCCAGCTAAAAGTGAAAAACGCTCATGGGGAACGTTAACTTTTGATTTCGGGCGACCTGAAGTTCAAAGTTTTCTCATCTCTAATGCTGTCTATTGGTTAAAAGAATACCATATCGACGGGCTACGGATTGATGCCGTGGCTAGTATGACATCCCTTAATTTTGACCGAATCGAAGATGAAGAACCGTTAACAAACAGTTATGGTGGTGATGAAAACCTCGAAGCAATTGCTTTTATTCGAAAATTAAATGAGGTTATTTTTCAATACTTCCCTTCTGCTTTAATGATGGCAGAAGATAGCTCAGACCTTGCAGGGATTAGTCATCCAACCTACCTTGGTGGTCTTGGCTTTAATTTCAAATGGGATATGGGTTGGATGAACGATATCTTGACTTATATGGAATATGATCCCGTTTATCGAAAATGGCACCACAACTTACTAACTTTTTCCTTTATGTACGCTTATAGTGAAAATTTCGTACTCCCACTATCCCATGATGAAGTGGTCCATGGGAAAAAGTCTTTACTTGATAAGATGCCTGGAGATATGTGGCAACAATTTGCCAATCTTAGATTGTTATATGGCTTCATGATGGTCCATCCAGGGAAAAAGTTATTATTTATGGGAGGTGAATTTGGTCAATATATTGAGTGGCGAGATCAACATGAATTAGATTGGCTCTTATTTGACTACCCATTACACGACAGTATATTTACCTATGTAAAAGCATTAAATCATTTTTACCGCAATCATGCTGCTTTATATGAATTGGATCATCAACCTGAAGGACTCGAATGGATTGATGCCGATAACATTGATCAAAGCATTATCATCTTTAAAAGAAAAGCCAAAAATCCTACCGAGGATTTGCTCATTGTTTGCAATTTCACACCAAATGTTTACTACGATTATAAAATCGGGGTGACATTCCCTGGAACCTACATAGAAGTGTTTAACTCAGATCACACTCACTATGGTGGTTCAGGGCAACTAAACACTGCCAAACATTTTAGTTTTCCAGAACAGTGGCATGAACAAAAGCAACATATCAAAGTAAAAGTTCCGCCACTTGCCATAAGTATATTTAAAAAAGCGTCAGTTACGAAGCGCGAAGCTGAACCAAGTAAACAATTGCCTAATGCCAGTTTGAAGGAGGAAAAATGATGAAAAAAGAATGTGTAACAATGCTATTAGCTGGTGGTGCCGGGACACGGCTCGGTGCATTAACCAAAAATTTAGCAAAACCTGCTGTTCCATTTGGGGGGCGCTATCGAATTATTGATTTTGCCCTAAGTAATTGCCTACATTCCCGCATGCATACAGTCGGGGTTTTAACACAGTATTCCCCCCTCATCCTCCATAAACATATTGGAGTTGGTAAACCTTGGGACTTAGATCAAAAAGAGGATGGATTGACGATTTTGTCTCCATACACAGTAACAAACGGCGGGAATTGGTACCTCGGTACAGCTGATTCCATTACGAAGAACATAAACTATATCGAACAATATGATCCTGAACACTTGATTGTTATTTCCGGTGACCATATTTATCACATGGATTATGATAAGCTGTTGCAACATCATAAACAGAAGGAAGCAGAAGCAACAATCTCTGTTCTTGAAGTTCCATGGGAAGAAACATCTCGATTTGGGATATTAAATACTACTGATAATCTAAGAATCTATGATTTTGAAGAAAAACCAGTAAACGCAAAGAGTAATTTAGCATCAATGGGCATTTATGTGTTTAATTGGAAGACGCTACGAAACTATTTAGAAGAAGATGCAAAATCGTCGACTTCAAGCCATGATTTTGGCAAAGATATTATCCCGACGATGTTGGCTGACAACTGTCGCCTTTTTGCCTATCGATTTGAAGGGTACTGGAAAGATGTTGGTACGATTGAAAGTTATTGGGAAGCCCATATGGATTTACTAAAAGAGGAACAGCCCTTTTCGTTAGATAGCGATAGCTGGAGAACCTACTCGCATGATTCCAATCTAGCGCCACAGCTAATTGAGGAAACAGCAACCATCAACCGCTCACTTGTTAATAATGGGTGTATTATCGCAGGAAAACTTGACCATTCGATTTTATTTGAGAATGTGGAAGTGGAGAAGGACTCGATCATCAATCAATCGATTATACATCCAGGTGCCCGTATAGGAAAAAACGTTGAGTTAGAACGTGTGATCGTTCAAGAAAATGTTACCATCCCAGATCATACGAAAATCATAGCCCAACAAGATGAAGAACCGATCGTTCTATCACATACAGTGGGACAAAAGGACGCTGACGCTGCGATCTCTCACACCATTCAATAAGCACAGGGGGACAAAAAACTGTCCCCTGTCTCTAAAATTTTTTATAGAAAGGCGAGATTATTGGTATGCATACAGTAATGGGTTTAATTAATTTAGAGCATGAACACGACTTTTCTAATCAATTAACAGGTTCAAGATGCGGAGCCGCTATTCCATTTGGAGGTCGTTACCGATTAATCGACTTCACGCTTTCCAATATGGCAAAATCCAACATTAATGAAGTTGCCATTTTCACAAGAAGTAAGTATCGGTCTTTACTAGATCACCTTGGGTCTGGGGCCGATTGGGATTTAGATCGACGTCAAGGTGGGCTATTCATTCTTCCACCAGACTGGAACGACCCACATGATATCTCTCAAGGAGATCTCAAACATTTTCATAACAATCAAGATTATTTTGAAAGAAGCAGCGCAGAGTATGTCTTGGTAAGTGGTAGTCAATTCATCACCAATACGGTTTATCATGACTTTTTCCAACACCATCTAGATACGAATGCGGATGTAACGTTATTAACCACCACCTATGATGAATTGTTACCCGAGCACAAACAATGCATGAAAGCTTGTGTAGATGAAGACGGTACGGTCTACTCTGTGAAGCAAGATTCTACTTGTAAACATATTTTTTCAGGAGTTTATCTCATACGTAAGTCATTACTATTGGAGTTAGTTGAAGAATGTATCGCCAACTACAAAAATCACTTTTTCTTAGATGGTGTGATCGCCAATAGTGATCGCTTAAACATTCAAGCTTACAACTATCAAGGAGACAGTTCGATCATTAACTCTGTCGAAAGTTATTACCGTCAAAACATGGCTTTACTAGATCGACAATCTTATAAACAACTTTTCGAAAAAAATAACCCAGTTTTAACAAAAGTTGGCAACCAAGCACCGACAAAATATAGCGAATCTTCCATAGTAAATAGGTCAATTGTTGCGACAGGCTGTGTGATTGATGGCCAAGTCGAAAATAGCGTTCTATTCCGTGGGGTTCATGTCAGTGAGGGAGCTGTCATCAAAGATTCCATCATTATGCAGCGTTGCGTGATTGAACCTGGAGCCTATCTAGAGAATGTCATTATTGATAAAGACGTAACGATTACGAAGGATCAAGTGTTAAAAGGAGCAAAAGAACATCCATTTATTATAGCCAAACGAGAGAAAGTATAATAACAGTATTTGGTCAGAAAGAGGATCGAAAACTATGAAGCTTGGATCCTATGTTTTTAGATTGAAGGATTACAGAAAGTTACACTAAGTCAAAATTTTTTACCGAAACTTGTTGAACATTTCTATAAGGAGCGAAATATATGGAAAATAAAGTATTATTTGTTGCATCAGAATGTACCCCTTTTGTTAAAACAGGTGGTCTTGCGGATGTTGTTGGTGCCCTGCCGAAAGTTATGAACGACAAAGAGAAAACCGAAGTACGGGTCATCCTCCCTCTTTATCGCGATATTATTGATAACTGGAAAGAACAACTGGAATGGATCACATCGATTTATGTACCGGTCGGATGGCGGAATCAAGAGGCGAGTATCTATCAATTAACACATAATGGGGTCCATTATTATTTTGTTGGAAATGATTATTATTTTGCCCGCCATGGCGTTTACGGCTACTATGACGATGGAGAGCGGTTTATTTTTTTCTGTCAGGCCGTGATTCATGCTCTAGATGTGTTAGATTTTAAACCAGATGTTTTACATGCCCATGATTGGCAAGCAGGATTAGCAATTGCTTTTGCCAATATCATCGAACCGATTAAAGAGTTAAAAACAGTTTTTACTATTCACAATATAAAGTATCAAGGCATCCTTTTTAAAGATGCCTTTCACGAACTGTTTAACTTACCAGCAGAACATATTGGTGGTCTAGAGTGGAATGGCCTGCTCAACTGTATGAAAGCAGGTATATTTCACGCCGATAAAATCACAACTGTAAGTCCTACTTATGCAGAAGAAATTAAAACACCTTATTATGGCGAGGGATTACATCCGATCCTAATCGATCGCCAAGAAGACTTGAGCGGTATTATTAATGGTGTCGACTTAGATGAATATAATCCAATGACAGATCCTAATCTCTTTTCAAACTACAAATACTCGCGAATAAAGAAAAAAGAAAATAAGCAACACATGCAGGAAACACTTGGTTTACCGGTTGATGGGGATGTTCCACTGTACGTTATTATAACTCGTTTAGTAGAGCAAAAAGGACTCCATTTACTGCAGGCGATTATCGATGAGTTTTTACAAGATGATGTGCAATTTATTGTATTAGGAACTGGAGAGGAAGAATTCGAGAACTTCTTTTCTGATGCCCAACAACGCCATCCAGACAAATTGGTGGCTTATATTGGATTTGATGAGGGATTGGCACGGAAACTGTATGCAGCAGCAGATTTCTTTGTAATGCCCTCATTATTTGAACCTTGTGGTTTGTCACAATTGATTGCTCTTCAATATAAAACAATACCGATCGTTAGAGAAACCGGCGGGTTAAAAGATACCGTGACACCTTTTAATGAACACGATGGCTGTGGAAATGGGTTTAGTTTTACAAACTATAATGCCCATGAGTTATTACATGTACTTAGATATTCAGTTACCATCTACCATCAAGCCGATAGGTGGTCTTCCATCCTAAAGAATGTAAACAAAAGCCATTACAGTTGGGACGACTCAGCTCATGACTATGCCAAACTCTACCAATCATTCGACCCATCGTTTCATAAGGCTTTTTATTAAAAAAGGGTGTTATTGTATAGAAGCTATATAATGCGACATAACTTCACTTGTCCTTTACAGGATAAGTACTAAAATAACGCTGCGGAAATACACTACGCTTTCCTGTGGGGGCTGGTGAGGCTCCTCGTTCGTATCTCACTGCGGGATCTCACCTAGGATAAATTAAGGAACACAGGCTTAAACCGTCCTTGTCGGACAACGCCTGCATGACCCTCGTCGGGCCCTAGGAGTCTCCGTGTATTTCCTCCGCTATTTAGTGCGCATTGAAGTCAGGTAGCTTTTTTAAAATTGATATTATTACGTATTTACACTTTTCATTAACCAGAAAACTTACTCCAGCGCAGGCAGAATGCGGAGAATCTTCGAAAATACAAACCGATTTTCTTAGTGCGATGTATCGCTACCGAAGTCTTCCTTGTCCTGTGGGAACAGCACGAGTCCGAAGACCCACTTATGGATTAAGAACGTAGGCTAAGACCGCCACGTCCTGTAGCAACGCCAGCGTGACCAACATCGTGTGGGCCCGAGGGCGTGCCCACGGAAAGCGGAGCATTCTGCCGAACCGATAGTATAACACTCATTCAATTAGAGTTTAAGAAAGCAAAGTTACTGCGTAGTTAATAGCAAACACGCCCCAACAACAATGCTTACGAAAAGAACTTTTCATAAAGGATTACCAACCGTTACCTTTCAAAGGAGTTGTATAGCACTTGACAAAATGGACAGTAGAGCAATTGGTGGATGCCATCATTCAACACACAGAGAAGGAATATAATAAATCAATTGAGGATGCCACACCAGAAGAAGTTTATTATGTGATTAGCCAGATCGTTAGCAGGACAATAAATAAAAGTTGGCAACAAACTGAAAAAATGTATCATCAACATAAACCGAAACAAGTTTATTATTTATCAATGGAATTTTTAATCGGAGGTTTATTGGAAAGTAATTTACTCAATTGTGGGATGCGAGACCAATGCAATCAAGCTCTAACGAGATTAGGGTTTTCCCCATCAGATATTTATAGCCATGAACATGACCCCGGCTTAGGAAATGGTGGTTTAGGTCGATTGGCAGCATGTTTTCTTGATTCAATGGCATCTCTTGCTTATCCTGGCCATGGCCTTGGAATTCGTTATCGGTATGGCATGTTTGAACAGCGTTTCATTAACGGATACCAAACAGAGTTACCTGATTATTGGTTAAAAAATCCCTACCCCTGGGAAACGAAAAAATCTGAGGAAGCAGTCGAAATCCAATTTGGTGGTAACGTCAACATGTTCAAACGACGTGACGGATCGCTTGAATTCACCTATGAAAATACCGACAACGTTCTAGCTGTACCTTACGATGTCCCGGTTGTTGGCTACAAAAATAAAGTAGTTAACACACTTCGCTTATGGAGCGCCGAACCAGTAAACACTGTAACGCAAACAAAAAATGACGACTATTATCGAGAATTAGAAAACAATCATTCGATTGAACAACTATCAGGATTTCTATACCCTGATGATTCCACTGAAGAAGGAAAAAAACTGCGAATCAAACAACAATATTTCCTTGTGGCAGCTAGTCTTAAACAGATACTAAAACATTACAAAACAACAGAGCGTAAATCACTCATCCATTTACCGAAAAAAGTGGTCATTCAAATCAATGACACCCACCCAAGCCTTGCCATACCGGAATTCATGCGTATCTTAATGGACGAAGAAGGTTTTGGATGGGAAAAAGCATGGGACATAACCACAAATGTCTTTGCTTACACAAACCACACCATTTTAAGCGAGGCTTTGGAAAAATGGCCAATTGACATGATTCAATCGATCGTGCCTCGGTTATATATGATTATTGACGAAATCAATGAACGGTTTTGTCAGGGAATTTGGTTTGATCACCCTGAGTTACGCGACAAAATTCCAAAGCTTGCTGTGATTGCCGACGACCAAATTCATATGGCAAATCTTGCTATCGTTGGAAGTTTCAGTGTGAATGGTGTCGCGAAACTACACACGGATATTTTGAAAAATCAAGAGATGAAAGATTTCTATCATCTATTCCCTGACCGTTTTAACAATAAAACGAACGGGATTACCCATCGCCGTTGGTTGCTCATGGCAAATCCGAAACTTGCCGATTTGATTACCGATACAATCGGTCCAAAGTGGATCAAACATCCTAGAGAACTAACCCACTTACTCCGTTATGTCGAAGACCGTCCGTTATTAGAAAAACTCGGACAAATCAAACAGGAAAACAAACAAAAATTGGCTAACTATATACATAAAGCCACTGGAATTCTTGTTGATGACCAGTCGATTTTTGATGTGCAAATCAAACGACTTCATGAGTATAAACGACAATTGTTGAATATCTTTCACGTCATCTATTTATACAATGAATTAAAAGACAATCCTCACCTAGAAATCGTGCCACGAACTTTTATTTTTGGTGCTAAAGCCGCACCGAGCTATTATTTCGCCAAGGAAGTAATTAAATTAATTAATACGGTTGCCTCAATAGTCAACCATGATCCAAGTATTAAGGGCAAGATTAAAGTCGTTTTCTTGGAAAATTATAATGTTAGCTTAGCAGAAAAAATTATACCCGCTGCCGATTTAAGTGAACAAATTTCAACAGCAAGTAAAGAAGCCTCAGGAACTGGAAACATGAAGATGATGATGAATGGCGCACTAACGATCGGAACCTTAGATGGTGCCAATATTGAGATAAAGAACTTAGTTGGGGATCAAAATATCTTTATTTTTGGGTTACGTTCCGAGCAAGTATATGAGTTGTATGACAGTGGTGCGTATAGCGCCAATGACATTTATCAAAATGATGAACGCATCGCTCAAATTCTCAATCAATTACGCGATGGATTAGTTGGTCATCATGATATAGAATTCAAGGATATCTATTATCACTTGCTTGGTAGCAATGATCCATATTTTATTTTGAAAGATTTTGATTGCTATGTAGAAACACAACAACTTGTCGACCAAGCCTATCGTTATAACAATAAATGGTTATCAAAGAGTCTCATCAACATCGCCCACGCTGGAAAATTTTCCAGTGATCGGACCATCCAAGAATATGCAACAGGGATTTGGAATGTAAAGGAAATTTTCTAATTCATGCACATTTTATAGACCTTCTACATTAGAAGGTCTTTTTGCATGCGTAAAAAACATAAACCTATTGCTTTACAAACCTTCTTCTTCCAGTAACTTTCACACAAATTTTTCTTAGCAATCCACCAATAAGTAATCCTGGAATAAGAAAAATCATCGGTAAAAACACAGGCCCAATCAACCTACCCAAATAAGTATATTGGGTGCCATACATGAGTCCGATCGTTACAAAAAACGCACCAAAGACAAACGGCAAATAGGAAAATGGTGCAACCTCCCCTTCTGCCGAACAAAACCCATCCCATAGTGCAAACATATAGAGGCATGGATAAAACATTAACCATTGATACACGGTAACATCAATCGCTTGGTCCATCTTACCGTTAAAAGAATAAAGGATCGCCAAATTGAAATTACTTTGGACATTAATAAAAATTTCTAAAAAGACAAACAAAAACCCTTTGACAACATTTCCATTTAACAATTGACTAAATCCAGGTAAAGCTATATTCCATAGTATTGCTTCATGTTTCGTTAACGGATCCTTTCTCATTGCACTAAAGTCACCATTCCTTCTCTCCTATTTCATCTAAAAATATTCGATATTGCTTGCATAGATAGGAAGTCAATTGGTTTGATTGTAAGTACATGTCGCAAGGGTTGAATGGAATAGTTAACACTGATATCATCTCTCACTCCTCCTCCAAAACAAGCACACCTAGTATATGTTTGGAACAGGAAAATATCAGCGAAAAGTCGGACATTTTTCCTAAAACTTGATGTAAATCAAGTTTTTTTGTCGATAAACCCTTTATTATAAAAAGAAACCTTACACAGGAAAACAACAATTTATCCGCATAAAGGACCCTCCCACTAATGGAAGTTGCATTTTATTTGAGAGGATGATCATAATGCACCTTATTCTTTTAATATATACAAGTATGACAGGCAATACCGAAGAAATGGCTCAAACCATCGCAGATGAAATGGGACTCAATAATCTAGTCGAAACGACAGTAATAGATATGTTTGATGCCTATCCAGAAGATCTTAACCAATATGATGGAATTATGATCGGAATGTACACATGGGGGGATGGTGACGTACCTGATGAAATGTTGGAATTGCTGGATGAAATCGAGGATTATGATTTGACTAGCAAAGTAGTCGCATTATTTGGTTCTGGCGATACATTTTATGAGTACTTTTGTGGTGCTTTAGAACCCTTTGAAGAAGCACTACAAAAAGCAGGAGCTATAATGTCGCAGGAAAGTTTGAAGGTTGATATGGAACCAAGCAAAGAAGATTTGGAAGCATGCAGGAAATTCACTCGAATATTTCTTGAACAAAGTATTACCGCCACTACTGTATCCAGTTAACGGAGGCGAATAAAACATATAGAATGGTATTAATAGAACAAGACGCTCAGATTGTTTATCTAAGCGTCTTGTCCAACCTTTGTGAAAAGAGTGTAAAAAAGGAGCTTCTCATTAATTCAGACCGGACTATACATCGAAACCATTATACTCGTTTATCCTCGAACCGTTCTAAGTTTTTATTTTTTCCAATCGTGACTAAAATATCATGTAAACCAATCGTTGTATCCATCGATGGAATAATTGAAATATCTTGTTCATTTTTCTTAATCGCCACGATTGTACAACCGAATTTATCTTGTACATCCAAATCATTTAATGTTTTTCCGGCCAATTTTTCACTAGCAATAATCTCGACAATACTATAATCTTTTGATATTTCTATGTAATCTGTTACTTTGTCTGAACCAATGTGATGTGCAATCCTTCGTGCCATATCCCGCTCTGGATGAATGACGCGATCTGCTCCAATTCTTTCTAGCACTTTTTGGTGATGTTCATTTCGTGCCTTCACCCAAACTTGTTTTATACCCATTTCTTTTAAAATTAAAGTGATCAGGATACTTGCTTGTATATCTTCCCCAATACTTACGACAACACAATCGAAATTTCGAATTCCAATTGACTTTAGTGATTCCTCATCAACTGCATCTAATTCCATTGTATTTGTCACAATCGAACTAAATTCTTGCAGACGTTCTTGGTCTTTATCAATTGCTAAAACCTCAATACCAATATGGGTGAGTTCTTTACATAAGTTGCCTCCAAAGCGGCCTAATCCAATTACAACGAATTCTTTCTTTTGTTTCACTGCGTTTTTTTCCTTTCATTATTAAAGGTAACTGTCTTAGTATGATCGACAATGAAGTATATTATAATGAATTCGCTTATCCATGTCCATACATTTTATAAAATTGCACTTTATGGTAAACTTTTCATTATCAAGCCATTTAAGAGGAGAATCTTATGTCAAACTATAACATACTATTTCTAGACATTGACGGGACTATTCTAAAATCAGATCATACGATTGACCCATCAACAAAAGATGCGATTCAGCAAGTAAAAGAAAAAGGGATCGAAGTTTTCCTAGCAACCGGACGTCCACTTCATGAATTAGCCAATATATCAAAAGAATTAGATGTGCACTCATTTATCGGATATAATGGTGCATATGCAGTTTATAAAGACGAAGAAATTATAAACGAGCCGATGAATCCTGATACGGTTGATTTTTATCTGGATGTAGCCAAAAAACATAACCATGATATGGTGCTCTATACATCTAATGCAAACACATTTACTTCTCTAGAAAATAAGAGTGTCAAAGTATTTTCCGACATTTTCAATCTGCAAAAGAATACCTTATTTAATTCTGATGTTCGTGCTGACATCCTAGGTATTACTCTAATTAACATTGGCGAAGGAGCCTATAAACTTTATCACAAACCAGAAGAAGACATTTATTTCTCTCAAGTTAATGTTCCTAATTTAAAAGACAGTTATGACGTAATAAGAGAGAATGTCAATAAAGGACGCGCGATTAAACATATCTTAGACATGCTTCAGCTTTCACCGGATCGCGCAATCGCTTTTGGCGACGGCATGAATGATAAGCAAATGTTACAGTATGTCGGAGAAAGTTTCGCAATGGGAAATGCCAATCCAGAATTATTTTCATACGCTAAACGCACAACAACCAGTGTTGATGATGACGGTATATTTAATGGCCTGAAGACACTTGGATTAGTAGAATAATTTCGGAAATCCACTCAAATAATCGGAAAAATGCTTGGACTAACCCCAAGCATTTTTTTGCGGAATCGTCTTTATTGAACTAAAAATCCTTATAGAGAAAATGCTATTGGTAGACATATAAAATCGGTACATTATTGACACGATATATTTGGAAAATCGAACGAATAGTATAAAGGCACTTTTTTTGTAAAGTTTGTTTTATGTTTAAATTCGGAATAAACTCCAGCGGAACTTTGCTGTGAATCGATGAGGTTCCTCATTCCGTTATTTAACTAAATCACCCCTTTTCGAGCTGCGAAACGGACTCTCATTCCGCTATTTGCCCTTTTCTAACAATTTCCTCCTGTTTTGAATCAAATAGTGGAATCACGGACCGGATACACCTGTATTTAGGCTCTTTTTCGTGAAATAGCGGAACCTCAATCCGCTTTGTCTTTAGATGCGGTTCCTTATTCCGTTATTCGGCAAAATTACTTCATTTTAAGCTACAAAGTCGACCCATCTGCTTTCCCCCACTGTTACGTCGTTGTCTATGTTAATTGTACAAAACATCCTTTGTACAATTAGAATCCGTGAACATCACAAAACCCTTGTTAAATCCGAAAAAAAATGCAACAAAAGAATCAAAACACGGGGGGTATCTTGACTCTTTTATTGCACCCAAACCTTAACAGACACCAGAAGAAAGACTCTAAGCAATCCAATTGCTTACACGCAATTTTCATGCCCAACTGATGTTTATAGAATAACATAGCCTACAAGATAGGTCGCAATAGTTGTTAGAAGATCTAACATATTTTTTTAATAAAGTGACACTTCATGCAGTGGGGGTTTTTGCTCTATCCCTCTGAATGTTAGTACCACAAGGGAGGCCCTTGAACCAATCGGGGTGAAAGCGAAAGTTTCCCCCTACTTAAACATTACCATTTCATATCATGTTTTGAAGTAGTAGTCTTACGGACGGTTGCACCTGGATACATCCACTTAGGCAGGATACATATTTCTCCAACTTGTAGTCAACTGCCCTTCCTAAGTATGAGTACGACACATAAGTTGTTAGTGACTATAAGAAAAGGAGGTGCTGTTATGAGCTTCTACGGAGGTGGTGGCTACGGTGGTGGCTACGGCGGTGGCTTTGCGCTGATCGTTGTTCTATTCATCTTACTAATCATTGTGGGAGCATCTTTCTACAATTAATCTTTACACTCACCTTCTGTTTAAATATAGGGAGCCATTTTGGCTTCCTTTCTTTTTTAAAATATAGTTGTACTAGGTATGCTATTTTATGATAAAATGAATACAACAAGATTGTGAGACAGTATACAAAGTTTAATTTATATAAACCAAGCATCAGTGGTGATTATAGCTCTCCCTCCATAAGTGTTAGTTCAATAAAGAGAAACCAGCAGGCCCTTGAACTAATCGGGGTGAAGCAAAAGTATACTTCCACTTATACATTTCCGTTTCAATCATGTATTTGAAGTGGAATTTTACTGACGGTTGCACCGGAAAAAATTTAATGGTTGAAGGTGAATGAATTGGAAAAAAACACGCATAATAACAATTCTAGAAATCTTTCTGGTCTACATACCTTAGTAGCTTTAATACTACTTTTCATGGCAGCAGTAACCAAAACGATTTCGCCCATTTACTTTTTAGGTAGTTTTTTCGTTTACCTTACTATTGTAAACTTGTTATCACGAAAAAAATCAACAAAAACAATTCTTACCTATGCACTCTTAGCTATCTTCATATATTTACTAGGTTTTCTCTATCAAATTCAATAATAAATACTTGTGTTGCATCCTACTTTTGTGTGATAAAGTTCACTGTATAAATGATTTTTCTAAGGTAGAATAGGAAGAAATTACTATGAAAAGGTTGATTCGATGTATGATGTGAAAGAAATAGAAATTCTCCATAAAATAGAGGTATTGAGACAAAATATGTATGATGCCTATCAAAACCAGTCTGACAGTGAAGAAGTTGTGAAAATCTCCCAACAACTTGACCATGTAATGAATCAATTAACAAAGATCATGTAGGAAAGGTCTGAGCGGCCAAGAACACAACCAGGCCTTCCTATTCGTGACCTCACTTATCTTCTACTCTTTTAGACTTTACCTCAGCTATGATGACTAATGCTTCGTCGCCGTTTGATTATACTCCAAGTAAAACTACAAAATGATCAAATAAATAATAAAGGTATCGATATACATGATTGGTTGTTGTTCCCATAACCAACAATTGGTATATACCAAAAACCAAATAAAGTAGAAATTCAACCAGTAGTTTTTTCTTTCCCCCACTTATTTTCTTTGGATTCACCTCATAGATTGAAGCGGTGATCATACTGCCCGTTACATGCTAGATAAAAC
This sequence comes from Aquibacillus sediminis, assembly GCF_005870085.1. Lineage (GTDB taxonomy): Bacteria > Bacillota > Bacilli > Bacillales > Amphibacillaceae > Aquibacillus_E > Aquibacillus_E sediminis. Next base: position 126,692 of record NZ_SZNM01000005.1, on the reverse strand, counting down.
GGCTATAACATGCCCTTCACGAGATTGTTCGTGGTATTTGCTTGGAATTCTTGATCAACAGCTCAACCATATTTAAAATATTCTATTAACCATAAATAATTAGGCATAATAGCGGACAATCCCCCATACCCTTTATTAGTTATAGAATCTGAATTTCTATGAAAGGTTGTGAAACATGTTAGGATTAACCGGCTTATTACTGTTTTTAGCAACAGGATTTTTTGTTTTGAAAAGCAGTAAAAAAAAGGTAATAGAAAGTGTAGCATTTAGTAAATTTTTAAATGATAAATCGAAAGTACATGAAGGGGAACTCAACCCCGATCAACTCCCTCCAAAAGAAAGTTTCACGGATAAAGTAAATGACATTTTTGCTAATGGTAAAGGGAATTATAGTGGCCATGATGATGATGATAGTGAATAACAAAACCCTCTAGTCCACAGCATACTAGAGGGTTGTTTTTAGATCATGCATTTAAATCGATCGACTTACCTTTGATTAAATATAGAACATTTTCGCCAATATTGGTTGCGTGGTCCCCAAAGCGTTCGATGTAGCGAGCACAATAAGCCATTTGCATAATATGTTGTATACTTTGTGGATTGGTAGCAGTTTCTTCCAACAATTCTTTCGTTACTTCCCCGTATAGCTTATCAAGCTGATCATCGAGTTCTGCTAGCTTTCTAGCAATTGTCATGTCTTCATGCTTATAAGACTTAATCGAGAGGTCAATCATTCTAATAGCAATCTCTTTCATATCGCTTAATTTCTCATGTATGTTAATTCCATGATTCTCACCTAAATGTTGAATCGATTTTGCAATATTTTTGGCATGATCTGCCATTCGTTCTAAGTCTGTTGAGATTTTCAACGCTATAATAAGCCTTCTTAAATCTGATGCCACTGGCTGTTCTCTTGCAATTAGCAAAATCACTGCCTCATTAATATCCATTTCTTTTTGATCAAGAACTTTGTCATCTTCAAGTATGTTATTGGTTGCCTCCAAATCACCATTATACAATGCCTCTACGGAACGTGATAATTGTTCTTTGGCACCTTCGGCTAAGTCAATAACCATTGTTTTCATTTTTTCAAGTTCGGCATGAAACTGTTCTCTACCTACCATTACATCGCGCTCCCCTCATTGATCGTTTAACCAAAACGTCCAGTAATATAATCTTCCGTGCGCTTATCTCTCGGTGTAGAAAATAATGTATCAGTATCAGAAAATTCTACTAATTCGCCATTTAACATAAAGGCCGTTTTATTAGAAATACGAGCCGCTTGTTGCATGTTATGCGTCACGATAACTATTGTATACTTATTTTTTAATTCTTTTATTAGTTCTTCTACTTTTAACGTAGAGATTGGATCCAGCGCAGATGTTGGTTCATCCATTAAGATCACATCTGGTTCAATAGCTAAACAGCGTGCAATACAAAGTCGTTGTTGTTGTCCACCAGATAAGCCAAATGCATTCTGATTTAAACGATCTTTTACTTCGTCCCATATAGCAGCATCTTTCAAGCTTTTTTCAACAATCTCATCGAGTACTTTTTTCTTCTTAATCCCATGAATACGTGGACCGTAAGCCACATTATCATAGATCGATTTCGGAAATGGATTCGGCTTTTGAAAGACCATTCCAACCTGGGTGCGTAACTCTTCTACCATATTTTTTTTATTAAAAATATCTTGATCGTTGTATTTAATGGTACCAGCAATGTTAACACCAGAAACTAAATCGTTCATACGATTTAATGTCTTAAGCAACGTTGACTTTCCACAGCCAGAAGGTCCTATAACTGCCGTAATTTGATTCCTCGGTACTTGTAAATCGATTTTATATAGTGCCTGATTAGAACCATACCATAGGTTAAAATCTTCAATTGAAAAAACAGTGTTGTTTGCCACAATAATTCCCTACTTTCTAATATTTATTTTGGAATTTGTTACGGATCCAAACCGCGATCGAGTTCATCAATAATAAGATAATTAATAATACAATAATTCCTGCTCCTGCAACATATTGCCATTCTTCCTGTGGCCTCATTGTCCAACTATATATTTGAATTGGCATAACAGTATATTTTGATAATAACGAATCAGGTATGGAGTAAATTGCAGTGGCAGCACCTACAATAATTAATGGCGCTGTTTCTCCTATCGCTCGAGATAAGGCTAAGATAGATCCAGTTAGTATCCCTGGAATAGCCGCTGGTAAAACAATTCGCCATATTGTTTGCCATTTCGTTGCCCCCATCGCGATTGATGCTTCACGTATATCATTTGGAACCGATCTGATCGCTTCTTGAGAAGCAACCACAATGACTGGTAAAATTAATAAACTCATCGTTAAGGCACCAGCTAGTAACGTATAACCAAAATTTAATAGATAAACAAAAAATGTTAGACCTAATAATCCATACACAATGGAAGGTACACCAGCTAAGTTTTGTATATTCACTTGAATAAATCTAGTAAACTTATTTTGGCTAGCGTATTCTTCTAAATATAGGGAAGTCGCAACACCTAGTAGGATTGCTACCGGTGCAATAATTAACATCATAAATAGTGATCCTATAATTCCTGCAAATAACCCCGCACTATCAGGATATGGTGCCGAGAAATTTTTTAAGAAATCCATATTTAAATACCCAAGACCTTGGTTTACAATTCGAATCATTAATAATGCTAAAAATATTAATGCGATCGACGTCGCAACAATAATTACATACTTGAATAAGCGGTTTAGCATAACTCTTCTTTTAATGCGTGGACTATTTTCCATTAGTAATCCTCCCTAAATTTACGGGAAATATATTGAGATAATAAATTCATAATAAATGTAAACACAAATAACGTAATCCCTACTGCATAGATACTATAATAAATCGTTGATCCAAATGTAGTATCACCTTTCGCTCCTTGAACGATGAAAGCTGTTAAGGTTTGTATCGATTGTGTAGGATCCATCGTTAAGTTTGGTGAAGCACCAGCAGCGATTGTTACAATCATTGTCTCTCCAATAGCACGTGATATAGCCAATACGATAGAAGCAATAATCCCGGAAAATGCAGCTGGAATAATAACTTTAAATGTAACTTCTAGTTTGGTAGCTCCGAGTGCATAGGCCCCTTCTCGTAGTCGATTTGGAACTGCGTTCATTGCATCTTCAGATAACGATGCAATCATCGGTGTGATCATAATCCCAACTACAATTCCAGCACTTAACGCATTAAAAATCTTTAATTCTGGTATAACATTCATCAGTACTGGCGTGACAAACGTTAAAGCGAAATAACCATAAACAACCGTTGGAACCCCTGCTAGGATTTCTAATACTGGTTTAATTACTCTTCTAGTTGTATCCCCTGCATACTCACTTAAAAAGATAGCAGAAGCAATCCCTAAAGGAAGTGCAACACAAGCTGCGATCACTGTTACTAATAACGTACCGGAAATCAATGGTAAAACACCAAATTTATCAGACCATGGTGACCACTGTGTTCCAAAGAAAAATTCAAATAGAGAGACATCCGAAAAAAATGTAAATGATTCACTTAAAAGCGTAAATATAATACCTAATGTAGTTAAAACTGAAACACTTGCACATAACAACAAAAAGATTGGTACTGCTTTTTCCGTCGTCTGAAACAGGCCTTTATTAGTTTTTTTTTGGTGGATCATTTCTTGAACGGATAGGAGCTGTTTCTTTTCAGATTTCATAACATAACCCTCTTTTCTTTCTTACTCATTATAGAAGGATCTACCAATTTTATTGGTAAATCCTATCGTTTTATTAAGTGACTCTATTTTATTGTCCAGCAAGTTCATTAATGGTCTTGATTTGCTCTTGATATTTTTCATCCGGCAATGCAACATATCCTACTTGTTGTGCAGCAGCACCAGCATTTTCTAGTGCAAAGACAGTAAAGTCATGAACTTGGGGCTTATCTTGTAAATATTCCGCATTGACATAAGTGAATAATGGTCTAGAAAGTGGTGCATAAGAACCATCCTGAATGGTTTCTCCATTTGGTTTAATGGCTCCATCCCCATTATCAACACCAAGCACTTTTAATTTATCCTGATTTTCAAGGTAATAAGCATAACCGAAGAATCCAATTGCATTAGGATCATTCGTAATACCTGTTACTAATGTGTTGTCATTTTCCGATAGTGTAACATTCTCATCTTGTCGCATTGGCTTTTCTTCTAAAATCACTTCATTAAAATAGTCGAATGTACCAGAATCATGCCCTGGACTGTATACATAAATTTCTTCTTCAGGCCATTCAGGATTGATCTCTGACCATTTAGTCTTGCCACTCTCAGCTAAGAAAATATCTCTTAATTGCTCAACTGTTATATTTTCGATGAAGTCATTCTGTTGACTCACTACGACAGAAAGACCATCATATGCAAGCTCTATTTCATGTAGTTCTGTTCCATTTTCTTCCGCTTTGGCTCTTTCTTCTTCTTGAATTGGGCGTGACGCATTACTCAAGTCGATTTCACCTACGGTAGATTTTTTAAACCCACCACCTGAACCTGAGGAGTTTAGGGATGTCTCAACTTCAGACTTAACCATGTTATATTCATAGGTTAAAAATTCCATAATAGGTAAAACAGTCGAAGATCCATCGATGGCAACGGAACCTGAAAGTTCTTGTGCTTCACCTGCATGATCTTGATTTTCATTGTTTCCTTCATTTGTTCCACATGCAGCAAGTAATCCGATCGTTAGTACTGCCATCATAATCACCTTTATATTTTTCATTATGTTTGCCCCCTGAAGATTTAATTTAATAGCTCGTTTATCTGGTACACTTATATAATAACGAATAAATATTAAGTAAATATAAAGCTATCGTTAAGAGAATGTAAATTATAAAGTTTTTGTCGAAAAAATAATAGTTATGTAGAATTATATAAATGAAGCTCTTGGAGCCTTGCTCCTAATAAGTCTTTTTAGCTAAAGTTTCCTAACAGGATTGGTTTACCTGAGATAAAATAACAGAGTGGTTTAATTAGAAAAAAGCGCTCAGATTACCCAAGCGCTTTGATCTTTAAATTAAATACAAGTGTTGTTAAAAATTAAACCTATAAGGATTCCGAACAGACATCTGTTCCGCAAATTAATAGAAACTACATTTATTGGTATGATGCCGACACCCATTCCGCTATCTTAGAAAAAACTTTATTGGAATCGCACGAACAAACCTGTAATTCTTGTTAAGATCACCCATTATTTTCCTGCTAATTCATTGATCGTATCGATTTGCTCTTGATATTTCTCATCTGTCAATGCAACATATCCTACTTGTTCCGCAGCAGCACCAGCATTTTCTAGTGCATAAATCGTAAAGTCAAGAACTTGAGGTTTCTGTTGTAAAAACTCAACATTTACATACGTGAATAGTGGTCTAGAAAGTGGTGAATAAGAGCCATCTTGGATCGTTTCTCCATTTGGTTTTACCGCTCCATCGCCATTGTCAATTCCTAGTACCTTAAGCGTATCTTTATTTTCTGCATAGTACGCATAACCGAAATACCCAATTGCATTTGGATCATTCGAAATTCCTGTCACTAATGTGTTGTCATTTTCTGATAATGTAACATTTTCATCTTCTCTCATTGGTTGATCTTCTAAAATAACTTCATTGAAATAATCGAATGTTCCGGAATCATGTCCAGGGCTATAAATTACAATTTCTTCTTCAGGCCAATCTGAATTGATATCTGACCATTTTGTTTTTCCGCTATCTGCCAAGAAAATTTCTCTTAATTGCTCTACTGTTAAGTTATCAACAAACTCATTTTGTTGACTTACAACTACTGATAAGCCATCATAAGCAAGTTCTAACTCATGTAATTCAATGCCATTTTCTTCAGCGATCGCTTTTTCTTCATCTTTTATTGGACGTGATGCATTACTTAAGTCAATTTCTCCAACCGTTGACTTTTTAAATCCACCACCTGAACCAGATGAGTTTAAGGATGTTTCAACACTAGGTGTAACCTGATTGAACTCATAAGTTAAGTATTCCATGATTGGTAAAACAGTCGATGATCCGTCAATGGCAACTGGACCGGAAATTTCTGCTTCTTCTTCAGTGTTTTCACTTGTTCCTTCACTACCTGTGTTTTCTTGCGTTTGTTCTGCATTATTTCCTTCTTCACCAGAGCTTTCTTCTGAGCTACATGCTGCTAGTAACCCAAGTGTTACCATTAATAATACTGCAAAACCTACTAACTTTACACTTTTCATTTTCTCTTTCCCCCTAATTTTTTAAATTACTTGTCTATCAAGCTTCTATTACATCATAACGTCTGAATATTAAGAAAGATTAAAGCCAGGGTTAAGAGATTGTAAATTTCCTTGAATTTACAAGTTTTTGTTTTACTAAAACAAAAACCCGCCTCTTTACGAGACAGGTTTGTATGTTAGAACCCCAGCTATTATTCCTAACGCTTCAATTCTTCTAACAATTGAATAATCTTATTATTTTGTTCGACTTGTTTAGCACTCTTCTTCTTTATGTCATACACCCACATCAAGATTAACACGGTGACAACAATCGGTATAAGTATACTCAATAAAGAAAACAACAGCCCCAATGGTGCAATACTCGTCATCATTTTATTCCCGCCTTTTTTAATGGTAGCATGTGCAAGTTAGGTGCCACTAACATGAATTCAATCAACTGCTGGACTCATCTGTAACTACCTAAAGATTATTTCATGCGAATTCAAACACTTTTAGGATACATATAACGATTATAACAAAAATCTTAAAAGTGCTGTTAAAGTTCATTTATTTCTTCTGTATATAATCACTATGAAATTCAGTAAATTAATCAGTGACAGAACCAATGATGGAATGCTGTAATACGATATACCTTTTTGATGCCTTATCAACTCAAAACACGCTAAAAAAAGGAAGTAAACATACTTATATGTTTAAAAAGTAGAAACATAGGGTATCTGTCAAAGGGGTATATATAAAAAAGGGGGCACGCACGGTGGACAACGCGCCAAATGATACTAAACTACTTAGTGGTTTTTTCCAAGAAAATAGCGAAAAATTTGAAGCTATTTTGTTACAAGAGGCTGTTAATGTTAAGGATAAGATTGATGAGATCCTTACCATTGGCAATATTGACCTTGTCAATAACGCCCATAAACTAGTGGTATATATAATAGAAGGAAATGAGAAAGAGCTGCGCGCTTTTGCCAAACAAGAAGGCATTGCCTGGGCATCTCAATCGATTGCGCTATCTTTTAAACTTGAATGGATTCAAGCCATTCGTCGAACATTATGGAATATTATACAAACATACCATAATGCACAAAGCAAACATATATTCAACGATTTTTTTAGCCTTGAACAACAGATTAACAATCGTGTGGATAGTTTTTTAAATACCTTTTTTATAAGTTATTCTACATACAAAGACACTTTGATAAAAGCCCAAAAAGAGTTAGTTGAAAATTTGTCTGTACCAATTATCCCAATTAACTCCTATGTTTCTATCCTACCTTTAATTGGTTCGATTGATAAGTCACGAACAGAAATCATTGAGGAAAAGGTGTTAGACGAAATCGGCCTCTCAAGAATACAAACATTGATCATTGACTTATCTGGTATTGCTGAAATGGAAGACGAAGTGGCAGTCGATTTCAAAAAAATCATTGATGGTTCCTCGATGATGGGGTGTGAAACGGTCATAACCGGACTAAGAAAGGAAGTTGTCCAAAAGATTACCCAGTTAGAGATTTCTTTTGGAAAGGATACCAAAACATTGGGAACTCTCCAACATGCCTTGAGAGAATTTATTAACTCGTGACTAAGTCCTAGTTTTTCATAAAAATTTGGGAGCCGATTACATTTATTAAGTGGCGATTATTCAAATTATTTATTATTGGAGGACATTCGGATTCTTATCACGAGACCAGCATACAAAAGGGCGATCCATTTCATTTGGATCGTCCTATGTTTATTCTATAATTCTTTAATTTTATATGTGTTACGCCCGGCTTCTTTTGCATCATAAAGTGCATTGTCTGCACATTTCAATATTGCAAATTCTGTGGCTCCTCCGGGAGGGGCTAAGGCTATCCCAATACTGGTTGTTACCTCGAAGGTTTGTCCATCTTTTTGCCATCGACGTTGCATCGTTTGATGAATCGATTGGGCAATCGTAGCCGCTACTAGCTCAGATTCCACCTCAGGTAATAAAATAACGAATTCGTCGCCACCTAATCGCCCAACCATGTCGTGTTCACGTACCGACTGTTGCAGTCGTTTTCCAAATTCCTCAATCACCCAGTCACCAATATCATGTCCCCATGTATCATTAATCATTTTAAAATGATCAATGTCCATCATCATAACCGCAAGTCGTTGTTGGTTTTCAGATACCTTGTTTACTTCTTCTGTTAAACACTCGCGAAAGTAACGGCGATTAGGTAATCCCGTTAATGGATCATGATGGGCAAAGTATTCTAACCTTTCCTCATACTCCTTTTGAATCGTTATATCTCTTGTTAATACAACTAAATGTTTAAAACGGTTATGTTTGTCAAATACTGGCGTCCCATTGGATTCCGACCAGACCCAGTCGCCCTCGTGATTATATTGCCTAAATTGAACCGTAAAAAGCTCCCCGCTATTAATGGATTTCAATATCACTTCATTGATTCGAGAAGTGTCATCTGGGTGAATATTATGTAAAAATAAATTCCCCTCATATTCATGATTATCAAACCCAAGAATTTGTTGATAGGAAGGTGAGCAATAAATAATCGTCCCACTATCATCAATTAAAGAAATTAAATCATGGGCATTTTCGGTTATGATTCTAAAACGTTCTTCACTTTCTGCCAATCGTTTTTGGGCTTCAACAAAATCAGTAATATCTCGCAATATCCCATACATTCCGAATAATGTACCATCTATAATTAACGGAGTTACTTTCACTGAAACTGTCACCGTTTCCCCTACTTTATTGATCAATCTCAATTGGGCAAATCCAGTTTCACCATCTTTCGCCTGGTTCAAAAGGTCGTGATAAGTTGATTGGTCTTTCTCCACCACAAGCGTTGAAAAAGAAAGGCCAAATAATTCCTTCCGTTTATACTGGGTCACTTGTTGGACAGCAGTATTAGCATTAGTAACTATACCAGATAAATCTAAAGAAAAAATAGCGTCTGAGTTATGGTGAAACAACGATTTATACCGCTGTTTACTTTCTTCTAAATATTCCAATGTTTTTTCAGTTTCTAATTTGGCTTGTTTTTCATCGGTAATATCTTTTACCACTGCAACAACTTGATCAATCTGTTGTTGTTCATCGTTAAACGGTGTTAAGATCGTTTTTGTATAGATTGGTTCGTTAGATCGTGATAGATAGGAATACTCGTACGTTGTCTGGATGTCACCGCCTTCACATATTGGTGGTAGAGATCCTCTGTCAATTTTGATCGATTCACTTTACGTATTTCTTTTCCAATAGCACTATTTGTCATACCTGTCTGTTCCATTGCTGCTCGATTTAAAAATTCATAGTAAAAGGACTCCCCCTCTACCCGAACAATAAATACCATATCACTAATACCATCCATTACGACTCGATCAAATGAAATCATAAATAAAAACCGCTTCCTTTACGCCATATGGCTTTTTTCTAATCGCATTCCAACTAATATTTCCTTTATCAATAATTAGGCGAGACCCCCATCTTCACACTGGTGTTCGTAGGACTCCCCCACTTCCAGCTTTAGCTAAGTGGTAGGTAGTTTAAATAGTACTATAAAAAAAGCATGAATCAATTCAATTTCATTTTTTACCTATTTTAAAAAAAACACCTGGATTACGTAGATGTATATCCAAGTGTTTTTCATTTATCGACTGCGAACAAGTAAATCGACAGCTTCTTTGATTAAGTCTTCTGAGCTTTCCCCCTCTTTTTTTTCTTCTCGGATACAACGTTCAAGGTTTGAGCTGACAATTAGAGCAGCGGTACGATCGATCGCACTTCGGACTGCAGACATTTGCGTCACAACATCTCGACACTCTTTTTCTTCTTCCATCATTTTTAATAGACCTCTTACTTGGCCTTCAATTCGTTTCATTCTATTTTTTATTTGCGCATCATATTCCACATCGATCGTCCCTTTCTATATCAAGAATGTGAGTTTCTTAAATAGGTTTATACAAGAGCTATTTTGCTAATCAAGACTGCTTACTTCTCATGTTAAAATTGTAGACAAAAATTCCTAGTTTCTCAAGCTTTAGCATTAAATATGACAAAATTAAGGAAACTTGTAAAACAAAGACAAAAGGATGGCCTTTCTCACCAAGTCTTATTCCCTCTTTACTATAAATGGAAGAGATAAAATTGGTATAAAATTTCACACAAAACACAACTTATAAAAAAAGATAAAAAAGGAGCATTGCTATGTTAACACATCAAACGAATCGACTCCGAAAAGCATTAATGCTTTTGTTAGTTGCTGCCTTGATCTCTAGTGGAGCTACTACAGCACATGCACAATATCAAAATGTGCCAACCGCGGAGATCGCTATTAATGGGAAGGCTGTAGATGGAATCAATCCAATAAAGATTGATGGTACGTACTATTTACCGTTTGTAAAATTAGCTAAACTACTAGGTTACAACCACATTAAATTTGAAGAGAAAACCAAAACATACGAAATCACGGATGGTTCCACAACGATTCGAACAACGATGGGGGGAACCAAAGCGAAAAAAGGAAACGAATATGTCAACATTAAAGCTCCAAGATGGGTAAACGAAACAGCTTATATCTCATTGCATGCTGGTGGTGCTTTATTTAATTCTTATATTACTTTTAAGAAAGAAAATGGTTCGGTTCAAATCCAAAAACCCGCTTCCCAATATATTGTGCACACCGGGGATACGCTATGGAATATCTCTCGTATCCACCATACAACTGTCGAACAATTAAAAGCAGAGAATAATTTAACATCCAATCTAATAAAAGACGGTCAACGCTTAAAAATCCCTGCTAGAAATAAAATGAAAGAAACGGAACCTACCCGTGAACAAACACCGACAAAGAAATCTGAAACAAGCATCACAACATTAAGACAAAACATCCTTACAGAAGCGAAAAAATACCTTGGTGCAGGGTATAAATTTGGGGCGACACTCGCCGAAGCGCCGAAACTGTTTGATTGCTCTTCCTATACACAACTCGTATTTAAAAATAATGGCACTGACATTCCCCGTGTTTCAAGAGACCAAGCAAGTATTGGTAAAACAGTGACAAATCTACAAGCTGGGGATTTGATGTTCTTTACCAACCGTGACTTGTATTCGGATGGCAGAATCGGTCATGTTGGGATTTACATGGGGGATGGAAGTATGATTCATGCCTCCACATCACTAGGTGTTGATATTACTAAAAATGTATTAGAGCACCCATATTGGGGACCTAACTACTTGTTCTCCAAGCGTGTAGTCGAATAAATCCTATTTCACCATCTACCGTAATGCATATTGTTGAAAATGGTGCGAAAACTATTGTTAATTTCTATGTAAATACAACGATTAAGAATATAGCAAAAGGCATTGCTACTTCCAGCAATGCCTTTTTTATTATGTTTGTTAAATTAGCCCCGTATGCTTCATATCATTCTACTGGCATTTTATCTGTAATTTCTCCATCTCCACTTGTCCACACCCGATATTTTTCACCTTCAATTAAAACAACTAATGAATATTCCGAGAACCATTCTCCCCATTGACCAATACTATTTATTGACACTACTTTAGTTATTTCAGGGTTGTGTTCTGTTACATTTTCTTCTACATGATCAAGTTTTGCTTTGGTATATAGATTTATCGAAGCATAACCTCCAACAAAAATAATGCACATGCTTATAAGTACAATTATTATGACTTTCCTCAAACAACTCCCTCTTTTCAGTCCAATTTTACTGCGGATAAACAAATTTCTTTTTTCACATAACTGCTGCGATAGTTGCTATATAAATTTTAACAAATAATCAATACTACATGCAGAATATTCTATCTTATCTTTTCTTATCACCTTAAGCATATAAAAAGGGAGGCAATTTCACCTCCCAAAATTCTATGATTCACTATGTTTTATTTAATTTTCCTTTCAATAACAAACTACTTAGGTTACTCTGATCCTGTTTTATCTATTGATAAAGATACTTTCTCTAATGGATCACCCGATATATCGGTGATACAATGTCTTCGCTTCGGCGATATCTTTTGTACCGTGGATTAACACACGCCCATCTTTAAAAACGACTAGTCGGTGGTCCTCAATCGAAAACGATAGTAGATAAGGATTTTGATCCACTTTGCCACCTTGATTTGAAAGCATGAACGCTAATTGATCTAAATTTCGTTCCTGCTGCACAGGTGGACGAATTTGGACCGTGTCTCTTCCGCACAATACTGCTGTTTTCGTTTGGTTTTCAAAAGCTAAGTTTGGATAAGTTCGATTGGTGCCACAAGATAAACAAGTCTCTTTTTTAATCTTATCCACATTAATGGCAGTATGTTGATTGTTCCATAAATCAAATGAAACGAGCTTTCTTCGCAATGCTTGAAAATCTTCCACTAAAATTTTTAATGCCTCTGTTAACTGGTAGGATACAACCATGTTGACAGCTGGACTAATGATCCCAACTGTATCACAAGTCATCCCACCAATTGGAACCGTCTCTAGCAGGCAATGAAGACATGGCGTTTCTCCAGGTAAAATAGTATAACTAATTCCATAACTACCAACACACGCCCCATAAATCCAAGGAATCTCGAACTTTTGAGAAATATCATTGACCATCATGCGAATATCAAAGTTATCAGTCGCATCGATTATTAAATCGACGCCTTCGACAAGTTGTTCGAGTTCTTGCACGCCGACATCTAGTACACGCGCATCGATGTTGACTTCTGCATTTATTTGGGTTAGTCGTTTCTCAGCGGCAACAGCCTTTGGCATTCGTTCTTCCGCATCAGCCTCGACATATAATTGTTGGCGCTGCAAATTGCTCCATTCCACATAGTCACGGTCGACAATTGTTAATTTGCCAACACCTGCTCGAACTAATCCTTCAGCATTACCTGTACCAAGTGCACCTGCACCTACGACAAGTACATGCTTCTTACCAATTTTTTGCTGTCCATCAGGTCCAATTGGTTTAAATAATTGTTGTCGAGAATAACGATCACTCAACAATGCTCATCCCTTCTGTCGGACTACTTGCGGTTGCGTATCGTTTTTTCGGAATACGGCCTGCTTCATAGCCTAAACGCCCTGATTCAATTGCCAACTTCATCGCTTCTGCCATTTTAACTGGATCGTCTGCTGCCGAAACTGCTGTATTGAGTAACACACCATCCGCGCCAAGTTCCATTGCTTTCGTTGCATCGGAAGGGGTACCAATTCCTGCATCGACAATCACAGGCACTTTCGCTTGTTCAATAATAAAACTCAAGTTTAATGGATTAATAATTCCTTGACCAGAACCGATTGGGGAAGCACCAGGCATGATCGCATGTGCCCCTAATTCTTCTAATCGTTTTGCTAGCAAGACATCATCTGACGTATACGGTAACACAGTAAAGCCTAATTTAAGCAATTCTTCGGTAGCTTTTAATGTTTCTACAGGATCTGGAAGTAGTGTTTTTTGATCACCGATCACTTCTACCTTTATCATGTCACATAGTCCAGATGCTTTTGCCAATTTAGCAGTTCGAACCGCTTCCTCTGCGGTTTTTGCACCAGCCGTGTTTGGTAACAATGTGTACTTGTCGACATCTAATTTTTCCAAAAAATTCGGTTGATTTGGTTCAAAGATATTCATGCGTCGAACCGAAAATGTTAACACTTCTGTTTCTGAAACGTCAACTGCTCGCTTTTGAATATCAAAGTCTGGATATTTCCCCGTTCCTAGTAATAATCTTGACGTAAAGTTATAGTTTCCAATTTTTAACATAATCATCCGCCTCCTACAAAATGTACAATTTCTAATCGATCGCCATCCTGGATTTTTGTTTTTGAATAGGATTCTTTATCTAAAATGGTTGCATTCAACTCAACGATCGCTTTTTTCTGATCTAATTCAAAATGTTCCAACAACTCAACTACGGTTTGAACCGTGTCTTGTACCGTGACGGTATCTCCATTAATGAATAGTTCCATATACTCTTTCCTCTCCTCCCTACACAAACAATTTTTTATGACGGTTTACTCGAAATGGTGTTAGATCGATTGCTGTTGGTTTACGGTCAACCAAATCAGCAATCAGTTCCCCGGTAATTGGCGCGAGCAAAATACCATTACGAAAATGCCCTGTTGCTACGGACAAGCCATTATAGTTGGGGTGTTCCCCTAAATATGGCAATCCGTCATTGGTTTGTGGTCGGATGCCAGCCCAAGCTCTTTCCCATTCTGCCTCTGTAACCTTAGGCACTAAGTTTTTTGCTTTTTCCATCAACGTTGCAATGCCACCCATTGTCACGTTTTCATTGAATGAATCTGGTTTTACTGTTGCCCCAATCACAATTCTTCCGCCCACTTTTGGAACAAGGTAGCACCCATGCGAAAAAATTGTGCGTGACAATAATGGTTGGTTGGATTGAACAGAAAGGCATTCCCCTTTAACGGGATAGGTTTGTAAGTGCATGCCTGTTTGTGCTAACAACTGTTGACTCCAAGCACCACCTGTAACAATCACATGATCCCCTGTAAATGTGCCCTGATTAGTTGAGACACCCGTGACATGACTTTTTTCAAATAGGAATGATTCAACAGTGACATGTTCTTTAATTATTGCCCCTTGAACCACTGCAGCTTTTAACAGTCCTAGACTAAGTTTAGGGGCAGAAACTTGCCCATCTTTTTCAATATACATTGCACCACGAATGGTGTCTGCGAGTGCTGGTTCAAGACGACGAACCTCTGCACCTGTTAACCAATCTGCTTGTTCGTTTGCTGCTTGTTGGATCGCTATAATGTCTTTATATTGTTGCTCTTGTTCTTCAGATTGTGCAATTTTCAACATGCCTTTGTTAATCAACTCAATATCAATGCCAGTTAGTGACTTTATTTCTTCAGCAATTGCTGGAAACATCGAACGACTTGCTCTGGCTAACTGAAACAATGGACCATCTTCATTCAACTCTGCTTGAGCAGCAAGCATTCCTGCTGCAGCACCAGACGATTTGCTTGCAAGCCTATCCTTTTCTAACAGCAACACTGTTTTTCCTCTTTTAGCTAGAGCATAAGCAACAGCTCCGCCATTCACGCCACCACCAACGACAATTGCGTCATAATGTTTTACCACCATATTTTTACATACTCCCTTCCCAAACTATATGGACATTTTCTCCACATATGCATTCACGGCCTGAACTGGATTTGCTGCCTCTAACACACCTGACATGACCGCAATCCCTGAAGTACCTGCCTCAATGATTTGATGTACATTGCTTGGTTTGATTCCACCTATTGCAAAAACCGGTATTTGTACATGCTGGTTAACTTGTTTCAATTGCTCTATCCCTCTAGGAGTTAGGTTTGGCTTTGAATTTGTAGGAAAAATATGTCCATAAATGAGATAGTCAGCCCCATTTACTTCTGCTTGTTTTGCTTGTTTAAGAGAATGAACAGAACACCCAATTCGTAAACCAGGAAACGTCTGTTTGACAACCTCAACAGGCATCGACCGATACCCCAACTGCACCCCTCCAACCTTTGTTGCATACGCCACATCGATGCGATCATTGATCACTAGTTTAGATAATGGTACATGATGTTTTTGCAACAATCCTACAAGCTCATAGATCTGTTTTGCAGTCATTGATTTTTCTCGAATATGGATGGCATCAACATAAGGGTGAATGCTAGCAGCTATCTTGGAAAAGACATCTGCTTCCTGTTTGCCGGTTGAGATAATATGTATTTTAGTTGGTTTCATAACACCCATCCTTTTTTCCATACAAAAAAACCACTTTCTTTACTCAGCAAAAAGAAAGTGGTTGCATGTTTAGACAGTATAAATCTAACATTCCTATAATCGATGCAACACCACTTCCCTACGCTGGTATAATCCAGATCAGGTTCCAAGGGTCTTAAAGCCTTACTTTAATCTCAACCTTTCCGTCAATCTTCTCACAACGTCCCGATCGAACGAATTGCATCCAATTGAAAGGTACCCCTAGTGGACTTTTGGTATTTAATTATTTATAAAGTAGCATATCATGTTTCCTAAAAATGTCAATCGCTTTCACGTAATTTTTTCTTAGATTATCTAATCAAAACTAAACAAGTAATAAACCATCCAGATCGATAATCTCTATTTTTTTATGGGATTTTTGCTTGATATAACCTTGTTCTTCTAGCTCATGAATTTTACGACTAATGGTTTCTGGTGTGGTTCCCAAATAAGATGCTAAATTTTTTTTCGTCATTGGGAGTTCGAACGTGTGCGATGAATCATTTTGCTCCAAACATTCTGCTAAAAACAGTGCGATTCGTGTTTCCACTTTTTCCGTGGCAAATTGTGTTGTTAGCTTTTCGGACTGGTCTAATCTACTTGAGAACTCATTCAATATTTTTAACGAGATAGACGGGTATTTTAATAAAAACGCTTGTAAATCGGACCGTTTAATCAAACAAACACCTGTATCAACCATTGCTTCAATTGCTTCAGCATATGATTCATGGGTCGTTTCATTGAAAAGAGCTAACTCACCCGTGAAATCACCAGGATTTAAAATACGAACAAGCTGTTCTTTTCCTGATTCAGATAATCGATAAATTCTTATTTTTCCATTATTTACGATATATAAGGAATCAGATTCTTCGCCTGCTCGATAAATCATTTCCCCTTTTTTATACGAAACAGACTGTGCTGTTACCATGATCTCGTCCATTTGATCCTCTTCTAAATGGTTAAAAATTGGAACTAAGGATACACAGGCTTTATGTGCCCCAATATTGTGTTGACAGCTATGGGGATGTTGATGCACATTCTTCTCGATCATTTTCCCACTCCTTTACGGGTAAAAATTCTTACAAACACTATTCTTCGATCCACCATTTCTAACTAAGTTTATACTTGGGTATTTTCTAAGAACACTAATTGGTTGGTAAGTTTCTAATTTCAGCATCCCATAAAAAGGATGAATTTGTTGTGAGATACGGCACTGTGTCTCAAACAGTCTTCACCGCTCGATCTGCTTCTCTCCAGTATATATGTAGTTCGTATTGTTAAAAATTGATCACTATCAAGTTTGGTCAAGTTAAGTTTTAAAAGCTTTTAACTGCATTTTTTATGAAGTTAGTGACAGTTTATATGTAGTTGTACTATTTAAGACAGCATTAAATCACCCATGATCTTTGTATAGTTTTGCCAGTTATGCTTATGTCGATCATGTACATACTAATCCCATGAGAAAGGAGTGGATGATTGTGGATTTTGATATCACAGAAATCAGCAATGACATGCCTGACTTTGAGAACCACAACCAAGCTAGAGAATGGTTCAAAGATCAGTTCCACGATAAATTTTCACTAAGAAGTACAGATGAGAAAGATGGAAAAAAAGTGTTTTATTATCACATCATCAAAGATCCCGAATCCTATAAACGTTATATGGAAAGTTTCGCTAAACCAGTAAAACATGAGATCACCAACTGGGAAACTTTTAAAAGTTATTCCACTGTTGAAATTACTGAGGATGGGGATATTCATTTAATTTCTTAATGTAAACAGCACTAGCCATGCGTGTATAGGTTGGCTGGTGCTGCCAAAGAGAAAGCTCCCCATCTAGATAGAACGATGTATAGATTAGCTTGCTTTTTGATTTTCAATATTTCGCTCCATTCTTCTCTGCCTTGCACGATAGTCTCTTAGGACTTGGTTTGCTTGAGGAACGTCTTCTTTCCTGACTTTAATGCGAACAACGCATTGTCTATAACCAAAGGAATAGAAGTTTTCAAAGTTATAGGGGATCTCATATTTTATATAGTTTAATTTATTACCTTTTAATACCCAATAATAGCGCATAGCTTCGTTTAAAGAAGATTCCCTCACTTCGTAAACGGTTACAAAACGATGTTGCTTCTCCATCATAGCAATCAAAATTGCTGCAATAAACGTGATACCAATCCACATGGAACCCCTTCTTTCTATTTTTGGTTAACTATTTTTAAAACATTGTACATCATGTTAAATAGTCTTTGCCATAATTTTTCGAAAATTCACCGTGGTGACTTTTCCCATTAAAACGACACTTTTTTCACGCTCTCTCTATAAGTATTGTTTTACTGCACATTTGCCATATTATGTGTACTTACTTTTGCTTACTTTCACTCTGATTCAAACAGGAGGTATATGATTACGTGTTAAACGTGCTTAGTTGTGTTCAAACCTTAAACAAACGCATAAAACCATTAACTTTATTGCATATCATTTAGCAGTTAAGTAACAGCAAGCTTATATAAATTCTTTTTTAAATCACTCTGAACGGACTTAATAGGATACCTTTATATTGCTCACTTCACATGTAACCGCTTTGAAAATGGCAATCTCATGACATCCTCACAATTTTCCTCGATTTTAACCAACAAAGTTTTATAATGAAGAAAACACGAAATTTTTTTTAAAGGAATGATAAGTGGAGGACTGAAACATGGATTTATTGACAGAGTTATTGAATAACCCGCTTTTATTATTAATTGTCATTTTATTTTTAGGATCTTGGCTTGGACAAATAAAAATTAAAGGACTCAGTTTAGGTTCAGCTGGCGTACTTTTAGTCGCTATGGTTTTTGGTCATTTTGAATATCAAGTATCTCCCATTGTACAAAATTTAGGCCTGAGTCTTTTCATTGTTGCTGTTGGGTTACAAGCAGGTCCTCGTTTTTTCCGAATGATGCGCTCAAGTGGTGTGATCTTTGGAATCATTGGACTTTTAATTGTACTTGTTGCAGCCATCACCACGATCATTGTCTCCAAAGTTTTTCATTTATCAGAAGCATTAAGTATCGGGTTAATGACCGGTGCCCTAACGAGTACACCAGGGTTAGCGGCAGCACTGGAAGCAACCAATGATCCGCTTGCATCTGTCGGTTATGGAATCGCCTATCCATTTGGGGTAATTGCGGTCGTGTTATTTGTGCAACTGCTACCTAAAGTTTTAAAAGTCGACTTAATGAAAGACTTGAACCGAACCAAAGACCCAACCCGAACAGACGACTCACCAGAAGTTATAACCGTAGAGGTAACTAATCCTGATATTAACAAACAAACCTTACGAGAGTTAAAATTCCAGCGTAATAATTCTGTTGTCATTAGCCGAGTAATCCGTAAAAATTGGAATATTATCGCGCTGAGTGATACTGTCATTTTAAACGGTGACCGATTAGTAACGGTTGGAATGCGCGATGATCTGGAGAAATTCTGTGACTATGTCGGAAAAAAAGTGGAAACAAACCTTACGAATTCCGACCATGTAAAACTTCGAAAAGTGACTGTAGAGTCTGACGATATTGTTGGGAAAAACATTAAGGAATTACGACTAAGAAGAAATTACGGTGTTACCGTTACTCGCATTGAGCGTGCTGGATTTGAATTCAATCAAAATGCTCGCATGCGCTTAGAAAAAGGCGATGTACTTACGATTGTAAGTAGTGAAGATCGTTTAGACCATGTTGAACAACTATTTGCTAGTAACAAACAAACCGAAACTAATATACACATTTTTTCTTTAAGTATTATATTACTAATTGGGATTATAATTGGGATGATCCCACTAAACATACCTGGTTTAGGAACCATTACATTAGGTGTTGCAGGAGGACCTTTATTCGTCGCATTAATCATTGGTCACTTTGGAAAATTGGGACCAATTCAAGCCCGCTATTACCAGCCATCCAATCAGGTAATACGTGATATTGGCCTTGTTCTCTTTCTAGCTGGTGCAGGGACGACAGCCGGAGAAGGTCTAGTTGAAGTCGTACAAACAGAAGGTCTAAGTCTTGTCTTTGGTGGCTCACTGATTACGATTCTTCCAATTGTTGTTGGCTTCTTAATCGCTAGAAAAGCTTTTCGTTTAAGCATTGTCCATTCCTTTGGTGCGTTATGTGGAGGAATGACAAGTACACCAGGGCTTGGTGCTGTTAACCAATTAGTTGATGCAGAAGATCCTGCCATTGCTTATGCTGCAGCTTATCCATTTGCATTGATTTTTGTTGCTGTGGCAGCACAATTGTTGACCTTTTTTATATAGGATTGTTAGTGAGCTTTGTTGTCAATAAAATATCGTAGATGGATAGAAAATCTAAACGTAATTTTATTGCGCTACCTTCGATTTAATAAGCGACTTGAAATTTACTTGGGTGATCATTTCGTGTCGCTAACGACTTAGAAGCGACACGAAACTAGAGTAACAGCGTTTTAATTTGTAAATGACTTAAAAGAAAAGCAACATGTATTACAGTTAGTTACACTGTCATGCTCACAATGCGATTGCACAGTACGCAACTTAGGAAAAGTGGAGAAAGGCAAATCTACGAGACAGTTACATCGAATTCTTTATATATTACGACAAAAGGTCATCCATCAATTTTGCTGGGTGGCTTTATTATTGTATGCAGTAACACTAGGCAAGTGCCCAGCATATAATGAAAATTAGATTAATGTGAAAGGAGTTGGCGTATGAATCACTATCCGATTATTGCTCAAAATCCTCCTGTTGAAGAAGTGACAAGTATCAGTTATCCTAACATCCATCCAAAGGCTGTGATTGGTACCGATTCAATGATCATAGGAAACATTACCGTTTCCAATGATGTGTTTATTGGGTTTAAAAATTTACTTCGAGCTGATTCAGGTTATCCATACTTTATTGGTCCTTACACCAACATTCAAGATAATGTACTTATGCATGTTCATCCAGGCAGAGAACATGTGACAGTAAATGATCAAACATGGGGGGTGTTTTTAGAAGGAGAAATTAGCGTACTACACCATGCTTGTGTTCACGGTCCACTATTTATCGGACGGAACACCTTTATCGGGCAACATGCTAATATTTATGATGCAGAGATTGGACGTAATTGCGTTGTGATGCACGGTGCTACCGTTACCAATGGGGTAAAAATTGCCGACAATCGCTTTGTTGCACCTGGTAAATCTGTATGGAAACAAGAAGATGCTGATGCATTACCACCAGTACCTACTAAACATAAAGATTTAAATCAACATATTGTCGATCACTATTACCGACTTGGAAAATCTTATTACTATAACACTCCTTATGCCTTTGCATTTCAATCTCCCATGTAATGTGATGCTTGGAGAAAGTTGGTAAAACATATCAATAGGAACATGTAGAAACCTAAAAACGTAGTCCATTCTTCTCTGAAATGGACTACGTTTGCTTATCTATGTTACTTTTCTATTGTTCGTTCACCTTTAACTATTCCATGCTTAATGTTGCTCGATCTTCCTTGATCAAACAAAAATGCGTGATTTGGTGCTGTGATAAAATATATTAGTCTAATGACATAGCAATAAGGGGCTATAACATGCTTTATTGTTTTTGGTAAATTTTGGTTGCGTAAAAATCCCTATTTCCCTATACTATAAATATGATTCATCTCGAACAGTAGACGATAATGCTACATTTAAGACATTCACTCAGATTATAAAGGGGCTTATTATGGTTTCTAAACAAGAAGAACTAATTTTCATCAAGGAATTAAAACTACTGATTAATGATTTTGAAAGATGTGAAGATATAGAAATAAAGGCTAAAATTCACGAAGATATTAATTTATTAGTGGAAGTTATTAGGCCCCACAAACGCTAACATCTTGTTAGCTTGTTGTTTCCTACATTTATTATCAGAAAAAACACCTCTCCCCCCCCCCCTTAATGGACACCTTTTCACCTCACGTATCCAACTTCAAATGAAGCTCACACCCTCTTATCTGATCTTTAGAACAAGTTTCCTAGTTCCATTGACACTCCCCATAACACCGTAAACCGTAACAAGTGCTCAATGCAGCTTTTTGATAAATACACCCTATTTGTGATAAAAGCCCTAGCAAGGATAAGTCATTTGTCATTTACTATACCAAACACTCTTTATGGAGGTGAGTATAATGACACCGAATTTGGCAAAGTTTGTCGATCGATTACCCATACTTCCAACAGCAAATCCCCTAAAAAAAGCGAAAAACGCATCTTTCTATGAAATGAGAATGGAAGAGTTTAAGCGAAAATTTCATCGGGATTTACCACCAACGACAGTATGGGGATATAACCGCCAAGTTCCCGGGCCAACAATTGACGTAAAAAAAGGAGAAACCGCACATGTGAAATGGATTAACCATTTACCACCTAGACATATCCTTCCAGTTGATACGTCAATTTTAGAAAAAGGTTTACCAGAAGTACGTACGGTTACGCACTTACATGGTGGTCATACCCCTACTGAAAGTGACGGTTACCCTGAAGCATGGTTTACACGTAACTTTGGACAGGTAGGGCCAGCTTTCAAGCAAAAAGTTTATAACTATCCGAATAATCAGCGGGCAGCCATGCTTTGGTACCACGATCATGCGATGGGATTAACACGACTGAACAACTACGCAGGCCTCGCGGGGGCTTACATTATCCGCGATCAACATGAGAGATCTTTAAATCTTCCCTCAGGTGACTATGAAATCCCACTGGTCATACAGGACCGCTCATTTAATCAGGATGGTTCTCTTTCTTATCCAACCCAGCCTGACGACGCTGCAACCAACTTACCTAATCCATCGGTTGTCCCCGCTTTTCTTGGTGACACGATTGTTGTGAATGGAAAAGTTTGGCCATATGTTGAAGTAGAGCCACGTAAATATCGTTTTCGTATCTTGAATGCATCGAACACAAGGGGGTATACACTATATCTCGATTCCAATCAGTCAATATTCCAAATCGGATCGGATGGCGGTCTGTTAAAAAAAACAAGTAAAATGAAGCAAGTTACGATCGAACCATCTGAACGGTTTGATGTGATTATTGATTTTTCAAAATGGAATAGGAAGAACATTACCTTGAAAAACGACCTTGGAGCTAATGCTAGTGAAGATGATCAAACCGATGATATCATGCAATTCGCCGTTACCAAACCATTAACAAGTAAAGACAATAGTCGAATCCCTAGAGATTTGTCTTCTATACCTTCATTACACAAGCAACCAATTAAAGCACACCGACAATTAACACTACAAGGCTCTAACGATCAATATGACCGCCCCCTACTGATCCTAAATAATAAAAGATGGCATGAGCCGGTAACAGAGAAACCGCAACGTGGAACAACGGAAATATGGTCATTTGTCAATACAACCAACTTCACCCACCCAATGCATATTCACTTAGTCCAATTCCAAGTGTTAGATCGCCAACCTTTTGACTTAGATCATTTCAATCAAACAGGGGAATTTATTTATACAGGTTCACCTAAAGCACCAAAAGCAAATGAACGTGGTTGGAAAGATACGGTGGCTGCACCAGGTGGGCAAGTCACACGCGTCATTGCTAACTTTGGGCCATATACTGGTGACTATGTATGGCATTGTCACATTTTAGAACATGAAGATTATGATATGATGCGACCATTTAAAGTAATTGACCCTAACGAAAAATACCATGACTCATAATGATCATAGAGGCAGGAATCACTGTATTGTGATTCCTGCCTCTTAAAATTCATCTAATTGATCGAGGTTATTTTCTTTAATCCCATCTGGTTCACTACGAATAATATCTCTACCATATTTATGGAACACATCGATATGAGCTAATTTACCTGCTTTAGCCTCATCAAGTGCCGTTACATAATCTAATTCTCTGCCAGTCTCGGTCTTAAAAGCAATAATATCACCATCATCATTTTTTCTAACTGCAACCACTTGTTCTTGACCAGGGATTGCTCCCTGTCTAACTTCAGCCTGTGCTTGTTCATCAGCCTGTTGCTTGTATTCATTATAGATTGATTCAAAGTCTTGTTGTGCCATTACTTCACCTCCTAAAACCTAATTATAATATGCTCGAGCATCCGTATTATTATTAGTTTTTAATGTGGAAAGTGGTTTGAAAGATTGTATTTTTTTGAAATGAAACTTTCATAAAAACGGGACTTACTGCCTATTAATACGGAATAACTCATTAACATTGCTTTATTAAACTCTTATAGTAAGTAAAAATAGGAAAAATAGCATAAATATAGTTCCTTTATCTCAAAATAAAAACAAAGGTAGTAATATGATGGTTTTTCTTATATGATTTGATATGAGGTGACACACATTGAAATACATCTATTTAATTTTAATTTGTTCATTGCTATTTTGGGAAACTGATCAACTTCAAGATATATTTAATTTTTCTGTCTTTTGGCAATATCTTGCGAATATTTTATTAGTAGGCTACTTTGCTTATTTATTAGAAATTCCACTTTCTATCAAGAAACTCATCCATCGTAAGAGAGTACAATAATAGAACAGAATGACATAAAAGATTTGTGTGCTTTTTAAGACTTTACTTTTATTGCAATTAGAAACCATAATAAAAGGCTCTAGTTAGAAGCCTTTATCTTTACTATCCAACAATGTTTGTTAAAGATACTTATTGGTGGAAACTACACTCATTCATATTTAGTTGTAAAGTTATGACATAAATGAGACGTAAAAAGCGATCAGCGAACCCTATTTCAGGTTCTTGCTGATCGCTTCATCTTGATTTTATTTTACCGTCCAGTAATACCCTGTATCTACATAATTATCCTCGCCACTTGCATCCCTCACAAGTGTATCGACGGAATATGTACCATTTGGTATTCCGGTTTTACTAATTTGGTATGGTCTATTGTCTAGCATAGGCATGTTAATGTTGCCATTGGTTCCTGCATGATAAATTAGGGGATTCCCATTTTTCACCGGATTAAGTACTACATACACATCATTAGTTTCCGAATCGGTTTCGACTGTACCTCTCATGGCTAACAAGTTTCCTTCATCCTGAATCTCTTCCAATTCAACGACTGATGAGCTTAATTCTGCAGCTTCTTCGGGTGAAAAAACAATATCTGCCTGGGCAGTCTCATGAAGTTCACCAAGACGTTTGGCATTTTGCTTACCAAGTTCATATTCATCACCATCCACATACAATACATCCCGCTCGGATCGATACGTATAACCTAGGTCTGCTTCAAACACGACTTCATCGTTCACTACTTCGACAATGGTTCCTTCCACATAATTCTCCGGCAATGTCTGAGAGAAGATATTCCCAACAACCTCTCCATCATCATTGGTAATATGTCCACCAAATGTTGTGAGGTAGCTGTTTCCACCGAGATAATCTGCATCTCCAATAAACGGGGTATAATCTTCGCTTCCACGTTCCTGTCCATAACTCCATACCTGTTCAACTGTCATATTCTCTTCATCAATTTTATATTCAACGGCGCGCGAATAGTTATCTTCCACATCTTCTGTCCGTCCATTCCCATTATCATAGAGAAGGATATTATCATTATCCAGTTGGGAAGCCGCATGTTGTGCATACTGCCATTGAAAATCTTCCCCCACTGGTGTAAGAAGTTTATCTTGAAGTTCCTCCGGCCATTCTCCTCTATTCCGATCACTTAAAATCCAAATAACTTCCCTTGTTGCTTTATCAAATTTCACAACTGCATCTTGATGGCGGGAAGAAAAGATAATGGAATCATCATTTTCATTATAGAAAATGGAATTGACATGCAGGTAATCCTTCTCATTGAAAGCAATTGCCTGCTGCCTGATTTCGTCCTCCGAAGCATCAGATATGACGTCACCGAATCCTTCAATTGTCTCTCTTAAATACTGCTCATTAGAAATGACACCTTCCATTTGAACAATTTCTCCGAGATCATATTCATTGACGATTTTACCCGATTTTCGGTGAATTTCAATTGCATAATCTTCTACCGTATTGGAATGCTCTTTTTCAGCAAGTGTGAGAAGATTGCCATTAGGGAGCTCTATTGCATCATGATGTTGCCCATTTACAACATACTCGTTATGCACTTTACCCATCAGATCCATTTCAAACAGGCCCGTCTTATAATAAACTGGTGCCTGCATCTGATCAGTCTGTACAAGGAATTTCCCATTTTTCAGCCTTTTCATCGAACTCTGTTCCTCTATTGCGCCTTCCTGATACTCATCCGAATTTATATACCAACGCACATCTCCGTTCAAATCGAAAGCAAACATATTGCTCGTGAACGTTAACCCATCCTTCATTCTTTCTGGATCTGCCTTGTTCACTCTAATGTCATGAACTGATTCAGGTAGAGGATCCGTTGTGATTGTCAACTCTTTTGATTTTTCATTTCCATCTTTATCGATAAGCGTAATGGTTACCTTATTGTCCTTTCCAGCATACAAACCATAAACAGGAACTTGATGCTTCTTGGTAGACTCATCAAAGGTGTGCTTGATCCTTGTATATTCGTCCTTCCCATCCACCTTCACGGTCACTTGTGAATTTTCATCCGATTCAAACATGACAAGTGCTGTTAAAGGCGACCATCCATATGGATCTTGTACAACAAACGGATTGGAAAGCGTATAATCTCCTTTCTTGTATTCATCCAAAATGGTCTGTTCCAACTTCGATTGCACATCCAGCACATCACTGTTCGGCACATTATCCAGAGCCTTCTGTTTGCCTAATGCTGCCGAATTGTCCTGGGCTGCCGCAGTTAATCCTTGTACAGTCCCTGAAAACATAATTACTACAGCAACTAATGCTAAAACTATTTTTCTAGTATTCAATGTATCTTCCTCCTTATTTTTGTACTAATAGTACACTTTTATATTACAAGTTTAAATTTTAACTAAAAGTTTGTTAATATTTCAAATGTTTTAAAGAAATTATCATAAAGATAGTTCAAAAGAAATAGGAAAAAGCGATAACCAGGACTCTAGCTTGATTTTTATATAATCATATAGTAATGTAAATGAAACACTTAAATGTACTGTTAGTACATTTAGCTGGAAGTATATTGACATTTAATTTTCAATAAACAGAATAAGGGCGGAATTTTATGACGGGACCATTTTCTAGAAAACAAATCCAGCAAAAACGTGAAGACTATATTCTTCAAGTAACGGAGGAAATTTTAACTGAGAAGGGTTATTATGACATGTCAATGGATGAAATAGCTTCTCGTGTTGGAATTAGTAAAGTTACACTGTATAGGCATTTTAAATCAAAGGAAGACCTCATCTTCTCACTATTATTTCGCGACATGCCTACCTTTTTTCAAGAACTAGATCAGAAAATTCCAACAAATCTTCCTGTAATCGAAAAAATTGAATCTATTATTTATTTGAGTATGTTAAAGTTTTTACAAAGAGATTCAGCGCTTTCGCTATCTTTCATTTCCTCATTAGGCGAACTTCCTATATTCCTAAAAAGTAAGCAAGAAGAACTTGAAAAAGTTGATAATGCTTTAGCGGATTATTTACTTCCATTACTTAAGGACGGCCAATCTGAAGGATCGATCGATTCTTCTATTCCACCTGAACTCCTGTTAGGGACATTTTCTGGCATCATCTCCTCACTTGGCCTACGAGACGCCAATAATAATATAAGTGAGAAAGAACTTGCTGAAATAGGAACACGTCTATACATGAAAGCAATTATCGTTTGAATTTCATAGGCAAATATCTTTTTTGAGACAGCACTAATATAATTTTGTTAAGTAAATAAATGAGGCTGGGACATAACTAGCCAATAATGATAAGAAAGGTTTCGATCATCGTTCTTTGATGACCGAAACCTTTCTTGGTTGTATTATTTTCATGACCTGTTGTCCTATTTGCGTTCTTGAGGTTGTACTTTCTCAAGTTCAACGCCATGAATGCAAATCCTAATTCATTTTTTCTTTTTCTTTGCCCCCTCACGGACATACGAGTGAAGCAAAAATTAGCCTTCAAATAATCCGAAGACTGGTTCCACATCAATTTTACGCTGACCGTAAATCTTACCAGTTTCTTTATTCGAAAGCTGCTTTCTAATGTATTCTTTTTGCTCTTACCCCACTGAGTGTTAGCCCGTCCATTCGGGGTGAAAGCGTAAGTTTTACTCCCACTTAAACATCTCCGTTTCACTTTATGTTTTGAAGTGGGAGGTCTTACGGACGGTTGACCGGGATAAAGTTTTCAATTATTCCCTTCCTTCGATTGGTACATTGGGATCGTAATGGGCAACCAGAACAGTCTTCCCATTTGTAAACTTTAAACGTTCGCGTAAACCCGTTTCTATGGTGTGCCTTTTCGATTGCCTAGAATGATTTCTTTTTTCAATAATTCATCATACATTTGGTTGGACTTCTCCACTAAACTGAAACTATATTTTTCAATCGCTTTACGCCAAACAAACGTAAATACGTAATAACTCTTGCACCTCTGGCTCAACACGAAAACGATTGATCGTACGGTAACTAGATTCATACCCTTGTAATAACTACATCATACGTACACTATCTTTTAATAATGCTTCGATCTTTCTCCTAAAGAAAACAAATTGGTTGTAAGCACACAAAATAATCTTCACCAACAATAAGCAATAAGTTGGAATGGTGCAACTTATTTATATAACTGGGTATTGTCCCAGCCTCTTTTCTAACTTTTATTGGTATACATCTTTAGGGATTTCTATCTCCTGATTCCCTGCAACACCTGGGGCCACTTCGTATGCTTGAAATACAATCGCAATGCCTCGATCAGTAAAATAAAAGCTTGTATCCTTTCCTAAGGTAATATCCTCTTTTTTAACATCTGGGAAAAAGATATTGGGACGATCTTTCATATAGTTCCACAAGTACTCTTTTGCTTGCTCAATCTGGTCATCGGTTGTTAAAATATCCGTCAAAAACACCTGTTTCGCCTCTGTTAAATCAAAGTTAAAACTTTTTACCTCAGTAGATCCATGTGCCCCACCTGAAAACATATAGTCACTCGTTAAGATACTAAGCTTTTCATCTTTTTGATACTTGACCTCAAATTCACTCTGATAATCGAATGGAAAACCTTGTTCTTCCGCCTTCTCTATTGTTTCTTGATAGGATTCATAGGAATCTTTAATGTAATCTTCCAGAGTTTTGTTTATGTTTTTCTGTATGGAGTCGTCTTCCATCCCACTAACTTGTGGGTATTTCAGTTCTTGTATATCTTTATAGTATTTCGCTTCCACCTGAAACGAATTGGTTGCTTGTTCCTTTGCTTGAATAGGTGTCATAATTGTGCTAATCACTAAGATAATTACAATCCCAATAACCCATTGTTTCTTCACCATTCCAACTCCTTTGGCAAACTTTTTTATTTTTTAGTATGCACGTACTTCAAAAGTTTATGAATGAACAAAAGAACTATCTAAATCATCATTGGGAATGTATAAAGAATCTCAGACACAGATCATGAATAATGAAAATATCCAAACCTAAGCACTAAATGACAAACAACTCACCTAATTATTTAAATGTTTTCGCATACTGAGCTAGATAATCAGTCCGATAAATGTCGTTCGGATACTCAATAAAGGCAGTATCTTCATATTCATAAAGGTACTGAACAAACTCATTTAACGCACCCATATATTCGTTATACAAAAACTCAAAACTAATCGTTTCCTTTGGCATCACATTTTCTTCACACACTTTTGGATCGGTATAATTTACATACGTCCGGCATGGCAGTGGTCGAACTTCATAAGCAAGACACTTGTTAGTTTCCGTATCTAACATCGGACATGGAACAAGACGTTGCTTATATTTATATTTAAAATCTTCGTCTGCTTCAAAATCTAAAGCAGTTACTTGTTCTACTTGCTCTCCATATTTCTCATAATAACGGTTTAGATGGCGTTGAATGGTTTGCCTACGTTGGTTCGGAAAATTTTCAATCGCCTTTTTCATAAGTTTTGCTTCCATTTTATTAATAATAATCGGAAAATAGCAGCAAAAAGCGCATCCCATTCGACAAGTCGAAGGTAAGTCTACTGCTTGCTCCATTGCTGTTATTTCATCGCTAACAACTTGCAATAACTCTTGGAAACTAGCAACCAATTTTTGTTCTGTCGATGTGTCACGATCTGCCCACATCTCAACAACTTGATAAAACTTTGCTTCTTCAATTTGATATACATCATTTAATTTCGCACATTTATGTTGAATTTCTTCAAATGAAAGATACTTGTCCATCAACGAATTCTCCCTTTTTTCAATTACTTACTATTGTTAAGTATTTCTCACTAAATGTAAAGACTAAACCGCATACAATTGATAGAGAAAAGAATTCCCACTATCACTTTTTGCTCATCGCCTTTATAATAGAAAAGATGAACTTTTTGAAGGAAAAGGTGTTAAAAACATGAGTTTACTAACAGTTAGCAATTTAAGTCACGGATTTGGTGATCGTGCAATTTTTGATGATGTTTCGTTCCGATTATTACAAGGGGAACACATTGGACTTATTGGCGCCAATGGTGAAGGTAAGTCAACCTTCATGAATATTATTACAGGAAAATTAGTGCCTGACGCAGGAAAAACCGAATGGGCCAAACGTACTCGAGTTGGTTATTTAGACCAGCATACAGAACTGAAACAAGGGATGACCATTCGTGACGTCTTGCGTACCGCTTTTCAATATTTATATGATATGGAAGCAGAAATGAACGAACTTTTTGCTAAGATGGGAGAAGTAGATCCTGAAGAATTGGAAAAATTGTTAGAAGAAACAGGCCAAATTCAGGATGCATTAACTAATAATGACTTTTATACGATTGATGCGAAAGTCGAAGAAATTGCCAACGGACTTGGATTAGATGAATATGGCTTAGAGCGCGATGTCCACGACTTAAGTGGTGGGCAACGAACCAAAGTACTTTTAGCGAAGTTGTTACTAGAAAAGCCTGACATTCTACTTCTTGATGAGCCAACCAACTATCTTGATGTCGAGCATATTGAATGGTTACGAAACTACTTGTTGGCCTATGACCATTCCTTTATTCTCGTTTCTCATGACATTCCATTTTTAAATAGTGTAGTAAACTTGATTTATCATATGGAAAATCAAGCATTAACACGCTATCCAGGTGATTATGATGAATTCCAACGTGTCTATGAAATGAAGAAACAACAACTAGAAGCAGCCTACAAGAAACAACAAAAAGAAATTGCCAATTTGAAAGATTTTGTTGCTAGAAATAAGGCAAATGCTGCCACAAGTAAAATGGCAATGTCTCGTCAGAAAAAATTGGATAAAATGGATGTTATTGAGTTAGATGCGGAAAAACCTAAGCCAACCTTTGACTTTAAACAAGCACGTACTCCAGGTAAGTATTTATTTGAAACAAACGAATTAGTTATTGGTTACGGTGAACCGCTATCCAGGCCACTAAATTTGGCTATGGAACGTGGGCAAAAACTTGCACTATCTGGTGCAAACGGAATTGGAAAAACAACCTTATTACGTAGTATTTTAGGTGAAATTCCTGCTGTTGACGGTTCAGTAGAATTAGGAGACCATTTGCATATTGGCTATTTCGAACAAGAAATCAAAGGTGAAAGCCAAAACACTTGTATCGATGAGATTTGGGATGAATTTCCACATATGACCCAACAAGAAGTTCGAGCTTCCCTAGCTAAATGTGGTCTCACCAGAAAGCACATTGAAAGTAAAGTACAAGTGTTAAGCGGTGGGGAAAAAGCTAAAGTTCGCCTTTGTAAATTAATGAATAAAGAAACCAATTTGCTTGTGTTGGATGAACCAACAAACCACCTTGATCGTGACGCAAAAGAAGAATTAAAACGCGCTCTAAAAGAGTATAAAGGGAGCGTACTACTCATTTCACACGAACCAGACTTCTATCAAGATGTAGTCACAGATGTGTGGAATTGTGAGGATTGGACGACAAAGGTATTTTAATGAATAGAAAAAACGCTCGGAGCTGATTTCGTTAAGCTTCGAGCGTTTTTTTTATTCGTTATTCATAATTTGCAAAACGATCTAATGCGCCTCTATCTCTAAAAATGAAGTTTTTATATAAGGAAAACCCTAAACCTTTTTATCCCCCAGTGATTGATCGTACCATAATTCCAAAAGTCCTCCTCTACCATTTCCTTTAGTTCACCTTTTAGATTGTAGAAGAATGCTTACGAACGGTTGCACCACGATAAATTATTACCACTAAAAAACATTTTGCCAGTTTTTGTCGTTTTTAGGCATGTGTTGTGATATAATTTCATTAAAATAAAGCGCTTTCTAATTTAATTCAATTTAACATGGTACAGGAATGGATTTAGTAACTAGTTTAGGAGGTTATCTGTTTGAATTTTTCTTTTCGTAAAAAAAGGGTTAGAAACAAAAAAATAAAAAATAAAACAAACACGAACAAATCGTTAACATCATTGCTTACCAAAAAACAACCAGCCAACAAACACACGGTTAATAGAAAACAATCGATCAGCACAAAAATTCTTTTCAGTTTTTTAGTAAGCGTTTTAGTTTGTGTGTTGGCGGTTGGGGTCTCGTCCTATTTCATTTCAAATAATATTATTAAATCAAAAGTAACCAACGCATCCGAACAAACCATTGTCCAGGCAGGAGACAAGATAGATTTTATCTTTAACCGTTACATAGATCGAACACGAGAAATGTTAATGAATCAAAGTTTTGTAAACGCTGTATCAGATTATAGTAGTTCTACAGACACAGATAGTTACGAATATCTACAACTACAACAACAAATTGAAGGTTATTTATCTGAAATTGCACTTGTTGATGATGACCTTGATTTACATATGATTAACACTACGAACAACGATGTCTTTTCAACTGTTGATTTTTCCAATACTAAAAAGATTGTTGATCAATCTTGGTATACCGAAGCAAATAATTCTGATCAATCTCAATTCTGGATTGGTGGTAAGAAAACATCATTACTTGAAAATCGTGATCACCCTAGTGTAAGTTTTGCGCAAGCAATTACGATCGATGACACCCCTTACTATATGGTAATCGAACTCAAAGGTGAGGCGTTTGAAGAAATGCTTGAGGACGTAACATTCGGAGATAACACGGTTAAAATGGTTGATTCTAATAATAGAATCGTTTTCTCATTTGATAAAGAAGAAGTAAATACGGAGAATGGTTATCCAATCGACATCGATTTAAAAGAAAATGTATTCGAAACGAATCAACAATATATTTTTCAACATCAATCTGACGTAACAGATTGGTACTTAGTTGGTGCAGTCGATGCAAAAGAATTAACAAAAGATACACAACAGATTTTATATATTATTGTAGCAATCATTATTCTATCTTTAATTCTTTCATTCTTTATCGCCAATCGAATTGTCAAAATAGTTGGCGTTCCACTCCAACAAATATCCGAATTAATGTACGTAGCGAAAGATGGCGATTTAACCGTTCGATCGGAGTTAAATGAACGTAAAGATGAAATAGGAACACTAGCGAAAAGTTTTAATCAAATGTTGGACAACATTTCTACCATGATGAATAAAACCAAAGACTCCACAACAAACGTGTTAGAAGTAGCCAATAACTTGGCAGAGGTTTCACAAATGCAATCAAATGCAGCAAAAGAAGTAGCATCGGCTTCCGAGGAAATAGCCAGTGGAGCAGCTAACTTAACGGAAGAAGCAGAAAATGGTAGCAGTTTAGCAACTAAAATTGATGATGAAGTTCATAAAGTGTTGGCTAATAATTCGGAAATGGAGAGTCATGCCAAACAAGTTATGGAAAATAGCCATACTGGTGTTGAAAAAATGAATGAACTTATGGATCAAACAAAACATGGGGAAGAAATGATCTCTGCACTCATGAATAAAACAGAAACATTGAAAACAAGCACGAACCAAATCAATAATGTGATGACAATATTGACAGAGGTTGCTCAACAAACGAACCTACTCTCCTTAAATGCAGCTATTGAAGCAGCGCGTGCAGGTGAAGCAGGTCAAGGATTTGCCGTTGTCGCCGATGAAATTCGTAAGTTGTCAGCTAGGTCACAGGAATCGATTGACACCGTTGGAAGCATCACTTCCGAAATTACGAACGAGGTCAATCAAACATTACAAGTACTACAAGAAGCAAACCCAATTTTCAAAGCGCAAGTAGAAAAAGCTCAAGAAACAGATGGCCTATTAAATCATGTTGGTACAAGTATGAGTGAGTTCTCAAATAAAATAGATCTTGTATCTCATTCAATTCAGCAATTACAGCAATCTCAGGAACTTTTATCTACCACTGTGCAACAAGTTAGTGCTGCAGCTCAACAATCCTCTGCGATTAGTGAAGAAGTTTCTGCATCAACTGAAGAGCAATTAAAAGGAAGCGAAGTACTCGTTACCACTTCCGATCAATTAAAACAACTATCAGAAGAATTACAGAAAGAAATGGACAAGTTTACTATTTAAATGGAAAAGCACTCCAGTTAACATCTGGAGTGCTTTTTTACTGCGTATTAGCTGTATTAAGCGACATAACCTCTGTAATTTTGCTTGTACTATCCTAATTGAAATAAGTAGTATACCATCGCTACGGCAGAATACTCCGCTTTCCATGGGCACGGCCTCAGCTAACTTGGTAAAGAAAACCACTTTACCAAGTGGATCTTCGACTCGTGCTGTTCCCATAGGAGTCTACGTATTCTGCCTTCGCTGGTATAAGTTTTCTGATTAGTGATAGATGTAATACTTTATAGATCCAAAAATAAAGAATTTGGTGCAAGGTTATATTACAACATGCTATCAAACATAAAAAGAAATAACATATGATTTTATTAAGCAAAGCACTATAAAACTTCAGAGTACTGAAAAAAGCGGAGGAAATACACGGAGACTCCCGAGGCCCGGCAAGGGTTATACAGGCGTTGTCCGACAAGGACGGTTTTAGCCTGTAATCCTTAAAAACCATCGGTGAGACCCCGCAGTGAGGTACGAACGAGGACAAGGAAGGCTACGGCAGCGTTACATCGCACGCAGAAAATTGGTCTTTATTTTCAAGGAGGCTCACCAGCCCCCCACTGGAAAGCGGAGTGTATTTCCGCAGCGCCGTTTTAGCACTAACTTGATTAAGAATCAGCGAAAGTCATGTGCAGTTATGTCGTATAATATAGCTAATATAACACAAACCCTTCCCCTATCAATACGAAATAAAAATCACAAAAATGTAAACGTTAACATTTTTGTCACAGACATCACTGTCTTTCCATGTTATACTTTAGTTGTAACAAAGATAAGATAACAAAAAACAAAACATCTTTCTTACTAAGTGAACATTATAGGAGACTCAACCATCCTAGTTAGTTCCGTTTCAATACGGTTTGAAAGAAAACTAGGAAAAATAAAGTCGGCTATCATGAAGCAAAAAAATTGGTTGTAACATCCTACACTAGCTTCTTCGAGAAAACTTGAAAGAAAGCGTCGGACCTAATGTTCTATTGTGGTCAAAGTGGTTAAAAAAACATCATAACCCTTAAGGAACCTAAAGATCACTCAGTTAGTTGAATATTGTGCTCGATTTACTAGGTTTGTAACGATCTTGATAACTTTAGCTTATTGGGAAAGCTAGAAGAAAACCAGATCAAAGACCATCGAGGAAATCAATCAATAATTTAGCAGAAATGTGAGTCTTTAGTCCAACCTTAACCGTTTGATGGACAGTTGATCACCTTTAAACATTAGAATGTTAATTAAATTAACACGCTCCTACTTTCAAGCCGATCATTATGAATTTTGAGTCTAAAAAATAAATAGTTTAATCAGGAAATCAGTATCCATTTTCACGGAACTGACTTATCCTGAGAGGGCACACTTCAACTAGACAGTCGACGATGACTGTAACTATGATTTGTTGAAATCAGAAGTGATTGACCCCGTAATGGGATGAATTAAGATCGATTACCGTTTCAGGTAGACGAATAAATCCCATTAGGATATGGAATGGTTGGGTCCCCTATAATGTTGACAATATCGCTCCTGATGATGGAGCGATATTTTTTTACACAGCCCCAATTCCTGCTGCTTTTTCCACCTGGGCTTGATGGGAGGCATCTGCTTTACCATCCTTATGTCGGGTGCTATCTCCAAAATAGACATCAAAATGCCCAGTAATGCCATTTCCTGATATATACTCACGTTCATGTGGCATAAAACTCATACTAGCAGCGATTTTCCTACCATCTACTTCTAAGATGACAGCGCGCGGTGTCCATGAATAACCTCCCCATATCGACTTGGCAATATTGGTGTCATTTATAGATACTGTTTCTGAGTCAGCATGATTGGCCCCAATCGTTCGTTTGATATAAAAACTTTTTCCCGTTACAAAATCTGTAACCTTTGCTGTTTTTCCAATTGTAAACACATATTGTGCTTCTGTCCACCAATCTAAATATTCCCCATGTTTCTCACTTACAACCTGTTTCACTCCAATTTGATGCACAGGGATCGTTAGCTTTTGACCAATGGAAAGCATACTACTAGCAGTTAGATTATTAGTTCGTAATAACTCTTGTTGTGGAATACCATACCGAACACTTATATCCCAAATTGTATCCCCCGCTTTTACTGTGTGAGTTGTATACGTAACAGTATTTGTACCTGCTTGAACTGGAGCATTGATTCCATTCGGTATTGTTAAGGCTTGGCCGACTTGAAGCATATCGCTTTTTAATTGATTAGCCGTACGTATGGCATCCACGCTTACGTCAAAGCGATTAGCAAGAGCGGACAAATTATCTCCCGACCGCACTGAATAGGTAAAAGTTACTCTTTCCTGTTCAATTTGTTCTGGTGTTGTTTGTTGAACGGGATGTGATGGTGCGTTTTGACTTGGAATATTCAACGTTTGTCCAATACGTAAAAAATCTGATGTTAAATTGTTGGCGCTTTTGATTGCATCTACGGTTGTACCAAATCGTTTCGCTAATGTCGTTAAGTTATCTCCTGACACAACTGTATAACTTTCCGTTGTTTGTTGTGTTGGTGCTGTCTCTGTTGTTGCATCTGTTGTCTTAGCAGTTGGGATCGTTAACTCTTGACCTAAACGTAAAAAATCTGATGTCAAATTATTGGCGCTTTTGATTGCATCTACAGTTGTGCCAAATCGTTTCGCTATTGTCGTTAAGTTATCTCCTGACACGACTGTATAACTTTCCGTTGTTTGTTGTGTTGGTGCTGTCTCTGTTGTTGCATCTGTTGTCTTAGCAGTTGGGATCGTTAACTCTTGACCTAAACGTAAAAAATCTGATGTCAAATTATTGGCGCTTTTGATTGCATCTACAGTTGTGCCGAAGCGTTTTGCTATTGTCGTTAGATTATCTCCTGACACAACTGTATAACTTTCCGTTGTTTGTTGCACTGGAGTGTTGTCTGTTATTTCGGCTGTTGGTATGGTTAGGTCTTGACCTACTCGCAAAAAGTCTGACGTTAAATTGTTGGCGCTTTTGATTGCATCCACCGTTGTACCGAAGCGTTTAGCTATCGTTGATAAGTTATCCCCTGATACTACCGTGTAACTGGCCGACCCTTGTTGATCAGAAGGTTTTTCTGTTGTCTGTGAAGTTTGTGGTGTTGCTTGATTGATACTCACAGGAATTACTAACGTTTGCCCAATTTTTGTAAAATCACTTGTTAAACGATTAGCTTCTTTGATTGCGTCTACCGATGTATTATACTTCTTAGCAAGAACGGTGAGATAATCCCCTGATTGCACGGTATGAAATGCTTGAGGAATAATGAGTTGTTGATTAAGGCGCACTGTATCAGAATTAAGGTTATTCGCCTGCTTGATCTGATCCACTGTTGTATTAAACGTTCGAGCAAGACTCCATAAAGTATCAGCTGGTTTTACTTGATAATAGATGGAATCAGCTTGCACGACTTGCTGTGGTGATGATTCTGATGTCGTTTCTGCCGCTTCCGCTATCGTCCCACCAATTGGGATAGACATCATCGCCATCCCGCCAATTACCACTTTTACCATTGTAATTTTTAAATTGGGATAACGATTATTTAAAATTTGGCGTACATTTGTCATCATATTTTTCTTTGTTGTTGGTGACTGATCTAACTCTGATGCAAACTCTGTTAATTGATCATCAAGATAAATAATCATCATATACTCATTTGTATAGTGGTTCACTTTTTTTATATCATATCTCTGAAAATGCTCCATTACCGATTCAACTCCTTTACTACAATCTCAATCGTACATTGTAGTATTTGTCAAAAGGCTATGAAACATGCTTCAACCATCATAAAAAAACAGTTGTAATTAATCCTTTCGTTTAATAGACAATAAAAAAGACCACAACCTTCATAGCTGTGATCTTAGGTACCTCTATTGTTTTTCACTAAATTGAAAAACTGTTTCTTCTTGGCCCATTTCAATCTTTAAATCATAATCATCCAATAACCAAGCATCTTCTTTATTGAAATAAAAAGTAATTCCTTCCACTTCTTCTTTAATTGCAATTTCGCCTTCCTGCGCTACTTCAACACCTAAAAAATATGACGGATGTGCGGTTTTAATCCCTCCATATAATTTCACAAAGAAACGAACATGGTCTCCTGCCTCTAAACCCATTTCATCTTTGTACCATTGTGCTGCTTCTTTTGTAACTGAAAAACTCATCCTAACACCTCTTCTATATCTATTTTCTTCAAATAGTTATGGTTCCATACTTATTTATTTATCATCATGTATGGATTGCTACTATTCCCTCTCTCTCTAGGTTATACCTTTATTCTATCACTGTCCAACCAAACAAAACGTGATATATGTCATATATAATCTGCGATACCCTAACCTATACGATGCTAATAAATCCACAATTATAAGCCAGTCTACTCGATAACAAAATCCCCCTCATTAAATGCAGGATTTTGTTTTATCTTAACCGACATATCATTCAGTAATTTCGCTAATACATCACGATCTGATTCTTCAATCATAAACTCAACGCCATATTCAAAGGATTCTTTCCCATTCTCTTCTTGCCAAACAATCTTTCCACTTAAGTGAATATTTGTGTTCATGATGGTCGTATTAAATCCGTAGACGATATTTTCATGAGACTTCAAACGTAAATGGGTTAAAAATCTTAAACCACCCAAGCCAATATCTTGAACGAAAACTTCTGATGATCCTAGTGATACAGGTTTATCATTAAAAGATAAAATTGTCATTTGTGTCCTTAACGAGAACGGTAACTGGACTCGAAAATACTGTCGTCTTTCTCTTCGCGGTTGGACTTGTGGTTGCTTAGGTGGGATGATTTGCTTACGGAAGAATTCACCCATTTGCTCACTATCAACCGACTCACTATATAAGTATCCTTGTATTTCATCACACTTGAACTTTTTTATCATATCTAGCTGGTCTTTTGTTTCGATTCCTTCCGCAACAACTCGTTTATTTAATCCTTTGGCTAGATCGATAATGGATTTAATTATAATCGCATCTTGTTCATTATCTGCTATATGTCGTGTAAATTCACGATCTATTTTAATTGTGTCAATTGGAAATTGCTTTAGATATTGAACATTCGAGTACCCTGTACCATAATCATCCAACGCAATACAAACTCCTATCGCTTGTAGACGTTTGAGATGTTGTTCTACAATTTTTTTACTTGGTAATAAAGCTCCTTCAGTAACTTCAATCTCCAACATTGCTGGAGAAATCTTGAATTCTCGAATATACGACTCAATCTTATCAACGAGATCCGTCATCATGAAACGTTTCGGAGATAAATTGATGGAGATAACTGTTTGAGAAATTCCTTGCTGTTGCCATGTATTAATTTGCTCACATACACTTCGTAATAAAAAATCATCAATCTGTTGCAACACCTTTACATTCGCTTCTGCTACAGGGATAAATTCTGCAGGTGAAATTACTCCCCATTCAGGGTGATCCCAACGAATAAGCGCCTCTGCTCCCAGCACTCGTTCTGTAATTGGACTAATTCGTGGTTGGTATTCAATATAAATTTGTTGTTTCGATAATGCGTGTCTTATGTCATTTTCTAATTGAAATAATTTAAATGACTCAATATTTTTGTTGGGCGCATAGATTTGGTAACTACCTTTTCCAGTTTGTTTCGAGTATTTTAAAGCCGTATGTGCATTACTCACTAAAGAATGATGGTCCACACTATCAACCGAAAAAACACTTATTCCAACACTTAGCGTAATGTACACATCGTAACTGGCAATCTTAATAGGCAATTCCGTCGCCTTTACAACTTGTTGAGCAAATTGGTAATAATCAGCTTGATTCGGAAGGTGTTTAACAAGGGCAATAAATTCGTCACTACCAATATGAAAGAGTACCCCCTTCTCGTTCATCACCTGTTTCATTTTTTCTGCCGTCTTTTTTAAAACAACATCGCCAACTTCATAACCAAAATTAGTATTCACTTGATTTAACCCATCTACATTAATGTAAAAGCAAGCAAAACTTTTCTGCTTTTGTTCGTGTTCATGGATCCACTTTTTAATCGCTTCTCTTGAATAATAACGATTTGGTAATTGAGTCAATGTGTTATATTCTTCATTTTCTTGCGATATATGTTTAATCAAACCTGTTAATTGACTTTCATCCGTTAACGGGTCATCGTTTGATTGACTGGATTGCTTCCCTTTTGGTAACAATCGTTTAATACTAGGTTTTATTTTAAACATCCTTTCCCACGTTTGATATTTGATTGGAGTGCACTGGTAAGACTTAGTAGCTAAAAATTGGTACTATATTTCCTCATGTGCAAAATAAAAGGCAAACCAACTAGTTGGTTTACCTTTTATAAAATCATAAATAGTACTTCGGTAACTCGGCCACCATCACTTTTTTGCTTTAGGTCCGTAGCTTTGCGTCCTTACCTTTCGATAAGTTTGCCATTATCGGTAAACGTGATATGTAATTTTTTATACTATAAGTATAGAAAATTAACAGCTGGTTTTCAACACAATTCGACAAGAACTACCATCATTCTACTAGTTAATATTTTAAAAAATTCTGTCATTTTTATCAATGGATTCCCTTATGCTTGTATTAATACTGGATAAGGAGAGGATTCAATGCTAATCACGCTTTTCACAACTACTTCTATGTCAATTGTGAAAGGGGTTAGAACACGATTAAATCAGCTTCTTCATCAGCTTTCTATAAATGATTTTGATATCAAATTATTCTCTTCTAAAAAATATAAGCCGCCTAATGTTGCTTTTTCCCATTTTTTAAGATGATATTGTAATTTTTTACATGCGCACAAAAAGACTAGGCAAAACAACTTCCCACCTTTTTCTATTTTACAAACACCAAAAATTACTTCTTCTCACAAACCAGATAAGTATACAAACAGCTCCATCGCACAATCAAGCTTTCTTTTCTGATTTGAATACGTTATCCAACAAATTGAAACGCTCAACAATTTCACGGAATCGTAAACAGCTACCTAAATCATTATTTTATTTTTTGAGTTTAATAAGCAATAAAAAACATAACTTCTAATTTCAAGGAAGTTATGTTTTTTATATTATATCAATACGAATAACACCATAGCCTAAAACATAATAAACTTAAAAATAT
Source organism: Aquibacillus sediminis (assembly GCF_005870085.1). Classification (GTDB taxonomy): domain Bacteria; phylum Bacillota; class Bacilli; order Bacillales; family Amphibacillaceae; genus Aquibacillus_E; species Aquibacillus_E sediminis. The sequence continues at coordinate 84,923 of NZ_SZNM01000005.1, read as the reverse complement.
TAAAGATATTAATAAGTAAAACAAGAAGGATGGTTATATTAAATATCTTGGAAATGGTTTTATTGGTGTATTTCATCACCAAATTACTACCTACAATCCCCCCGAGTATTCCTCCAACAATCATATAAACAAGCATCGATAAATCGTACTCTCTAATATCTGTCGTGAACAGGACTAGTAAGAGGGATGACAATTGGGAGAAAAAGATAATGAACAAGGAATTAAACGAGGCATTTCTTGCATTCATCGAGAATAATAATGTTAAAATTGCTACATTTAGCGGCCCACCACCAATACCTAAAAACGCTGACAACAAACCCAGAACAAATCCAGCAGTAAAGATGATGGTATTGCTTTCCACTTGGTAAGTCTTAATATGGTTTTTATTTTTTATGAATAAATAAATACATAACAAAATCACTGCAAGTAATGTTGATTGAAACGCACCGATCGTGGCAGAAAGCTTTAATTGAAGTATTACAAAATTGAAGATAGCTTTTCCAACAAACCCACCAATAATTGAGCCTATGGCAATTAACAGGCTATTCTTCTTATCTAATTCAAATTTTTTTTTTCGTATTTTTATTAACGAAGTAGCAGCCATTGCAAAAACGGTTGCGGCAGATAACACGCCGATAGTAGCCAAATCAAAATGTCCGAACACATCTAATACCGGTTTGATGATGACGCCCCCACCTAAACCGGCCATTGCTCCTAGTGTGGAAGCAACCATCCCAATAAAAAAGTATAATAAAAATATTTCCATCATCTCCAAACCTATAACTAAACAACATGAATTACTATACCATAATCTGTAAGTTTGTAAATATTTTCACACTAGCTTTTAGCCCAACAATTTCGTGTTTATTTTAACCACATAGAGGGTTTCTATGTGTACATGTGGTTGAATCAAGGCTGAATGATTGCAGAATATGTTGCTACGGACCCTCTTTCTTGGACGTTTCAGAACTCAACGTCTACTTAATCCGCAGTGAAGATATGCGTGCACCAAAAACACACCAATACTTAAACAATAAGTATCGGTGTGTTTTGAAATTTATCCATCACCATTCAAAATATCTCTTGTCTTATCTAAAATCTCTTCATCTTTCAACCTAAATTTAAACTCAACCCGCCTTGATGCTTCTGCACTATAGTCTCCATTTTCATCCCGGCGGCTGTCCGTAAATGACTTACCATTTACCGTTAATTTATCTTGTAGATGGTCTTGGATGTTTTTATATGGAAATTGATCACCTAGAATATAATCTGCAACACTAAACGCCCGCTCTTGGGAAAGCTCCAAGTTGTATAAATAACTATTCTCTCGATCGGTGTGTCCTTCAATGATGATTTCTGCAATATAGTCTTCATACCCACTACCTAATAACACATCTAAATATTTAGGTACAAATTCGTCAAGAAAGTGAAACGAATCCTCCTTTAATACTGCCTCATCATATTCAAATAAAATCTCTGTATCGAATATAATCGCTCCTGTCTGTTCATCTACCTCGATTCCTAGTGGTGAATCATTAAATTCTTCATTTAAGTCACTTACCAGCTGGGCACGAACACCCATGATCTGATCTAATGTTTTTTTCATCTCTTCAATTTGTAATGATTTAATTACCATCATACTAATGAAGATTAATACGAAACAAAGCAAAATCGACGTTAGTAAATCTGTAAAAGAAGGCCAAAACTGACTATCGTCCTGTTCTCCCTTAAATAACTTCTGATATTTATTAATCATGCCCACTCAACCTTACCGCGTCATTTAATTTAGATGTTTCCTGACTGTATGCATGTAGCTGCTGATTTAACTTTTGAATTTCCTGGTTTAACTCAGTAAAGGTTTGGTTTGTATAACGTCCGTTTGTTTGTTGCATCTCCTCCACTATCTGACGAATTTCTTTGAATTCTTTTTTCATTCCAGTGTTGGTAACATCCATATAATCACCAATCGTACGAACCACTTTATCTAGTTTATCTCCGAGTTCACCTTCCAATGTCGCAACATATCGTGAAAGCGTGTCTTTCATGAAAGTTAAGTTCGAATCCAATTGATTCTCTCGCTGTTGAAAGCCTTGTTGCATTTGGGATATCGTATCATTCATTTCTTTAATGAGTTGATTATTTTTGATCCCTACTTGTTCATACGTAGTGGTCGCTTCTTGTAAATGTTTCTCTAACATAAACGTTTCGGTTGCATGTGACTTCAGATGATGATGGAATTCATCATTAAAACGCTTTAGGTCATCCAACTGACCTGTTAACTGATTTCTAAACTCTGCCTGTGTTTGATTCATCGCTTCTAATGCTTGCGGTAAAGGCGTAATCGAATCGCCTACACGCTGGAAATCTCTTGAGAATTCACTTAAGTACTTGGTCATTCCTGATAACTTAGCACTTAGATCATGGCCAAAGATGTTTTTAAATTCTTGGTTGTGTGCTTTCATTTGTTCGGCTAACCCACGACATTCTTGATTAATTTTTTCAAAGGCATGTTTGACAGAGGATTGTCCATCAGCAACAGAAGACGTAAACTGCTTTAAATCATCGACAGAGTCTTCAAAGTTGCGTAATGTTTCCATTTGTGCTTCGGATGTACCTTTCATTTTTTCGTAGGTTTTTTCAAACGTTGTGACAACTTTGTCATTCCGTTCATCCATTTTGTTAAAATAACTAAACAATTGATCAAAATTATCATTCAGTTTGGCTGTTGCTTGTTCAAACCCTTCCGTCATCTCTCCTACGCGCTGAAAAATAACTTGAAAGTGTTCGAGATTGCTAGCTAACCCTTGATTAAAGGTTGCTAAATCTTCCGCTGATTGTTGCAAACCTTCTGTATAATCTTGAAAGCCTTGAAAGGAGTTTTCGATTCCTTGTAAAGATTGTTGGTTCGTTTCTTGTAATCGATTGATGGAACTGTGAATCATCTCTGTTACATCAATCAGACGAGCCAATCCATTTTGTTCTTCCTCTGCTAAATTGGTTTCTACTTTTAACATCATATCTGTTAACAGAAATTCTGTATTACAAATCTTCACAAGCATCGTCATGATTAAAGAACAACCCATCCCCGCGATACTAGTGTAAAAGGCAACATCAATCCCCGCTAAGACACTTGCAACATTTTCAACTAATTGTTCACCGCCAGCGTCAATACTACCTAACGACATCGTTAATCCAATAAATGTACCTAACACCCCGATTAAAATAAATACGGATACTGTCATCTGAATCATTTTTATTAAATTAACAACAGGTACATTGAATACACACCATGATGAAAATTTCTCCTGTACAAATGTATCTACTTTTACCGATTCTTCTTGTTGTCTATGGTCAAACTGTTCTTTTATTGTGCGTAACGGTTCTATGTCCATTCGTCCTGTTTCATTTAAATAGTTTCGTAGTTTTCTTAATTTATTAAATAAAAGGATGTGGACAACAAATGTAACAGTAAAAGTAACAAACAACACCATAAAAATCAGTTCGATTACATCATTTGCTAAAATCGCTTCAGCTTTTTGTTCGCTAATGAAAATTTGTAAAATGGCTTCGACCATCGATTTTTCCCCCTATCTCATGAATTCTGACATCATGTTCAGCTCAATTAACAAACGTTTTAGGGTCTCTATTAATGCATATTCCAGGCTTGGTTAAAACATGAGTGATAGAATTGGAAAAGCTTTCGATTTGGAAGTTGGTCGCAACGTGCAGAAGAGTTGAACTACACCTAACGAACAAAGCACTTGGCCTATTTCCAAGTGCTTTCATGACGATGTATCAAGTTGTGCAAATCCATTTACTTTGCTGAGCTCATTACTAAACAGATAAATCATAAAATATATAGGAAACGAATAGTAAAATTCCCATTTTATCGTTTCATAGTAGCCAAAATAGGAAATAATTGGTTCTCCTACAAACGTTGTCAATAGCGAAAATATAAGTCCCTTAACCCATGGGGAAACATTAGGTTTGTATGTGCATAGGCTGGAACCCACGGAAAGACCTCATAATAATACCGCCACAAATCATATTGTGAGCCGATGAAATCTAGAAAAGATGAAATAATAATAATCGAAAAACCAACAAACAACATACGGTACCGACTTGTTGTCGGCTGAACGATCCACCATATACCCCATGGGATGATAGTAAGTGCAACACCACCCCACCAATGAAGGATGAAAACGACATCGGATAGCCAAAGATCTACTTTTAATTCTTGAGCTTTAGCTGTTAATTCAGAAACAGTTTCTTTCTTATTTTTCATAACTTGATTCCAAAACGGACTCATTTGTTTTTTTAAATCTCCTTCTTATTGCTTTCGGTAAATAATCATGCCAATGATCATGGGAATAATCATTGTCAAACCTACTGTTAAGGTTGGAACTGGCAATTGTTTTGCAAAGATCGCTCCCATTTCCCCCATGAATCCTGCGATAACGAAAGGAATGGCAGTAACGGTTTTGTCGGCACCTTTTTTAGCATAAAACCATGCGTCCCAAACGGCATAGACATAAAAACCCGGATAAAATAACATGGCGTCATAAACTGTTACATCCAGTGCCTGTTGGTGCATTCCATTGAAATCCAATTGAATAGCTCGATTAATTTTTCCTACCATATTATCAAAGTGTTCAAAAATCACAAAAATGATCCCTTTAAAAAGTTGTTTGTTATAGATCTGACCGAAGCCAGGCATCAATAATGAAAATAATGCTGCAATGTTTCTCATCTTACATACCTACTTTATGACGATAGTTAAGCTATATTATTTGAAAACCGTTACAAAATATACTACTTTTTGACTAACTTAACTCAAGGTTTAGTTTAACCCTAACCAAACAGGTATTATTACCTATTAAGCAAAGAGGAACAATTAACTGAAATCATGGTGATTATTATCCGAATGGACTGCTCCTATTCTTCGCAAACGAGCTTCCCTATGACTAGTACTAATATCACAATAAAAAATTGGATTTACATGAGGGTATCATATAAATCCAATTTCATGATGAAATCTTTCTAATGTAAGCCATCATACCTCGAATCATCAGAAAAGATGCAGCTAGTGAAAATAGAGAGTAATACCATTTCCAACTATTATACCGAATCAAACGCGTTCGTCTTTCTAAATAGGTCTCTATAATTGTGATAGGTGTACTGTACAAAAAGGCCTGAACAATCATAGTGAACAAATTAGATCGATACGTTGTTTGATTGTAAAACACACACAACAATGGAAATAAAATCATATCAAACAATACACTACTCTTAAAGGCGTTTGGGAACTGACGGATTGGAAATTCCAATATTTTTTTGCTAGCAATAATGTTACCAAAAAAAGTAGATAAGAAAGCTTTCAATAAAAAGGCGATAATCCCTTCTTTGGTAGAACTTTTATTGATAGCATATGGTATCGTTACAATTCCTAATATAGATAAACTATTTAAAATCACTTTCTCCTTCATTTAACCTCACCTTTTTCTGTGAACTCTCTAAAGTTATTGTGTGTCTGTTCTAGAGGTTCATACATTTATTCCAGAAACTCTTCATATCTTCACACTTTTTTCATATTTACTGAGTACACTTAGATTAAGAAAAGATAACTTCGAAGGAGTGGCTTGCGTTGAAATTTACTATCGATGATCACGGTGTTCATACGATGTTACCGCATAATACACTACACATTTCAAAACAAGAACAGCATGGATACCGCCCCTATCAACTACTAATTGCTTCCATTGTTGGTTGTAGTGGCAATTTATTGCGACAAATTTTAAATAAAAAGCGAATCGATTATCATACGTTACAAGTCTCTATGAAGTTAAAAGAAATCCTGATCAAGCAAATCGAATCGAAGAAATACATTTAACTTTTATTATTTATAGTGAAAAGGCTCTCGATTCAACTAAAGTTGAAAAAGCTCTTGCATTAACACGAAAAAATTGTGGGATGATACAATCTGTTCAAGATAGTATCCATATTACCGAAACGTATGAATTAAAACAGGCATAAAAAATTTCTTAAAACAAAAGCATGCTGTCCAGTTGAACCAGACAGCATGCTCTTATTTTTGTAAGTGAATTGTAAACCAAAAAGTATGTTTGTCATCTTTTGTCGAATCTAAACCAACCTGACCGTGGTGATGTTCCACGATTTCCTTGGAAATCGAAAGTCCTAGTCCACTACCGCCTGTTTCCTTACCGCGAGAATTGTCGACGCGATAAAAACGGTCAAATACTTTTCCGCGATCCTTTTCCGGAATGGGGTGTCCGTTTCCGATCACCGAAACTTTATATACATCTTCACATAATTCCCCTTTAACACAAATAGGCGTAGTACCTTGGTTATATCGAATCGCATTTTCAATCAAATTACTCATCACTTGCATCATGGCATCTTTATTCACTAAAACAAATCCATCCTTTACTTGTAGCTCAATCGGAATATTATGTTTCTCCAATAACCATTGAAATAACTCCACCGATTGATCAATAAGTTCCGCCATGTTTATAGATTGTTTATCTAAGAAAGTTTGATTGGAGACATGATCCCACTCTTTTAATTGTTCTAACTGCTTTACCATCTTAGTCAGACGTTTTGATTCTTCATAAAGAGATTCATATAACTGTGGGTCCCCTACCATTACCTCATTTTTCAACGCCCCCAAATAACCATTCAAATTGGATAAAGGCGTTCGAAACTCATGCGATAAATCAGATATAAGTTTATGACGATGCTCCTCATTATATTTAAGTTGTTGCACCATATCATTAAAATGATGGACTAATTGACCTGTTTCATCGTTGGAGGTTGTTTTAATTGGGGCGGGATAATGTCCCTTTTTCATCCTTTTTGTTGACGTAATTAATTCTCTCAATGGTCGGATTAATTTTCTTGTGAGGTAAAAGTGAATGGTGCTCCCAATCACAATCGCCGCAAGACTGAAGATGATTAAATAACCAAATAATGTTTGATTAAACCGGGATTGTTTCTCCACCGTTACCATTCCGTCGACTAACAAACAAGCTGTATTATATAAGGCAAACCCTGTTACAATAATAAAAGATGCAACAACTACAACATTTAACAGCGTCAATCGAAATAAAAATGCTTGATGAAATTTACGGAACAAATTTATACCCCATTCCGCGAACTGGATTGATTCGTTTAGGGTCACTTGGGTTGTCTTCTATCTTTTCACGTACTTTTTGATATGCGCATCAATGGTGCGATCCATAATGGTCCGATCTGAATGAGGGTACAGTTGGTCAATCAATTGTTCTCTAGAAAATAGCCTATTAGGGTTTTCCGTAAAGTAATAAAGCAAATTAAATTCATGTTTCGTTAACTTAATTGGTTGATCATAAAGGATTACTTCTCCCCTTCTAGGCTTTATACAAAGTCCTCCATGAACAATTTTTTGGCAAAATTGTCCTGTTCGTCGCAAAACTGCTTCCACATGTGCGACTAGTTCTTCAGGTTCGAACGGTTTCGTTAAATAACCGTCAGCCCCTAGTTTCAAACCATTAATCTTATCTTCTGTCCGTGATTTAGCAGATAACATGATGATGGATACCTCATTCTTCTCTTGCTCACGAACCCATGTACAAAATTCCTCGCCACTAACTTTTGGTAGCATTAAATCTAATACGATCAAGCAAGGATGGTGTGTTAAAAATACATCTTTTGCCACTTCCCCATCCGCTGCTTCTACTACTTCAAAACCCGCTTTTCGCAAATAGATACCGACTAATTCTCGGATCATCCTGTCATCTTCTACTACTAAGATCGTTTGGTCCATTTTGTTCCACCCCTGTATGTTTTCGTATTTAACAGAAGGTGTTTTAGCTCATTGTTTCAAACTCTTGCACCATCTGTTCATAATTCAACGGCCCATAGGCAACAAATTGGATTTTGCCATTTGAATCAATCATAAACGACGTTGGGATTGGTTGAATTTGATAGGTTGTCGCTACGTCTAGCTCCGCATCTTGTAAAATGGAAAAAGTTAAGCCGAAATCATCAACGAAGTCATGCACATCTTGTACGGCGTCCTCCGTATCGGTTAAATTAACCGCTAAGATTTCCACACCCTTGTTCTCATGAAACTTCTGCATATCAGGCATTTCCGCTCGACATGGTGGACACCATGTTGCCCAGAAGTTAATCATTACGCGTTCACCTCGATAATCAGAAAGTTTGACGCTCTCGCCTTGTAAGGTCTCAAGCTCGAAATCTGGTGCTTGATCGCCGACATTTAAACCAACTGTTTCACTAGACTTTTTCTCATTTTCACCATTACCTTGATCACTAGCTTGTTGTTCCAATTCATCCACTTCATCCCTTGAACTAAATTCAGAAGTTGCTTCCTGTTGATTGGTGACATCATAAATCGCCCATGCTAACATTCCAACTAGAACAACACCTACGATGATTGACTTTTTCATATGTATGACCTCCTCTATTGCTGTACTATTTTTCTAATGCCTTAAACAGTGAAATGGAAACGCGCCAATTAGTATGTAGTTTATTTTTATTTTACACATTACATGAACAATATGAAAATTTAACGAAAATTAGTAAAACGCTCATTTGGTGAAATTCGTTGCTTTTTTATGTGGCAGTTGATAGAAAATACGACGTAACTAATGGTTTTCTCGCTCGCTTTTATAAAATGAGTGCTAGTATAGAGCTCCGGAAATACACTACGCTTTCCACGGGCGGCTGATGAGCCTCCTCGCTCGTCCCTCGCTGCGGGGTCTCACCTAGGCCTTTCCTCCCGTAGGACAAGGAAAGCTACAGTGAATTCACATCGCACGCAGAAAAAGTGGTTTCCTTTTTCAAGGAGTCTACGTGTATTTCCTCCGCTCTTGTTATGTGCATCGTAATTTTATAGCTTTTTGCTTGATTATTACGTACAAAAATTCCCTTTTTCTAGTAGATAACAATGATTCACTTTTGGTTTAGGTATATGTATCTGACGTTAATCAGAACACCACTAACAGCGTAGGTAGAATATGGAGACTCCTCGAAAATAAAGACCAATTTTCTTCGTGCGATGTATCGCTATCGAAGCATTCCTTGTCCTATGGGAACAGCGCGAGCCGAAGATCCCATGAATTAAGGAACGTAGGCTAAGATCGTCACGTCCTGTGACAACGCCTGCGTGACCAACATCCTGTTGGCCCGAGGCCGTGCCCATGGAAAGCGGGGTATTCTACCAAAGCGGTTGTACAGCACTCAATTCAAATCAGGAAATAAGATACTCACATAAAACTTACGTCGGAGTTTATGTTTATTGCGACAAAACAACAACCTTTTAGGAAACAGCCAGGTAAAATAACAAAACGATAAGGAAGCTATTATCCCTTATCGTTCAACACCCCTGTTAAATGCTTTGGTCAATCGCTTGAATTAAGCGATTTTCAATATCTGTTGCGAAATCCTTTATTGATTCATCCTCCACCATTTGAATTAGCGCGGTTGGCTTCGGTAGACCAATTTTTGTTTTTCCTTGATCTTCATAAACAACAATCTTACAAGGTAGAAAGTAACCAACCATTAAGTTTTCCGATAACACACGATTTGCTTCATGAGGATTACACACTTCTAGGACAAGGTAAGGTTGATTAAAATCTATCCCTTTTGATTGTAGTTTTTCTTCAATATCAAATTGCCATAATACACCAAACTGTTCTTGCTTTAAGCTTTCCTCTAATGAAGAAACTGCTTCTTCCATTGTGTTGTTTGTTTCAACTGTATAGTGGAACATTAGAAGCCTCCTTAAATAAACTTACTTACAATTGAGACGATCACAAACACTGCTCCTGCCAGGAACATAATCTTTTGTGAGGGTCATAACATATTCCACAACTTTTTCATTTATTTTACCTCACTATCCGTATATTAATCATGTAAACTTGCTTCGACTGCATAGTGTTGACTATTTAGATCAATAAACTCCACATTAAAGTTCGCAATTTTTAAAGCCTCTAGTAACTCCTCTGCAGGAAGACGGTGATTTAACGGTGGTCCTGCCTCCATCTCGATTGCTTTCCATTCAATGATAAGTATTTTCCCGTCTTGTTTTATAATACGTTTAATCTCTTGAACCGTTTGATCGATACTAGACACTTCATGCATGACCATCGAGATCATGGCTTTATTTACGGACTGATCCTCCAATTTAATCGTCACTAGATCACTTTCTACATAGTGAATATTATCTATCGATGCTATTGCTGCGTTTTCTTTTAACATGTTCAACATTTTCGGTTCAATATCTACCGCATACACGGTATTGGTGGTCTTTTGTGCAATGGGAAGTGTAAAATAACCATTGCCTGCACCAAGATCGGCCACAACATCTTGTGAATCGATTTCTAAGTAGCTTAGGAGTTTATCCGGCGGTAATAGCGCTTTTCTTTCTTCACTGAAAAGTTTATCTGCTTTTTCTGGGTTGAATTTTTTATCTGTCAAGTGGTATTCCCCTTTCCTTTGTTAATGCGGGATTTTGCGTTTAAGGAATTATCTGCCTTTTCAAGGAATTATTATATTTTTTATGGGATTGAGTTGCTTCACTTTGAGACTAGACGCTTACATATTTTGCGCCTTATCTTCACAGAAGATTTTATATAGTAAAATAGCAGGCTTGAATAACCTGCTATTTTACTTTTTGTTAGTTATTAACCTTTTTTAATCCAAAACTTTAATACGTCGCCTTCTTCTGTATCTTGAAGCAAATCATGTCCTCCTGATTTTGCCCATGCGGTTAAGTCACTTTTCGCACCCTTATCTGTTGCATGCACTTCTAGAATGTCTCCCGTTTCTAAATCATTCATTGCTTTTTTTGTTCTTACAATTGGCATTGGGCATGCTAAACCTTTTGCATCTAATACTTCATTAGCTATAATGCTCATTCAATTACCTCCTTACTAATCAACTTCTACTTCATCTTCCCAATCCAACATGCCACCTTGCATGTTAGTAACATCATATCCTTTATCTGTTAAAAAAGCACAAGCATTTCCACTTCTACCTCCAGAACGGCAAACCATAAAATGATGTTCATCCTTATCAATTTCATCTAGTCGTTCTGGAATTTGTCCTAATGGAATATGTTTAGCTCCTGGAATTTTCCCTTGTGCTACTTCCTCATCTTCCCGGACATCAATAATGCTTAATTTTTCTCCTGCTTTCACTTTTTTCGCTAGTTCATTTGCTGAAATTTCTTTCATAAATTTATCCTCCATTCTATTTTCTTCTAATGATTTATCCCTGTACACAGACCACTATATACCCTAATAGGTATTTTGTAAACTAAAAAAACTTAAATGTTTTTTAGCTTGCAAAAAGATGTTTATCTGCTTTTCACTAATAAATTAACAGCTTCCTTGATAAGATCCTCGGATTTTTCACCATTTTCATTTTCTTCTCGAATACATTGTTCCAGGTTAGAACTAACAATTAATGCAGCTGTCCGATCTAATGCACTTCGAACCGCAGACATTTGCGTCACAACATCGCGGCATTCTTTTTCTTCTTCCATCATTTTTAATAATCCACGTACTTGTCCTTCGATACGTTTCATTCTATTTTTGACTTGTGTATCGTATTTCATAGTAGCATCTCTCCTTATCCAAATCCTCTGTTAAATAATAACCAACAACTGCCATGCCTTTTTTTCGTAATAACCGGGTTGCTAAGTTCTTTTCAACATAATCCGTAGCGATTAAAATAATAGGTTTATTAGGTATCTCGACAAAATGCCGGTTCAAGTAAGGTAATGGAACACACGTCGTTCCTTTTTTCGTATTCTTACATGACGTTTGGTAGTCACGAACATCGACAATGACAGTATCATCTTGATTGTAATATCGATTGATTTCATCTATTTTTGTTACACCAAATACAGGGATATATCGTTTATAGAGAAGCAGTAGACTTAGAGTTATTACGATTGCAATTATTATAGTCATGTTCTCTCCTCTATTCTATTTAGTTTTGTTATAGCTCCATTTTATACCCCTGCAGGTATCTTGTCAACCTGTGCAAAGTATAAACCCAAACAGAATGGCTATGACAAGAATATAGTTAGAATCTGTTGTCGAGGCACCACAATCCTTATCGTTTTGTATTAGTATCACAAGTAATGTATAAATTATGGGCAGTTTTCATTGTTTTGTCTCAAAAACATAAACTTTTACTTAATAGATAAGGTGAAGGAAGATGGAATGAAGACACTTTCGCACCTTAAACGGGAAGTTTAAATGAAATAGCAGAATGAGGATCCGCTTGAGATCTATTGATGTTTGTTATACTCCACATAAAAATCCCCTCACAAATGGGAGGGGATTTTGTACATTACGCGTCTTTGCGAATGTAAGTTACATAGGTCTTGTCATCTTGTTCGATTTTTAGCACGGTGTTACCATTGCTTGCACACCAGCCCTTAATATCATTGATAAAGTTAGGGTCAGTCGCTAGTACTTTAAGAATATCGCCTTTTTCAAAGGTCTTCATTGTTTTGAATACGTTCATAAGTGGTCCAGGACATTGTAAACCTGTCACATCAAGTTGTTGATTGCTTTCAATCGTTGCGGCTTCTTCTTCTGCTTGCTCATCACCATTGTGGAACACAGCTGAGTAAGTTTTCCAACCACCATCTAAGTTTTTCACTTTGTAGCCATTAGCAGTTAAGATTCTTGTTGCAAGGTAACCGCGTAGGCCAACTTGACAAGTAATATAGATGGTTTCGTCTTTTGGAATTTCATCTAAACGATCACGGATTTCTCCTAATGGGATATTAACAGACCCCTTAATGAATCCTGCTTCTCTTTCTACAGGTTCACGTACGTCAATCAACATGCCGCCATCTTCAATCACTTGGTCAATTTCATGCCATTGCGCTGTTTCGATTCCTTCATCAATCATATTAGAAGCAACATACCCTACCATGTTTACAGGGTCTTTTGCAGATGAGAATGGTGGTGCATAAGAAAGTTCGATTTCTGTTAAATCATGTACGGTTAAATTCCCTTTAATCGCAGTCGCAATCACGTCGATACGTTTATCCGCACCATCTGCAGCTACTGCTTGTGCACCAAAGATTTTACCTGTTTCACCATCAAAAATAAGTTTTAGAGCAATTGGTGCAGCACCAGGGTAATAACCTGCGTGTGAAGCTGGGTGTACGTGCGCCACACGGTATTCTATTCCTTTTTGGCTTAGTACTTTTTCATTGTTCCCTGTTGTTGCTACTGTTAAATCGAACACTTTTGCAATCCCTGTACCAAGTGTTCCTTTGTATGCTTCTTGTTTGCCATAGACATTGTTGGCTACGATTCGACCTTGACGGTTTGCAGGTCCTGCTAATGGAATCATGGTTGGTTGTCCATTAATATAGTCTGTTACTTCAATTGCATCTCCTAGAGCAAAGATTGCTGGGTCATTCGTTTGCAAGTATTCATTTACTTTAATACCGCCACGATCACCAAGTTCTAGACCTACTTCAGCTGCTAGTGAGTTTTCAGGTTTTACACCAATGGATAGCATCGTCATATCTGTAGTAATTTCTTTTCCACTAGACAAGACAATCTTGTTACCATTATCTTCAAATGCTTTTACTCCGTCTTCAAGAATTAAGTTCACGCCTTTATCTTTTAAGTGACGGTGTACAATTGCAGCCATTTCGTAGTCAAGTGGCGCCATAACTTGTTTCGCCATTTCGACAAGTGTAACATTCACACCACGATCTACTAAGTTTTCAGCCATTTCTAGACCAATAAATCCTCCACCGATCACAACTGCTTCGTTTGGCTTACGCTCGTCCACATACGCTTTAATTTTGTCCGTATCTGGAATATTTCTTAGTGTGAAGATGTTATCTGCTTCTTTAATCCCTGGTATTGGTGGGAAAATTGGTTTCGCACCAGGTGATAAAATAAGCGCATCATAGCTTTCTTCATATGTTTCACCAGTTTGAACGTTTTTCACTGTAACTGTTTTATTTTCACGGTCAATCTTTGTTACTTCCGTTAAATTACGAATGTCTAGGTTAAACTTCTTACTCATTCCTTCAACCGTTTGCACAAGTAATTTGCTACGATCCTTAATGGTCTCTCCAATATAGTATGGAAGGCCACAGTTCGCAAATGAAACATATTCTCCTCTTTCAAATAGTACAATTTGTGATTCTTCATCTAATCTTCTAAGTCTTGCTGCTGCCGTTGCACCACCTGCAACACCGCCAACGATAATAATTTTTTTCATAGTTGTTTACCTCCAATAGTTTCGAACTTTTTGATTTATACACATACCCCTATAGGTATTATGTTAATTATTATAAGACCACTCCAATGATTTCGATGTGATAAATATCACACCTGATAGATTTTTATCTAAAAAACATTGAAGTGCTTCACAAAGTGAAACTTCACTCAGTGGGAGTTTTTGCTCTTCCCCCACTGAGTGTTAGTTGAACCATTCGGGGTGTTAGCGTCCGTTTTACTCCCACTTAAACATCTCCGTTTCACTTCATGTTTTGAAGTGGGAGTCTTACGGACGTTTGCACCGGGACAAATTCTACAAAATATCGATCCAGATTTTGATAGCTGTTCCTAAAATTAGTAGTGCTAATATTATTTGTAATGCTTTCGTATTTACTTTTTTACCAGCATTTGCTCCTAGAGGTGAAGCAATTAAACTAGCAATAATCATAATAGCTGCTGGAAAATAATCGACTTGACCAGTGGTAACTTTTCCAACGGTTGCCCCAATCGAAGAAATAAAAGTAATCGCCAAGGAAGAGGCAATCGTCATTCGTGTCGGGATCTTTAACACAACAAGCATAATCGGAACCAATAAGAAGGCACCTGCTGCCCCTACAATCCCTGCACCAACCCCTACGATTAATGCTAGAATCGCTGCTAAACCTTTGTTAAATGTTACTTGATCAAACGGAATATCATCGACACCTTTTTTCGGCACAAACATCATGACTGCTGCAATCAAGGCTAGTATTCCGTAGACAAGATTAATACCTGCTTCAGGCATTAACTTGGAACCATAACCACCAATAAAACTACCAATTAAAATACTAACTCCCATATATAGGATTAGTGTTTTGTTTAAATAGCCGCCTTTACGATATGCCCAAACACCACCAATGGTTGCAAACAGCACTTGTACTGCACTAATACCTGAAACTTCGTGAGCTGTAAATGCTGTAAGTCCAAATAATGGTGGAATATATAAAAGCATCGGATATTTAATAATAGAACCACCGATGCCTAACATCCCTGAAATAAACGAACCAAAAAAACCTATAAGAAAAATCGTAATGATAAATGCGAGATCCATCCCTGCTTTCTCCCCTTTAAAAAGGCCCCTGAGAGCATACAGGTTATTGTCTTTGCCTGTATGTTCATTTCAAGGGCCACGTTTCTTTTTTTAACCTTTTTTAATCCAAAACTTTAATACGTCATTTTCTTCGGTATCTTGTAATAACTCATGACCACCAGATTTCGCCCATGCTGTAAGGTCACTTTTTGCCCCTTTATCTGTAGCATGCACTTCTAGAATGTCACCACTTTCTAATTCGTTCATCGCCTTTTTTGTTCTTACAATCGGCATTGGACATGCCAATCCTTTTGCATCTAATACTTTTGTTACGTCCATTATCCATACCTCCTAGGGTTGTTTTTAATTAATATGATCTTTGTTTCTCTCTTGAGAGCGAACGTGTATATTAATGCCTAAATTTGATTCAGATATAAAGATTAATTGCAGTTTCGTGTACATCTAGAGCTTTTTTTCACGCTAATGTGCACGTTTCTCGGCTTTTCGTGTATATCTGGAGCTTTTTCTCTCTCTAATATGCACGTTTCCCAGCTTTTCGTGTACATCTAGAGCTTTTTCTCTCTCTAATGTGCACGTTTCTCGGCTTTTCGTGTACATCTAGAGCTTTTTCTCTCTCTAATGTGCACGTTTCTCGGCTTTTCGTGTATATCTGGAGCTTTTTCTCTCTCTAATGTGCACGTTTCCCGGCTTTTCGTGTACATCTGGGGCTTTTTTTCACGCTAATGTGCACGTTTCTTGCAGTTTCGTGTACATCTAGAGCTTTTTCTCTCTCTAATGTGCACGTTTCCCAGCTTTTCGTGTACATCTG
Organism: Aquibacillus sediminis; assembly: GCF_005870085.1. Lineage (GTDB taxonomy): Bacteria > Bacillota > Bacilli > Bacillales > Amphibacillaceae > Aquibacillus_E > Aquibacillus_E sediminis. Next base: position 68,734 of record NZ_SZNM01000005.1, on the reverse strand, counting down.
GAGCTTTATCGCCTCCAGATATACACGTTTTTTCAATTAAAATCTTCTTATCTCACCGCACAACGGTTTGGTCCGATTTCCATTTCTCTTTGCTTTTCTTCTTCTGGTGTAATTTTACCCATGTTTGTTTCACGAATTTCTTGGTACGCGTTTGGTTGTGGTGGTAAGTTTTCTGTCACGATTCTTCTAAACTCGTTTTCGTCTTCCATGTTCAAGCCATGGTTTTCAGCGAATAGTTTACCTAGTTTTTCACCAACAGATCCGTCTTCGTTTAATTCATCAATAATCATAAAGTGTGCTGGCAGAACAACTAATTCATCAGATAGTTCTCTATAACGAGAATATAGACTTTCTCTTAAGTCACCTACCCAATCATCAGCAAGTCCCGCTAGGTCTGGGCGGCCGATCGAGTCGATGAATAGAATATCCCCTGACATTAGATATTTCTCATCTACTACGAATGAAGTAGATCCAATCGTATGTCCTGGTGAATAGAGTGCGTGAATTTCGATTGCTGTGTTACCGATTGTTACAACATTTCCACCTTCTAATGCCTCATATTCAAATGTAACTTCTGTTGCATCTTTTGGAGGTAACCAGTACGTTGCATTTGTTTTCTCTGCAATCGTTCTTCCTCCAGAGATGTGGTCTGCGTGTAAGTGCGTATCAAATACGTTCGTGATTGTCGCACCTTTTTCTTCAGCAAAATCTAGGAAAATATCTGTCATACGTGTCGCATCGATAATTGCCGCTTCCCCATTAGAGATAACCATGTAAGAAAGACACCCTTTTCCGATACGTACGAATTGATACAGTTCCCCACCATCATTTAGATCGCCAACTTTTACAGGCTCTAGGTGTTCACTCCATGCTTTCATACCACCTTGTAGATAAGATACGTCTAAACCTTCATCAGAAAGCATTTCTGCTACCATGACAGATGAACCTTCTTTGGCACAGACAACTAAGATATCTTTGTCTGATGGAAGTTTTTCGATAATTTCTTCTACACCATCTAATAGTTCAAAATAAGGAATGTTCAAGTAGTCAAAGTTATGCCCTTCAATTTTCCAATCTGCAAAAGCATCTTCATTACGAACATCTAAGATAAATAATTCTTCTTTGTTAAACACCTTTTTCGTTACATCACTTGCGTTCATTGCGTTTACTGCCATTTTCAAATTACCCCCTGTAGTATAATTGAAATTAAAAAATTTTGATTTACTTTTTTAATGCATCCATAATTTTATTTGGATCAAACCCTAATACCCATTTACCATTTATTTCTGTCTGTGGTACCCCCATTTGTCCTGTTGTTTGCACCACACGTTGCATTGATTGAGGATCCTTTTCCACATTAACCTCTGTGAATTCGATATTTTTATCTACTAAGAAATTTTTCATCATCACACAATATGGACATTGTGTGGTTGTATAAACGGTAATATTATTCATTATACTTCCTCCTTAGGTTAATTTGGTTGTTTCTCCAGACCACTCACTCATACCTGGTAATACATTCACAACATGGTTAAAGCCATTATCCGCTAATTTTTGTGCCGCTAAGTCACTTCTACTTCCAGTACGACAAATCACATAGATTTCATCTTCTTTGTTCAGTTCATCCATACGCGTTTCAATTTCTCCTAATGGAATAGATTTCGCGTTAGGAATATGATTAAATGCATATTCTGCTGCTTCTCTTACATCAAGCACAACCACATTGTCTGCTAACTTCGCTTGTAACGCTTCATTTGGTGTGGTATGTGGATGTTTCTTTTCTACTGTTTCTTCATCAGTAGACTTTCTTAGATAGTGTTTTAATGTTTCACCTTCTTCAATTGTTCCTAAATACTGATGTCCAGCACTGTTTGCCCAAGCTTCGATATCAGCCTTTGAGCCTTTATCTGTTGCTTGCACTTCGATGACTTGCCCTGCTTCTACATCTTTCATCGCTTTTTTAGTTTTCACGATTGGCATTGGGCATGCTAACCCTTTTGCATCTAACAAATGATCCGCTTTTAATTGTTCCATATTACAACCTCCAAATACCTATTAGGGTATATTTTTAATTAAAAAAATTTCCACCTGTTGGACAGGTGCGTAGAACAACCTTATTCTACGTCACCTTCCCACGCAAGCATACCACCTGTCATGTTGGTGATCTTAAAGCCCTGACTTTCAAGGAATTGTGATGCACGACCACTTCGACCACCAGAGCGGCATACCATAATATATTCTTTTGATTTATCAAGTTCATGCATACGGAACTCTAATAGCCCTAAGGGGATGTTCATCGCTCCAGGGATTTTCCCTTCCTTCACCTCATCAACTTCTCGAACGTCTACAATATTTAAGTCTTGCTTTGTTAAAAGTTCTTTTACTTCGTTAGCTGTTAGTTGTTTCATAGTTGTCTCCCCCCTAGATCTTAACGCCAAGCGTTCATTCCGCCTTTAACATTGGTTACATTTGTAAATCCTGCATTTTTTAATAGTTTGCTAGCTTTTTGACTACGCATCCCACTCGCACAAATCACAACGACTTCTTCGTCTTTGGATAATTGCTTTTCTGCTTTTTGTACTAATGTGTTAAGCGGAATATTTTTAAACTCTTTAATATGGTTCCCCTTGAACTCACCAGGTGTGCGAACATCGACAAATTGTTTACTTTTATCATTTAATTGATTTTTCAATTCTGCTGTTGAAATGTTGGTAATGCCTATTGTTGGTATAAACCGTTTTACAATAAAAAATACAATCAGTGCTAGTAAAAGATAATTGATATATTCCATTTTGTTGGCTCCTTTTAGGAAGGGAATATTCCCTTCTATTTATTAGATAAATAGATTTACATTACCGTCTTCCGCATCACCTAAATAGGCAGCAACACCTGCATAGTCAATATCATCTAACAATTCTTCTTTTTGTAAACCTAGTAGATCCATTGTCATCGTACATGCTACTAGTTTTACATCTTGTTCTTGTGCCATCTCAACTAACTGTGGCAATGGCAAGGCATTGTGTTTTTTCATAACACCTTTAATCATTTTTGGCCCCAAGCCAGCATATTGCATTTTTGATAGGCCAAGCTTATCTGCGCCTCGTGGCATCATTTTCCCAAACATTTTTTCCATAAATCCTTTTTTAACTGGTACATTCTCATCTTTACGCAGTGCGTTTAATCCCCAGAAAGTGTGGAAAATCGTTACCTCGTGATCATATGCTGCAGCACCATTGGCAATGATGTATGCCGCCATTGCTTTATCGTAATCACCACTAAATAAGACAATCGTTGTTTTTTTGTTCTCAGACATAATAAAGTCCTCCTTGTTATATTTAAAAATTAGTATTTGATTTTTTGACCAGTACGGTTACCCCTATGGGTATTATAATAGTAAAAATAACCTAGGATGTCAACCCTCTCTCTTTCGGCATTTGTTAGTCATTTTTCGTTACTGCTGAACAGCCGGTCGTGTCCGCCTGACAATTCTCATTGTATACCCCTGCAGGTATTATGTCAACATCCTTATTTATATTTTTTAAAGGTTCATTTTGCACGTTGTGATTTTGCAATCAACTTTGAGTAGGTAAGCGGGGAGGATATCAGAATGAAGATCCAAGCCATTCCACAAACTGGAGGTATTTGCGAAGTAACGGAATAAGAGCCCACTTTCACCCATCCGAACAAACGTTACATCGGAATTTTTTATATCCATTGTGAAATGACACTTTTACAAAGCCATTTTATAGTAAGGATCTTCAACAATACCAGATCGCTAGAATACATCGATCTCATCATTCATAAATTGATAGTAGTAATCAAATTACTAGAAACGGAGTGAGTTTTAATGGAAAAGTGTCATTATTGTAGTCAGCGAGCTACTAGCTATTGTATGTATACCAAAAAATCTCTTTGTCCTCGCTGTTACATTAAAGTTGGAGGTCTCACTTTTTGTAACATGCAGGCAGCAAATAAGTATTTTAAAGGTAAATCAAAATAACACAACTTTATACCCTAGCATGTATTACGTATAGACTTATTAATTGCTTTTCTCTCACAGTTATTCTGATTCGGGCAATGTGTTTCTCCTAGTTCTTTTCACGCCGTCAAAAAGAAATGCCAGACACAAATAGATCATTCGTATCTGGCATTTTATTGAAAGAATTTTATCCTGGGATTGATTCTTCCGCATTAATATACCCTGCACCGTAGATATTCGGATCTCGATCTTCCCATAAAACCGCTCCATCTTTTAATTGTGTTTTTATTTGAAGAGGAGTTAAATTTGGATCGTGTTGTTTCATGAGGGCAACAACACCTGCGCAAATTGGTGTTGCCATTGATGTTCCCGATAACACAAAATAATCCGTATCGACACGACTAGTTTTTTGAATTTTATCTAGATAGGATCCTGGCGCCCTTAAAGAAACGATATTCACACCTGGCGCCAATATATCTGGCTTGGTTACACCATAAATGGTTGGTCCTCTACTCGAGAAGTTTGCCACATCATCATCAGATCTTGTTTCTGAAGTATTACGATCATCTAATGCACCGACAGTTATGACTTGATCACTGACCCCTGGACTAGCGATTGTACGTGGATCTGGCCCTTCATTTCCAGCTGCTACACATACTACAATGCCGCTGTCCCAAGCCTGCTCAACTATTTGCACCATCGGATCATCGTTTTCCGTCCCATATCGCTGTGCTGGTGAACCTAAAGACATACTAATAATGTCAATTTGGTCTGTGTTGTTACTTGCATTGTAATCGATACACCACTCAACACCTTGCATCACCGTTTCTAATGACCCAGACCCCATTTTATCTAATACCTTGACACCTATAACATTCGCTTCCGGAGCAGGTCCAGCATAAGTTCCACCTGAAGCCGATCCGTCACCAGCCACATCACCTGCACAATGGGTACCATGTCCATTATCATCATAAGCATCTGTACGGTCATTAATAAAATCTGTAAATGCTGTTATACGTCCTTCCAAATCTTGATGAGGTTGGATCCCTGTATCTATCACTGCTACGGTTGTTCCTCTTCCTGTTAGAGTTGTTCCATTTCGAACGACATTTTCTGCATTCGCAGAAGGAACTGCATGGTCTAATAATGCTTCGACCTTTCGATTGAGATACACTTTACGAATAGTATTACAGTTATTCAGCATGATTTCTAATGCCTCTGGGGTTAAATCTACACTGCAGCAAGAAATACTTCGGAATTCATGTCTAATTGAACAAGTAGGTTGGTTGGACATCATACTAGCTACTGTATTTTTCCCTTTATAATAGGAACCCTTTTCAAATTGAATGACAACGGACATTCGTTTATGACGTTTTATTCGTTTTTCAATCCATCCATGCATAAAACATGGAACCCAGCGGAATGGTTTATACAAATTTAATACTTCATTACGCAGGGAGGTATCCATTTTTATTGCATGTGTGCGGACCATTTGTACCATTGAATAGCCAAACACCTTTAAAACCTCCTTTACTCTCAGATGTTGTAATCTATGAAAGAGAAGGTTAACTTGGAAAGGTGTTTGTCTATCAATCTAGTATAATATGTGAATGACCTAGTCTATTTGACTATGACATAGGGCTATGCTCAGATTAGATAACCTGTTAATCTACTTAAGTTGCGGGTATTGACACAAACTCGATGTGCGACATCTTTTTTATAGCCCGAAATTCTTCCCGTTCGATTGTTTCGGGACAGTAAATTTAGTCATTCACTTCCTCATCCAGTTTTGCTTTCGTATTTGGTCCATACACCCCGTCAACTTTTAAATCAGAATACATCGATTGAAATCGCCTGATAGCATCCTCTGTTTTCGGACCATAATAACCATCAACGGTCCCAACGCGGAAATTTGCTGCGTTTAGTGCTCGTTGTATTTGTTTTACGGCATCTAGCTGTTGCCTTCCGTGACGCCAGCGATTATATACCCCATCCGGTAGCGGATATGTTTTAATTGCTGTTGTTAATCTTGCTTGTGTGATTGGTCCAACGTATCCATCAACCGTGATGTTTTGATCTTGTTGAAAATCTCGGACAGCTTGTTCTGTTAAAGGCCCAAACGAGTTATCAATCGCGCCATGATAGAAACCAAGTTTGTTTAAAAGCGATTGGAGGTTTCCGATTGCAGGACCAAGATCACCAGTCGCATAGTAATCAATTGAAATCTCCTTTTCTAAATAATCAGTAGGATTTACAGAATTGGATCGTTGTGAGTTCCAACGACCGCGATGCAATTCAAAATGAAGATGCTGACCAGTTGAATTACCCGTATTACCCATTACACCAATCGTTTGTCCTTGGCGTACACGATCCCCTTTAAATACACGGCGAGATCTAGAGCGCATATGGGCATATAAACTTTCCCAAATAATCCCATCTACTTCATGCTCTAAGATGATGTATTCTCCGTAACTATTTGAGTGTACAGATGTCGTGACAGTTCCATCTGCTGTTGCAAAAACTTCATGATATCCTGAATCCGCAATATCTGTCCCACTATGCAATCGTCCCCACCGCTGTCCGTACCCACTAGTAATACGCCTCGTATCTGTCGGCCAACTAAATGTGACAGCCATATCACCCACGTCCTTTCTATTGAATTCTTGTCCACTCTTTTTTGTATACCTCCCCCTATCTATAATCGATTCAAAGTAGAGTGGAAGTGTCTTGACGGATTACCTAATTATTAAAAAAATGATAACATTGCGGATGAGGATGGGATCGGCGTATTTGCGAAATTCTGTCTCCGTTTTACGGAATTATCCTATTTTTCGCAGTATAAACTCATTTTTAAAAACACGCATTCCCTTACAAAGCAACAAAAAATGCCACTCCATCAAATGGAATGACATTTTTAGAATCTATTGTACTTTCTTCAAATCTTCTATAATCGTTTCAATCTCATCGGACTGTGTACCATCATAGAATTTAATTGCTTTTCCTTCTGGATTGACTAAAAAGAATTTCGTACCATGTGTCACTTGATCACTTCCCTCTGGAGCTTCCTCTAACCATGATTGAAATGATTTAATCGACAACTCTTTAATTGTTTCAAAATCATAACCAGTTAGAAACGTCCAATTGGATAAATCTGCTTGATAGTCTTCTGCATACTCTGTTAACACTTCTGGTGTATCATAATCTGGATCCACACTAAACGAAACAAGTTGGGCGTCTAAATCCTCTTCGTTGAGACGATCTTGGAGTTTTGACATATTGCTCGTCATTGGTAAACAGATAGTTGTACAATTTGTAAAAATAAAATCTGCAATCCACCATTCACCCTCTAAATCTTCTAATGCTAGTGTTTCATTGTCTTGGGTTGTAAATTCAAAATCTTGTACATCTCTTGACATGTTGGTTTCAATGTCACCACAGCCAGCGAGTAATACAACACTAGCAACAAATAAAAAAAGTAGGAAACAACGTTTTTTCATCTATATATCCTTTCCTTCCCATAATGTATATCTATCATTATTGTAAAGAACAATTGAATAGAAGTAAAAGAATTAATCCATGTTTTCCCACTGTTGTACCATTTGTTCTTCATTCATTGGTCCTTGTGCAATAAAGCTGGTACGACCATTGGAGTCAATCATATAAGATGTTGGATATGCTTGAATTTGATAAGATGCTGCCAGTTCTCCTTCATCATCCATTAGTATAGGGAAAGTTAACCCCATTTCTTCTATGAATTCACGGACATCCTCTATACTTGTTTCGGTTGAAGTTAAATTGACCGCAAGTACTGCAACATCCTTCTCTTCATAAAACTGTTGCATATCTGGCATTTCCGCTCGACATGGTGGACACCATGTCGCCCAAAAGTTAACCATCACACGTTGGCCACGATAATCCGACAACCGTACTGTTTCACCATCTAATGTTTGGAGTTCGAAATCTGGTGCGATCTCTCCCTTTTCAAGTCCAACATCCTCTGCTTGTTCAACGTCCTCCCCTTGATCAGGCGATGGAGAAATAATCATTGTACCTTCTTCCCCGTCAAGTACGGTGATATCATCGTCATTTGCTGAAGCGATAAAGTCATAAACAGCCCAACCAAGCATGCCAACGATGATGACAAGTAATATCGTTTTTTTCATGTAGCTCCTCCTAACCAAGGTTAGCAAACCATGTATCTTGGACTAATTTTAGTAAAAATGTACTAATTCTTTCCATCTCACCACTGAATAAAAACAATCCCATGATAATCATGATCACTGCACCGATCTTCATAATGATTTGACTGTGCCTAACAATCCACCTTGTCGAACCGAGGAAAAAGGTTAACACAATAAATGGTAAGGCAAAGCCAATTACATACATTACTGAGTAAAATAAACCATGACCAGGATCGCTTGTGGCTAATAAAATAATGGAACCGAAAATTGGACCAATACATGGTGTCCAACCTGCAGCAAAACCAAGTCCAACAAAAAACGTCCCTACATAGCCTGTTGGCTTTTTGGTATGGTGGAAACGTTTATCTTTCATTAAGGCAGGAATCTGAATCCACCCTGCCGTTAACAAACCCATAAATATGATAAAAATACCAGCAATACGCTGAATCAATTCTCCTGAATTCCCAATCAATAACTGCTTAATCCATTGCCCTAAAAACGATGCCCCCGCACCCAATCCGATGAAAATAATCGAGACACCGAGTAAAAAAAATAAAGAATGCGTTAACAGTTTACGACGGACTTGGAGGTTCTGATTTTCTTTTAAATCTTTCACACTAATCCCTGTTATATAAGATAAATATGCTGGAAAAATCGGTAATACGCATGGTGATAAAAACGATATTGCACCTGCACCAATTGCTAAAAACATACCGACAAACCACATCGTATCTGCTTCAATTGCTCCCACTTATAATCCCTTCTTTCTGTATATGAAAATAGTGATACTTACGAATAAAACGATTCCAGTAAACCATGGTTCCATCATGTAACCAAATACAGTTACAAAGGCTTGAGTCCATGCTAACACCATCAATCCGAACGACCATAGGACACCTATCATGAGTATAACCGTAGCTGTAGGAAACCGTCCACGAATAAATACAAATAGCAAAAGTAAACCGGCTACTAACATCAACGGCCCTAATGCATACGTATTGTCGTTCCAAATGAGTTGGATAAAATCATAGACAAACGATGCAACTAAAAACACATGAACAAATGCATCTAAAAAGACAAGCATGTCCATTTGCTTACGTTTAAACTTGATGACCAACAATAGAACCGTCGCTACAATTGCCAAGTAAAACGAACTTGAATCACTAGGATATGCTAAAATGGCGATCGGATCTTCAATAAAGATAGATGCATGTAATAAAATTTTTGCTAACCAGATAAAAATTAAGAGATTAACAAATTGCGAGGTGAGCTCCTCGATTTGTTGTTTTTTTTGCTGTTTGTCGCGATCACTCATCATATAGTAAAAAACAAAACCAATGGCTATAGATAAAATGATGATACCAATGGAAAATAATTTAGCAATGCTTGCAGTTGAAATTTTTGGTTCCTCCAATCTATAAGGTCAGTATCCTTATCATAGATCATTTATATTAAATTTTAATGAACAAAACTAAATTTCTCCAATAAAAAGTATGGATACTAGTATTCGTTGCGTATAGATTGACCTTAATGGTGCGTATCTAGGCGATATTACGCGCAACCTAACCATATTTACGCGCATTTCCAAGAAAATCACGCGTAACCTATCCAAAAAAGTGTTATAATAATAATACATTTATTACTAGCAACATCTTGGAGGTATTATGCTTACATTTGAACACAAATTACAAATTATTGAATCTTTTCTTGAATTGGAGCGCAACGATATATCACTTGGGCGAGTGAATTTTCACTATCCAGATAGTATCTATGAGAAAAAGATTGTTGTCTACCGCCTTCATCCTAATGGAAATGGCTTTGTTTATGGGGAACTAATGGACAACCTTGATTATGATGTGGATAACAAGGGCATGATTAACATTCGCGATTTCACAGAGAATGAGCTTCGCGAGGTAATAGAAAAATCGATCGCTTCACTTTCAGAAGACCTTTTTGAAGAAGAATGGATCAATGAAGAAAAACAAGTGCTAACGCTTGTTCATGACTTTGATCTATGGAATATTTATGCGGACGACATGCTAGACGGAACCTTTCCTACTTATAGCGGGGCCACTAGTTACTTAGAACAAGAAGGATTTAGACGAAAATTTTAAGGTAATGAAACAAACGTACCCTGAGAAAAATTAAATCAGAGTACGTTTTTTACTGTTGGCAGAACTTTCTTGTCTAGCGTCACTTTCAAACGGGAGGTCAAACTACTCCCATTCCTTATATTAAGTATACCCATTGTTAATTCTTCTTTTTTTCTTCCCATAGCTTGATCCGTTCTTCATGACTAACCTCTTTATGTACTTGATGCAACATCCATATATAACCAAACGGGTCCATGAATATGGCGTTCGTTACTCCGTAGTCAGGAATTTCCGTCACTGCTTGTACCTCTGTACACCCTACTTCCATCGCTTTTGTATAGGTCCCTTTAATGTCTGGAACAGTAACATTAACCCAACTCGTTTTAGGATCGTCTATTGTTGGTGCAATTAAATGGAATGCTGGGTTTTCATCTAATAGATGAAAGCGAACATCGTATAGGGTGAAAACTGCCTCATTTTCACCATGAGGAAGGTTTGAAACCTCCACACGCTCTGTATCAAATATATTTTCATATAACTCCAGTGCTTTTAAGCTATCTTTCACAACCATATCTATTTCTACTCCAACCATAATAAACACACTCCTTTTACAAGTTAGGAAACAAACTTGTGTCCCCCACTCCTTGAATGATTTGCGTTACATCATTTGCTTCTAATTTTACCTCAATCTATATTTCGATTTGATTTATGTTCCAACGCTAGGTTCCTTTTTCGACCACTACATGATTTTGTATGTTTTTCATACCTACTGACGTTCCTTGATTAATATTGAATCAACTGGATAGTACATTTATCAAGCTCTCCATTACTGCTAATTAACATGTACTGTTTGACCAATCGTTTTCATTTCTTTCTAATATTTGACCCTGTTAGGCAGCATCCTTAACTTCTTCTTGCACTGCATTGCGAACAGCAAAGCTATAACAGCTGCGAGTCATTTGGTCTCTTTTAATGTATCCATCCCCAAATGACCTTTTTTGATGGTCATCTTTTTTTAATCAACTAATACTCATAATTAAAGCTAAATAACTTGAACAGACAAATAGGACACTCAGCAAAAATGTAATCATTGTCGATGCTTTTTTAAAGAAAGCGTAAAAAATCATGACCAAAAATAGTAGTGCAATGATAATAAGAAATATACTCAACATATTGACACTCAATTGAACTTCCATACCGGGATAATACTGCCCTTGATAAAAGAATTCAAAAAGGAAAGACAGCCCATCAGTTTCCGGTGTACTAGCACTTGGGGGAGCTTGTTGGCCCATTGCCGCAGTTATGGAAAAAATAAGAAGTGCAACAATACTTTCAGCTTTCACCCATGGAATAGGATTGAAATTTTTAGCCTTTATTAATTTTTTACGGATAAATATACCGTTAACAACAGCATAGACAAATAACGATATAATGAGTAAATGTTTTATTAATAGAAATTGCCCATAATCAACTGTCCATGAATCTGGATATTGGGATAGATCCATAAAAAACGACATTAGAAGTATTCCAGAAGCTGTTGTCACTAGAACACACCCAATGGCAATGGGAGTAAACCAATACAGAAATTGCAACCAATTCACATAATTTTTGGAAAACCAGCTAACTACAAACAAAACACCAATCCAAATGCTAACCGCCGTGAAATGAGCCAGATGGGTTAAAACACCTTTTGCTTGTTCCAAAGAACTTGCATGACTGGACCATGCAAGTCCTATCATTAAAATAAATGTTAAAAGACATCCAGCCCAAGAATATTTTGTTTGTACCGGTTGATAAAAAGTAACAATAAAAACAAACAAAACCATAACAACTATTGTCGTAAAAATCCATGCGTTTCCAATGTCAAACGTTAATAATACGGTTTGTAGTCCAGCTTGCCATCCTAAGTTCTCTTGCAAATTCAAAATCAAAACGAGTACAGGTGTAAAGGAAAATAAAGCTACACCAATTGTTGCCATAATCATATATCTTTTACTCACAAAAACATCCGGACGAAATTGCCTAGGAACCAATGATAATATGAAACTCCCCGTTAATATTGCAAAACAGAGATATAAAGTTAATTCGCTAATAATTACCAAAAACATTGATTACTTCATTCTCCTTAATACGAAAAAGAAGATAATGATAGCCACTATTAATCCGAACACGATAACAGGAACAGGATTGGATGAATCTTCATTTTCTACTTCACCACCTGCAACATCATTTTCTGTTCTATCTTCTGTTTTGGTCGCATTCTGTTCAGTATCTTGCTCATTATTTTCTTCTTTGTTCGTTTGCCCATCTTCACCATTTTCATTCACCGAGTCTTCTTCATTATTGGTATCAGCTGATGGTGATTCCGCCTCAGTTACATTTATCTCAAATGAAAACTCCCCTTCCATTTGATGCCCGTCAGCACTTATAATACTCCAAACAACTTGATAATTTCCATTTTCCAAATCATTCGCAATTGTTCCGATCACTTCAGTATCATTAACGGTAAGCTCTTCAATGGAAACAGCTTGTCCATTCGGTCCCAGCAATTCAAATGTGCTTCCTTGTTCAATCTTCCCATCAAAAGTTAATGTTATTTTCTCTATATCTTCTGTAATAACCTCACCATCTGCAGGTATAGAACTCTCTAAATGAGAATGTGCAAAGGTAAGTGGTACAAAAGAAAACAGTAATAGCAAAGTGATCAATGTTATTTTCTTCAAAATATTCCCTCCTAATAATTCTTTATACGAAAAAACCAGGTAAACTTACGTAATTTCTTAACACGACTTTTGTCACAAATAAAGGAACAAACGACATTCTCCAAATACTCAGTTCCTCTTTTTCCATGCCTCCTTTAATCAAAGTGGGCTAATTCAAATTTTTAATTTATCTACTAAAAGTATAAATCACTCATCTGAAGTACCTAGTGTCATTCCACCGTCTACAACAATTTCGGTACCTGTACAATAAGAGCTTTCATCAGAGGCAAGAAATGCTACAGCACGTGCAATTTCAATTGGTTGTCCAATCCGTCCTAAAGGTACTGAATCATAATATGTAGGAACATGCTTGCCCTTAGTAGCCATTTCTGTTTCAACTCCGCCTGGATGAACCATATTTACTCGAATTCCTTTTGGCCCTAACTCAATAGCTGCAGCTTTTGACATTGCAACCACAGACGCTTTTGTCGCAGCATAGACAGAAGACTGGCTAATTGGCGCAAATGCAGAAATAGACACATTGTTTATTATGGAGCCTTTTTGCTGCTTCTCCATTTGAGGAATAACTGCTTGCATCCCCATAAATACACCAAGTTGATTAACATTAATCAACTGTTGATAATCGTCTACGCTTGTCTCTATAAAGGCTTTACGTTTTAGAGATCCGGCATTATTCACTAATACATCAAGCTTTCCGAACTTATTTATCACCTTATCAACCGCTGATTTCCACTCTAATTGTTTTGTGACATCTAACTGGACTGGAATTGCTCGATCTTCTCCAATCATCCTAGCCACTATTTTAGCCTCATCATAGTTTCGAGCACCAACCCCTACCATAGCCCCCAACGTGGCAAGGTGTTGAGCAATAGCTTTCCCCTGTCCTCGATTAGCCCCGGTGACCAGAACGACGTGGTTGTTTAAACATGACATATCCTCACTCCTTTTTTAATGACCGTAAAATGAAACTTCACTCCGTGGGGTTTTTTGCTCTTCCCGCACTGAGTGTTAGTTGAACCATTCGGGGTGAAAGCGAAAGGTTTACTCCCACCTAATTCACTTCAAGCTTGAAGTTGTAGTCTTACGGACGGTTGCATCGGGATAAAGCCAGATTTATATGAAACTTTTCCGTTAATATAGTATCAAGCATAATTTCCCCACCTAAATAGCTGTGCATTAGACATTTAGCCCAAAGTCGCTAAATATGCCTACAATACTTCACAATAGCCATATTTATTCTAACATAATAGTAAGCATCCATTGTTAAATTGAAACGAATCAAGTTGTTTTTCTACTTTGTCAAATCTAATACAGCAATAGTCAAATATAACATTTACTAATAAAAAATGACTACTAATTGTTAGACAATGTAGTAGTCATTTCACGCTATTTTATCCCGTATGTAACTGGCAGTAAATGTCCGATTCTGTTCAAGGGCCAGCGGGTCTCTCCTTGCGATACTTACAATCAGTGAGGGATGAAAGCCCCACTGATTGAAGTTTCACATTATTATTGGCCATAACTTCTATATAATATCAGAAAAACATTTCTAAGGTTTTCCACCTTTTCCTTCATTTTGTTGCTTTTCCGCACTTTGATTTGCACGACTATTTGAGTTGCGATTACCATTATTGTTCTTCTGCTCTGACTTCCCCTTTTGATTGTTCCTAACATTTCCTTGATTGGAATGGTTATGTTTTTGTTTTTCACGATTTGCACTATTTTGATTGCCTTTGTTCTGTTGTTTTTTCACTTGATCCGATTGATCAGACGGTCCTTGTTTTTGTTGGTTTGATTGGTTATTGCGTTTTTCATTTGGACGATTTTCGGGACGGTTCGATCGATTGGATGGATGATTCGATTTAGTATTTGGCTCGGATTTATCTTTGCTAACTCCATGCTGGTTTCCATTGTTCGTTTTATCATTTGGATTGGCATTGTTAGATTTGTTTTGACCTTGTTTTTCCTTCACTTCTTTCATGAACGCTGGAATAGACGTGTTTCTTAATTCCTCCAGGTCCACTTCAACCTCATCTTGCTCAAACCGTTTGTACACTTGATATTTGTTAACAGATAAATCCTTTTGCTTTGATTCATCTACTAATTCTTTTGTCCCTTTTTCTACCGAGACATCCGCATCAATTTCATGTGTTTGGATCGATTGATTCATACGTTGGCTAGTATCCCGGTCATCAAATTCCAATTGATCATGCAATGGGACAACTGTTAAAGCAACCATGCCTTTTTCATCTTTAGCTAAATAGTTTTGCGAAATCGAAATATCTATTATCTCGTCTAGAATAACATCGATATGTTGCTTTTGATTCGCAATTGCATCCACTACTTTTTGTCCGTCTTCATTTAGAGACTGAATTGATGTGACCTGCAATTGTTCATTTGCATAAATCTCAATGCTAGGATTGATATCAACGGCATATAAATACGCTTCGCTCTCTTGGGTAAAAGGAAAGAAAGCATACGTTATAATTGCAAGAAGCATTACCGCTACAACCGAAACATATTTGGCATCCATAAAACTTGGTCGTTGCTTTTCTACATGTGTATATAAGTCTCCAATCATTGGCATTTCATGTTTGGAACGAGGAACATTTTTAAAAGTACCATCATTACACAACAAAGTAATCGTTTCATTGGTAATTTCCATCACTATGCCTTGATACGTTTTTATTTTCATACTTTTGCCTCACTTCCAACTGGTACTTCAATGTACGCAGAAAGTTGTTTCCATTCCGGATGCAATTTCAATAAGATAAGCGTTACAATATATTTTCGGTGCCGTTCAATTGTTTTCCGTCGATGACCATATCGATTAATTAATTCGGTTGCTGGCAATCGCTTTTTTTGCACAAACAATTCTACTAGATCGTTAGCTTGCATTACATCATCCGCTAGTTTTAATAGTTTTCTTTTTGTTCGGCGATGTTTAGGCGAGAAATTTTCTAATTCTTCAAACCGAACACCATAATCATCAAGCTTTTCCCGTAACTCATTTATTTCTTCGATCAAATCATTTTGCCTAACAGATAACTGGTACGATTCCATAGACTTTTCTACTTCATAAACATTAATAGTGGAATCATCATCCGCTTGAACCTCCAGCGGAATGTGCATCGCTTTCTGCTCCTGACGAAAATGATCAATTAATGACCGTTTGATCAATAAATAGACGTAATTTAAAAAAGATTTGTCGGCATGAATATCATACGTATCAATTGCACGGTTAAAAGCAAGCAACCCAATACTAGATTCCTCGTCACTCCATGTAATATACCTTTTGCAAATGTGACCAACGGTATGAATAATGTAGGCTTTATAATGTTTAATTAATCGTTCTCTAGCTATTTCATCACCATTAGCGGCTGAGAGAATAGATTTCGTTACTTCCTCTTCGTGCATGATATCCCCCTTCACAAACCCGATACATTCCCACGATTATCATACGTCTATTTTGATTAAGGTGAAAGAGGCCAAAATATGGATTTTTTTGGGGTGTGCATATAAGGAAGGAGCCCTAGATGTGGACTCCCTCGACAAGATCTTCTTTGTTTTTACTGTTTTGGACCTTTACCCTTAGCCTCTTTTGCTGCTTGTTTACGTTCTTGCTTTGCTTTTTCTTTTTGTTGTTTCGCTAGCTCTTTTTGCTGTTCACGTTCTGCTTTTGCTGCTTCTCTTGCTTCTTCACGTTCTGCTTTCGCTTCTTGTTTTTGCTGTTTACGTTCTGCTTTCTCTAATGCCTTTGCTGCTTTACGTTCCGCTTTTTCTTCCTGCTTCACAAGTTTTGCTTGTTGTTCGTCAGTATCAACCTGTTCTTCACTTTCTTCTTCATCAATTTCTTCTTCGTCTCGTTCCTCATCATTGTCTTCTTCTGTTTCTAGATCTGTTTCAGTGTCCTCTTCTGTTGCTTCTTCTAGACGTTCTTCTTTTAACTCATTAAAGATCTCTTCTGCTTCTGCTCTAAGTTCACTTATTTGTTCATCTGCTTCTTCTTGTGTTAATTCTTCATTCTCCACTTGTTCTTCAATGTCAGCAATTTCAGCATCTAATTCATTTCGAATTTCTGCATATGCTTCTAATAGATTTAATTCTTGTAATTTATCTAATGTTTCTTGGGAAACTGACAGATCTTCTAGCGCTTCTTCATCTTCCGCTTGTTCTGCATCCTCCAACTCTTCTTCGATTTCTTGTTGTCTTTGTTCAAGAACATACTTCATCATGTTTCCAGGATGAATACCTAGTTCTTTCGCAAGTTGTCCGTACCCTCTACCTTCTTGTCTTAGTGCAACAACTTCTTCTACAGTACGATCACTTTGTTCTGCTAAAGATACAATTTTAACAATTTCTCCAAAGCCAAAACCTTGTTCACGTAGATCTTGAATATCCTCTGTTTCTATTCCATTTACTACATTTGCAACTAAGTATGCTTCTTGACGTTTCTCGTTTAGTTCTTGTTTTTGTTCTTCATCCACTTGTTCGGTAACATCATCATCGACATTGGTAGAATTTTCTAATTCAACAGATAGTTGTTCCTTCACATCTGAATCGACTGTTTCATCTGTTGTCACTTCTCCAATTTTTTCTTGGGCTTGTTCTAAGATATTAATATAATCGCTAATTGCTTCATTCAATACTTCCTCTTCACCTTGCTCAATCAATTGTTGCGATTCTGCTAATCGTTCTTTCAAAAACTGCAATAATAACTCTGACTCTTTTTGAGGATCAACAGTAAATAATAATTGAATATCTTCCGAAGCTTTGTCTAGAAAATATAATAAATTATTAGGAGTTAGCATTCCTGCATCAACAGTTGGATCATCCACTACTTCCGTCAGTTCATTTATATTCTCGGAATCAACTTGTGCATATGCTGGTGTTGTTGTAAGCAACGCCCCTGCTAAAAAAATACTTGATGTAAACATTAATTTTTTCTTCATTGTTACTTCCCCTTTTCGATATGATTTACTAGATTTGTTATTAAGTATGATTTGCTGATAACTAGTTATCTATTAGTTATACGGAAGGAATTTTTATTTTGTGGGGGGTGATAAAAAATTTTATAAAAAATGATGCCAGGTACTGCTAATAGACGTGCGTCCATTAACTATACCTGGCACCATTACCGTATTTTGTTATCCTAAAAGTAATGTAAAAAAAATAATGATACTGCCGGTGCTAATGATTGTAACTGTATCAAAAGCAAACTCAGTAACAGAATGTTTGAGGAAATGTTTGTAGTAACCCGTGGAGTTTCTTTCTATTCCTGTAACTTCCATGTTCTTATGTTGCATGTATTGATCCTGCTCTTGTCCGATTGCCTCCATTCGAATCCCGGTGTGACTTGTTTCCATCGAGGCCATTAATCCGATTAATAGTAACATAATCCCTTCAACGAAAAGAATATTTTGAATGGAATAGATCGTATAACTTGAAATTGATATTCCAATGAGGTAGGCAATTATTATAAAAATAAAACAATAAAGTGTCGAGAATACCCATTTTTTTATCATAGAATTATACCTTTTAAACCTCCCCTTTTCCTATTATTATACATGATTCCCTGTCATAATTCATGCAATTTACAGAATCTTTAAGATTAAGATGTAACGGTTTACAAATGTTGCAGTATCGAACAGCATAACACATATAAAAAAGTTAAGATTGATGTAGCAGCATTTTCAAACTTTGGATTGTTGCTACCCCATATCATGGTAACTAAAACATTAACTGTTAAAAAACACGATTATAAGTAAGAAACCTAAAAGAAGACATACACTACTTGTTGTGTATGCCCCCGATAATGGCTAATTTCATTCGTATCTCATATTCCATGTCCATATGGACGTAAATAACCCCACAAAAGAAATCGTAATTGCTGACAATATCACGGTTTCAATTGAAAAAATAAGGCCACCAATGCCAATAATGAACGCATCAATAATAAAAATTAAGATACCTACATTTATCCGTGACCCTTTTGCTAATAATTGAGCAAGTAAGTCAGTTCCACCCGTACTAGTGTTAAAACGAAGCATCATTCCCATGCCAATCCCAATAAAAATTCCACCAATAATCGAGCTCGTTATGGATGACAAGTGAAAACTCCGAATAAATGGATCATGTAATGGATATAAGAAATCGATGATTAAGGAGGAAAACAACATACCATGCAAACTATTATAAAAGTAATGTCGGTTATGAAACCACGCTAACACAAAAACCGGAATACTCATCATGATAATAATAAAGCCAGCCTTAAGCCCCGTAACATAACTAATGATTAACCCTAATCCAATCATGCCACCATCTAATAACTGAAACGGAACTAAAAAGAAATTAATGCCCATTGACAACAACAAACTTCCTATTAATATGGATACAATTTTTTTCATCAAGAACATTGCTCTACTCATCCCCACAAATTGGACATGTTTTACAATATGAATGTAAAAACGAAAAAATGAACAGGGGATACTAGCTTTATCAACAGCTGCAGATTAAGGTGGAAATAGGCTGTATTTAGATGATATTTTATTAAGAACTGCAACAACAAAGTATTGCTTATAATTGTAAGTAGTAGACAAAGACGCTTGGGGGTGGTTATTAGTTTGTTAGGTATCTTGTTGTTCCAGTAAAGCTTAATTTTATCTTACATGTGGCAAAATAAAAATCCTCTTTACTAGAGGACTTAGTTTATGGATATATTTAATTGTTGCAGGTCGATAATTAGACCTACAACTTCTATTTCATCGTTAATAAAGATTTGATCTTTAGTATAAACAAACTCAAGTCCACCGACTCCTTGAATTGTTTGAGTTACATCATTTGCTTCTGATTTACCTCTATTTCTTCAAGTTTATTAACATTAAAGATTGTTCCAGCAGATCCGGTATCGATTAAAACATTCTCTAATTTTAAGCTGCGACCTCTAAAAGTTACTACAACCTCTAAAAATGGTAATTCTGACAATTCAATTATCTTAATCATATTTTTCTAAGTCCTGTCCATTTTTTCTCATATATATCGAGATCCTCTCTAGATGTATGAAAGAAGTATAGTTCACGATTAGTCTTTTTCTTTTGTAATTCATTGTGGCGACGGAATGCGTCCATTGAATCGTCAAAAGAATCTATTACAGCTATTTCGTCTACTATGCGATAATTACTATCTGAGTGAGCTTCAATTGCTTCAAATACAACCCACTTATCAGGATATGCTTTTCGAACTTCTCCCCATAACATACATACTCCCCCTCTCGTAAAATATAAATTTTCTATTATCATTTTATCAAAAATTTTATTAATTCAACTCAAGTTTCTTGATTGAAGAGTTTATTTATTCACTCTGCCTTTCAAATCCTTATTAGTTTCCTTCTTAAAACGGACATATTTTGGAAATAATACTATTTCAACTATTACCGCAATTAAAATTACAAAATTCGCTAGAAGAACTAATATAGGCAAAATCTGTTCAAATCTCATTATGCCCCCCTTATTTAAGTAATTTTTATTCCTTTAAAATAATACAAAAAGATTAAGTTCTGCATTCTTCGTTTTTTTCATTAACCTTCCCTATAGTTTAATAACTAAATGTTAATTATTTAATAATTCCTGTTCTAAAACCTTTGTATTTTCTTCATCTAATTCTCCAAATCCTTCATCTTCTTCATCGCTAATAATTGTCGAAGTTCCATCTTTATGAAACCAAATTGAATAATTAACCAACTTTTCAGGTTTGCTTTCACTAACTTTTAAGAAATGAGTTGCTTTTACAACTTCCTTAGCTTCCATATCAATTATCTTGTTTGGTTCCCATTCAATTTTTCCCCAAACACTTCTTAAATTTTCTATACTACTTTCTTCTGTAATCATAACTTCTTCATCGTTATTACCATTAGCTTCAACTACTTCAACATCAATTCTGGTCAATTCAGATTTCCCATTCCAAATAAATATCAAGATTATAGTAGCAATTAGAATGGAAAAACCAACAATCCATTTTTTCAATATCTCCACTCCTTTGAATACTGTCTTTCTTAAACTTTAATGCTTCTTTACTTCAAGAAGTAGCATTACCACTCTTTCGGTAATCCCACTCGTTTGTTTAAAAATCACTTAATTTAGGGTTACAATTTTTCATAACCACAACAAAAACGCGGATACACCCAGAACGAAAATTGTAGTTATAAGTAATAATGTGAAATGTTCTTTTTTCTCGTTAACTAACATTTCAATAAGTTTGACAGCATTAGATAAACCTAAAGAAAGAAGCATACCAAAAAGTAATAAATTTGGAGAATCATTTAAAGTATTCGAACCTACTAACCCCGAAATAGATATAAATAAAACCCGAACGGCAAAGTAAATTGTAAAAACGCTTAATAGAACTTTCAAGGCTAAAAATAACTTATTACTTTTTCTATATATTTCTTGAATCCTGCTTACCATTTTCAACTTTAACTCACCCCTATTTGAGAAAGTGCCTCTTTATCAAAATAAGAGTTGCCAACCGACAACTCCTTGTCCCACTTTTGCTCCCTTTACTTTAAGTATGTTTGTTCACATACTTTATCATTGATAGCCGTAAGTATCTCCTTCATCTAATTTTAAAATATGATTATTTATAGATACGCTATCATTACTTTCCCATTCCACTTCAACTTGTTCTACTCTGTCTTGATAATAAATTCGTTTTTTAAACCATAGTGGTCCGTTTAATTCCCCTCTTACTCCAAATGAACCTGCTGCTCCTGCATCGTAACGATAAAAATCAATTGTATAATTATCATCAGGAGAACTTGCCGTCTTTATATGTTCATTAGCTCCCATTGATGAAAAGAATAGTGTAAATGATAGTACCAAGAAAAGTCCGATAGATGTCAATGAAGACAAAATAACCGTTAACCAGCTTCTTGTTTTTGCCCACCAGTTTCTTTTATCTTTAAAACCAATAATCCCTAACGTAAAGGCTATCAAACTAATTATAAGCAAGATATAATTTGGCGGTGCAATTAACCAAGTATTGTTAATATTAGAATACAATGAGTAGGCTGCTAATCCTAAACAAACAAGTATTAAATAAAAAGACCATAAGTTATATTTTTTCCCCATAGAACTCCCCCCTGACTATTTCCTTCTTGTACTAACCTGCCAATTTACTTTAATAAATAAGCTGCTTAATCCTTCTTGAAGATAAGCATCCCGTTTAATAAGATTATTTACATACGTACTACCTATTAACCTAAAACATAAAAAGTTGTAACATCACTGTTATTTTCAATATTTTCAACTAGGATTTCTAATCCATAAAGATGAGCAGCCTGTTAGAAGCAATCGCTGCCGTATTTAATAATTTATTATCTGCAACGTGCTTAGCACTGGCAGCCGTATTAAAAAACTCTTGCAATGTGAAATTTAACTGTCTTAGATAAATTTCACACTCTTGAAGTGCCTTTGGATGAGAAAAAACTGTTTTTATACTATTTAATTCTTGACCTTTTAAAGCCATAAGACAATGATGAGTATTAAGGTCAATTTTTTTCATAACAGCCCAATGACCAGAAGAAAGCAAGTCATTCACCTCTGATACATAACCCGAATTTGATGTTTTAACGGGTAATACTGCATAATCTGACCGTTTATTTTTAACTGAATCCAGAGCATTATAAAAACTATTACAGTACAAGAAAGATATAGAATCATCTAACATTTCTAGTGCCGCTGTTTCTGCATAGCTACCTGTTATCCCACAAATAGAAACAATCATTTCTTTTACTCCTTTTAGATATAATTGTAAACCAAAATAAGAATTTCCCTAAATAAAAACATAGTTATAACTCTCTTTATGTATGTTGCTCTTATTCAACTATTCCTGCTCCGCTAGTTTAAGATCATCACTTCACAATCTTACATTATTTTAACACAAATATTCAGAATTCATCGTAAAATCGAAATTAAGCAAAAAAGAAACCCTTCACATTAGTAGGAATAAAAAACAACATAATCGTTTAACAATAATGTTAGTTAGTATAATATTGGAATGCATTTTCGTATGCTAATTTATGCTAAAAATTCCCCCTAACAGTCTCACATTAAAGTAAAGACCAAATCATATGTGTGTGATTTGATCCGCTAATTAGTATGTTATTTCTTATGTTTCTCCACCGAAATTAAAATCAGGTGTTATTTTCTTATATGGGATACGGACGGGATGTTTCTTGGAGATAGCACTCGATCGGGGCGCACGTTTCACTCGTTTTCGTCCACTGGTTTTAGCGATCATGCTCTATTTAAAGCACATTGATCTGTTTTTTGTTTACTGCTTTCGTGGTAATCCTTTATTTAGGGTATGTTTGACAACAGGTTGTGTATCAATTACATACCCCATGTTATACAATCAGTCAAAAACTTATTTTAAACAGTTAATTCGAATAGGACGCCAATGCATCATACATTAAGTCCCAAAACTTTTCTTTATCTAGTCCATAGGCAAAATCAACATTAGGCTCTCTACCTGTTACCCCTAATCGATCAATACTTGTAAGACCATAGGAAAACTCACCTTTTGTTTCAATATCAACTCGAACCCGTTGCATCTGAAAAATGGAAGGATTAATTAAATAGGCAATCGTACATGCATCATGAATTGGTGCCCCATCAAAACCAAAATGTTCTTTATAAGTTTTGGCAAAAAAGGTCAACAACTCCACAACAAAGGTCGCTACCTCATTGTCAATCTTTGCTAGTTTATTCACCACGTCATCCGTAGCAACTGCTTGATGGGTAACATCTAATCCAAACATCGAGATTGGAACACCACTTTCAAAAACAACCTTTGCCGCCTCTGCATCAACATAAATATTAAATTCAGCTGCTGGTGTCCAATTTCCAAACGTTCCACCACCCATTAGTACTATTTCCTTTATTTTGGGAATGATCTTTGGTTCCCGAACCATCGCTAAGGCAATGTTAGTCAGTGGCCCTGTCGGAACAAGGGTAATATCATTATCGGAGGCTAATACTTTTTCAATCAGTAAATCAACCGCATGCATGTCAATCGCCTGTTTGGACGGATGGGCTGGTAGTGCTGGACCATCAAGACCAGTCTCTCCGTGAATTTCTTCGGCGATTTCTTGTTTTTTAACAAGTGGTCGGTTTGCCCCTTGAGCCAGCGGAACATCGTCTAATCCGATAATGTCACAAACTTTTAAAGCATTTAACGTATTCTTTTCGACTTCTACATTTCCTGCAACCGTCGTGATTGCTTCTAATTGTAAATTACTTATTTTGGATGCTGCTAGTATTAATGCGATCGCGTCATCATGTCCTGGATCACAGTCTAGTATAATTTTTCGACTTGTCATTGCTGCCCCTCCTACATTTCGATATACCTCTGTCCTTTTTGTAACCGTTCACATCAACGATAATATTTCTTAGCAATCTCGTCAATATGGTAGACAGCTAGACTAAAGAAAAGGGTAACCCGTATCGACAGGTTACCATTTTCACCTTACTTATTTGCTTGTTCAAATTCTTTCATAAAGTCAACCAGCGCTTCTACCCCTGCTACAGGCATTGCATTGTATATACTTGCGCGCATTCCCCCTACCGAACGGTGGCCTTTTAATGTTTCTAACCCTTGCGCCTGCGCTTCTTCTACGAATTTAGCATCTAGTTCATAGTCTGGAATCACAAATGGAATATTCATAATCGAACGACTATCCTCTTTAACTGGGGATGCATAAAAATCAGATGCTTCGATGAAATCATACAGCAATGCTGCTTTTTGTTCATTAATCTTTTGCATTTCTTTTAACCCACCAAGTTCATGTAACCAATCAAACACTAATTTAGCCATATAAATCCCAAATGTAGGTGGGGTATTGTATAGTGACCCACTTTCACTATGTGTCTTGTAATCAAGCATGGTTGGACAGTTTTCAGGTGCATGACCAATTAAATCGTCGCGAACAATCACAACCGTTAACCCAGCAGGACCAATATTCTTCTGTGCCCCAGCATAGATCATTCCAAATTTTGAAATGTCGAGTGGCTCTGACAATATATTGGAAGAAACATCTGCTATAAGTGGTACATTTCCTGTGTCAGGAATATCACGAAAAGCTGTTCCTTCAATCGTGTTGTTTGTTGTAATATGAACGTAGTCTGCTTCAGGATCAATCATACTAGCGTCCACTTCTGGTATATATGTAAAATTCTCATCCTCTGAAGAAGCAATCACCCGAATATCCCCATACTTTTGCGCTTCTTTAATGGCTTTTTTCGACCATGAACCGGTGTTGACATAGTCTGCTTTCCCACTTTTGGTTAGCAAGTTCATTGGTACCATCGCAAATTGTTGCGATGCGCCCCCTTGAATAAACAACACTTTATAATTGTCTGGTATCCCCATTAATTCTCGTAATCGTTGTTCCGCCCCAGTAATAATATCTGTAAAAAGACCTGAGCGGTGACTCAGTTCCATGACAGACATTCCCGAATCATTGTAATTAAGCAGCTCCGTTTGGGCCTTTTCTAATACATCAAATGGTAACATGGATGGACCAGCAGAAAAATTGTACACTCTTTTCATGATTCCAACTCCTATTCTAGTTATGATAGAAAGTAGTAAGTTTTATTCCTTACCTTTTGCCCAGGCGATCGGCAAAAATATAACGATGTGTTCCCTTACGGTCATCCGCTCTTCGCCAGTTACACAACGTCCTTTCATCTTGTGATTATTCTATCAATCTATCAAACATTACTCAACCTAATTTTTCAAAAATTTGGTTAACTTTTGTTTAATTTTGTCGTGTACTCCAACTTTATATAAACAAATAAACGCTTGGGACCAGTTAACCCCAAGCGTTTATGTTCGATTCAGCTACTGTTATGCTACATCATATCCTTGTTCTTCAATCGCATCTTTTAGTTTTGCTTCCTCTACTTTCGCCTCATCATAGCTAACTTCTACTTTCCCTGTGTCTAGGTTTACATCAACACTATTCACACCTTCTATTTCTTCCAATGCGCCGTTAACCGCCGCTTTACAATGTCCACAAGACATTCCTTCTACATTTAATGTTATATTTTTCATTATGAAAACCTCCTATAAGAATAATATGAATATACTATATTTTAACTGGCAAACGATTCCTACTTAGTAGAATGAAATAGCCAGAAAAAAACGATCTCGTTTTAATGAACTTTCCTACAATTATATAGAGACTAAACTTTAACTCGCTTTAATCGTAAAGCGTTCGAAACAACAGACACGGAACTGAATGCCATTGCTGCTCCTGCGATCCATGGTTGCAGCAGTCCAATCGCAGCAATTGGAATACCGGCTGAATTGTAAGCTAAAGCCCAGAATAGATTTTGACGGATATTTGTCATTGTTTTTCTACTTAGACCGATTGCTTTTGGAATATTGGACAAATCCCCGCCAACTAAGGTAATACCAGCCGTTTCGATTGCGACATCAGTACCAGTTCCGATTGCAATCCCAATGTCGGCAGTAGCCAATGCGGGAGCATCATTAATCCCATCCCCAACCATGGCTACTTTTTTCCCTTGTTCTTGCAGGGATTTCACATGGTTGGCTTTATCCTCTGGTAGCACTTCGGCAAATACATGATCAATACCCACTTGTTTAGCAATTGCGTTAGCAGTTCGTTCATTATCACCAGTAATCATATATACTTCAATCTGCTGATCTTCTAACTGCTTGATCGCATCTTTAGCTGTCGGCTTGACTGTATCTGCAACGGCCACAATTCCTACTAGTTCACCATCAATGGCAAACATCATTGCAGTTTTACCTTCTAATTCATAGTTTGTCATTTTATCTTCATGACCCTGAAAGTCTACTTGATACTCATTCATTAACTTTCGTGTACCGACTAATACATTTTTGCCATCGATTTGTGCTTCAATACCATGCCCAGGTATCGCTTCAAAATCTGACGCCTCCAGTAATGCTACATCTTGCTCTTTTCCATAGGCCACGATCGCTTCGGCTAATGGGTGTTCAGAGGATCGTTCGGCAGCAATCAAGTATGGTAAAGCCCCATCGACAAATGTCTCAACATCGGTTACTTCAGGTGTTCCTTTTGTAACGGTACCTGTTTTATCTAAAATAATCGCATTGATTTTATGGGTCGTTTCTAAATGTTCCCCACCTTTAAACAATACCCCAGTTTCTGCACCTTTTCCTGTTCCAACCATTATCGAGGTTGGGGTTGCTAACCCTAATGCACAAGGACAGGCAATTACCAGAACAGCGATTGATGCTTCAAGTGCTGCTGGTAAATTTTGTGGATCAACAATAAAGAACCAAACAACGAAGGTTAAGATAGCAATGACAACAACGATTGGAACAAAAATACCTGAGATCACATCGGCCATTCGTTGGATTGGTGCTTTTGAGCCCTGTGCATCTTCAACCACTTTAATGATCGAGGCTAACGCCGTATCTTTCCCTACTTTTGTGGCTTCCATTTGAATGGTTCCATTTTTATTAATCGTTGAACCGATCACCGCATCCTCTGTTGTTTTTTCTACTGGGATCGATTCCCCTGTAATCATTGATTCATCAATCGAGGATTTCCCAGAAACAATGGTACCATCTACGGGTATTTTTTCCCCTGGTTTCACGACAAGTCGATCGCCAACTACTACTTGTTCTAATGGTACTTTTACCTCTTCTCCATCTCGAATCACAGTCGCATCTTTTGCTTGTAAATTCAATAATTGCGAAATGGCTGCAGTTGTTCTGCCTTTAGCCATTGCTTCAAACAGTTTTCCAACCAAGATTAAGGTAATTAAAACCGCACTTGTTTCAAAATATAAATGAGGATGATAACCTGTATTAATCGTTGCTCGAATTCCTTCAACTAAACTGTAAAAATAGGCTGCAGAGGTACCTAGCGCAACAAGTACGTCCATGTTGGCACTTTTATTCCGCAAATTCTTGTACGCCCCAACATAGAACTGCCACCCAATATAAAACTGAACAGGGGTTGCAAGTACAAACTGTACCCATGGGTTCATTAAAAAGGCTGGCATCGGAATACCTGATTCCCATGGCAGGTGGCCGACCATTGTGTAAAGCAGCGGTAAACTTAAAATAGAAGAAAGGAGTACTTTCATTTTCATTTGATGAATTTCCGCTTCCTTATGGTTTTGTTGGTCTTCTCTACTTTGGCTTAATTTAGCCTCATAGCCTAATTTAGCTACCTTTTCTTCCATTTGCTCGACCGTAACCATGCCAGGCTCATACTCAACAACCCCTTTTTCAGTAGTCAAATTAATCGATGCATTAACTCCATCCATTTTGTTTAAAACTTTTTCTATTCTTGTCGAGCAAGCGGCACAGGTCATACCATAAATATCAAATTCTGCTTTCTCTTTCTGAACCCCATAACCTAATTTATTAATTCGTGCTGAAATGTCTTCTGGTGTTACTTTATCTTCGTCATAATCTATCGTAGCTTTTTCCATCGCTAGATTAACGTTGGCGGATACACCATCCATTTTGTTGAGTGACTTTTCAATCCGAGTGGAACAGGCTGCACACGTCATGCCTGTAACCCCTAGATCTACATGCTTCTCTGCCAAGTTCATTCACCTCCTATTACGATTTTGACAGTTGTTGCATCACTTTCATTAATTCTTCAATCGATTGCTCACCATCGCCTGTTT
This sequence comes from Aquibacillus sediminis, assembly GCF_005870085.1. Classification (GTDB taxonomy): domain Bacteria; phylum Bacillota; class Bacilli; order Bacillales; family Amphibacillaceae; genus Aquibacillus_E; species Aquibacillus_E sediminis. The sequence continues at coordinate 40,042 of NZ_SZNM01000005.1, read as the reverse complement.
GAATCGCATCTGAAACACAATGATGCATATGTCGTTCAAGCAATTGCATACCCGTATTTTTTAAGGCCGAATTAATCGCACTAATTTGCGTTAAAATATCGATACAATAACGATCCTCTTCCACCATTTTTTGAATCCCTCTTACTTGGCCCTCTATCCGTTTTAAACGGTTAAGTACTTTTTGCTTTTCATCTTCGGTGCGAGGCACCATGTGTTTATGTGTATGGTTATTTTTTTCATTTTCAGTCATGTGATCACCTCTTATTTATACCCTACCATGGTATAGTATGGTTTTCAATAAAAAAATACAAATCGTTAAAAAGTGTATCTAACTCAATATGAAATTTTATCATAACCATTGTTAAAAGCTCCTATTCAGAACACCCTACCATGGTATAGAAGAATATTTCATTCTCCCCTGCATACTGTTATTAGTGGACAACTTATGATTGGGGATGAATGGATGACAACCACATTACTAATAATTTTATTGATAAGTATCATACAAACGTTCTCGATCTTTTCATTCGTTCTATGCCACCGAAATCATCTACCAAAAATGACTGGTATGCTCGTGTCTATGTCCCTCGGAATGTCTGTAGGGCTTTGGATCGGAGTTATCTTTGGGATTATTTGGACAGGAAATCTATTTCAATCAACAGTATATGCTATTTTGATAGGCTTAACTGTGGGGTATGTCACAGGTATGCCAATTGGCTTAATAGCTGTCATTGACGGCGCGCTGTCTGGATTAATGGGAGGTATGATGGGCGCAATGCTTGGGGATATGATCGCGATGTCTCATCCAGACACCACCATTAAACTATTATCCTTTATTATTTCGATGATTTTAACCATTGTACTCTACACGATAGGTGAACAAATTCAGAATAAGACCTATCATTCCTTTTGGTTTGTTAACCATTCATTTTTAATGCTTTTCATCATTACTGCAATATATTTCGGTTTGAGTTTTACAGGGCCAGTTTTTTTTGGTCATTAACGCGAAACTTCAAATGGTTGGGGTTTCTTTCATCACCACTTTTCTACGATTGAAGTGGACTTACAGCCAGTTACATGCAAAAAAAATTGTGCAGAATGAAATGAACATTCTGCACAATTTTTTCACGAAAAGATGGTAAAATGATCTAAAACTCACAAATCAAGGTGATTCGATGTATCAATTATTTAGTCAACTGAGCAGCTGGCTCAGCCATCCATTTTATAACCTCGCCTTATCTTGGGAAGGACTACCCATTTTGTCCGCCTTTCTATTAGGGATTGTTGGCGCCGTAGCACCATGTCAATTCACAGGCAATATTGGAGCGATAACGATCTACGGAAACCGATCCTTGCAAGAAAAAATCCCATGGGTGCACATTTTATTGTTCATTTTTGGTAAGTTAGTCGTTTTTTCTGCGTTAGGGTTCATTATATGGTTAGCAGGAGTCGAAATACGAGGAAAGTTCACCATGTATTTTCCTTGGATGCGTAAAGCTATTGGCCCCCTTTTAATCTTCATAGGTATCTACATGATTGGGTGGATTAAGATTAGATGGAACAGTAACATGATCCGGATCCCTGAACGGATCAAGAATAGTAAAATGGGAAGTTTTTTAATGGGAGTTAGTTTTACATTAGCATTTTGTCCTACCATGTTCATGTTATTTTTTGTTACGCTTATGCCAATTGTTTTGTCCACATCGTACGGTGCGGTACTACCTTCAATATTTGGGTTAGGCACATCCATCCCGCTAATACTGGCTATCTTTCTCATTTGGTATTTTGAACTAAGTGGGCAATTTATGAAAAAAGGTAGAAAAATTGGAAAGGTCATTCAGCAAACGGCTGGAGTATTCATGATTCTATTAGGTGTATTGGATACGCTTATTTATTGGCAATAAGTTATGCTACCTTACTTTTTTCCAAAATAGTTATCAAACTATTGTAGGTGAGGAAACGACTAATAAAATACTAAATTAAAACAGGCACTCCATCCTTACGATGGCAGTGCCTGTTCTTGTTTAAGCTTTTAAAAACCTTGCATTAATTGCTACGATTACCGTACTTAGCGACATCAATACGGCACCAACAGCTGGGCTTAGAACTATACCAAGTGGAGACAGAACACCTGCAGCTAAAGGGATCGTTACGATATTATATCCAGCAGCCCACCACAGATTTTGAATCATTTTTCGATAAGTCGCTTTTGATAAGGTTAGAATCGAGACAACATCATTTGGATTACTCCTAACAAGGACGACATCTGCAGTCTCCATTGCCACATCTGTTCCTGCTCCAATTGCAATTCCAAGATCGGCATTGGCTAAAGCTGGTGCATCATTGACACCATCCCCTGTCATCGCTACCTTTAAGCCTCTTTTTTTAATTTCTTTAATCTTATCTGCTTTCTCATGTGGTAATACTTCCGCATATACCTCATCTAAATTCAATTGACTAGCTACCCAATTGGCAACTTGTTTGTTATCTCCTGTCAACATCATTGATTTCACTTTAAGTTCATTTAAATCTACAAGCGCCTGTTTAGCTGTTTCACGAATTTTATCCGCTAATGCAATCATGCCAGCTAAGTTGTCTTCGATTAGAACAAACACGACCGTTTTTCCTTGTTTCGAAAGTCTTTCAAATTCTTCCGTTGGATAGCTAATTTTCTGTTCATGGACATATCCTGGGCTCACTACTTTAATCTCTTTACCATCTACTTTTCCTTGCAGTCCTTTTCCTGTTAACGATTCGAAGGAGTCCGTAGCTTTAAAAGTAATCCCTCGTGCCTTAGCATCTTCTACAATTCCTTGTGCGATTGGATGCTCGGACTGCGCTTCCAAAGAGGCAGCGAGTTGAAGAACATCATGTTCATCAAAACTAGATTCAATAGTTAAATCTGTAATACCAAATTTTCCTTCTGTTAATGTCCCTGTTTTATCGAATACAACGGATTGAAGTTTTCTTGCTTCTTCAAAACTCGTTCGATTACGAACTAGTAAACCTTGTTTAGCTGACAATGCAGTTGACCTTGCTACAACTAAGGGTGCCGCTAAACCTAATGCATGTGGACACGCAATAACCATTACCGTTACCATTCGTTCAAGTGCATAATTAAAATTATACCCAATGGCTAGCCAGACAATTAGAGTAGTAATACCGGCAATTAGCGCAATAAAAAATAACCATTTCGCTGCCCGGTTAGATAAATCTTGTGTTCTTGATTTGGATTGTTGGGCCTCTTTCACCATTGTTACGACTTGTGATAAGTAACTCGCTTCACCAGTTTTATCAACAGAGACCGTAATAGAACCTTCCCCATTAACCGATCCACCAATTACTTGATCATCTTTACTTTTATCAACAGGCACCGACTCACCTGTTAACATCGATTCGTCGACAGCTGATTGACCTTTTATAATTGTTCCATCAACTGGCACCTTTTCACCCGGCTTTACGAGTACATGGTTTCCTTGTACAATCTCAGAGATTTGCACATCTTTAATCTCACCATTTTCTTCAACCAAGTGTGCTTCTGATGGCATCAATTTAATTAACTCTTCTAGAGCATTGGAAGCCCCCATGACCGAACGCATTTCAATCCAATGGCCAAGCAACATGATATCGATTAATGTTGCAAGTTCCCAGAAAAAATTATTTCCGGTAAGCCCAAAAACGGTTAAGGTACTGTACCCATAAGCCACGATAATTGCTAATGCAATCAACGTCATCATACCCGGATTTCTTTGTTTTAACTCATCGATTGATCCCGTAAGAAAAGGCAAGCCTCCATAAAAGAAGATGAAGGTGGATAACGTGAATAAGATGTACATATCTCCTGTAAATCGCCAATCCACTCCTATGAACCCTTGTATCATTGGTGATAATAGTAGAATTGGGATTGTAACAAGTAGTGAAATGTAGAAACGCCTTTTAAAATCCTCAATCATATGACTATGGTCGTGGTGTCCGTGCTCTTCTTCATGGTGGTGTTGATGCCCCTGATGATGTGACGTATGTGTGTCTTTTTTTCCATGATCATGAGAATTATCATGAAGAATATGCTCATTATGATGCTCGTGATCATGGTGTCCGTGATGTTGATGATGTTTCATTTCTATCACCTCTTTTTAGACTTTTTCATTGTCACTTAATCACAACACATTGATAGTATTTCCTTAAAAAATGCAGATTTTGTGCAGAAGCGTATATTTTTGAACATGTGACTTATAACAATTACATTGTATCCATCGATGTGTTCTCACTCTTTTTTAACATAATCGCAAATGTGCTACCTTTCCCCATCACACTATTCACCTCAACTATACCTCCATGCCTCTCCACTATCTCTTTTACAATAGCAAGCCCTAACCCACTTCCTCCAGTTTCACGAGATCGGGATTTTTCAACGCGGTACAAACGTTCCCATATATATGGAAGTTCTGATTCTGATATTCCTTCACCTTGATCGGAAATTTCTATCCTTACTGTTTCGGTTTGATCCACTACTGTGACGGAGACCTTTGTTTGTTCCATAGCATATTTCCATGCATTATCTAATAAGTTACTTATTACTTGTCTAAAACGTATCGGATCAATGGAGATTTCAATGTTTTTATTACATGAAAATTCTAATTGAATATTTTTTTCTTTAAAGGCAGGTGAGAATTTTTCAATCATATCTTGAAGGAACTCATACAACCTTACTTTCTCTTTTTGTATTAAAAACTGGTTCTGATCCATTTTCGCAAGCATAAACAAATCCTTCACCATTTCAGTTAATTTAGTTGCTTCCTCTTGAATAATCGCGGCAAATTTTTCACGATCTTCAGAATGTAAGTTAGTCCTACTTAATAAATCTGCATACCCTTTTAGATACGTAAGAGGTGTTCGTAATTCATGAGAAATACTTGCTAAAAATTCACTTCGCTCCTTTTTAAGGTGTTCCAATTCCTCTGACAAGCTTTGGATCGTTCTAGCCAGTTCACCTAACTCATCATCACGAAATGTATCAAGGATAACATCATGATTGCCTAATTTTAATTTTTCTGTCGCAGTTTTCATTTTTATTAATGGTCTTGTAATCGATCTAGATAAGTAAAAGATGGTAACGATAGAAACAACAACAGCCACGATCCCAACAATTAGAAATGAGATCGTTATATCTCTAATCATCTGTCGTATTGGTACGGTTTCCGCAAACATATAAACATACCCTTTTGTTTCACCATTGATGTTAATCGGACTGATCGTTGCTAAATATGGTTCTGTTCGCCACCTAGACTCTACTAATATTCCATGATGCGAAAACTCCATTGTCTCCCCTTTTTGAATAAGATGTTTCATCTCTTGATTCACATCATGGGATGCATCTAACTGATTAAATTGATCATCAACAATCACTACCTTTGTATCAGCCTCTGACTCCATAAGTGCAACGTGTTCAATCGTAGTTGGTTCAAAATTTTTCTCTAACACATCACGATGATTCATCCCACGGGATAGTAGGTTTTCGGTTTCACTTTCAACCCTTTCATTTGTAATCGATACATACAGAAAGAAAAATAACATCGACTCCATTAATAAAATAAATATTAAAAATAACAGACCTAATTTAAAAGAAATTTTATTTTTCATATTTTCTCCCTTATCCTTACAACAATGGTTGAACATGTATCTATTCATTTAGGCTTTGTCAACTATATGTTTTAGTATGACGGTATAAATCTACCAAATCAAACTTTATAGCTATAGCTCAATTATAAGAAGAAAGTGTCAAGAAACTTTGCATTTTTGCATTAAGCCAATAACTAAAAGTGATCCTATATTAGGCATGGTTAAAATTAAAACGGATAATTGCAATGGGATAGTTGAATATTAGTCAGAATACATATTAAAAAGAAATTGAGTACAAACTGTGTTCAAACAAAAATATTACTGAACCATTGTATTCATTCATTGAGGATGTTTTTCAAGGAGGTGCAGATAATGGAAAGAAAGCCTATGCACTATGATGGAAGTGGGAAAATAGTAAGTGTTAAGTTAACTGAAACAAAACCATTTGAAATCACTGATGAAATGAGAAGAAACATTAGTGGCAACCCATACATCTTAAAATAAAGTGAAATTTCATTCAGTTTTTTTCTCTCCCTAAAATAGACCAGCAAGCCCTTGAACCAATCGGGGTGAAAGATCACCCCACTTAAACATTTCCGTTTCATGTTTTGAAGATGGAAGTCTTACGAACGGTTGCACCGGGATAAATTTAAAGGATTTGTCTATAATAAGACAAGTCCTTTTTAAAAACCTTCGTTTGAACACAGGGGTTAGAACTTTACATTATTATTTTTTTCTCGAATTTAACTATCTAAATGCCTGGGATTTTTAGTCACAAATGAAAGGTTATCTAAATTTAAAATTTGAAAGGTGATCATAATGACAAAAGTATTATACATTACAGCCCATCCTCATGATGAAAAGCTATCTTTTAGCATGGCTGCAGCTAAAGCATTCATAGACACTTACAAGGAAAGAAATCCTAATGATGAAGTTGTTCATATTGACCTTTATAAAGAGAATATTCCTTATATAGATGCCGATGTTTTTCAAGGATGGGGGAAACTTCAATCTGGTAATGGCTTCGAGGAACTAAGTAAAGAAGAACAAGAAAAGGTGGGGCGGTTAAATGAATTAAGCGATCAGTTTATTGAAGCTGATAAATATGTATTCGTAACACCTTTATGGAACTTTTCTTTTCCACCATTAATGAAAGCTTATATTGACTCTGTTGCAGTAGCAGGGAAAGCTTTCAAATACACGGCGGAAGGTCCAGTGGGATTATTAACAGATAAAAAGGCACTTCACATTCAAGCTCGTGGAGGTATTTATTCAGAGGGCCCAGCTGCCGCTATGGAAATGGGACATCGTTATTTAGAAGTACTTATGAACTTTTTTGGAGTTCCATCATTTGAAGGTTTATTTATAGAAGGACACGCTGCAATGCCTAATAAAGCAGAAGAAATAAAACAAAATGCAATCAATCGTGCAAAAGATTTTGCACATACATTTTAAGAAATAAGTAATTTAATGGCAAGTATATTCAAAACTTCTATACTTGCTTTTTTTTAATCCACTTGTTTTCTATAAAGTGAAACTTCACTCAGTGGGGATTTTTGCTCTTCCCCTAGTGAGTATTAGTACCACAAGGAAAGACCCACAGACCCTTACAACCATTCGAGGTGAAAGGAAAGTTTACTCCCACTTAATCATCTCCGTCTCATTTGATTGTTTGAAGTGATGTCTTACAGACGGTTGCACCGGAATAAAAAATGTATGTATAGCAAAAACACTCAGAATTGTTCTAAGTGTTTTTGGTTGTTTTTATATTGCTAATTGAATTGTTATCACTTTTCTCTCCCAAAATTATCCGTTAATCTAATAATTGGGATACCTTTTTGTCTTATCTAATTCTTTCACTTTTAACAATGACTATAGAAAATTTAAAAATCAAGTAGAGGCCTATACGTTATAGTTCTTGAAGTTTTTTCTAAATTTAATGAAAACAGTAGCGAGCGAAACCATACCTATTATGATAGAAAATACAATAGTAAAAGGAAAGCGATCCGTTTGAGAATTCGGTGCCTCTATCCCCTCTTCACTTGTAACCTGTGCTTGCTGCTTGTCTTCTTTTACCTCTTCTAATAAAAAAGACTTGTTTAAATCGTCAACTTTTTGTTGTACGGAAAGTGTCCCATCATTAGATAATTCTATTTCAGGTTGTTCATCCTTTATTTGTGTAAAAACGAGGTCCTCTTCTGCTCTATAATCATTTCCATTATCACTTATATATTCTGACCCTTTTTCAATCACAGTCGTTTGAAAATGATCGAAACCATAGTCTAATAGTTTCGTAGTGTCTTGGTATAAAGCTTCTTGATTCGGAGCTTTCAAGACAACCGCAATCAAACCAATATCTTCTCGTTCTGCAGTCGTAATTAAGGTCGGGCCAGACTCCGATACATAGCCTGTTTTTCCACCTGTCACACCGTCATAAGGCATCTCCCTCATTAATTTATGATGCGTGTACAAAGTCGCGTCCCAATTCTCGCCATTCCATTCTAAACGTTCGATACCAAAAATAGACGCAAATGTTTCATTTTCTATTGCATACTGCGTAATTTTAGCCAAATCAGCGGCGGTCGTTACATGATCTGGATCAAACAACCCATGTGGATTAACAAAATTCGTGTTCTTAATATCTACTTCTTCTTTTAAGTAGCGATTAAGATTACGAGAGAATTGTTCCATATCACCATCTAAATGTTCTGCTATTGCTACACCAGCATCATTTCCAGAATTAACTAATAATCCCTCTACTAACATCTCTAGTGTGAGCTGTTCACCCTCTTCTATATATACACTAGACCCAATCACTCCACTAGCTTCCTCACTAACCGTAACCTTATCATCAAGATTTCCTTGCTCAATTGCGTATATAGCTGTAGCCACCTTGGTCAAACTTGCTGGGTACATGTTCGATTCTGCATATTTTTCATATAACACTTGCCCACTGTTGGAATCTATTAGGATAGCTGCCTCACTTGAAAGACTAGGACGTTCCTCCAGCTCCTCATGGGCAAGTGTGGTTGTTTCAAATAATAGTGTAAAAACAATCAAATAGATCGCAATTCTGAAGAAGAACTTCAATTTTTCACATCCTCTCATGTTGCCCTAACGTAATAGCACCTATCCTTAGATTTTACTTAAAAATTGTACAAAATCTATACTTTTCACGATGTGTAATACAATTGTTAACTTTGTTAAAAAAATGAAAACAGACAATACCTAGTAATTTTGCTTTTTTTACCCGTTTTTCACATTAATCTCCAACTAATGTGAAAATTCTAGAAAAAGAAGGTTTAGTTTATCCATTTATACCCAACGCCCCAAACCGTTTTTAAACAATGATCAATAGGAAAGCCAGATTTTCTAACTTTATCACGCATGTTGCGAACATGAGAATCCACCGTTCGCCCTTCCGTTTCGGAATCCATTCCCCAAATTAGATCAATCAATTGTTCTCTTGAAAAGACCCTATTAGGATTTTTCATTAAATAGCCGATAATGGAAAACTCTTTTGGTGTTAATGGAATAACCTCCCCTTGATAAGTCAATTCATGGTTTGTCTCCTCCCACACCAATCCATCATATGAAATACTCTTCTCCTTGCCCAAACGACGTAACAACGCATCAATCCTGGCAACAAGTTCTTCTTCATTAAACGGTTTCGTTATATAGTCATCGGCACCTATTTGTAATCCTTTCACTATATCCTTCTTTTCTTCTCTAGCAGTTAACATGATAATAGGTACCGAAGAAAATAATCGTATTTGTTTACATACTTCCCACCCATCCATATTTGGCATCATAACATCAAGTATTACAATGTCATAGATTGTATGTTTCATTTTCTCAAGTGCACAATTCCCTGAAACTGCTCGTTCACATGTAAAACCTCTTGCCTCTAGATAAAAACTTATTAAATCAAGCATTCTAGATTCATCATCAACTACTAATATTGTTGGCATATTCAGCTTTCTCCTTCTTTCGTTTGTTTCATTGTTTATGGCGAAATTGCTATATGTAATATCAACAAGTTTTTAAAAATCTATCAAAAAAAAGATTTAGACAAACCATCGACCATCAAAACTCTAAAACTATACTTTTATACAGTGTAGCAAAAAACTGTGGAGATTTTATGCACGTTCAGTAAATAATAGTTGATTGCCGGGAATGTGCATAAAATTTACACATTACTCTCTTATAATTTATCAAATTTGAAACGAAAGAAGCAAAGCTATGACTAATAAAAAAGACTGTCCCCTTTAGACAGCCTCATCTAGTTATTCAAAAAAATCAAGTACAACTGTTTGATCAAAAAATTCCTCTAATTGAAGCACATAATTACCATCTACATTCGGAAAAATAGCAATATATGATGGATGATGTGCATCTTCACTTAGCACCGTCCATTGTTCGGGTTCAATCTTTTCACTTCCATCTACTAGATAAATCGAATCTTCTAATCCTAATTGACTTAAATCACCTGAATGTGTCGTTAATGAAATTTGGAATGCTAGATATTCACTTAAATCTAACTGTACACCTTCCACTTCATCTACATTCGTTATATGTGTAGCTTCAACGTCGACAGATTCAACGGTTTGACTGACAGTATTCACCTTGGAGTCATTATTGACAACAGAATTTTCATTAGCGAATTGGTAATTGATTTCAGTATTACCTTCTGCAACAAAATCTTCCAATGAAATTTCATGGGGTTCTTCTCCAATTGAAATTTTTTCTTTTATTTCCTTCTTTTCCCTATCAATGCTTACTAGATCATTTGAACTTCGATTGGTCACATATACTTGCTCCCCATCTAACGAAAATGCTACATGATTGGTATAGGAGCCTGTAGGAATGATCGCTTTTGTTTCCAATGTAGCTGTATCAATCACATGCACATCATTGGAGTCATTATTTGCTACCCATAACTCTTCGCCATTTAGGGATACGGTTACACCGTGCGGACCATCACCTGCTTTCACTGTTTGGACCGTCTCCAATGAATTTGTGTCAATCACTGAAACGACATTAGATTCCACGTTCGCAACAAAGACATACTTTTCATCAGGTGTGATTGCCACTTCATTTGGTACCTTTCCTACTTCAATCGTTTGAACAGAATGGCTATCCGTTTCGATCACTGAAACACTATCATCATTTACATTTGCAACCCATACTTGATCACCACTTGAGGTAACAGCAACATGGGCTGGTCCGCTACCTGTTTGAACTTCTTCTGTCACTGTAAATGTATCAGTATCTACGATCGCAACACTTCCTCCATCTTCCCCAAGCCCAGCATTAAGTGATACATATAGTTGTTGTTCATCAGGACTAATATCAATGCCGTGAACACCTTTGTCAAATACTATTTCGTTTAGCGTCTCCTTCGTGTCTGTATCAATCTTAAGCAAAGTTTTTCCATTAAAACCTGTACCACTATAGACCACATCACCATCTAAAGTTGCTGCAATACCGTGTGAAGCCTGATCCGAATCAATGTCTATTTTATCCGTTTCTTCATATGTTGTTGGATCAATCACAGAAATAGTTCCCTCACCTGCATTAGCAACATAGAAGGATGCTTCCTTTCCTTCTGCTTCATTATCTGAGCAACCAACTAAAAATAGTAATCCCACAGTCAATAAAGCTATAAATATTTGTAGCCGTATTTTCATCGTCATTTTACCTCCCATTTTTCAAACCTACATCCAGCCTAGCTGTTAAATGTGCAGATAGTGGGGAGATTCAAGAAAATTTTAGTTATTCAAGAACTGATGATCACTTCTTCCTGCTGCTCCTCATCTATTGATTCAATTTCGATAATAACTTGATGTGGTATACAAACGATTGGCTTACCAGGTTTAGAAATATAGCCTGTTTGAACACATATTTGCTCAGGGCAGGTTGAGCTTTCTATACGTATTTGCTCGCCTTGGACTTCTATAGCACTTGGGTTACAATCTACTTCCGGTATTTGTAATCTTTCTACACCTTGATGATCAGTTAACCTGAACCGTTCTACCTCTCTATCGTTTACAGTAATGGCGGCTTCATATACTGCATGCTCCGATGATTGACTTACTTGAATAAAACTAAAAATCAGTAAAGGGACAAAGGATAATACGATAAAGAAGAGAATGAGAATTATATCCCAGTGTTTAATCATATCGGTAAAATTTTTCACATTTTTTCTCCTTAATCAAGGCCATAAACAAGACCATTTGCTATTTTGATCTTATCATTATACTCCACTTAAATTGTTGAATTTTCCTGTTTGATTATAGCCTTTATCCTTTTATATTCTTCTTCATCTATTTCTCCTTTCGCTAGTCTTTCATTCAAATAATGAAACGGTGAATCTTTTTTACTACCACCACTCACAAAATTGCTTACTAAATAAATCCCAAAGCTAAATAGCGCAGTCCAGAATAGAATCATCGACCACCACATTATGCTTGTATGCATCATTCTTTCACCTACTTTTTTAATAAGTATAAAAAATAAATATCGAGAAACTTTGCATCTAGTGACAGTAATGTGAAATATATGGGTGATTTTTTCATGATGGTGAAAAGGATTCCTTGTTAACCTAAGCGCGTTAACCCAACAAAAAGAAATACGAGTCATGTTAATGGAAAACTCTGAGGCTGTTACGTAGCGAATTTCAAAAGATCAAACAGTGAACAAAAATAGAAGGCAACAGTACAGGTGAAATCCTGACCCCTTGCCCAACAAGGTGCTACTATAATAGTAAAACTCCGTCAGTTAAGGTTACCGCCTATTAAATTTGAATACATTTATATAATTGGAGGATAGTTAAGTTTAGTTCATTTTTCAAGTTCTTGTTGTTGCTATTCATGATCACTGTTCATTATTCACTAGGATCATAGATGAAGCTGTTCCCATTTTTTTCATATTGGTTGAAAAGTTGTTGATTGATTTTCAGTGCTTGCTCACGATCTTCTGCAGGAGCTGTAATCATTAGCCCATCGGCTGCCGACCACGATCCCCTATCTTCATCTTCTGTATCCCTAGAGTAAACGGCGATGGTGAATTGAGAAAAATCATTGTCACTATAAACAGTTCCGTAGTAATAAATCGATGGTTCAAGCACACCATCCGCACGCGTACGACCAAACGATACGACCGAACCATATCCATCCTCAAACCATAATTCTAATTCCCCTCGATCCTCTGGAACTCTAGGGACCTCCTCCCCTTCAAATTCTACCGTTCCATCAAATCTTGTTTTACCAAATAAAGGATTCCGTAATCTACCATCGATACGCATCTTTATCTGCTCTCGAACTTCCTCATTCCCTAACTGGTAATAGACGCCATTTAAGTTTTTTGTATATGGTTTTGGATAGTAGTTCCACGCAACAGCTATGATGATCACTAGAACCACTGTGATTGTAAGTTTAATTTTCATCGTTAATCCCCCAATCATCTTACGTTACATTCTTCCCTCTTAGTTTATCACCTCTAGATTATGAGGAAAACACTTTCAAATAGGTAACGTCGTTCAGTTATAGAACGACGTTACCTATTTAAAAGTTTATGTACCTCAACCTGCAAGCCAGATTAATTGCTAAAAAGCTAGTACAAGTTATGGTAACAAAGATGTCAGAACCACAAAACTTATCACTTTTTGACTTTGGCGCGGACATTCAATACCTTATTTTCAATAATTGTAGCCTGTAGGAAGAGCCAGCGGACATCTGGTTCCTTATTTGATCCATTCACGGTATTTATGCTCAATTTCTAGCAAATAGAGAATCAAATGTCCGCATACCTTCCATCATTACTGTTTTCAGCTAATTTAACGGATTAAATGTCCGCACAGCCCTACACGACAGCCCTCTTCACAAAAAACGCAAAGGCCGTTTTCTAAGAAAATCAGCCTTTGCGCTCGCATCCTATATTAAGATAATTCAATCAATAAATCATTCGTCTCTAGTGGATCTTCACCCGCAACATGAATCTTCTTAACCGTACCATCTTTTGGTGCTTGGATGGTTGTTTCCATTTTCATTGCTTCAGTAATGATTAAATGGTCGCCTTTGCTTACTTTTTCGCCTTCGTTTACTAATACTTCAATTACCGTACCAGGCATGGTCGCACCGATATGATCTGGATTGTTTTTGTCCACTTTTGGTTTAACGTCAACTTCAGCATGAACACTTTCATCTTTAACCGTCACTTCACGTGGTTGGCCGTTCAATTCAAAATAGATTGTTCTCGTACCGTCTTCGTGTGGGTGACCAATTGACATTAGTTTGATAACCAATGTTTTACCTTGTTCAATTTCAACATGAATTTCTTCCCCTAACCGCAAGCCGTAGAAGAAGGTTAAGGTGTCAAGCACGGCTAAATTACCATATTCATCAAAGAAATCGTAATATTCTTCGATCACTTTTGGATATAAGGCATAACTAATTGCCTCTTCGTCCGTAACCTCACGATTTAATTTTTCTCCTAGTTCTTGTTTCAAGTCATCAAAATTAACAGGCTCTAACTTTTCCCCTGGACGAACAGTTAATGGCTCTCGACCTTTCAAAATGATTTCCTGCAATTTCTTCGGAAAACCTTGATGTGGTTGACCTAGATACCCTTGGAATAATTCCACAACAGACGATGGGAAATCTAATTGGTCGCCACGTTCATAAATATCCTCTTCCGTCAATTCGTTTTGCACCATGTATAAGGCCATATCCCCAACCACTTTGGAAGATGGGGTTACTTTCACAATATCTCCAAACATGTCGTTAACACGACGGTACATCCGTTTCACTTCATCCCATCGTTCTCCTAATCCAACAGCTTTTGCTTGTTGTTGCAAGTTACTATACTGTCCACCTGGCATTTCATGCATATACACTTCTGTATTAGGTGCTTGCAAACCAGACTCAAATGCTTGATAAAGTTTACGAACATCGTCCCAATAATAGTTGATCTGTTCAACCGCATCAATATCAAGGCTTGGTTGACGCTCACTTCCTTGCAGCGCATAGTAAAGCGTACTCAAGCTTGGCTGTGAAGTTAATCCAGCCATGGAGCTCATTGCGACATCCACTACATCTACGCCAGCTTCAATAGCTTGGGTATATGTCGGAATTCCATTTCCGCTCGTATCATGGGTATGCAAGCGAATTGGTAGATCAACTGTTTCTTTCAATGCACGAATGAGACGATAAGCCGCTTGTGGTTTCAGAAGCCCTGCCATGTCTTTTATGCTTAACATGTGTGCACCAGCTTCTTCCAGCTCTTTCGCAATTTCTTTATAATAGGAAAGATCATATTTTTGCCTGCTTGGATCATCAATGTCACCTGTATAACAAATCGCTGCTTCGGCTATTTTACCTGTTTCACGAACGGCAGCGATCGCAGGTTTCATACCTTCTACCCAGTTTAAGCTATCAAAAATTCGGAACACATCAATACCTTCCTGAGCAGCATGATTAACAAATGCTTGGATCACATTATCTGGATAATTTTTATACCCAACGGCATTCGATGACCGTAGTAACATTTGGAATAACACATTTGGCGCTTGTTTCCGCATCGCTCGAAGACGTTCCCACGGATCTTCTTTTAAGAAACGATAGGCAACATCAAAGGTAGCCCCACCCCACATCTCAAAAGAGAATAATTGTGGTAACAATTCCGCTGTTGGTTTTGTAATTTCATTTAAATCTTTTGATCGAATTCGAGTTGCAAGCAAGGACTGATGGGCATCTCTGAATGTTGTATCTGTTAGTAATACTTGTTTCTGATCCTTTAACCAGGTTGCTAGTGCTTCAGGTCCTTGGTCATCTAAAATTTGTTTGGTTCCAGCTTGGATCGTATCAGACATCTGATAGTTTGGAACACGCGGTTCGTCTAGTACTGGTTTCTCTTGCTGATCCACACCAGGGAACCCATTCACGGTAGTACGCCCAATATAATTTAACATCTTGGTTCCTCGGTCTTTTGTCTCAGGAAACTCAAACAGTGTTGGTGTGGAATCAATAAACGATGTATCATACTCCCCATTTAAAAAGTTCGGATGTGTAATCACATTTTCTAAAAATGGAATATTCGTTTTAATCCCTCTGATTCGGAACTCTTTTAAATTCCGATGCATTTTCGTTGCCGCTTGTTCAAAGCTAAGTGCCCATGTTGAGACTTTAACTAATAAAGAGTCATAATACGGTGTGATCACCGAACCTTGGAATCCATTCCCTGCATCCAATCGAACCCCAAAACCGCCACCAGAACGATACGCTTTAATTTTTCCAGTATCAGGCATGAAGTTATTAAGCGGATCTTCTGTTGTTACACGAGACTGAATCGCAAAGCCAGTCGTTCTTATATAGTCTTGACTCGGAATATCGATCTTTGGGCCATCTAATGCGTGGCCATCGGCAATCATTAATTGGGACTGGACAATGTCAATCCCTGTTACCATCTCTGTAATCGTATGTTCTACTTGGACACGAGGATTGACTTCAATAAAGTAAAACTCATTGCCTTGAACAAGAAATTCAACTGTCCCAGCATTTATGTACTGCACATTTTCCATTAATTGCACAGCAGCATCAGCAATCCCCTTCCTTACTTTTTCAGACAAGGAAACACTTGGTGCGATTTCTACAACCTTTTGATGGCGTCGTTGGATCGAACAATCACGTTCATACAGATGGAAAATATTCCCCTGACGATCTCCTAAGATTTGCACTTCAATATGTTTCGGGTTTTCAATGAATTTTTCCAAATAGACATCATCAGCCCCAAAGGCCGCCAATGCTTCTGATTTGGCTCGGTCGTAACTGTCTTCTAATTCATCCATACTGCGTACGACACGCATCCCGCGACCGCCGCCACCAAGGGCTGCTTTAATGATAAAAGGAAAGCCATAGTTCTCAGCAAACTCTCGCACTTCATCCAACCCGCTAACAGGGCCATCGCTACCTGGAATGACTGGAATATTAGCTTTTAGTGCTTGTTCTCTTGCCTTGACCTTATCCCCAAACATTTCTAATTGTGTTGATGTTGGTCCAACAAACGTAATGCCTTCTTGTTCACAACGTCTAGCAAACTCAATATTTTCCGACAGAAAACCATATCCAGGATGAATCGCATCGACATCAGTAGATTTCGCAATCTCAATAATGCCTTCAATATCCAGGTAAGCATCAATTGGTTTTTTTCCTTTTCCAACTAGGTACGCTTCATCTGCTTTGTACCGATGATAGGAGCCGGTATCTTCTTCCGAATAAATCGCGACTGTTCGAATATCGAGTTCGGTACAAGCACGAAATACCCGAATCGCAATTTCTCCTCGATTTGCAACAAGTACTTTTTTCATCTCTTTATTCCCCCTTGCTCAAAAATGCAAATAAAATTTACTACAGTTTTTCTAACATGGTTAGTGGCAGTTTGTTTTTTTATTGTTGTTGATTTTTTACAATTTGTTCAACAGTTTAACTATTTAGATATTTCTGACACCTTTTTACATATGATTTATGATACTATAAAATTCATAAATTTCACAGTGAAAGGAATTTGGTCAGAAAAAATTGTTCATCGTTTTGCCATTTTCTATTACCACAAACAATAATTGGTCTATATATGTAAGGATAGTTGAACTATTTAAAGAACGATACATTTATTTCTTTTCAACCTAACTTAGTAGCCTTAGAACACTACTAGATACCACATTTGACACTTTCCTTCTCTCTAAGCCTGTGCTATATTTTTAACAGTACATTGATTGTACCTAGTATTAAAAATCAGGAGGAGATTACGATCGAATTTGAAATGGCACCAAAAGCCAACAATCTTAGGTTAGTAGCAACAACAAAGCAGGATCAAGATATTCATGTAACGATTCTAGATCAAGAAGTTGGATTTATTTATTTTTATTTAAGTGATATAAAATTGCAACGCAAAGACGTGCAAGCATATATAACGGACTTGCACCCTAAAATTCTATCAGGAGTCTATGATGCTCAGCTAGTAGATATGGCAAAAGAAGAAATTTGTTGTTAACAATTGAAATAAAGATCGTCATCTTATAAAAAAACTCTTCATTCATATTGAATTGAAGGGTTTTTTAGTTATATTATGTTCTAAGCTAAATGAAACAAATTAAGTCAGTAACTGCCAAGCCTGTATTGTGATCCAATAATACATATGTAATCTAGGCCATTACGCTTTTGAAAAATGGTTAAACTGAGTGAATACTCCCACTAAGTAAAAAACGCTCAAAAAGTTGTTTATTTCAACTCTTTAAGCGCATTTTTTATCCTTATAAACTGCAGTAGACCTCAACTCCATAATGATCCGAAACAACTGGCTGATTGTCGCCATTAAAGATCACATTGGATCGATTGACCTCTATTTCTTGATTGACAAAAATGTAATCAATTCGCTTATCCGCTTTACTTGTAGCCCAACCAGCAATACTACCTTCGACCGTAATGCCTGTATCCTTTTCTTCGGCTAGTTGATAGGTATCTAGTAATCCTTGTTTAAGCAAATAATCATAACCTTCTTCACGTTTGGAAGCTTCACAATTAAAATCACCCATTAACAAACAGAGCTCATGCTGTGGAATACGATGAAGTAGCCGGTCCATTTGATGGCGAGCAGGTTCTAGTTCATCATACCACCAACCAAGGTGACACGAGTAGCATGTGAAAGCTTTTCCCCCATAATCAATCGTTACTTCTACAATCTTTCGTGTTTTTCCACTGGATAAATCAGTTTGATCACTAACAAAAAAGGAGTCCTGATTTTGAATTGGATGTTTGGTCATTATCGCCACTCCTTCCTCATACACCTGTTCATAGTGAGCAAGGTGTGCCAGATCCCAAACAAATTGATAATTGTCAGAACCTAATGCATGTAGTCGTTCCTGAAGTACATAAGCATAGTTATCCTGTTTAACTTGTCCGTCGAGTCTTTTAGAAGAAGTCAACTGACTTACCTCTTGTAAAGCAATCACGTCATAGGAACCGTCGTGAATTGTTTTCGCTAATTGGTCAATTTTTTCGCTTTGATTTTCTTCCTGCCATGAATGGCAATTTAATGTTAATAATTTCATATGCTCGCTCCGTCTTGATTGATAGAATGTTCACTCGTTTCTTTTATATCATAACATTAAATGAGTCTTCTTTTAAATAATGCTGGTTCCTAAAAGGAAAGTGAATATTGTTTATGACATATAAGCTGTATTATGTGACATAACTGTTTCCTTCTCCTCCCTTAATTATTATGAGTGCTAAATTAACGCTGCGGCAATACACTACGCTTTCCGTGGGGGCTGGTGAGTCTCCTTGAAAATAAAGACCAATTTTCTGCGTGCGATGTAATGCTGCCGAAGCCTTCCTTGTCCTCGTTCGTACCTCACTGTGGGGTCTCACCGATGATAAGTTTAAATTGAGATTTTTATGTATATACACTTATCATTTATCAGAAAACACACAACAGCGAAGGCAAAATACGGAGATCCTCGAAAATAAAGACCGATTTTCTTCGTGCGATGTATCGCTGCCGTAGCCTTCCTTGTCCTATGGGAACAGCACGAGCTGAAGATCCACTTGGTAAAGTGGTTTTCTTTACCAAGTTAGCTGAGGCCGTGCCCATGGAAAGCGGAGTATTTTGCCGTAGCGATGGTGTAACACTTATTTTAATCAGAATAGTACAAATTAAAATTACAAGGTTATGTCACATAATACAGCAACTACGCACTAAAAAACAACAATCAGTCAAATAGCGTCTTTCTAAATAGATTGTTGGGACTGCAATACTATTTTTCTTATACAATATCCTTCAATCGACTAGGCCTACAAAGGAAATAACCTTGTCCAAGGGAAATTCCTAGTGATTGGGCTGCTTCCATTTCTGCTTCTGTCTCCAAGCCTTCTAAGATCAATTGGCTTTCATTTTGTTCACAATAGTTAACAAAAAATGAAATAAACGATTGTTTTTGTTTCGATTGATGCAAGTCTTGAGCAAGATAACGATCTAATTTTAAATAATCTGCTTCTAACTCGATAAGGTTTTGGATGTTCGCAAACCCTTTTCCAAAGTCATCAATTGCTATTTGAAAACCTAATGCTTTTAATTCCAAAATCCGTTTTTTTAGTGCATCATAATTGGTTATATTTTCAGTCTCAGAAATTTCTAAGACAATTTGTTGTGTCTTCAAATGACTTTCCATCTTGGTATGACTAATAAATGTTGGGAAATCTTGATGTAAAATAGTTGATGGTAAGATATTAACAAACACCTTCCCATCTTTTTTGGAAAAACCATCCTCCTGGTAAGATGATACCGCTTTTTGAATAGATGCTGAATCTAACGCATAAAGCAGGTTAGCTTGTTTTGCTGCTTCAAATACATATTCTGGATTTGGATAACTGTCCGATCGCAGTAACGCTTCATAACCTATTTTTTCCCTACCATTAAGATGATAGATCGGTTGAAAAAAATGAAAAAATCTCTCTGCTGTGATAAAGTTTTCTATCGACAAACTCGCCCACTCCCACTTTGATTGTTAATCATTATCAACACTTATTAGAGAGACTTCTAGAGTCATGCTTGTAACAAATGGTTGATAATCATACTTAGCAATTACTAAGTTTCTCAGTTGTCAGGACTACAATCACCCAAACGGGCATATAGTTTATTAAATAACTAAAAACACATAGTCCTTACAATAACTATAGATCATAGTTTTTAGTGTAAAAAAAGGTGAACCAAAGAAAAACTTGGTTCACCTTAATAGGGACGTTTTCTTCGGTAGCCCGGCGACCATAGCTCGGAAAGCTTTAGGCCCGTGGTTTTGCGTCCTTACCTTTCGATAAGTTTGCCATTGTCGTAAAAACCTATATTATTCATTTTAATTATAACATCTTTTTACAATTTTCCAACACTTTCAACAAAAATAGACATAATTTATGCTGCTTTTTGGCTTTTTCGACAAATCAACCATGAGCATTATCTTTGATAAAAAAACCAATACTTTTGTTGTTATACAATTTGCAAGAATCAATGCTATCAATCTAGCTCTCGGACTTGCGCGTATCTGGCATAAACTTGCGCGCAACATACCCGGACTTGCGCGGATCTGGCATAAACTTACGCGCAAAATGCTCGAACTTGCGCGTATCTGACATAAACTTACGCGCAAAATACTCGGACTTGCGCGTATCTGGCATAAACTTACGCGCAAACTACCTGGACTTGCGCGGATCTGACATAAACTTACGCGCAAAATACTCGGACTTGCGCGTATCTGGCATAAACTTACGCGCAACCTTAATTATAAAAAAGAGCACTACCCTAAGTAGCGCTCTATTCATTAAAATAATCCACAATTGCATCGGCGGTTCGCTCGGATGCTTTGCTGTCACTTACACTATCTGGCACTATTTATTGAGATATTAAATCTGTATCCACTTGTTTTTCAACGCAGTCAAAACCACATTCGTACGGTCACATACATCCATCTTTTTCATAATCGTACTAACATAATTTTTTACCGTACGTTCGGAAATGAACATTGCATTAGCAATTTGATCATTTTTATACCCTTTTCCAAGGTATTCAATTACTTCCCACTCGCGACTAGAGAAAATACCATTTGGTTGCTTTGGTTGGTGTTCGTTTGCATAGCATCCTAATAAATGGGAGGATAGCTTGGAATGAATATAGGTACCTCCATTTATAATCTGCTCCATTGCTGATTCAAACTCCTGTAAATCCATACTATTGTAAAAATATCCATCAAGCTTTAGTTTAAATACTTGTTGTAAATCAGGATGTTCCACATCTGATGTCCAGGCAATAATCTTTTTATGATTTGTTTGATATAAATTAATAATCTGAAATAGGTCAACATCAACATCCAAATCCACAATGAGTAAATCCGCAAGTGGATGGTGACTGATTGGTGATTCAATGTTATTTGAAGCGTATGCTTTTGTCTGCTTTGAAAATCGCTCTTGTAACAAACTAACAATACCTTCTGTTAGCAATGAAGGATTCTTAAATACATTAATTTTCATGTTTTACTTCCTTTTCCCTTTTTCTTTTTCTATCATCAAAAAAACTATCATCATCGTTTCCTTTGATCATAGTTAGGTAGTGTTATTACTATTGTCAGTTTCTACCATAAGAATACGTGAAGCACAAATATTTTTCAACATATTTCGACTTTTTGTACATATTTTTTCAATAGCTTCGATTCATTCTTCTAAAAAACAGGGAAAAGTTAACAAAAAAGTCAAACTTTATCGACATAAGGTCTTGTAATGTGACGTCCGCTTTGCTAATCTATATCATAGTTAAAAATATTAGATATGTAGAGGAATTTTTTCAAATGGGGGACTTACTGGCAATGAATTATTTAAGTGATGATTTGTTAATTGATGCATACGAAAAAGCGTTAGAATTAGATTTAGACGACTATTTTATTCAATTATTAAGTGACGAATTACATCATCGAGATATTCACGATCAAACAAACGACCTATGCACGGTCTAAGTCACCCTAGCCGAACACCTAGAAATAGAAAATAGACTAAAAACTTACATATATTAAGGCTAAGCTATAATACTATTTAAACTAGAAAAACCTCCTATCATTAGGAGGTTTTTGTTTTAGCTTTTGTTATCTATTTAGTTAAACATTAGACGTTCACTCGATCGTATAAGCCATGTACTATCATAGCTACTCGTTACCATTCTCCTTCAAATTTCGGGTTTGGTCCGTATTCATTGTCGCCTTGTTCACTATCCAGGCACATAAACACTAAAATAACAATTCCCCCGACGATCGGAATTAACGAAACGAGGATCCACCAACCCGTTCGACCACTATCATGTAGTCGTCGAACAACTACCGCTAGCGATGGGATCAATACTGCTAATGAATAAAGAAACGTCACAATCCCCATTATTCCAGCGATTGACTCAAGCATAGACAATAGAAATACAATCACTGCATTGACCAACGTGAACATCCAATATTCCGTACGACGCGCTCTTCCGCCAAATTCAGCATAATTTTTTATTACTTTAAGATACCACTGCACATCAGTTCCTCCTCTGCACTTGTCAATATG
Source organism: Aquibacillus sediminis (assembly GCF_005870085.1). GTDB lineage: Bacteria > Bacillota > Bacilli > Bacillales > Amphibacillaceae > Aquibacillus_E > Aquibacillus_E sediminis. The sequence continues at coordinate 17,291 of NZ_SZNM01000005.1, read as the reverse complement.
CATCTACAACCATTATATGGTAAGGACATGTTTCCTATCACGATCTATTCTCTAAACAATTAGAAACATTTATTGCACATTCGACATGACACATTGTCACTTACAACCCCTCCATTATAGGTGACGACAAGTTTGCTCGTCAACCTAGGAGGGGGTCTGACTCCCATTCCCTTGTTTCCTTTTCTTTATCATTCCAATGAGTAACATGAGTAGGGGGATAAACAGGCCGAACGTGATTGCAAAGAAAGGCCAATAGAATTGGGAAAAATCCATAAAGTAGATGATGTTCGGAAATAAAATGATGCCTAAGATGACAACGAAAAAGGCAATTGGCGTTGTCAAGGTTTGCACACTTTTCAATTTTAAAAGATAGCTAACCCCTAAAGATAGTGCATAAAAATTAATCGTTAATTTGAAAAAGATACTAAAAAACCAAGCAATTGCTACAAGAATCTCGATTCGTTCAATAAACTCAGCGATACTAATTTTTTTACCTAAAATATAGGTAGGATACTGATTTCGCGCTGTGAAATCAGGTCCTAACACCATCAATGCCATAAACGTTATTATGAATAAGATAAAAGAACCTAAGGCAACCCCAATGTAAAACCCTTTCTTTGCTTTATCTGGTTTGTTTACGGATGGAAAAATTGCAAGAAAAACGAATAACTGAAAATAAGGAACTTCACTTGCTGGAAACACAGCTAAAAAAGCACCAGCGATATTTTCACGGAATAGAGGTTGGATGTTAGAAAAATCTGCTTGAGGAGCGACCAATACTATTAACAGGATCAAGGAGAACAGTGCATAAGGAAAAAAAATCTCACTCGTTCGACCGATTACTTCTAAGCCGAGTTTCACGGCAAACAGACTAACAAGAATAAAGATAATCATAATCACGTAAATGGGGGTTTGAACCATCACTTGCGTGGTAATAAAATCACCGATTTGCCTAAGATTGGTTGCTAGTAGATAGATTACAAACATTAGGATCAGCACCGAAATAATTCTGCCAATCCATTTTCCAAATATAAATTCAAGCAACTCAAACAAATGTTTTTTCTCATCAAGTTGTGCAATTTTATTTAATATAAATACAACACCAAATCCAATTAGACTAGAACCGAGGACAGATATCCAACCATTCTCCTTCCCATAGCTTGCCACGAGTGAAGGGAGATAAATGACGGATGTACCCAATGTGTACATAAAAACCAGAATTGTAAATTGTCGCACACTTATTTTTTCTTGATGAAGCACTATCATTCACTCCCTTATTGGTTCACGATTCGCTCGACAAGTTGCTTGTACGGTTCTCCAACAGGCTTATAAACTTGCTTGATCCATTCTGTAGGATTTGGAAAGGGTACTTCTAGGACATATAAAATCATTATACCTACGACAAATAAAAAGAAAATCCAGTACACAAATTTATCCCGATTTGATTTACTCTTTTTCACCGTTGGATAATCCAGCTTATACACTACGGCTGAAGCAACGAGAACACCAATGACTTTGATCATTTTACTGTTCATCCTTTTTCTTTTTCTCTTCTATCTCTTTTTGGAATGATTGGGTAACCGTTCCAGTTCTGCGTAATGTAACATCGACATTCACTTCCGTTTGCAATTGTTGTACGAAGACGTCGCTCCACCGGCCTTCGATCTCCTTCCATCTTTTATAGTTTGAACGACTAATCACTTCCCCAAACCCAAAAATATCACTCTCCAATTCTTTCGCTTGATCAATACTGTCTTTTATTAATTGCTCTATTTCTTTACCCAATTGTTTTTCAATTTTTTCAAAGTTACTTGGATCAGTAATATCTATTCCACATTCTACGTCACCAATATTTGCTTCTGTCTTTATATCTATGGCAACCGTTGGTGTGTCATTTTTGAACTTACCTTCCATTTTTGTATTACTTTTGATTACTTCGGCTACTACTTTTTTGTCGTCCCCCTCCTCACACGCTGTTTCTTCAACCGTACTCTCCACTTCATTTATGACGTAATTCAAGCCCTTGCTATCATCTCCACTTAACCAACCTACTAATTGATCATTTTTAAAAACACCTACCGTATCCACCTTCACAAAGGTAGGAGAGTGAACTGCTTCTACATTATCGAGTTTATTCCCTTGATTAGGGTCACCAATGATGTCTACTCCAGTTAATACAGCTTCCTTTCCTTTAGAAGATATTGATGAAAGCAGTACATCAAGACTCACCTTTTTTGTTTTTGCCCAGGCTTGTTGAGAGGATTCTATGCTCGAAGCCAGTTTCTCAGCAGAAATCTTTTCTAAAGGGGTTAATATGTTAATCGCTTCTGCTGCTGTATGCCCTCGAGCAATCGCTAAATGAAAATCTGCTCGCATTTCATGGTCACGAGAAATAAAATCTAAGTTGCGAGCAATTCCAGCTTCTGCGAGTGCTTCTCCAATTACAATGACGTGAATATGCGACAAATAAACTTTTCTAGGTGCAATCGTGGTCAACTTTCTGAGTGCTTCAAACACCGTCTCCCCTGTACTGGAATACGTAGAGACAGCCGTTCGATTCGTAAAATTGTTTCCTGCAATTTCGTCTGGATTTATTACTTGTACCGTCAGTTTGATCTGGTCATCTTCTTGATCAATCGCCAGTGCTGTTGCAAGTGCTAAATCCGTTAATTCATTTGCATCCCAACAAGCGGTTAGAAATAGTATGAAGATGATGATTACACAAACTATTTTTAGCTTTTTAACCATAATCAATCCTCACTCTATCTGACATGTTATTGCTTCGTAGATGGTGGTTTTGGTGACGGCGTATCTTCTCGTTCCAGGTCTGTTTGGTTTATTAATTTAGGTCGATTACGCAAATTCCAAAAAGGCATTCGCACCAACGCGTCTTTCTGATCACTTGGGATAAACGGTCCCATCGGAGCAAGATAAGGAATGCCAAACGACCGTAAACTCGTTAGATGCAACACCATAACAATTAAACCTAAAATAATGCCCACAAGTCCGAACATAGCTGCTAACGTCATAAAGCCAAACCTTAAAATTCGTACTGAGATGGCCATATTAAAAGTCGGCGAAACAAAACTACTAATGGCGGTTAGGGACACAACAATTACCATTGCTGACGAAACAATTCCCGCTTCAACTGCTGCTTGCCCTAATACTAGGGCACCGACAATTGAAATCGCATTGCCAACTGCTCGAGGCATTCGTGTTCCCGCTTCTCGTAAGATCTCAAAGGTGATCTCCATCAGCAAAGCTTCCACATAAGCCGGAAATGGCACCCCTTCCCGTTGGGCAGCAAGACTGACTAACAATTGGGTCGGAATCATTTCTTGATGAAATGTAGTCAGTGCAATATAAGACGCTGGTGTCAGCAAGGCTAGAAAGAAACAGAGATAACGAAGGAGCCGAACGAGCGTACCAACGTCAGAGCGCTGATAGTAATCTTCACTTGATTGAAAAAAGTGAACAAACAAAGCAGGGACCAACAGCACAAACGGTGTGCCGTCCACCATGATCGCAACTCTTCCTTCTAACAGACCTGCACAAATCGTATCGGGTCTTTCCGTATTATAAATGGTTGGAAACGGTGTGAATGTTTCATCTTGAATCGTTTCCTCGATATAACCACTTTCTAAAATCGCATCAATATCTACTTTATCTAGTCTTTGCTTTACTTCTTGCACCACTTTTTCATTGACAACCCCATTGATATAACAAATAGCAACATCTGTATTGGTTTTCTTGCCAATCACTTTATTTTCAACCCATAAATTTGGATCCTTTATTCTCCTGCGGATGAGAGAGGTATTGGTCCTCAACACCTCAGAAAATCCATCCTTTGGCCCCCTAACGACGGTCTGGGAGGATGGTTCTTGCACCCCTCGACTTTCATATCCCTTTGAACCAATTGCGAATCCCTTAACATACCCATCCAATAGAAGGATGGAATCACCCGCTAAGAGATATTGAAACAAGGATTCATAACTGTTTATTTCAGACACTTCACTATTGGCTACAATACGATCTTTGAATTGCTTAAAAAAATCCCCCTGCTTACCGCTAACAGACACTGATGTTGATTGCCCCGAATCATTCGAAATGTCTTTCCCTGAAATTTCCTCCAGTTCAGTATCTACCATTAATGTTTCCATGATGAAATTCTGAATAAAACTCTTATCAGCCAATCCATCCATATATAATAAAGCAGCCTTTATTGTTTGGTTGTTCCCTACTTTAAAATTCCGTACAACGAAATCAGAACTTTCTCCTAAACTAGACCTTACCGAATGAACCGTATCTTGTAGCTTTTTTTCCAATGTTGTTTGATCAGAGGGGATATTGTTAACGGCAGCAGATTTCTTTTTCTTCTGTCGCCATTTATTTAATAAATAAGAGAAATTATGTTTCATGCACTACCCCTCCTAACCAACTATTCATCACGAGTTATATTTTCCCACCTTTTGGTTATTATGCAAAAATTAGCAAGCATCAATAGTTGTTTTCATAAAATCGCTAGGTGAACGGGAAAAATTAGGGAGTTTCCGTGCCCTCCCAGCGTGGTTTCCTTCCTGCGCGGGCACGAAATGTCGTTTTGATTGCTCGTCTATTTTTAACAACTGTTGCATAAGTTGGTTGTTGAGGTGAAAACAATGAGAGAACAGGCGACAGGAAAGATACACATCTTTATCATCATGTTTTTTATTAGTTTAGTGATGCGCATGCAAATTCCGATTTTCACACCTTATGCCGCTGCATTCGGGGCATCAAGTGTCTTAATCGGTGTTATTCTTAGTGTCACGTCGTTTGCAAATTTATCAGGAAATTTAATTGTCGGGCCTTTAGTTGACAGGTTTGGAAAAAAGTTATTTATTATCTTGCCATTATTTGCTTCCAGTGGTTTTTTCATCGCTCACGGACTAGCTTCTGATTCGGTTGAATTATTAATTTTCCATGGATTAAATGGTTTGGCATTAGGATTCTTTCTACCAGCATCTTTAACCTTATTATCCGCCTATGCAAAAAACAGTAATCAACAAGGGAAGAATATTGCCATCAACGGAATGCTAACGACGATTGCAGGAATTATTGCACCACTTATTGGTGGAAAATTAGTTGGGATAATCGGATATGTAAACACCTATTTTTTTATTGGGGCTTCGATGGTTGTAATTGGAATATACACAGTGAAATTTCTCGGAGAAAAACAGCAAGTGATGGTTGTGAAAAAGAATCGCTCTACCGTTCGCTTGACCCAAATTTTAAACAATCCTGCTTTACAAATGATTTATTTAATCGGTTTTGCTGTTATGTATATTCATGGGGTAATTATTTACGAAATCCCATATTTAACCGTTGAACAAGGTGTATCCACTTTTAACACAGGGCAACTGTTTAGTTATATGGGTCTTGGTACCTTTTTGACATTATCGATGTTATTTATCAATCGGTTTGATCCACTGAAACGATTAATGGTTGGCTTGTTCGGAATGTCAATGACGTTATTCGCCTTATTTAGCACGACATTGCCATTGGCTGCGCTATTATTTGTAGTAGGGATTTTCTTTGGCTTAATCATGCCCGCCATGGCTGCTGCGATCACAGACTATGCTGCAAAACAAGTACACGGACGAGCGTATGGCTTTATGTCGGCGATTTATTCTCTCGGCATCATTGCTAGTTCATTTGTGACCGGGGTCATTCGTGATGTAATTTCCCCCTATTTTATTGCCTTTTTGATTGGTATGTTTGTGTTAACTTTTGTAGGATATAACAAGTACCGTCTGCCTAAAGGGCTTCAGACGTCTTAATTTGGGGGTATTTGTTTCTAAGAAGAATGAATGAGGAGAGAAGTTTTCTAGATAAGAAATGGGCACTCCCCATGGTCAACCATTTTCATGGGGAGTCTGCCCTTTTATGAATAGAGAAATTCATTTAAATAATAAGGAACGTTACTATTATAGTAAGCTTTTTGTTTGTTTACATAGCTTTTAATTTCGTCAAAAAAAGCGTCACTTAGAATCGGGTATTGAACGGTACGTACTTGATCAAGTTCAGAATTATGCTTGATAACGGTATCGATACTATCTAGTAAATTGTCCACCAATTTCTCTGTAGGTGTAATCCCCATAATATCTTTAAAAATCTGCTGATCAGCATCCACATCAAGTACATGATAAGGCAATTTCATATCAATATGGATACCATCTACTAAGTCTTTTCTAAACAAATGTTTCACTTTGTCACAATAAACCCCACACGTTGTTACAATAATTTTCCCATCAAATCGTGCTCTCACATTCTTAAGCAAATCTTCAATTTCTTCTATCTTATCGATTAGAAATTCTCCGCCACTAAACATCACTGCATCAACTAAATAACCACTTTTTTCTAAATAGGTGTATAAGCCTTCTTTCGTCTTATATTCTTTCGGTGTCTGTGCTACGATTTCATCATAGTTATGACAACCGAAACAATGGAACAGACAACCTGATAAGGAATGAATTAATAATGTTGTATGTCCTGGTAAATCGTTAAATGTTCGAATGAAGTTTTTGTAAAATTTCATAATGAGCAATTGGAAACGGAGGCAATGTCCCCCTTTCTTTATTGCTGTACAACCTCCTCCATTGTTTCATCTTTCAACCGTTTACGGACAGTCCAATCGTGGCGTCTCGCTTTTGACCAGAAATTATATTTTCCTTGATAATAACCATTGTCATCGACATGGAGATTGTTTCTCGCAATCATTTTCAAATAGCCAATCACCCGACTAAAGGTAGCAATGTCGACCGAATGACAGGTTGGACAACAATGAATCGATTTGCCATCGGCTGCTACAATTTTCTGCCCACAATCCATACACGAAGTAATCGTTGGGGTTAGGGTGATATAATTAATTGGTTTTTCAAAAATCTTATCTAAATAGGTAACAAGTTTTTCTGGAGAAACTTTAGACTCTAAGAAATGGTGCAATACACTTCCTGATGTAGCATACCCCTGAAATTCTGCACTATTTTCTAATTGATCCAAGAAATCTTCCTCAGAAAATGGCGTCATACATCCACTTGTTAAATAAGGATTTTCCCCTTCTCCTTGCACAAAAATGTCACGCCCGTGTTCTTTCGCCCATTTGACATCATGTCGAGCTAATTTAATTGCTGCATTTTCCGCTGGTGCATACTCGATCCCACATGCTACCTTATCGCGTACAATAAATTCATTGATGATTGCTGTTATATACTGCATCAACTCATGGGCAACTAATTTTCCTTGTGAATCTTTTATTCCGTGTGGATAGCCAACATTGATGAGGCCTTCATTCATTCCCGTAACAGCAAAAACATTGAAATAGTTTTTTAGATTTTTATTGTAGGCAAAAAATGTTGGATAAAGGTCTTTATTTCGCTCCAACCATTCTCTTTTTGCCAGATGCGCTTCTTGCATGACCTCCATGTATTCTCGAATCTTCTGTTTTATTAAATTTGAATTGTGACCAAACTCCATCAGTAAGCGATTCATATTTAAATTTAACACTTGCACGGCACCAGTCGAGCCTGTCGAGGAACCAAATACGCCACCGCCCGCTTTAGATAATGTCTCCATATTGATTTGCAAACGACAGCATAAACTTCTGGTTACTTCAGGATCTTTCGCCTCAATCGTTGGATTCAATGCTTTATAGTATGGATCTTCGAAAGGTTTCGTCTTAAAGTTTTCAAAATACACGCCACCCCAGTGGTACATTTTGTCGAGCAACTCTAAGAACATCGGATTGGTACTATTAAAATCATCATCAACTTGCACGGTGATTAATGGAAAAGTAAATGGAATGCCATCATTGCCTGTCCCTTCACTCATGACGTCTATGATTGCTTGATTAATCCGATCAAAATAAACACTTGGAATATCTTTATACTGGATCGAGCGCGGCGTACCACCGATTACCATATATTCATCTTTAATCTCTTCAGATGGTTTTCCAAATTCTAATGTTATATTGGAAAAACTACTTTGCGCACCAGAACGCAATGGCATATTTAGTTCCCATATTAAACTTTGAAAAAGCTGTCTTAACGTATCATCTGTATAGGTAATGCCTTTCTTTTCCTCATCATATAGGTAAGATGCAGCAATCGTTGACAACTGTGCAAGCATAACAGCACCTGAAACTTGTTGGGAAATCAATGTCACCACATTGCTAAAATGCCTAAGTAAAATCGACAACCGACTTGTCGGTTTGGATGTAATCATGTTTTTAGCTAGAGAAGGAATTCCTTTTGTTGCAATATCTAAACAACTAATCGACACACAATATGGTGCAAGTTGTTTATCATGAACATAGACAATCCCTTCATCATATAATTCTTTTATTCGATCTGGCAAAATGTGCGAGAATAAGTATGCTTCTTCATTGAAGTTGTTCATATTATGTCGTAACAATGGAAGCGAATAAACAAAATTACTGTTTTCCCTTTTTAAATAATCAACCTTTTTGTCATCATCCTTTGATGTGAACTTATCAATGATGTGTTCTGCGTTTTCAAACATCGTCACCACTCCTTTTTTTAACTATAGCCGTTCAATATTTGCTCATTTGCTAAATGATCGCACCTCCTCACGCATTTTTATATGTAGCGTTGTTCTAGAACATAAAAAAAGCTCCCAATCATGGGAGCGAGTAGGACGACAGAAAATAGAAAAATAAAAACTATTACTATCGTTCCATACTCTTACTCCCCGAAGAGTGTTGAAACTTACTTCATCAAGACAGGTCTCCTGACTCGCGCATCAACCTACTTTGGACCTTCCCTTATGCTTCACATAAAGTGGTATCCCATTTCGTCCACGCTTACAGTTGCGGGGGCAGTTCTGGATTTACACCAGATTCCCTATTAAGCTGCCAAACAGCATCTTAATGAAGATGATACAACATATCGTATTTAATTTTACCCAAGACACTGTATATAGTGCCTATATGTATATGTAAACATAGTCAAAACAGAAAAACAGTGATATATGTCACTTTTTTCCAAAGTGAAAGAAAAAGTCAGCCCAACTCGTGAACTTCTGTCCACAAAGAGAGCTGACTCTGGTTATTCAGGTATACCTGGTTTTTGTTCTTTGGTCCATGTACTTGTTGCTGGTATTTTCGAATGATCTGCTCGGTATGCATATTGCTTCGCGATATCCGTTACTTCTCGTAATAAGCCTTCTTGTAATGTTGTTGGTTTTAATCCTTTTGATAGGAATAAGTCATTTTTAACGTGCAACTCGTTTTCAGCTGCTTCTTTACGAGGATTGGATACATAGGCAATATCTCCGTCTGTCATCTCACTTACCAATTTTGCCAAATCGTTGACACGATGTGTTTCTGTCATTTGGTTAAAAATCATCACGCGTTCATCACGCGTTGGTGCATTTTCAAGCGCCAGTTCAATACAACGAACTGTATCTTGAATATGAATAAAGGCACGCGTTTGCCCACCAGTACCATGAACTGTGATTGGATAACCAACTGCCGCTTGCATTAAGAATCGATTCAACACGGTTCCATAATCCCCATCATAATCAAAACGGTTGATTAAGCGTTCATCCAGATTCGTTTCTTTCGTATTCGTACCCCAAACAATCCCTTGGTGCAAGTCCGTGATTCTTAAATTATCATTTTTATTATAATACTGGAACAGAAGTTGATCTTGTGATTTCGTCATATGATAAATTGAGCCGGGATTGGTTGGATAAAGAATTTGTTGTTCAATTCTTTCCCCTGTTTCTGCTTTTACTTCAATATCTAAATAACCTTCTGGAATCTTCATCCCAGCTGTTCCATATCCATAGACACCCATTGTTCCTAAGTGGACAAGGTGACTATCTAAACCTGATTCCACCATCGCACATAACACATTGTGGGTCACATTCATATTGTTGTTGACCGTATAGCGCTTATGTTTCGATGATTTCATCGAATATGGAGCAGAACGTTGTTCAGCAAAATGAACAATTGCATCAGGTTTTTCCGTTTTCAACAGGTGCAATAGTTGTTCATAATCTTCCGCAAGATTGACATTATAGAATCCAATTTTATTCCCTGAAACTTCTTCCCATACTTTTAATCTAGTTCCGATAGGCTGGATCGGTGTTAATGATTCTGCTTCTAATTCATTATCAATATTTCGTCTTGATAGATTATCGATAATAGTCACTTCATGTCCTAAGTTGGATAGATGTAAGCTCGTTGGCCAACCACAAAAACCATCCCCACCTAGAACAAACACCTTTTTCTTTCTATTTGTTAAATTCACTTTATTACCTTCCTTTTAGCTATTCTATTCCATTCTAACAATCTGTAATTATTCATTTTGTATAATATTCCCAATCAAAGTATAAATCAGATCCTTGAAAAAAAACAGTATTGGTTCGATTTTTTTATACTTATTTACACAACATTAACTTTCATGTTGCGTAAGAATTTCTTCTAATTCTTCCCATTCTACAATGCGTGGTAAATCAAGATGACGGTTATACGATTGATCCTTCACATATACATTTACAGATTCTTCAAGCAAGGTTTGAAGAACGGCTGGTTTATCATCAAAATAATAATCGAGTTGTAACTGCTTAATGATTTCTACTTTCTCAGCATCCAACATGCCATAATAAAATCTTTCATCACAAACAGGAAAACCCTGCTGTTTCATCCATTGTTTGGTTCGTTCTCCATGAATTTTTGGTCGTGCCGTAATATAATAGATTTCATGTCCTTGTTGAGTCAATTTTGTTAATATATCAATTGCCTTAGGATAGGCTGGGCATGAGGTATAATAAATATCCTCTTTTGAACGATGCCACATATCCTTTCCTTGTTGACCGGTTAGACCAAATAAAGAATGAATTTCCACACAATCTAACTCATGAAACTTCTCCACTGGAACATTTTGTTGTAGCTTTTTATTATAAATATGAAAGGCGTGTTCACGTAAATTAATTAATGTGTCATCAATATCAAACCCTAACTTCATCCAATCTCTCCTTACATAAGTAGTGTTGTAGTAATGTAGGCTTGTTAACATTAAAGACTGTTTTTCGTATGTTTTTTTACCCTTTGTGTTGCCGTTACATTATATTGTACGCAATAACTTTACGTAATTTGCTTTCTTACATTGGAATTCATTTAATTACAAATAAAAAGCGAGAGGTATACCCTCGCTCTTGATCGCTATTTTCGCAACATTTCATATACTTGGTCAACATCTTTATCGCCTCGTCCAGATAGATTAACGAGAATCGCATTTTGTTTTGCCATTGTCTTAGCCAATTTCATCGCATATGCAACTGCATGAGCGCTTTCTAGGGCTGGGATAATACCCTCCGTACGAGATAATTCTTGGAATGCTTCCAATGCTTCTTGTCCGCTAATCGTCACATATTCAGCTCGTCCGCTTGTTTTTAAATAACTGTGTTCTGGGCCAACACCAGGATAGTCTAATCCAGCTGCGATTGAGTTGGTTGATTGGGGTTGATGATCGTCATCTAACAATGTGAACGATTTAAATCCATGAAGAACAGCAGGGACCCCTTCAGAAATTGGTGCAGCTTCTGTTGGTTCTACACCAATTAACCGGACACTCTCATCCTTGATATAATTGGCAAATGCCCCAATCGCATTACTTCCCCCACCAACAGCTGCAACAACTGCAGTAGGTAGCTTCCCTTCCTGCGCTAGCATTTGTTGCTTCGATTCTTCACTAATAATAGATTGAAAGTGTTTAACGATTGATGGATATGGGTGTGGCCCAACAGCTGAGCCAATTAAATAGAACGTATCCTTATAATTGTCGACAAGATCCTTTAACGCTAGATCAACTGCATCTTTCAAGCGTGCTTCACCTGTATCTACTGGAACAACTTTGGCACCTAATAATTCCATTCGAAATACATTTAAGGCTTGTCGCTCCATATCCACTTTTCCCATGTAAATTGTACAAGGAATCCCAAACATCGCACAAGCAGTTGCCGTTGCCACCCCATGTTGACCCGCGCCTGTTTCTGCGATAATACGTTTGGCACCCATCCGCTTCGCTAATAAAATTTGTCCAATTACATTGTTGATCTTGTGGGCCCCTGTATGATTAAGGTCCTCCCGTTTTAAATAAATCTTAGCCCCACCAACTTTTTCGGTAAGGTTGCTTGCATACGTTAATGGATTTTCTCGTCCGACAAACGATCGTAAATAATAGTTATACTCTTCTTTAAATTGTGGGTCATCTCGATACTTGTCAAATTCATCCGCTAGTTTCGTGAGAACTTTTTGTAAATCGACTGGAATATAACTACCACCAAACTCACCGAAGAATCCAGTCTCTATGACATGGTTAGATTCACTCATGCATCATCAACTCCTTGAAAAACTAGTTTACAATAATTTATTTGTAAACAGTTTAACACTTCTGTCACTATTTTGGTGAAAAAATTTATTATTTTGATAGATCCACATCACGTAAATATTGATCAATTCCAGGCATTTTACCTGAAAGCGTATATTCTTCCACACGATTTTTCCCTCTATTTTTTGCTTTATACAGAGCCACATCGGCCATTTCAATTAAGTTGGTAGGGCTCAAATCATCAGAAGGGATTAATGTCGCAATTCCAATGCTAACCGTTACATTGGTTTTGATCTCCGATGATTCATGTGGAATGTTTTGTGAATTAATTTCTTTTCGTACTCTCTCTCCTATATAACAAGCCCCTTGCTGATTCGTTTCGGGTAAAATAATCGCAAATTCTTCCCCGCCATACCTTGCCAAAACATCTGTTGGCCGCTGCAAACAAGTTTGAATCGTTTTGGTAACCATTTTAAGACATTCATCACCTTGAAGGTGCCCATACGTATCGTTATAGTTTTTAAATTGATCGATATCGACCATAATGAGTGATACACTTCGCCCGTACCTATGAGCTCGTTCCCATTCTGTTTCTAATGTTTGATCAAAATAGCGACGATTATAAACACCTGTCAGCCCATCTACATTGGAAAAATTTCGTAATAATTGATTGGCTTTTTGTAACTTTTCTTCCTGTTCTTTACGTTTGGTAATATCACGAAAACTGACTAATAGAGCTGATTTTCCATTATACGTGATTCGTGCAGTACCAATTTCAGCAATTATTTTCTCGCCAGTTAATGTTATGAATTCAATCTCCGTGCTTTTTGGTGAGGGGTAACCCTCATAAAGAATCGTTTTTAATTTAAGTCTTATTTCATGCTGTTTTTCATCGGGAAGAAAATCGATGATCGATTTCTTGAGTATCTGTTGTTTGTTTTCACCACCTAATAGCTCGACGGCTCGATCATTGACATATAGGATTTGGTCATGATCGTGAACATACAAACCATCTGGATATAACTCAATTAATTGACGATAGCGTTCTTCACTTTCTTTCAATTCTTTTTCTGCAAGTTTTTGCTGTGTCACATCTTGCGCTACCCCAATCACGCCGGTAATCTCGTTTTTGACAATGATTGGCGCTGCGTTAATATACAGGTGAACTTCCCTTCCCTCTTTGGACATAATGATTGTTTCAAAGTTTGCCGCACTTCCTTCCATTACTTTAGAGAAGTGTTCCGTTGTTTTAGGGAGTTCGCTTTTTTTTACGAGCGGTATCCATGAACTGCCGATTAACTCTTTTTTCGAGTACCCTAGCGTACGTTCTGCAGCATGGTTACCATTAACAAAGTGTCCCTCCATATCCAACACAAAACTCGCATTTTGGTTGTAATCAAATAAGGATTTATACCGCATTTCACTTTCTTCAATTTGCCACTCTAGTTGTTTGCGATCAGAAATATTACGGACATTGGCAATAATGGCATCTTTTCCTTGAAAACGAATCGATGCCGCTTTTACTTCAACATAAACTTCCTTACCCGTAGCCGTAATATACCTTCGCTCTGAAGGTCCATAAGTACCGTGTTCCCCCATACTTAACACCTGCGATTGGAATGTCTCTTCATCTTCATCTGATAAATAACTTAAGATCGTGGTACCGACGAGATCGCGGTCTTCTTCCACAAGTTCTTTAAAGTTCTGATTACAATATAGAATTTTATTATGGTAATGCACAACAATCGCATCAGGAGAAACATCTACTAAACTACGGTACCTTTGTTCACTTTCTTTCAAGGACTGCTCTGCTTGCTTCCGCTTTTGATAAGGCTCTTCAATTGTTGTAACATAGATACCTTTATATAGGAAATAAACACCTATTACCTTATAAGCATGACCTAACATATTCGTGACATCGTTTACACTTTGATATAACGTAAACGTGAATTCACTTAGTATAAATAATTCTAGTGCAGAAATGATGTACAATGTCGCCAATTGTTTATCTTTCCGATAACGCGTTAATAATACAACAATTGTACACATCAGTAGAAAGATGACCACATATTCTAAAGCATTTTTAAACGTCGTTGTACCTTGCCCTTCTACAACAAGTGTCGGTAATAAATTGATTTGTGTTTCAATCACTAGCACAGTAATAACAAGGTATAGATTAGCTAATAAAAACACCATTTTTCGATAACTTGAATGGATTGGCTGATCTTTCATTAGAAAAATGGCTAGTAAACCGACTGCTTCCGTCAATCGAGCTAAAAGCCAAAACCATGTCGCCCTAGGAATCGAGCTTTCCATCATGAAAAAAGGCATCCCATTATATGTAAGCATATGCCACATTTCAAGGATTGCAACCACATAAAACAATGACCCCAAATATAAACGATGGGCCGATAAACTTTCTCTAAAGATCGTCCAAGCTAGAAGTGCAATCGCAAATGCTATGATAATAATAAACATTTCTAATAAGACATGGAAGGATAAATGATTTTGAGGATTATATAATTTTTCAAGTGTGCTGGAAAAGTAAGTGATAGTCAGATAGATGAAAAGGATTGTTATCGTAAAATAAACGTGTTTACGTTCATGTTTTTGTAGAAGCATAAGGAAAACTCCTTCCATTTTCTTCTTTAGCAAATTGTATCACACTTTTTAGGTATTTTTCCTTAGATTTTCTGACTTTTCACTGAAAGTTACGTTTTTGACCACCTTTTTTAGCAAAAAGACTAGACGACCAACCCTTTTTAAAATTTTTTTAGGTTAATAGTCTTGTTCATTCCTCCCTATCAAAACTAGTACTTCTGTTCATTTGATTGCATTAGTTCCTAAAAGTCTTAACTTAGGTCATTTACCACTTGCTTTGGCAATAACAGTTTATGTAGAGGGAAATTATTATATATTAATGCTATTATCGAATTTATTATATAGTATACATAATTTAGTAGGTTTATTGGGTACGAATTGCTTTATCAAAACCAAAGCACTTGGGTCTTAGATGACCCAAGTGCTTTCGTGTAAGAGGATAGTTTCTCCCGATAAATGAATAATGAACAAAAACCCTAGGTTACCTAAATCATCCTCGTCAAGATTAAGACAAGCCTCGGCATGACGCTTTTTGCCACAAAGAAGATTTGACTTAAGTCCTCGCAGGAATAGCCCTGAAAAAATTTTATCCATTCTTTCCTATTATAAAATAGCCTTTTGTTTACCCCGTAGTTGATTAAACAAATTCTCCACGGTTCCGATCCCGACGTGATCATACTTAGCCAAAATAACAAGCTCATAGGGAAGTTGACCAACAGTCATGATTTGATCTTCATTTAATTGTCGTAATAAACTCGGAATGCCGGTAAATTGGTCCGTCGTTAAAGGGATTTGCGACAAACTTTCTGTCACCACAATGTGTTGATCTTTATAAAAGAAAAACAATTCCCCTGGACGTTCTACCGTCAATTTCCGACGCACTTTTTCTTCCTCAATAAAAAGCTTTAATTCATTAAATAACGTTTCGTCGTTCTTGTCATTATAACGCTTAACATGTGTATGTAACCCTTCTAAGTCCGTAGGCAATTCACTAATAATTCGTGCTTGTTGAACAGCGCCTAATCGGATCAAAAATGTCTCAGATTTATTAAATCGTTGTGGTAGTAAGAAAGCATCACGTAAGAAATAAGGAACTTCTAATTGCTCACCACGATAGGACAGGCTTCGTATTGGTGTAAAACCAGGTAATTCTAACCCAGCTTGAACTGATTCCGTTGTTGCTGCAACTTCGGTATGCATTTGTTCATCAACGATTTTTTGAACAGAAGATGTGAGCAATTGCTCCATTGATTGTAGTCGCACTTCTAATTCAGAAATGTCATAGGCTTGCTGTTGTTGTGGGGTTGGATCTTGATATGATGGTACGATTATCTCAACAGGACCATAAACTTCAACATACCATTTCACAATCGTATATACTCTTTCCCATGAGTATAATGCTTCCGAATACCGAAACATTCTTGCATCATGTGCAGCCTTGTTGCCAATTTGTCTGACATGGTGCAAGGCATCACGAACGTCTGCCGTTAAATAACCATTGTCATCGAGAAGGTCTAGTCGCTTCTTTAAATTAGTATAATCACCATCCTGTAGTTGTTCCACACTTATAACCTTTTGTAATATGGTTTCCACAAATACTCTTGCATGCGTGAGCATTGTACGTGGACTTGAAAAGATACTATATTCTAATTCACGTGCAACAAAGGCCAATTCTTTCGAGATCGGTTCTAAAAATTGATAAAAATAAGTTTGCTTCGTCATGTTGTTTCCTCCGAACTTGTTCCATTTTCACATTAAAAACCCCCTTAAAAATATTCCTATCTTTAAGGGGGGGTAGGTAGCTTAGCGGCGTCCTACTCTCGCAGGGGCAAAGCCCCAACTACCATCGGCGCTGAAGAGCTTAACTACTGTGTTCGGCATGGGAACAGGTGTGACCTCTTCGCTATTGCCACTAAACATGGGTGTATTTAATTAAATATGCACCTTCAAAACTAGATAAGAAAGTCTCAAGACAAACAAACAACAGTGTATAGCCTTTAACAGTCTAGCTCCGTGGGCTAGATGCTCGCGGCATAAGCAGTTCACCTAGGGGCCACATGATGTGGGTCATGCCGACGTTGTCACAGGACGTGACGAACTTAGTCGGCCTTCCTTTCACACCATGGTCACTTGCGGCGCTCTGCTTTTGCGTTTCACATCTGACCAAGCCCGCTCCGCTTTCTATATATAGTTAAGTCCTCGATCTATTAGTATCCGTCAGCTGCACGTGTCACCACGCTTCCACCTCGGACCTATCAACCTCATCGTCTCTGAGGGATCTTACTCATTTAAAATGAT
>NZ_SZNM01000049.1 GCF_005870085.1 Aquibacillus sediminis | reverse complement strand
TTGGTTTCCAACGTTATGATCGTCTAAAGTCACGTGTATTATTACATCATCAATTTAAATCACTAGAAATTCAAGTAGGTTAAGGAGTAGGAGCAAGTACTCCTACCCCAACATTTGACGTAGAACCGAAAAAATTGAGCGCATAATGAAGGACTGTTGCTTTTTATTTTCGGCTACTTTTTGCTAAGATAGTGATAAATGTTGTATTTTAGTGAGGTATATTATGGACGAATTTGATTTTATAAAACAGATCCAACAACCAAATTATAAACAACCAAGTTTAATTAAAGGAATTGGTGATGATGCAGCAGTATTCAGACAAAACTATCAAGACATTGTAACTGCTGTTGATACATTTGTGGAAAACATACATTTCTCTGATAAAACGATGAATCCGTTTCATATCGGTTATCGCGCAGTAGCAGCTAACATTAGTGATATGGCTGCAATGGGCTGTCAACCAGCCTACTACATGGTATCTATCGTCATTCCAAGGCACTGGGATGATGATCGCTTGATGCAGGTCTACGAAGGGATGAATCAGATAGCCAGTGAATATGCTATGGATTTAATTGGTGGAGATACCGTATCAGGAAACGAATTAGTTATTTCTGTAACAATTATTGGATTTGTGGAAAAAGGGAAAGCTAGATATCGAGCGAACGCAAAGAATGGTGATATTGTATTTGCTACCGGAACACTTGGGGACGCTGCTGCAGGCTTACATGTGTTAATGAGTGGCGTAAGGGATGAGCAACAAGCGCATTCCTATTTAAAAAAACGACATCAGATGCCAACCCCAAGGGTTACATTTGCAAGCGAGTTAGGTTCTGTTTCTCGACTTGTTTTAAATGATGTGAGTGATGGGATTGCAAATGAATCGGCAGAGATTGCTGAAGCATCGGATGTTACGATTACATTACAATATGATGCTATTCCAACGCATGTGGATTTATTAGATTTTTCATTAAACCAACAAAGAAATTGGAAATTGTTTGGTGGCGAAGATTTTGAATTAATTGGAACTGTTCCAGCAAAGAATTGGCCATACATTCTAACAGCTAGTGAAAAAACAGGTACACCGGTTACTAAAATTGGTCAAGTATCAACTAATCAGAAAACGAATGGTTCCGTGTTTTTAGAAGAAGATAATCATGTATCCATACTACATAAAGCAGGATATACACACTTGAAATAGGTGATTAAATGGAGAAATATGAATTTATAACACATACATCAGAAGAAACAGTCAAACTAGCTGAGAGGCTTGCATTACTATTACGCCCCGGGGATGTTCTAACATTAGAGGGTGATTTAGGGGCGGGGAAAACGACCTTTACCAAGGGAATAGGTTCTGGATTAGGTGTGAGAAGAACGATTAATAGTCCCACTTTTACGATTGTAAAAGAATATCACGGGGAAATTCCTCTTTATCATATGGATGTTTATCGATTGGAAGATAGTGATGAAGATATAGGATTTGATGAATATTTTAATGGTTCTGGAATTTCTGTAGTCGAATGGGCAACCTTTATTAAGGAATATTTACCTAAAGAGCGTTTAGATGTTCGAATGCATGTCATTGATGAACATCACCGTAAAATTATTTTTTATCCTAATGGTGAAGATTTTGAAAAGATTTGTGAGGAGTTACTACGATGAATATACTTGCGATAGATACATCAAATCAAGTCATGGGTGTTGCTGTACAGAAGGATGGGCAATTAGCAGGCGAATATATCACTAATGTTAAACGGAATCATTCCGTACGTCTGATGCCAGCAATTGATCAAGTGATGAAAGATACAGCAACTTCTCCGAAAGATTTGGATAAGATCGTTGTTGCCAAAGGTCCTGGCTCTTATACTGGGGTAAGAATCGGTCTATCAACAGCGAAAACAATAGCTTGGACACTTAATATCCCAATTGTAAGCCTATCAAGTTTAGAAATGCTTGCATATAATGGTATGTGGACAAACGAGCTGATCTGTCCATTCTTTGATGCACGTAGAGGACTTGTTTACACTGGTTTGTATCAAAGGGCGGCTAATGGTCAGTTAGAGCAGGTATGGAATGATACAAACATCTTATTGGCAGATTGGTTACAACAAGTAGCAACATTACAAAAGAAAGTGGTGTTTTTAAGTCAAGATATCCATTTACACCATGAAACAATTACAACTTATATGGGAGATTTAGCAATAATTCCAGATGGTCCGATCCATTTACCTAAAGCCTCTTATTTAGCGCAAGCTGGCATGTACAAAGAAGCAAGTTCCGTTCATACGTTAACCCCTAACTACCTAAGGTTAGCTGAGGCTGAGGCAAAATGGTTAGCAGAACAGCAGGGGAAGTAAGTTATGTCAAAAATTATAATTAGGCAAATGAATACAGAAGATATTGACCAAGTAATGAAGATTGAACATGCGTCTTTTGGGGTACCATGGACATCGGATATATTTGAGAAAGAGTTAACAGAAAATCCTTATGCAGCTTATTTTGTTATCGAAGAAAGTGGTACTATTTTTGGTTATTGTGGATTATGGCTGGTAATTGATGAAGCTTCGATTACGAATATAGCTTTATTACCTAGTTATCGTGGCCATAATTATGGAACGGCACTTTTTCAATATGTTATTAATCAAGCAAAAGCATTAGGGGCACATCGATTATCGTTGGAAGTACGCAAGACCAATCATGTTGCCCAAAAAATGTACCGTAAGTTTGGACTAGAGCCAGGTGGGATAAGAAAAAGGTATTACACAGATAATAATGAAGATGCAATAGTTATGTGGGTGAAATTATGACAAATGATCAGTACATATTAGGAATAGAAACAAGCTGTGATGAAACAGCTGCAGCAGTCATCAAAAATGGAACAGAAGTTGTTGCTAATGTGGTTGCCTCTCAGATTGAAAGTCATAAACGTTTCGGTGGGGTTGTACCAGAAATAGCATCAAGACACCATGTGGAGCAAATGACGGTGGTACTTGAAGAAACATTAGCACAAGCGAACCTTGATATGGAACAAATTGAGGCCATAACAGTTACAGAAGGACCAGGGTTAGTTGGAGCATTGCTAGTAGGAGTGAACGCTGCCAAAGCATTGGCATTTGCAAATAGTAAACCATTGGTAGGGGTTCATCATATTGCTGGTCATATTTATGCCAATCGATTGTCGAAGGAATTTAGTTTTCCAGTTCTAGCACTTGTCGTTTCTGGAGGACATACTGAGTTAATTTTAATGCGTGAACATGGTTCCTATGAAATTATCGGTGAAACAAGAGATGATGCAGCAGGCGAAGCATATGATAAGGTAGCACGAACATTACAATTGCCATATCCAGGTGGCCCGCAAATTGATCAGTTGGCAGCAGAAGGAAAAGATAACCTGCAGTTTCCACGAGCATGGTTAGAAGAAGGTTCATACGATTTCAGTTTCAGTGGTTTAAAATCAGCAGTTATTAATAAGCTTCATAATGCACAGCAACGTGGTGAAGAATTTAAAAGAGAAGATGTAGCAGCAAGTTTTCAAGCAAGTGTCGTGGAAGTTTTGGCGACAAAAACCTACCGTGCTGCTAAAGAGTATAATGTTAATCAAGTGATTGTTG
Organism: Aquibacillus sediminis; assembly: GCF_005870085.1. Classification (GTDB taxonomy): domain Bacteria; phylum Bacillota; class Bacilli; order Bacillales; family Amphibacillaceae; genus Aquibacillus_E; species Aquibacillus_E sediminis. The sequence continues at coordinate 4,902 of NZ_SZNM01000049.1, read as the reverse complement.
CTGGTGGTGTAGCTGCCAATAAAGGATTACGTAGTGAGTTAGAGAGACAATTTAGTGATCAATCAATCGAATTATTAATACCAGCCCTGCACTTATGCACAGATAATGCAGCAATGATCGCTGCTGCTGGAAGTGTTGCCTATAATCAAGGACATCGAGCAGGTTGGGATTTAAATGCTAATCCAAGTTTAGATCTTGAAGCATTTGGAGCTAGAAAAAAATAGTACTGCTTTCTAGGTATGTGGCTAAAGTATGGTCACATACCTTTTCATTTGGACCAAATAAAAAATTCGACACGTGTAAAGAGTGTAAAAACGATTGAATTGTCGAATGGACAAAAAATTTTAATAAGTTATTAACAACCTTTATCTGAATATGTGGATAAATAATCGCGTTGCTATGTTAATAGGAATGTAAGCGAATAGCAAAAATGTGGAAAATTGCACAAAAATCTGTGGATAATGTGTATAACTTTGTTGAGAACTGTGATTTCAGTTGTTATTATGTGTATAAGTATGTGAATTGTTGGGATAACTTTTGTCGAATTCAACAACGACAAGCATCGTCATGATTCTTTAATATTTCTGATATTTTATAAAATATGACATTTGCTGTCTGAAAGGGGAAAGGTAGGTACTATTTAGAGAAGTCTACTGTGCAATAGCTTTAACTTTTTGTGTACGCTAAATTGAAAAAAATGCTACGGAAGCATAATCTGTTCGTACGGGACAAGGTATCAACCCCTATATCAGATCAAAAGCAAGAAACCAGTAAACGATAACGGGCTAAACGTGCACCGGATCTGGTCGAAAGCAAGAAACCAGTAAACGATAACGAGCTAGACGTGCACCGTATCAGGTCAAAAGCAAGAAACCAGTAAACGATAACGGGCTAAACGTGCACCGTATCAGGTCAAAAGCAAGAAACCAGTAAACGATAACGAGCTAATCGTGCACTGAATCTGCACAAAAGCAAGAAACCAGTAAACGATAACGGGCTAAACGTGTACCGTATCAGGTCAAAAGCAAGAAACCAGTAAACGTTAATGCGCAGCCTATAGCAAATACGCAATAAGTGCCAATAATATTTACAAAAAAAGAGTAGATCCAAAATCTACTCTTTACATATATGAAATGAGAACTACAAAGCAACAAACAAGCCAATTACTATGAATCTTGAAGCTCTGTCCATTCTTCCATTAACTGTTCTAAATCTTGATTGTTTTTTTCATTTGCTTCTGTTAATTCAAGTGATTTTTCATGGTCCTGATAAATATCTGGTTGGCAAAGCAATTCTTCATTTTCAGCAATGACTTGTTCAAGCTCCTCAATACTTTGTTCAATCTCTTTTATACGACGTTGTTTTTTTCTTTGTTCTTTCTTTACTTCTTTTTCTTGTTCAAAGCTAGTTTTTGATTCTATAGTATCTGGTTTAGATGGGGATTGTTGTTCCTCTAATTGCTTGATTTCATATTCCTCTTGTTTCTTTTCAAGATAGTAATCATAGTCTCCAAGATAAACGGTTGTCTGTTTTGGTTGCATTTCCACTACTTGAGTAGCAATTTTATTGATAAAGTATCGATCATGGGAAACAAATATGATTGTCCCAGGAAAATCAATTAATGCTGCTTCTAATATTTCTTTGCTATCAATATCGAGATGGTTGGTTGGTTCATCTAAGATAAGAAAATTGGCTTTTTCCATCATTAATTTGGCTAACGCTAATCTGGCTTTTTCCCCACCACTAAGGGAATGAACATTTTTTAAAACATCGTCCCCTGTAAATAAGAAGTTACCTAGTACGGTGCGAATATCTTTTTCATTAACAGTTGGATATTCATCCCATAGTTCGTTTAAAACAGTCTTATTTGAATGAAGTTTCGTTTGTTCCTGGTCATAGTAGCCGATTTGAACGTTGGAACCAATTTGGATCGTACCATGATTAGCCTTTAAATCACCGATAATTGTTTTTAACAGGGTAGTTTTTCCAACGCCGTTAGGTCCTACAAGTGCAATACTATCGCCGCGGGAGGCATGTAACGATAAGTTAGAAAAGATATCCTCTTGTTCCTGATCATAACGAAAAGCTAAGTCATTAATTTTTAAAACATCATTCCCACTACGGCGGTTGATGTCAAAACTAAATTTAGCAGAGGCTTCATCACCGCTAGGTTTTTCAATACGCTCCATTTTTTCCAGTTGCTTTCTGCGACTTTGCGCACGTTTAGTTGTCGATGCACGGACGATATTTTTTTGAACAAACTCTTCCATTTTTTTGATTTCGCTCTGTTGTTTTTCAAATTGCTTTAAATCGCGTTCGTAGTCAGCAGCTTTCTTCTCCAAATACTTACTATAATTTCCATAATATTTAGAGGAATGGTGACGAGATATTTCATAGACGATGTTAACTGTCTTATCTAAAAAGTAACGATCGTGTGAAACAATCACAACAGCTCCACTATAGTTGTTAAGATAGCCTTCTAGCCAAGACAATGTTTCAATATCTAAGTGGTTTGTGGGCTCATCCAAAATTAAAATGTCTGGCTTAGTTAGTAATAATTTACCTAATGCTAAACGAGTTTTTTGCCCTCCACTAAGCACACTAATAGGAGTGGTCCAAGCAAAATCCTTGAAATTCAACCCATTCAAGACGGCTTTAATATCGGCTTCGTATTGATAACCGCCCTCTGTCTTAAATGCTTGTTGTTTTCTATCATAATCAGCTAATAATTGTTGATAGGCTTCCTGATTTTCTAATAAATCAGGGTCACCCATTCTTTGTTCCATTTTACGTAATTCAGCTTCTTTTGTCCGTAGATGCTGAAATACGGTTAGCATTTCGTCCCATATCGACTTGGTTGATTCTAAACCAGTATTCTGAGCTAAATAACCAAGTGTCACATCTTTTGGTTGATGAATATCCCCTTCATCATAGGAAAGATCACCAGCCATTATTTTGAGCAGGGTAGATTTTCCTGCCCCATTCCTTCCAACAATCGCAATGCGATCATTTGATTTAATTTCTAGCTTAATATTAGATAAAATTAGTTCTGCACCAAATCGTTTTATAAGATTGTTTACTTGCATTAAAATCATTCTGTTCACCTCAATGCACTAAGTGTACCTTAATCATAACAATGCTAGCAAGCAAGAGTATGTCGTATGCTTTCATTGGGAAAAAATATAAACAAAATAAGTAATTGTGGTAGCATTTTTTCGATAATACCTATACTATAAGATTAGTGAAGGATTTCACTACATACAATAAAATGCTAAGATATAAATATGATGGAGGGCTTTTAATTGTCTGATTTTACTCATTTTAACGAACAAGGAAGAGCCCGTATGGTAGATATAAGTGAGAAGCAAGCGACAGAACGAAAGGCGACGGCACGGACAAGTGTGGTTGTAAATAAAGAGATCTACGAAAAAATACGGGATAATAAAATGGAAAAGGGTGATGTACTAGCTGTTGCCCAGGTTGCAGGAGTGATGGCGGCCAAGAAAACATCCGATTGGATCCCTATGTGTCATCCTCTTCAATTAAAAGGAATTGATATTCTATTTAATTGGCATGTTAAGGATGACACGTATGAATTGGTGATTGAAGCTAGTGTAAAAACAAAGGGAAGTACAGGTGTTGAGATGGAGGCATTAACAGCTGCATCTGCGACAGCTCTGACTGTTTATGATATGTGTAAGGCAGTCGATAAAGGGATGATTATTGGACAGACCTATTTACTTGAGAAGTCAGGTGGCAAGAGTGGGGATTTTTATCGTGAATAAGGACCAAGGAAGTTAAGCGGTTACAAAAGATATTAAACAAGGGGAAATGGAAATGAGTGAAAATAAAATACCACAAGCAACAGCCAAAAGATTACCGTTATATTATCGATTTTTAAACAATCTTCAAGCTCAAGGAAAATCTAGAGTGTCATCGAAAGAGTTAAGTGATGCAGTTAAAGTCGACTCTGCTACCATTAGACGAGACTTTTCATATTTTGGTGCCTTAGGAAAAAAAGGCTATGGATATAATGTGGAGTATTTACTTGGTTTTTTCCGAAAAACGTTGGATCAAGATGAAACAACTGCTGTGACATTAATAGGGGTAGGTAATTTAGGTACTGCATTTTTGAATTATAATTTCACGAAAAATAACAATACTAAAATCATGATGGCTTTTGATGCTGACCCGAATAAGGTTGGGGAAGAAATAGGTGGTGTACCAGTTTATCCCATTGATGAACTAGAGGACAGGTTAGAAAAGGTTCGAGTTGCAATTCTAACGGTTCCAGTCTCGGAAGCACAACCTATAACAGATAAGTTGATCGATTCCGGAGTGGAAGCCATATTGAATTTCACACCAGCTAGAATTACGGTACCAGATTTTGTTCGAGTGCATCATATTGACCTAGCTGTGGAATTACAATCTTTAGTGTATTTCTTAAAACATTACCCTCTGGAAGATGAAGAGGAAGAATAAACGATGTGAAAACGATTCGGTGCAGTGGCGCTGAGTCGTTTTTTTACTTGGAAGGGGGACGTCAACTTGAGCAAGCGGATCTAGGAATCGTTAATAGCAAAAAGCCGTGTACCGTGTACTAGAACTTGAAAGGGGCAAATAGTGGAATGAGGAACCATATAGATAGGGAAGCGGTTCCTGGTTCCGTTAAAGGCTTTAAAAATAGCAATAATGAGGATGAAGTGGTCTCTGATTCCGCTAAATAATCCAAAATTATGTAAAAAAGGACCAAAAATGAGCAAATAGCGGAATGAGTGGACCTCTGTCAAGAAAGTGGACACCAAAATAACGAAAAGTTGTTTAATATTGGTCGTGCAGAGACTTTTCTTAACTTTTTAAGATCATAGATGATGCCGTGGAAGCGTCAAGCCCAGCCCGCTT
>NZ_SZNM01000048.1 GCF_005870085.1 Aquibacillus sediminis | reverse complement strand
ACTAAACGCAAAAAATCAGCCCTTTCAATAATATTAGGTTACTCGTATTTTCTTTTCCTGTTATACATTTCTGCCTTTTAACACAATAGGAGTTGCCCACATCGACAACTCCTTATTGAATATTCGCTCCCGTTAATTGAATAAGACATTTTCTATATATAGTACATCGTTATCGTGCAGGTATTTTTGAGTATCGCTATCAATATCAACAACTAAATTCACCCAAAAGTTATTAGATAAAATGTTTTCACCGTAATGGTCTCGGAACTGCTGTATATTAAAGACTAAATCACCTTGTTTATCCATTACACCGAATACATTATTTTTAACCGAACTCAACCATATTGAATTCAACTCTTTCAACTTAATTACTTTTTGTTTCATATCACCGTTAAGTTTGATTTGTACATCATCCAAGTTACTACTATCTATATTTTCCTTTCGAATCATTCCACTAAAAAAGGCACTTATTTCTTGAGCAACTCCAGCAGTCGTATTTTGCGTCGTCCCGTTCTCTATATGTCCAAATCTTTTAGCCATACCATTATATTTTTGATAAAGTTCCATTAGAATACCGCTATTGTGTGCCATTAAGTAAGCGTCACCTTTAGTTATGACTTCTTCATCTAATATATTTACATATATGTTTTGACTATCAACAATTGCATTAGCTAAATCTTGCATATCATTTTTAACACTTACTGAGATATATTCTTCGTACATTTTTTTATCTTCATATTGGGAATATCCTATAAAAACTAAAACGACAATAACAAGTCCAACAAGTAACCCTTTATAATATTCCGTTCTAAAAATAGCACTTCACCCCCTATTCAGCCACCATAATTTCACCATAAAAATACAATACCCTTATTAAAGATTACTGCCCGTTACTTTAAGTACAACTATTCACATATTAAATTTAACATAAAGCTCCAATAAACCCTTGTTGCTTTCAAAGAAAAAGGAACGCCGATTGACGTTCCTCTTGTTTAACTCTTGCCCCCAATAGTTTAAGTACACTTTTTCACAAAGCCTATTTTAATTTAATATCTTCTTTGTAAATTCTTCATCGTTAAAGTTTTCTAATATATTCTCTTTTCTAGTTGTCTTTCTGACCTTTCCGTCCTCAAAATATTCAACAACTACTTTTCTTTGGTCGTCAATTAAGTAATCAATTGTTATACCCTTAATACCACCAAATTCAGTTTCTGTTACTTGTAGTATCTTGCTGTTTCTAGAAACAAACTTTTCAAAAGGTTTTGTGTCATATGTTTTTACATATTCACTAATTACTTTATTTGGTCTTAGTTTATTTGCTAAACTAAACACCTCTTTATATATGCTTTTTTCATTACTAATATCGACAAGTTCCTTTTCGTCTTCTGTTAGTTCTTCATTCTGATTGGTTGTGGCATTAGTACAACCAAATAATATTAAGATAAGAGGGAATATAATACTTACCAATATACTTTTTCTCACTATACCATCCTTTCATTATCAGAAATTGATTAGGGAAGGAATTTCTTTCTAGACCTTGTTGCAGTATTCTGCTTCAATAGTAAAATAGCGACTGTTACTTATTGAACAATAGCTACCTGTTAATAAAAAATTTAAATGCTATCTTTTATTACTTTTTACAAATTGTATAAACCAATATAGAGCTATCCAAGGTAATATATATCGAGTTATCCATTCAAAAAAACCGATAATAATATTGAATCCATCATAATTTAGTAAATTTAATACAATAAATATTACAACCAAACCAATTGTGCCATATAAGGAATATTTCATAGAACTCTTCCCCCTCCAATACACATCTTATTGAACATTCCTGCCCTTTAAAACATACGAGCTGCCGCAACATATCCTTTTTCAAGATTTGCTCCCGTTACTTTAAGTGTCACTTTTTACAATCTCCATCTCAACTACTAGCTTTTCTTATACTTTCATCCGAATCAACTGGTGTATAAAAATACTTGCTGGTTGCGATCCGTTAGGCAAAGACACAGAGGCATACTTGCACAAGCAGATGGACCAAAGGGGTATAACCAAATGCTCTAGCATTTACCTCTTATTAACCATCGCTTTTTCTGAGTTCGTTAAACGCTCTATCTCTCTATTAGATAGATTATGTATATGTAAATTATTCCTCTATTCAATGAATCATTTTAATTAGTAATATTCTATCCGACCAAAAAATTGCGTAATTGCGCTCTTGCTCGATGGATATTTGTTTTTACTTTGGAGAGCTTCCACCCTAAAACATCAGCGATTTCTTGGTAAGATAGTCCTTGAAACTCCCTTAAGATTAATACAACTTGATAGTCTTCTTTTAACCTTGATATGGACTTCGCCAACTCCTCATAAAGCTCTGATTCTTCCATATATCTTTCTGGCTGTTTATAGCTTTTTTGTTTAAACTCAAATTTCTGCGTATCAATGTTAATAAAGTCAATTCGCTTCTTTTTACGATACCAAGATACAAATGTATTGTGAGCAATCCGGTAGATCCATGCTTTTACTGATTTATCCTCATCTACAGATTGAATTGCATTTAATACTTTAATAAATGTTTCTTGACATAAATCTTTTGCAAGTTCTTCATTTCGAGTCATTCGATAAAGATACTGATAGATTTCCTTATAATAGAGTTTATATAATTGCTCTGATTGCGAATAACTTTTTGCAATGTTTACAGCTGAAAACAATACATGAAGATGACTTGATTGTACATGTTCCATTGTCGTCATTAATGAGATGGTTCCAGTAATAGTTTCAGCAAATTGAAACGGTATAGAAATACATGCAGTCTGTTGGAGACAAGTGTGATAATGTTCCTTGCCCAAAAGCTGAACAGGCTCCCCTAACTTTAAAGCCATAGATATTGCATTGATTCCAGCATATTCCTCATTAAATTGCACACCAGTCTTTATACCTAATAAATGAACTTGGTGTTTAATGGATTCATCGCCATACATTTCTATAATGCAACCTTCGCTATCAGAAATCACGATCAATACTGGAATAAAGCCTATATCCCGAATTATCTTTTTCATAAATTGCTTTTCAAAAGATAGGAATTCACTATATGTAAATCGTTTCTGTTCCAGCTCAACATTAGGCAACTTCTCGATAAGAATCGGTAAAACCTCTGGGTTTAGGTTATAGTCATTTTTACATTTCTCTCTTAATTTCATTAAATATTTCTGTTTCGTTGACATAAAAAAACGCTCCTGTTGCTATATAACGATCTTATATCTATTTTACCATGAGGATAGCAGGGATTATCAGTTCATTTATCTCATGAAAATCCTTCTACTTATTCATTTTCTGTTAACTAAACAAATACTATCAATTTATTCTTTACTTTTTCTTACATACAATAGGTATTTATTCCTCCTTTTCAGACCTTACTGTCATCTATTTGAATAAACATAGGGAGCTGTCCACTCGCCAACTCCTAGTTCCACTCTAGCTCTCCGTTAATGGAATAAAGAAAAAGTTATATAGGCAAACTCATACTAATTGTTCTGGTTTCAAACCCCAGATTTTCATATATTTTAATTGCTTTATTTCCTTCAAATACACTTAAACGAATTTCTGAATATCCTTCTTGTTTAAGTTGTTCAATGGCTGTTCTAATCAATTGTTTTGAGATACCTTTTCCTCTATATTCATCTAAAACAAATAATTCATAAATAAAACCAATTGTCTTATTTGAAAACTGGTCTTTACTACCACCTATAAGAATCCAACCCATCAACTTATTGTTTTCTGTTGAAATTAAATAATAGCTATCCTTCTTTAAAAGAGGTTGTACCAGTTGTTTTGCTTTTTCAATCGTTGGTTTCACTTCACCTAACGTTCCCTCAAATATCGCTTGAGGTGATAATTCCAATATCTTTTCAATTTCTAATTCACTTGGTTTTCTTATCTCCATTAAATTAACCTCCACAAACCTTTCAACTTTTATTTATGTAAATGAAGTTATTCAACTCTACTCCTCTTTAATTCAATAAGTGTTCCAGATATGCCTCCGTTACTTTAACCTAAAGCTGGAATTTTCACTTCCATTCATCAGATAAAAGTCCGTAAATAATATGGTTAACATAATGGTCATAAAGCCATTCTGCTTGTCTAATTTCACCTTCTCTTACGAATCCAAATCGTTCAGGTAATGCCCTGCTTTTTTTGTTTTCAACTGCGACTTTAACCTCAATTCGATTTAACTCAAGTTCCTTAAAACCATAATCTATTACTGCTTTAAATGCCTTTGACATTATACCTTTTCCTTGGAATTTTTCACCTAACCAATAACCAATTACACCAATTCGGTTAGCTTTATTTAAGTCATTAAATCCAATTGTACCAGCAATTTCGCCTCTATAAATGATAGCAAATGACTTTGGATAACCACCATTTTCTACAAACCCCTTAAGTCTAGCCTTTATGTTATTAGCAGAATCTTCAACACTCTCTATATAATCAAGCCAACCCAACCACTGTTTTAAATATGGTTTTGAATCAATTGTTAAGTTGTAAAATTCTTCTGCATCACCTTCATTAAATAACCTTAAAGAAATTTCTTCATCAATTTTGTATGTAAGCAAACCTTTCTCCCCCTCGTTGTCATCCCTATATTTTTACTTTTTCATCTTTCACTAAATCCTTCTTTAGCACAATATGAGCTATCGTTTCGACAACTCCTTGTTCCGCTATTGCACCCGTTAATGCAATAAGGAACATCCTTCAATATTAGTTATTTAGTTTAAATCATTTAAGTTTTCTTGAAATGTTTTATCATATGGTCCTACTGTTTTAATTGAAATTATTGGACTATTGACTTGATATCCTTGACCATCTTTAGTATCAAACGAAATTCTATAAACCTCGTCTTTAAGTATTAGGTTCCATACATTTCTATCTTCAACTTCAAGCATAATACTCTCTTTGGTTTGGTCAATTATTGTCAATACCTCTATATAATACTTAACACGGTTTTCTATCTTTTCATCTTTTTGAATTACCTTGCCAGTAATTATCATAGTTTTATCGAAATCAACATCGTCTTCTGATGAACAAGCTGATAGTAATATCAAACAAATCATCAATAATACATATTTCCGCATAAAATCCCCCTAATAAATCAGTCCCCCTGTTCCATTAACCTGCCCTTTACTTCGATAATAAAAAGGAGCTACATGTAATCGTCAACTCCTTGTTCCACTCTTGCACCCTGTTTGTTTAATATGAATTATCAGTTCTTTTATCGGTGCTTTTCCTTTTTGCATAATAAACCCAAATATAATATACAACCCAAAAAAATATAGGAGCTATTAGCAAATAGTACATTTTATTTTCTGGTAAAAAGTAAATTAGTAACATAGTAATTATTAAGAATGGTGGCGTTAGTATCCAGTAACGCTTATTTTTAAAGTGTTTGATTACAATTCACCTCCAGCCCATATATCCTACTCTGTTAGGACAAAAACAATTGTTTAATTATTAAAGATTATGCTTCTTTACTTTAAGTACAGTTACTCAGAATTGATTTTATCATAAAATTCCAATAATTTATTTAAAAAGAGAGGAACGTCTCCAATAATTTGACGTTCCCCTTGTTGTGGTAATGGTAGCAATAGGTAAGCGTTTGAAGTTATCTCCAGCTTTTCCCCTGCCCAACACGGAACGTGATAGTTTCCCATCATTCCGCGTGCCATCTAATGATATGTACTAGATTATAAGTTCCTTGTTACTTAACTAGACTTGAAATCACATGATTGTATTTAAACCGCACTTTTCACGATATGTGTTCAACTTGTTTAGCATTGACTTTGTAATATTAAATCCTTTTAAGCGTGAATGTATTGCCATTTCATCTGTTTGGTGTATTGCCGTATGTATGTCTTTGTGTAGAATTCTTAGGTTGTTAAAAGTGTCATCTCCACCTAGATGTAATGGGATGTAGTGGTGACAGTGTACTTCGTGAGCTTGTAGAAATACGCCTGTGATTTCACATTTCCCCATTTTCATACTGTATCGGCTAATACGATTATCCATATACTCAACACTTCGCGTTTGAATATTAGACTCCAATAATAACGCAATTTCGCGCTGAATATCTAAGCGTAGTTGCTTATGTATTCTCGCTCTTCCTTCTGATGTAAAAGGTGTTAGGCTCTGACTAAAGTTCATAGCATTTTTCGTTTTTACATCGGCTAACGGGAAGAGATAGACACTGGCTATTTTGAATGTCTTGGCTCCTAAACTGTAAAACTTCTTATACGTTGGCGGAGCGTTTGTAGGATGTCCAAACTTACCGACAGATTTAAAGCGGTTATATATAAATGGACGCACATCGTAGGCAAGTCGTGAGAACTCTGTGTAGACGTGGGTGGCACGATTAAAATAATTGTGGATGCCCAAGACAAAACTGTTAAACAATAAAGCGTTTCGAGTAGTTGGCGAGGCATTTAATTTTCGAACGTATTTTTTGAATGTTTCTTTGATTTTACGCTTTTTATTTTCTTTTAAGCCTGTGTGCGCTACTCTCTTTTCCCCTTTTTTATTCGCACGGATAGTAAACCCAAGAAATTCAGACTCTGTTTTTCTTAGGTTAATAACTTGAGATTTTTCTGGCGATATATCTAGTTTCAATCGCTGCTTCAAATATAATTTTATGGCATGATACCATTTCTGTGCCGTTTTCCAATCACGGCATAAGACCTTAAAATCGTCCGCATAGCAGACGAGGTAACCCTCTTTTAAGGTAGTTCGCTTTTTGGCATAAAGATCACCTTCACGGGACTTATAATCTTTGTGAAGAGGGAAAAACTCCCACTGTTCTGCAACCCAATGGTCTAAGTCGTTAAGCACTACATTTGATAGTAATGGTGATAACAAACCGCCTTGGGGTGCGCCTTTTGTAGGAACACCTTCTCCATCAATTTCAGCTTTTAGCATTTTGGAAATACAGACTAAAACCTGTCGGTCTTTGATTCCTAGATTCCAAAGCTGTTTCATTAGTAGGTTGTGATTGATATTATCGAAAAATCCTTTAATATCAATGTCCACCACATAATGAAGTTGAGATTGATTAATAAGGAATTGTACTCTTGCCATAGCATGATGTGTGGACCTTAACGGTCTAAAACCATAACTATGTTTGTAGAATCTAGCTTCCATGATTGGTTCAAGCACTTGTCTAAAGCATTGTTGAATAATTCTATCTATAATACATGGGATACCTAACGGTCTCCACTTCCCATTTTCTTTCTCAATCAGTTTCCGTCGTACTTTTTTAGGGCGATAATTCTTTAACTTGTTTTGAATTTCATTAACGACTTCATTTTCTGATAGCTTTTTTAAGTCATCAATCGTTTTCTTGTCTGTTCCCGGTGTCTTTGACCCTTTATTCGACTTGATCGTTCGATACGCAAGCAGAATGTTTTTCCTAGAAGTAATAATATCGTATAAATGAGAAAATGATTCCTTTCTAAACGATTTTTCATAGAGTTCAGAAAACGTATCTGTCATATCGTAGTAATCCCAATATCTTAGCGTTTGCACTGTGGCATCATCCTCTCTTAGATGATGTTCCCACATTCTTACCCGACCGGTGCAATTCACGTTAGGAAAATAATCATTCTATATTACTAGACTTGGGGCTATTCCTCCACTTCCATTACAGAAGTTTCTTCGGTCATGCCCCTACCTTCGCAAGAATAAATACATTTCAGCTTTTGCCTTATAGTAACCATCTAGGATAACAGTCCATGTATCGATGTTTCTTACTTCCCAAGTACCTTACAAAGTAGCTATCCATTCTAGAGGTAGGTGCTTCCTCTGAGCCTGTGAGCTTGATACCGCCGTTGTTCAGTATAATGTATTTCATAGGGTAGATTTTTACTCTACATCACTCACCTCTTCGTAAGAAGAGCCATAGGTTTCCTCTATGTTCTAACTTTAGACCCGTACCTTCGGAAGTTCGTCAGTTCTTTTCGCTATTAGAACTATTCTCACCATATCTAGTTTTTCAGCCATGCGGTCTATCTGTCAGCATACCCTTCTGTAAAGGTGGCTTTAGCTTTCATTCAACCGAATCTACCTGTGCTTCGAACCCTATAACCTGTTATTTATAACGCACGCAGGAGTATTGATGGAATAGTTTCTGGAAACGTGGTTCCGTCGTTCCTATTCTCCCTTGTAAAGTTAGAATTCATCTAGTGAATCCCCTGTATTTCACGCTAGAAACGCTTATTACAGAACTTGTCACACCTACCCGTTTGTTGAACATCACCACTCAATAATTACATTACATTCGTTATTTAAAACTTTGTAATGAAACTCTTCAGATTTCTCATATATATTATGTGGTAATTGCTGAAAAACGATATTTTCTTCATTTAATCCTACACTCGACTCGTACAGGGTATTTCCTTTTTCGTCCGACAGAGAATAAGTTACTATATCAGCATCGGGGTAATTGAATATTCCTCCCCATATTACCGAGTTAGAACTATTACCTACTTGAGAAGCTCTCACAAACTCATATTTTCCTTTTAAATCAACGTTTTTTGAATATTCCCCATTAAAATTATAGCTATAGCTTCCATTTTTCTCTGAAAAAGTATTTAAACTCATCATTGGTTGACCAGTATAATCTTCGTTTAAAAAAACAACAATATTATCGCTGTCATCTTGAACTAAGATTTTCACGTTTTCACGATCTGTTTTTTGTATTGCTTCATGAAGTGTTGAAGATGAACATCCACCTAAAATAAGTATAAAAATTAGTGATGAGTAAATTAGCTTCATTAAACAATTACTCCTTTATTAAGTTAGATTAAATATTGTTTAACAATCCTGTTACTTTAAGCACAGTTATTTTATCATAAAATTCCAATAATTAATTCAAAAAGAGAGGAACGTCTCCAATAATTTGACGTTCCTCTTGTTGTGGTAATGCATCCCGTTAGTTCAATGACATAGTAAGTTCATTAAAGAAGTCTGGAAAGACAAAAATTAAAAATAGTCCGAAAAACATCAATAAGATATATTTCTTTCTGTCTTTTCCTTCTTTTAATTCCCAAAGTCCTGTTGTTACTAAATATAAACCGACTACCGTGCATAATATC
>NZ_SZNM01000047.1 GCF_005870085.1 Aquibacillus sediminis | reverse complement strand
GTAAAGTTTGGGGGTAAGTCTGAGTCCCTGTCATAGGACTGCTTTGATAGGGACTTAGACTAGAATTTTAAATATCATTATGTAACAGTGATGCCTGATTGTTTAATATATTTTTAATGCATAGTATCCTTGTACTACGCAGCAATCAATGTTAAATTTATGAACCTTTTTAAGAATAGCCTCCTATTGTTGAACAATGCTTGCTATTTTCCACAACACTTTTTATATTTTTTTCCGCTTCCACAAGGACACTTTTCATTCCTACCTATTTTTTTACTTCTACGCGTTTGATTATATTGTGGGAATTCCCCCCCAAGTTCTTGATATGGGTCCTTTACTAAACTGTAATCAAAGAAACTTATATTGTTATCTTTATTACTCGATATCTGAATTGGTTTGAATAGAACAGTGGACAATTTATTCTTTGTATTTTCCACTTCAATGTTAGGGTACAACTCTTTTAGAGCTACCACTAGATCTGATAAGATTTGCTCTCCTTGGTTCATAATAATCAACTCTCCTTAGATTTTATTAGTAAACTAAGAATTACCTATTCAAAACCCCACAATACATTATAAGAATAGGATAGTTTCGTATATTTAAGGGCATTTATTCTTTATTCCAGAAGAAAGACGACTACGCTAAGCATAATCGTCTCTCGATGGTTGTGTATTCCCATTATTCCTGTACTACGACATAACGTAAATCTAAATAATCGATGCATTTCTAATAATCACTTGTCTAATTATACCTAATGTTGACTACTCTAATTGTTGGATTAACTCTAACTTTATTTGCTCATATTATGAAGATAATCCTATTAAAAGAGCGTATATTTTGGAGCAGTACATTTATGGATTTTGGTGTAGCTACTCTAATCGTTTTTATTGTTACACTGTTTTTTGTTGATGCGGAAGTCACTTTCTTTGGTGCCTTAGTTACTAACAATTACTGAAATCCCCCAATACGGTTATTTGATACACAAAGGAAAAACTTAGAAGTCACCAGGTTATTCTAAAAGCTAGATTAACTCCTATTATCTTCGTACTACGACATAAGACTTAAATTCAATTTAAATAATTGATTTACAGTTACCTATTGCCTATACTAAAATTACAGTTTTGCAAAGTATTACACTATAGTCCTACATTTTAAAAAAGGGAGACAACTATGATTTCAAATGAAGAATTAGTGGTATTTACAAAAGAACTAAATTTGCTACTCGATGAATTCTATAGATGTGATAATTTCAAAATCAAAAAGCAAATTTATGCTGATATATTATTTTTAGTTGAGATAATAGAACCTTAATTCTTTTAATTTCACTGCATTTTGTATCTAATATTCATTTTCTTATTATATTTGTCTTTCATTTTCTAGAATTATTTTAGTTAAGCTTTTTGTTCTCCATAAAGTTTTGAGCACTGTATAATAAAGCTACTTTATAAAACAAGTATAAAAAAAATTGAAATTCGTTTAATCTCCCTAGCTTTGCTATTTTTACCATTTTAAGAAATTTGGTTAAAATAAAAGCAAAAAAACCATCCACAGCCATATTTAGTAAAAGGAAATTTTTTAAGTTTCCATACGTTAATTTTAGTATCCACATAGAACCAGGCAAAAATGGCCCAGCACTAAAGGGAAGTTCATTTGACACAAATGATTTCGACTTATCATAGAATACCCACCATTTTCGCTTTTGCCCAACTTTAGCATTCGTCATTTCAAAAATTACAGTTATTAATGCCGCTGGAAAAAAGCGTTTTATATTACGCTTTCCTAAAAAAATTACCGATAACCAAGGAAGCACAATCATTGCAATATTAAAAGCCTTGTGTCTTTTGGATAGCATAAAAAAACTCCTTTTGTTTTTAATATTTTCATTTTTTTGTAAAGTATTCTGATAATCAAGAAATAAAAGTACCCCTTACTTTTATTAAACTGTAAATAATTGTGTCTTTAGTTAAAGTAAAATACTTCACTTAACCTTTACACTTTTTAAAACCTTCTTTTAAAACTTATTCTATCCCTTCTCAGAAAAAGGGATCTTTTTATGCAGATATAGCGTATATAGGTATGTTTCTCTACTCAGTTTTAGCCAAAAAATTCACCTGCTTAGCAGGTAATAAAAAGAATCTATTTATGAAAATCAAAGGAACAAGCTAATTGATTACCGCCAGAAGAATGTACCACCTCTGCCATAATTTTTACCAGTGATTTTCACAAATTTTACCACTCATCTCCAGTGCGTTTACCATTAAAATATAATTTACAACGTAAAGATTCTGAAGAAAAAAGTCTAATGCCTCCGCATTTTAGCAAGGATTAGACTTTTTTATCTTCAATTATTACGCCCCATTGTTGAATATCAATTTTCTATTACATAGTATCGTTGTACTACGCAGCATGCCTTTATTTTATTAGTTGCTATTCTTCTATATAAGTACTCAATCGTTTAATTAGGACTCAATTTTAGATATTGTAAAAGATAAAATGTAATCATTTTATTTTGTCAAACTCGTTCCTCGTTACAATATAATGTGAAAACAAATAAATAATAAAATAAATAATAAAAGAATAGATATACTCCCAGTTTGGATATTCATAAAATCCTAACCACATAAATAAAGGCTCAGCACAAAATGCAATTAAAAAAGCATATATTACTGCTTTAATAAAGAAATTTATTTGAGGCCTAACTTGTAAGAAAAACATAGTTAATACAGGTAGTAAACTTATATCCCAAGGCTTAAATGAAGGAGAGAATGGAATTACTTCATATTTATAATACCACCAACCTAAACGTGCTCCAGTAATATCTAATAATATGGATATAAACATTGTAAAAAAGCCTACAAACAAAAGGCGATGTGTACTTCCTTTTTTTCTAAAAATAGACCAAAAAATCCAAGGAAGTATTGTTAGAACTAAGACCAGCCACCATCTCCAAGAAAAAACAACGTGTTCTATCCATAGTTCTTTATGCAAATCAGTAGATTGTTTTAAAAGAGTATATACTTCTTTTACACCTTCCGAAAATTTTTCATTTACATTCAATTTTGACCCTCACTTTTTATTCCAATCGCTAGAGCATCATGTTCCCAAAGAATTCTTTCTATCGTTTCTTGTTGGTTCTCTTTGCATTTTACCGTTAAAAAAACTTCAAACTTTGTTTCTTTCATTTGCTTTTCTTTTCTCTTGATATAAAGGTACTTAATAATTGCCCCTGATGAAAATCCTAATACCAATCCAATTAGCGCTAAAAATATTGGTCCCCACAGATGAACGTATCCATAAATCAAACCTAACAGCATAAATATCACACCTAGAACAAATGCTAAATCAACGATACTAACTCCATCTGAACGGTGAGTAGTATCAAATAACCTTCCTTGTTCTTTCCGTTATATTTAGTTCCATTGTAGAAAACTGAAAAGGTTTCACCTTATTTAACTCAGAATAAGCTAATTGATAAACTTTATTGTTATCTACACATCTTCGATAACTATCTGCAATGGTAAAAACAGAAACGTATAGAAAAGTCCATTCAATGTTTAATATTTTTTTAGCATGTTCAATATCACCTAACATTGAATAAAAAATAGCTGTATTTAAGCTCGCAAGGGAATTTACGATAAACTCAAAAAAGATTAAAATAAATCCCCATAGATAGTGGTTTGTTAATAAATGACCAAAACCGGGAAATGCCATCGACCACCACAGAACTAACCAAGGGTTATCAAACTGTAAAACATTATTAGTGTAGGAATTGGAAGAAACTATCCATCTGCGTTGGTTATTTTGCTTATTTGAATTTGTATTCAAAGTATCACCCTATTTTTTTTGACATTTGCACTTTAATTTACCCATACCTTCTTTTATTACTATCCTTTACAATAACTCATTTTTAATGTAAAAAACGCCATTGAACATCTCAATAGCGTTTTTATTTAACTCTTCTGATCCTTTAAGTATATTTTTCACAAACTCAACTAAAATGAAATCATTTGCTGCGTAGTATCAGTCTACTATTCAACAAAGGCTGCTTATAAATCACGACCATTACGGAATAATTAATGAACAAATTTTATTTTTCAGCTTTAAAATATAATAATTTTCATAGTAAGAAGTGTAGTGGCTCCAATTTGAGTCAAGAAATAACCCTAACCCATCCCTGTAAATACGGATGGGGTATTTATTTTAACTATCTTCTATTTAACCACCTCTACTCAAACTCTGACTCACCCCTAATTATTTTCACCTTTTTATAAAATGAATTTTTATTATTTCCTTTGGAAATAATGTACTTTTAGCAACAAAATAACTTTTAGAAAGCGAGGATGCGAATGTTAGGACATTTTTACAGAAGAGGCTGTAAGTGCAAAAAGAAAAAATGCACTTGTGGTTCAAAGTGGGCTTTCACCGTTGATATTGGAATTGATCCAATCACCGGAAAGAGAAAGCAAAAGGCAAAAAGCGGTTTTGATACGAAGCAGGAAGCTGAAGAAGCTGCTACCACTCTAATTCACGAAGTAAACAAAGGAACATATTTAGAGGAAACAGATAAAATCTTCAGCGACTTTGCAATTGAGTGGCTTCCCATCTACAGTGATGCAAAAGATGTTAAGCCTGGAACAGTTCGAGTCCGTCTTCATGAAATCGGAAGATTGTTACCCTACTTTGCTCAATTAAAATTAAAAGACATCACAAGAAAAATGTATCAAGATGCGCTCAATGATTTAAAGGATCAAGGGTTATCTGATAGCACAAGGGAAGGGATCAATCGAACAGCAAGAATGATTTTTAGAAAAGCATTAGAACTGGAGCTTATTAAGAAGGATCCAACGGAATTCGCTTATGTTAAAAAAGACAAAAAACGATTGAACAGCTGGAGGAAGAGGAAGTTCCAAATTATCTTGAAAAAGAAGAGCTTGCCTTGTTTTTAAAAACAGCAAAACAAAATGGCCTTGAACATGATTACTTGGCGTTTTTAATTCTAGCCTATACAGGAATTAGGGTTGGAGAGTTAGTTGCACTAAAGTGGAAGGATATAGACTTCCTTAACCACACGATAAGTATTACCAAGACGTATTATAATCCAAATAATAATACCATGGAGTATCAATTACTCCCACCAAAAACCCGAAAATCAAGGCGAAAGATTGTAGTAGATGAAGATGTGATTCAAGCTTTGAAATATCACAAGAAAGCCCAAAATCAAGTAATTAAGCGATTAAGTGTCGATTATTACAATAAGGATTTTGTCTTCGCTAAGATGGAGAGACAATTCGGTTATCCCATCGTGATTAAAAATGTGCGAGATCGAATGAAAAGGCTGTTTAGAATAGCTGGACTAAATGAAGAATTAACTCCTCATAGTTTAAGATATACTCATACGTCACTTCTTGCCGGGGCTGGGTCTCACTCGAACAGATTATGGATCGGCTTGGACATACTGACGATTCAATTACAAAAAATGTCTATCTTCATGTCACGCAAGAAATGAAAAAAGAAGCCTCTCAAAAGTTCAGTGAACTTATGAGAAGCCTCCGTTAAAAACCGCGGGTGTTAGCAAAATGTTAGCATTTCACTCTCACCTTAGTTAAAAACCCACTCATATCAAGGGTTGGGGGCACTTATTACATCATGCCGCCCATTCCGCCCATGCCACCCATGTCTGGCATAGCAGCGCCGCCACCTGCGTTTTCTTCAGGTAGGTCAGCTACGACAGCTTCTGTTGTTAGGAACATAGCGGCAACAGATGCTGCGTTTTGAAGTGCGGAACGTGTAACTTTTGTTGGGTCAACGATACCAGCTTCAATCATATCAACCCACTCACCAGCAGCAGCATTGAAGCCAATGCCTACTTTTTCACCTTTCAGACGTTCTACAATGATAGAACCTTCAAGTCCTGCGTTGTGAGCGATTTGACGAACTGGTTCTTCAAGTGCACGAAGTACAATGTTTGCACCAGTTGCTTCGTCGCCTTCAAGATCAAGTGCTTGGACTTGTTTATAGACGTTTACTAGTGCAGTACCACCACCAGAAACGATTCCTTCCTGAACCGCTGCACGTGTTGAGTTTAGTGCGTCCTCAATACGTAATTTACGCTCTTTCAATTCAGTTTCTGTTGCAGCACCAACTTTAACTACTGCAACACCACCAGCTAGCTTAGCTAGGCGCTCTTGTAGTTTTTCTTTATCGAATTCAGAAGTTGTTTCTTCTGCTTGTGCACGGATTTGTTGTACACGAGAAGAAATTGCTTCAGGGTCCCCAGCACCTTCTACAATTGTTGTGTTTTCTTTTGTAACAACAACTTTAGATGCACGACCAAGTTGCTCAATGGAAGTATTTTTAAGCTCAAGGCCAAGATCTTCTGTAATTACTTCAGCACCAGTTAGAGTAGCAATGTCTTCAAGCATTGCTTTACGACGGTCACCAAAACCAGGAGCTTTCACAGCTACTGCGTTAAATGTACCACGAAGTTTGTTCACAACTAGTGTAGCTAGTGCTTCCCCTTCTACATCTTCCGCAATGATTAGGATTGGCTTACCTTGTTGTACAACTTGTTCAAGGACAGGAAGTACTTCTTGAATGTTTGTAATCTTCTTATCTGTAATTAATAGATATGGATCTTCTAGTTCTGCTTCCATTTTATCTTGGTCAGTAACCATATATGGAGAAGCATATCCACGATCGAATTGCATACCTTCCACAACTTCTAGCTCTGTGTTGAATCCTTTAGATTCCTCAATTGTGATAACACCGTCGTTACCAACGCGCTCCATTGCTTCTGCAATCAATGCGCCTACTTTGTCATCACCTGAAGAAATGGAGGCAACTTGTGAGATAGATTCTCTGCTTTCAATTGGATTTGAAATTTTACGAAGTTCTTCTGTTGCTACTTCAACAGCTTGTTCAATCCCGCGACGAACACCAACAGGGTTTGCACCAGAAGCAACGTTTTTAAGACCTTCTTGAATCATGGATTGCGCTAGTACTGTTGCAGTTGTTGTTCCATCCCCAGCAACATCATTTGTTTGAGAAGCAACCTCAGAGACAAGTTGTGCACCCATGTTTTCAAATTGATCTTCTAGTTCGATCTCTTTTGCAATTGTTACACCGTCATTTGTAATTAGTGGTGAACCAAATTTTTTGTCTAGTACAACATTACGGCCTTTTGGTCCTAATGTTACTTTTACAGCATTTGCTAGTGTATCCACACCACGCAACATTGCGCGACGAGCGTCTTCACTAAACTTTAGTTCTTTAGCCATTATAAAAGCCCTCCCTATTTTTGTTGGTTATGGTATTTATATCGTATTCTTCGTAAGAAATCAGCCTAGCTCTATTCAAAGGTAACGGATAAATCCAATTACTCTACAATCTAGCCAGAACAGTCTATTAACCAATTACTGCTAATATGTCACTTTCACGAAGAATTAAGTATTCATTACCTTCATATTTCACTTCTGTACCTGCGAATTTGGAGTAAATCACAATGTTTCCTTCGGCTACTTCAGGTGCTACCCTTTCACCATTATCTGTTACTCGACCAGACCCAACAGAAACTACTTTCCCTTCCTGTGGTTTTTCTTGTGCAGAATCTGGTAGTACAATACCACTTGCTGTTTTTTCTTCTTGTTTTACAAGTTCAATGATCACGCGATCACCTAGTGGCTTTAACATGTTGAAACCCTCCTTATTTATTTTCGAATGGTTTTTCCTTAGCACTCATCAACATCGAGTGCTAACACACTATTATAATAATGAATTGCACTTGATTTTGCAAGTAACAAAACCCATTTTTTAGTAAAAAATTATAAATTTAAATAGCATATATCACGATTCTACGAAAACGCCCATCAACTACCATTATTCGCCACAAATAATATGGACGAACTATTTCAATTCTATTCTAAATTTGTGTTAAAATACGTACAATGAGTAATAACTTTTGAATTAAAAGGAGTCGTTGTTTTTTGCCTAAAAAGTATTGGTATGTGATTATAACTTACATAATAGCGCAACTTTCTGGTTTGGTAGTTGCTCCAATTATAAAAGTCTTGAATGTCGATCCCTTTACTGCATCCGTTTCATGGAATGTTATTAGTTTTGTTGCAGCATTATTGGTGACGATGTATCTGCTTAGAGATGAGATAAGACAAGTTTGCAAGCGTGGAGCAACAAAGATTAGCAATGTACTATTATGGTCATTTCTTGGTATTTTCCTAGCTTATTTTGCACAAATTGGTTCCATCATTATCGAAACGTTTGTACTTGGAATTAAACCAGGATCACAGAATACATTTGATATAATGAATATTGCACGAGCAGCACCAATTTTTATTTTGATTATTTCTATTATTGCACCGGTATTAGAAGAAGTTATTTTTAGAAAAATCATATTCGGTAGTATTTATAAAAGATCAAATTTCATTATTGCTGGTCTAGCATCAGCGCTCATTTTTGGACTAGTCCATAATGATAATCCACATATATTAACCTATACAGCAATGGGGTTAGTCTTTGCTTTTCTATACGTCCATACAAAGCGAATTATTGTACCGATTATCGCGCATGCTGCCATCAATACCTATGCTGTGATTGGACAACTAAGCATAGACCCTGAAGAAATTGACCGCATGCTTGAAGAGTTTGAAAAAATACAAATGATCTTAATAGGAGGCTAACAATACTATGAGAACTTCACCCTTGTTTATGGCTTCCTTATACAGTGGAATGGGCATTTTATTTACCTTTATTGCAATACAGTCCGTTGAGGAAACCATTTGGAACTTTTTCACCTTATTGCTTATCTTTTTTGCAACATTAGATTTCGCAGTGGCAATACGGTTACTTGGATTACACTTAAAAGTTAAAAAAGCGAAAAAAAAATAGGAAATCTGCCTTCTCATTGTGGGAGGGCAGATTTTTTTGTCTATTTTGTGGGTGTTCTATTAGCGGAACCACTTCAACTGTCATTTTCACTGTCTTTTGTGTTTAACGGAACCTAGAACTAGGTGAAGATGCTAAGCGGTCCCTCATTCCGTTATTCTTTATTTTTTAGCCTTTTTTGACGGTATAGCGGATTCTCTGAAGCTAGAATAAAAAGTGGATACCCCGTTAACGAAAGTCATATTTGGATATGATGATAATAACTAGGAGGGTTTCCATGGGTGAACATAGGCAAAGATATAGTGAGCAGTTTAAGCAAGAAACA
>NZ_SZNM01000046.1 GCF_005870085.1 Aquibacillus sediminis | reverse complement strand
ACTCAGATTCAGCTATTGGTGGTTTAGGTATTTTATCTGAAGTTAATCAGAACACCACTAATAGCGTAGGTAGAATACGTAGACTCCTCGAAAATACAAACCAATTTTCTTCGTGCGATGTATCGCTACCGAAGCCTTCCTTGTCCTATGGGAACAGCGCGAGCCGAAGATCCACTTGGTAAAGTGGGTTTCTTTACCAAGTTAGCTGAGGCCGTGCCCATGGAAAGCGAAGTATTCTACCGAAGCGATGGTATAGCACTCAACTGAAATCTGGAAATTGAGAAACAGACATAAAGTTACGTCGGAGTTTATGTTTATTGTGATAAAACAACAAGCTTTTAGAAAACAGCCTTACATAAAAAAGAAGGCCATCCCTTAAGATGACCATCTAGTAGTAGCTTTAAGCATACATTGCTTCAATTTTTTCTTGAAGTTCTTTATCTGCAATATATTCGTCATAACTCATTTCCTTGTCGATGATCCCATTAGGGGTGATCTCGATTAAGCGGTTTGCAATACTATTGACAAACTGTTGGTCATGAGAAGTGAATAAAATCGAACCTTTAAAATTAATTAAGCCATTGTTTAATGACGTAATCGATTCTAAGTCTAAGTGGTTCGTTGGTTCATCAAATAAGAGCACATTTGCACTACTTAACATCATTTTGGAAAGCATGCAACGTACTCGCTCCCCACCTGAAAGGACATCTGCCTTCTTAAGTGCTTGTTCGCCAGAGAATAACATTCTGCCTAAAAATCCACGTAAGAATGTTTCTGTTTCGTCTTCTGGTGAATACTGACGTAACCAATCAACCAATGTTAAATTGCCATTTTCAAAATACTTCGAGTTATCTTTAGGGAAATAAGATTGTGAAGTCGTTACTCCCCATGTATAGGTTCCTTCATCAGGTTCCATTTCGCCCATTAGTATTTGAAGTAAGGCAGTTTTCGCTGTCTCATTTCTTCCGACAAGAGCAACTTTATCATCTTTGTTCATCGTAAAGCTGACATTGTTTAGTACCTTTTCACCATCAATCGTTTTGGACAGACCTTCGACACGTAACAAGTCATTTCCAATTTCACGACCAGGGGTAAAGGCAACGTAAGGATACTTACGAGATGATGGTTTAATATCATCTAACGTAATATTATCCAACATTTTTTTCCGTGATGTTGCCTGCTTAGACTTCGAGGCATTGGCACTAAACCTGGCAACGAAATTTTGCAGTTCTTTGATCTTTTCTTCTTTTTTCTTATTTTGCTCTTTTGCCATTTTCAATGCTAATTGACTAGACTCATACCAGAAATCATAGTTCCCAACATAAATTTCAATTTTTCCATAGTCGACATCGGCAATATGGGTACATACTTTGTTTAAAAAGTGACGGTCGTGGGAAACAACGATTACCGTGTTTTCAAAATTGATTAAAAATTCCTCTAGCCATTGAATCGCATAAATGTCTAAGTGGTTGGTCGGCTCATCCAGTAGTAAAATATCAGGATTACCAAATAACGCTTGGGCAAGTAAAACTTTTACTTTTTCCGAACCAGTTAAATCAGCCATTTTCTTCGTGTGAAGCTCTTCGCCAATTCCTAGACCTTTTAAAAGAATGGCTGCATCAGATTCTGCTTCCCAACCATTCATTTCAGCAAATTCACCTTCTAATTCAGCAGCACGCATGCCGTCTTCTTCTGTGAATTCACCTTTCATATAAATGGCATCTTTTTCTTGCATGACATCATATAATTTTTGGTGTCCCATAATAACCGTTTTAAGTACTTCATATTCTTCGTACTCAAAGTGGTCCTGTTTTAACATCGCAAGGCGCTCATCTGGTCCAAGCGCAACATTTCCTGTTTGTGGCTCGATCTCTCCAGATAAGATTTTTAGAAAAGTTGATTTCCCTGCACCGTTGGCACCGATTAATCCATAACAATTGCCAGGAGTAAATTTAATGTTTACATCCTCAAATAACTTCTTGTCACCATATCGTAAACTAACATTCGTAGCTTGTAACATATATAAATTATTCCTCCAGAAAAAAACTAAAGTCAAGCTTAGCTTAAGCGATTTGGCCCAGTAAGTCAATGTTAGTGACTGTGCTATCTATAAAAATTTCATATAATTTGAGCAGTGAACAAAATTGGTCGCATAGTTATTGTTATAATAGGGAATTGTAAGTGTAGTTTACACGTACTCATTTCCTTCCGATTGGTTCACTTAAATGTTGTTTTTTAAATTTTTTTTTATTAAAAAATGCTGAGTTTATACCTATTTAATAAAACTTAAATAATTAGCATGGTATAGAATTTCGAAGTAATGCGGACGTTAAAAAAATAATGTATAATTTAAAAAGTGAAATTTTTTCAAGTAAGATTTTTGGATTTTATTAAGGAGGTATGGGTCTTTGTCTTTATTACATCTTGTCATTCTGGCCCCATTCATATTAGCCATATTTATCCCTTTATTTTTTAAATACGTAAAACAAGTACATACTGGTTGGTTTGTATTGGTTTTACCTACCATTTTGTTCATTTACCTCATTCAATTGATTCCAACTGTTTCAGGAGGAGAACCAATTGTAGAATCGTTAGCCTGGGTCCCATCATTAGGTATTAACTTTGATGTATATATTGATGGACTCGCACTATTATTTGCGTTGTTAATTACAGGTATTGGTGCACTGGTTGTGCTTTACTCGATTTATTATTTAACGAAAAAAGGGGAAGCGTTGCATAACTTCTATGTATATTTACTAATGTTCATGGGTGCGATGCTCGGGGTTGTTTTATCTGGAAACTTAATGGTCATTTATGTATTTTGGGAACTAACTAGTTTAGCTTCTTCCTTATTAATTGGCTACTGGCATCATCGTGAGAAATCCCGTTATGGTGCACAAAAATCCATGCTGATTACCGTTACTGGTGGATTTTCAATGTTAGCTTCCTTCTCACTGCTTTATGTGATGACAGGTAGTTTTAATATTCAAGAAATTATTGCACAGGCAGGCGATATTGCAACAAGCCCGTTATTTATACCAGCGATGTTACTAATCTTGCTTGGTGCATTTACGAAGTCGGCACAGTTTCCATTCCATATTTGGTTACCAGATGCAATGGAAGCACCTACTCCAGTTAGTGCTTATTTACACTCTGCAACGATGGTTAAAGCGGGGATTTATCTTGTAGCGCGAATGAGTCCTGTGTTTGCAGGTGCTTCGGAGTGGTTTTGGATTGTCTCGGTGTTTGGTATGTTCACCTTATTATGGGGATCATTCAATGCTGTAAGACAGACAGATTTAAAATCAATTCTTGCTTATTCGACGATTAGTCAACTCGGTATGATTATGAGTTTACTTGGATTAGGATCTGCTGCAGCTTTTTACAATTATGAAGAGGTTTATTTTACCGCAACCATTGCCGCAGTCTTCCATTTAATTAATCACTCGACCTTCAAGGGTAGTTTGTTTATGGTGGCAGGTATTGTTGACCATGAGACAGGAACGCGTGATATCCGTTATTTAGGTGGGTTAATGACGTTTATGCCGATCACGTTTACGTTATCCATTATTGGTGCGTTTTCGATGGCAGGGATTTATCCATTTAACGGATTCTTGAGTAAGGAGATGTTCCTTACAGGTGTGTTGAATACATTAATGATGACGGATTTTAACATGCAATCAATCGGTTTTCTATTCGTTGCAGTTGCATGGATTGCAAGTGTATTCACCTTTATTTATTCAATGATTATTGTCTTTAAAACATTTACTGGGAAATATCAACCAGAGAAATTGGACAAAAAGCCACATGAAGCACCAATTGGGATGCTGATTTCACCAATTATTTTAGCTTCATTAGTTATTTTGTTTGGTTTATTTCCAAACCAGTTTTTATCGTACACGTTGATTGAACCAGCTGTACAATCGATTTTACCTACAGCATTACCAGCAGGAGAACAGTTCTATGTCAATATTTATCCGTGGCATGGCTGGACACCTGAATTATGGTTGACCATCGGTGTTATTGTGGTCGGTACAATTATGTATTTAACCCTTACCAAATGGCAAAACATTTACAAGATCCTACGATTGCATAAGAAGGATCCGATTAACTATATCTATGATGGGTTCTTAGATAAGCTTGTAACAGGATCTCAGAAGATTACCTATATGCAAATGACAGGGCGTTTAAACAATTACCTTGCGTTTATGTCGGTTTTCTTAATCGCGATATTAGCTTATGGTTTAATCGAATTTGATGCATTTGCATTGGACACGTCTATTGTGGGTGATATTCCAATATACTTTTGGATCTTGGCTGTTGTGACAGTTGCAACGACAATCACAATGCCATTTATACAAAATCGAATTGCAGCGATTATTACTATTGGTGTGGTTGGTTATCTACTTGCTCTGTTTTTCGTGTTCTTTAAGGCGCCAGACCTTGCCTTAACACAGTTATTAGTAGAAACAGTAACAACGACATTGTTCTTGCTTTGTTTCTACCATTTGCCAGAGTTACGTAAAGAAAAGAGTAAACCAAGATTTAAAATCGCCAACTTGATCATTTCACTTGGAGTTGGAATAGGTGTCATGATTGTCGGAATCAGTTCCATTGCAATGAAAGCTGGAAGACCATTTGAATCCATTTCAGAGTACTTTAAAGAAAATGCTTATGAGTTAGCTGGCGGAAAAAATATGGTGAATGTTATACTAGTTGATTTCCGTGGTGTCGATACGATGTTGGAAATTCTCGTATTAGCAATAGCTGGTCTTGGGGTTTACAGTTTAATTAAGTTACGCATGAACGATGAAGGGGGGAGGTTAAAATGAAAAATAACGTATCATTACAGACAGTCACACGATTAACGGTTTTCATTGTTCTAGCCTTCTCCATCTATCTTCTACTAGCGGGGCACCATGCTCCCGGTGGTGGATTTATTGGCGGTTTAATGGCTGCATCTGCCATTGTCTTGCTGTATTTAAGCTTTGGAATGAAAAAAATATCGAAAGTATTTACCATCTCATATCCATATTTAATTGCAGTAGGCTTATTGCTAGCAATGGGTACCGGTTTTATTGGAGTGCTTGTTGGTGACCCATTTTTGACCCAATACTATGACTACTTTTACATTCCTTTTCTAGGTACTGTTGAATTAACAACGGCTTTAATTTTTGATATAGGAGTTTATTTTGTAGTCGTTGGGGTAGCGCTATTTAGCATTTTAACGATTGCGGAGGATGATGCCTAAGATGGAGATATTAATGGTTGTAGTTGTCGGCGTGATGTTTACGATCGCCACCTATATGGTTTTGACGAAAAGTTTACTAAGAGTCATTTTAGGAACTGTTTTATACTCACATGGAGCCCATTTGTTGATTTTAACAATGGGGGGGCTAGGAACTGGTGCTGCTCCCCTTTTGAGTACGGAAGGGCCGCATTCGGATCCATTGCCACAAGCACTAGTTTTGACGGCGATTGTTATTAGTTTTGGTGTGACTGCCTTTTTACTTGTGTTGGCGTACAGAACGTATAAACAGCACAAAACGGATGACTTAGATCAATTAAGGGGAAGTTCTGATGAGTAATTTACTTATTTTACCTATAATCCTGCCAATGTTGGTTGGTACAATTTTAATATTCTTTGCTAAGAACCACTCATTGCAACGAGTAATTGCTGGTATAACTGCTGTTTTGTTACTTATATTAGCTTTTTACCTTGCACATGAAGTGTATTATCACCCGCAACAAACGATGATCCTTGAATTAGGAAATTGGTCGCCGCCATTTGGAATCGTGTTAGTAGCGGATATGTTCGCCACGTTAATGGTGATTTTATCAAGTATCGTAGGGATGTTATGTTTATTCTTTGCTTTTAAAACGATTGAAACGGAACGAGCAAAGCACTATTTCTATCCTTTTTACTTCTTTTTATTAACTGGTGTGAATGGAGCATTTCTAACAGGTGATTTATTTAACTTGTTTGTATTCTTTGAGGTTATGCTTCTTTCCTCTTATGTGTTAATTGTAAATGGTGGGACAAACTATCAGTTAAGAGAATCGTTTAAGTATGTTGTTATTAATATGATTGCTTCTGCTTTCTTCCTTGTCGGTTTAGCTTATATATACGCTGTTACAGGTACATTAAATATGGCTGATTTAGCAGAGAAAGTTGGAGTTCTTGAACAACAAGGTGTTCTAAATGTTATTGCGATTGTATTCTTATTTGTATTCGGAGCAAAAGGTGCATTGTTTCCACTATATTTTTGGTTGCCGAATTCGTATTATGGACCGCCAGCAGCAGTTTCAGCATTGTTTGGGGGCCTATTAACGAAAGTAGGTATCTATGCAATCATCCGAACATTTACACTGATCTTCACGCATAACACTGGTTTTACACATGATATTATTCTTGCACTAGCGGGACTCACGATGTTCTTCGGTGTTTTAGGAGCGGTATCTCAATTTGATTTCAAACGTATTCTTTCCTACCACATTATTAGTCAGGTTGGTTATATGGTGATGGGCCTTGGAATTTACACACAATTAGCCCTGGCTGGTGCAATATACTATATTGCCCACCATATAATTGTGAAAGCAGCGTTATTCTTATTTGCCGGGGCAACAGAAAAAATAACCGGGGAAACAAGCCTTTATAAAATGGGAGGATTGCTAAGATCTCATCCATTGCTAGGTTGGCTATTCTTTATTTCTGCAATGTCATTAGCTGGGATTCCGCCATTAAGTGGGTTCTTTAGTAAATTTGCTTTGATCTTATCTGGTATTCAGGAAGAACGCTACGTGATTGTAGTTGTAAGTTTACTTGTCGGGTTACTTACTTTGTTCTCGATGATGAAAATCTTCATGTATGCGTTCTGGGGAGAACAAAAGATTCCTACAGAGAAAGTGGATAAGAAGGAGACAATGGGGCTATTAAAACCAATTATTCCATTAGTCATTCTTACGATTGCATTAGGTTTATCTGCAGAGCCTATTTTCCAATTTTCATTAGGTGTAGCAGATCAGATTATGGATCCGTCAAATTATATTGATTCCGTCCTGAACCAAGACTAATATAAAATAAGGATGAAGATGAATGACTGGTTGCTCAGTGAGGTTGTCTTCATCCCCAATTGATTGTTCGATCAATCAGTTGGGCATTTACTAGAGCAATGGTAAATGGAGCAATTTACGAACGTGTTATTCTGATATAGAAGGAGTAGTAGCTATGGCTTTGCAAATTTTATTAAATATTGGCTTAGCGTTAGTTTGGATGTTGTTAAACGACAGTTTCACCTTAGTTGATTTCATGATCGGGTATCTGATCGGGGTTGGGTTACTGTATGTGTTAAGACGATTCCTAGAGTTTGATTATTACTTTACAAGAGTAATTGCCATATTTAAATTAATTTACATCTTTATTAAAGAGATGATCTTAGCAAATTTAAAACTTGCTAAAATTGTTATCAGTCCCAAGATGGATATCAATCCCGGCATAATTGCTTATGAAACAAAGCTAGAGACGGATTGGCAAAAAACGTTATTAGCTTCGTTGATCGGATTAACTCCAGGGACACTTGTTACTGCATTTTCTGATGATGAAACAATCATGTATGTTCATCATGTTGATATTGAGGACAAACAAGAAGCAATTGATAGTATAAGGAACAATTTCGAAAAAACAATCTTGGAGGTGACCGATAATGTTTGAAGCTGCATTAATAGTCGCTTTAATTATTATGTCGGTTTCCGTATTTCTATGTTTCATTAGGGTCGTTATCGGTCCATCTGTATCGGACCGTGTTGTTGCCTTGGACTTAATTGGTATCCATTTAATCGGCATTGTTGGAATGCTAATGATTTTACATGAATCATTATATTATGTAGAGGTTGTGCTTGTATTAGGGATTTTAGCTTTTATTGGTACAATCGCCTTATCCAAGTTTATTGAGGGGGGCGTTGTCATTGATCGAGATCATCGTTAGTCTATTTATTCTTTTAGGTGCATTATTTATGCTATTAGGGTCTGTAGCGATCATTCGTCTTCCTGATACGTATACGCGTGTTAATGCAGCAACCAAGGCTTCCACATTAGGTGTAATTGGAACAATGGTAGCAGTATTTCTTTACTTCTTATTTGCCAAGGATATCTTAAGTGGCAAAATACTATTAACGATCATTTTTGTGTTTATGACAGCCCCGATCAGTGGACTTATGATAGCGAGGTCTGCTTTTCATAATGGCGTTCCATTTTGGGATAAGAATAAACATAATGACTTAAAAGTACATCTAGAGAAGAAACAGAAAGTCAATCAAAATAGTTAGTAAAAAAACACCCAAGGAGGCCTCTTTGGGTGTTTTTAGTATCTAGTAATGATCTGATGCATGCTCATGTTTTGCACCTTCAGCTGAACATAAAATGGTATCATCGTGTGGATGATCACTGTTTTCGAACTGAATGGTTACGTGGTTAATTCCTTTATGCTGCAATTGATGTTCAATACCTTTTAGTAATCGTTGGCTTTCTTTTATCGTGAGATTTTCATTAACGACTGCATGACAAGATAATGCATTTTGCCCACTCGTTATACTCCACACATGTAAATCATGAATATTTAAAATCTCTGGTACATCCTCAAAGGTAGAAATAATCTCCTCTACCTGAATGTTTTTCGGTGTGCCTTCCATTAATACATGTATCGCATCTTTAGTGACGCGCCATCCGCTTATCAAAACGAGTATGGCTACAATGATACTAGCCAAAGGATCAGCCCATCCCCAATTTAAGAACATGATTAGAAGGGCGGCAATAATAGCACCAACAGAGCCAAGCAAATCGCCTAACACGTGTAAAAATGCAGCTCTCAAGTTTAAGTTGTCCTCTGTATCGCCTCGTAACAATATCCAGGCTACGATAACGTTAACGAATAAACCAATAGTAGCGATCACAAGCATTCCTGTTGAAGCAACTTCTGGTGGCTCAATAAACCGATGGTATGCCTCATAAAAAATGTATAAAGAAATAAGTACAAGCGTGACACCATTAAATAAAGCAGCAAGAATTTCAAATCGTTTATATCCATAAGTTTTACTATAATTAGCCACTTTTTCACCTAAAATAAAAGCAACCAAACCAATGCCTAATGAAACGGAGTCACTTAACATATGACCAGCATCAGACAACAAGGCTAAACTATTCGTTAAAAAACCACCAATCGCTTCGATGATCATATAACCAGTTGTGATCATAAAGCTAATCATCAAGGCTTTTTTGTTTGTACTGTGTGTATGATCATGCCCGTGATCGTGTCCCATGACACACCCTCCTTTATCTAGCCTAGACAGGCAATAAGCCCAAGATTTGGCGTAACCGAAAAAATAAGTGGTAGATGAACCTCTCCATTGATGGGAAGTTTTTCTTTATTTCACTATATGAGTATATTATCATATATGTGAGATAGTAAAAATAAAACATACAAAAAGTTCTGTGAAAATAAAAATAAGGCTCTTTTCTAAAAGATTGTTCATGAACAAAAGCTGTATTATGTGACATAACTTCTAACTTCCTCTAAGGATGAGTGCTAATAGGACGCTACGGAAATACACTCCGCTTTCCACGGGCGGCTGATGAGCCTCCCTCTATAAAAGTTGATATATCAACGCTTGTAGCAGTTTTAAATTATTTTTCAAAATTTTTTCGAGTGACTTTTAGTACCAGGGTAAGTTAAGTGGAAAAATTTACCATCCAATAGATACGCTTCGCTAATGCTAATTGGAAGTAATTAGCATTTTTGAATATATGTGATGACATTGGATCTCTGCTGTACTTATGATGACTTACCCTCCCATGTCTCTTAGCGTCTAGCGCTCACATTCCTTCGTTCGGTCTATTCATAAGGCAGAGGCTGGCAGTGCTCCTCGAGAGACTCGTAGT
>NZ_SZNM01000045.1 GCF_005870085.1 Aquibacillus sediminis | reverse complement strand
CTGCTTTTAGTTTTATTTCCTTACTATAACGCTGATGTTTTTTGGATGTTGTCATTAAGAATCTCCCCTTACACTAATAGTTTAAAGGTCGAAATTTTCTTGTGTCTAGTATAAGGGGTACAGACTAAATTGTTGAACAAGGAACTGTCGAATGTGACAGCTCTTAATGTTATAAAGTGGTAGGTTAATAAAGTAAGAATACAATACTTTTGTAAATTTAGAAATTATATTGGAGGTGGTTTTGTTTTGCAAAAATGTGAGAAGTGCTATGCACAATTTAGTTGGAGTCAAATCTATAAATCCTTTTGGTGGAATTATAAACCTATAAAATGTAACGAGTGCGGTACGACACATAAGATAACAATTCCTGGTAGGTTCACTTTTGTCTCTTTTACTATTCTTCCAATGCTTATTTTCGGGAATTTCCTGTCCCCTTTTAATAATATTCTTTTGACACTTAGCATAGCTTTTTTTATTTTTATTATTGGTACTTTGTTGCCCCCTTTTTTTGTTACTTATAAAGATTCTTTGTGAACTATTGTACTTAAGCTAATGGGGGGCGAGAGTTGGAACAATGAGTTGTAGATACGCCAGTTAAATTTTGAAGGTCAGGATTATTCAACACGAGAAGTTAAATGGAGGTGTAATTTTGGATAAATTCTTATTTATTTTCGGAATTATAGTTTTTGTATTTTGTCTTATTTTCTTTGTAATGAATTTTCTCGGGGAATACGATGGAATGATCCTTTTAGGAACAGTGTTTGGAATGTTAAATGCAAGTATTGCAATGGGTGTTTCTGAAATATTAAGAGCGTTAAAAAGCAAAAAATAAGCAATATGTGAATCAATGTACTTAAAGTAAAGGGCAGTTGAGTTTAGAAAGGGGAGTTAATGGAATTGTTTTTATTCTTGGTCTTATTATTTTTAATATTTGGTTATTTATTTGTTTTACAATTAATTGAGGCAATTAAAGGAGACGATACCCATCACCAATATGGACTTGTAAAACATTCTGCGGCTTTATTGTTTGTTCTGTGGTCAGCTTCTTTGTTTTTCTTGTTGACAGCATTTATGGGATAGACGGTTCTTATTTTCACAAAGGGGAGCTATTTTTTAATAAGGCGAATGAAATCTTGTGTCACTAAAGGGTGCGATAGTGGAACAAGCTGTTGTTACCACCGTTGGACTATCGAGCAGGTTAATGTAATAAAAAAGTAAATGAAATATGTATGTTAGTATTAATTTATATTTTTTAAGGAGGGGTTTTGTATGGGGGACTTTGTAATTGACGGCTTTATATGGCAGTTAATCATCGTGCCTATCATCACGATTGTACCAGCACTTATTGTATATTTTATAACAAAAAAATGGTGGTTAGCACCATTGGTGACACTCGTTTTAACAATGATTACAGATATAATTTTTTCTGCGTTATATCATTCTTCTGTTTCTTTAAGTTCTTGGTGCATAGCATTGCCAATAACTGTTACAGCAATCGTTTGGTTGATAAAAGGAATTAAATTCGGTTTTGCCTCAAATCATTAAACACCTTCAACTATTTGGTGCGAATATTGAACAAGCTTCTATTGTGCTAAAGAAGCATTTTGTTGAATACAAGGAGGTTACAAAAGTAGAAATGAGAACTTGAGTTTAAAAAGCCCAAGAGTAAGAGTGTGGTTATGGATTATGATTCCAGCATTTATAATAACTTTTGGCTTGTTTGCCTACTTATCAAAAGAATTTAGCTTTGTACCTATTTACCACTAATAATTGGTTACTTCTCTTACTTAGGTTGGGTAATTGTGCAGAAGAAAAAACAGAAATAACTTGTTCAAGTCACGGGTGACATTTTCTGGAACAAGGAGGAACGTATTTTCATTTAACTGGCAGTTTACTTCAATGTGATACTACAGAGTGAGTTTTATAAAAAGGTGGTATAAAAATGTTGTTACGAAAGTTTAATATAATCTTGGCAATTTTAGCTGTTTTGTTATTTGCATATAGGCTTATATTCGGTAGCACTTTTACCTTTATCTTCTACCTCATTCCTATTATGTTATTATCGTTTGGTATAGAGTACGTTAAAGAAAAAAGAAAGGGATTAGGATATTTTTATCTATTTGGATTTTTTCTTATTTGTTTGACAGCAATTTTAAATAAATTATTATGACAGTGAAATTAAACAAACGGGGCCCGATTGTTAAACAAGGAGTTGTCAATCTGGCAGCTCCTATTGTGCTAAATTGCGGGTTAATGAAAAAATGCCGAATGCAGTACTTAATCTTTTTGTATTATTTTAAAGGAATAAAAACTACTCAAATAATTTATAAAAAGGGGGATCATAGTGACATTTGAACAGATTTTGCCTATATTAGTTCTTCTGGCGAATTTTGTAATTGTAATTGCGGTATTGGTTGGAATAGTATTACTTACAAAATATGTCCGTTCTAAAAAGGAAACTAATAAGGATTTGAAAAGCAGAGTTGAAAGTTTAGAAAAAGAAATAAGTGATATTAAAAATAGATAAAAAAGGCAATAAGCGATTTGATTACTGTTTTTAGAAAACAAGTTAATAAAAGATGTACACTTATTTCGTTAACGGAAGCATTAACACAACAAGGGGAACGTCAGATTTAAGGTGACGTTCTTCTCTTTTTCGGAAAAAAGTAAATGACTGAATTTTATGATAGTATTATATTTTATAATTTGTTTTTCAATTAACATGGCAGAATGTTTAAGAAAAAATAAGGGGAGTGAACTAAAATTAAAAAGTTCATTTGGATTTTTGCATTCATAGGAATGTCAGTAATGCTGTTAGGGTGTTCAGCAGATGAAGTCATTAAGGTAGGTAGTCCTTTCAACGATGAGGGTACTGAAGGAGTTAAATTTAATAACGAAATTACTGATGAAGAGGCAATAACTAAATTAAGAACAATCATTGATAATTCAAAGGGTATTGATAAACCTAGTATCGAAAATGAGGCAGAAGCATTCTTTCAACTCGATAGACCAGATGAAAGTGTTTCGGAAATTCGACGGTATATATGGTTTCAAGACAATGGCAGTGCAGTTTTATTTGATGGGGGTTCAAATTACTCTATCTTGACTAAGGAACAAACTCTTGAGTTAAAAAGTATATTGGAACTTTAATTGTTTCTTATTAAAGTAACGCATCCCTTTGGATTAAGATCTTATTTATTAAAGTAAAGGGCAGTAATATTTAACAAGGTGATTGGATTTTCATAGTAAAATGAAGGTGTTTAAGGGGAGTGGTTCAATAAATGAATGATACATTTATGGCAAAGGTTAAGAAATTTTTAGCCTTTTTATTGATTGCAGGTATCCTTACTGGTATCTCATATCTTATTGTTTACAAAGTTTCATTTTTACCAAACGGTTACAATATTGTTGAAGTGAAAAGCGATAGTATATCGTTAAAATCATTCAATGTGGTAGGGATGGAAAAGAATATTATAGACGTAAATTTTTCAGAAAAAGATACTTGGAAGATCGAAGCCATAAAAGATGAAGTAAAAAGACAAAAGGAATTTTTATGGTTGTTGTTTTCTTTGCTTTCTGTATCTATATTTTTGTTAGTGTATAAGGTTCGAAATGGAATGAAATTGTGGAAAGCAATCATAGATAGTAATATCATTTTTGCAGTTTTGATACCACTAGTTCCTATTATTAAGTCTTTGGAAAGGGTAAATAATTGGTTGTTCTAACGCCTATGATGTGGTAGCTTTCTCAGGATGAGTTAAGTTTGTGAGGAAGTACACTTAAAGTAAAGGGTGCTTATCTACAAGAAGCATAAGCCTTTTTGTAGACGGATAGTTGAATAAGCAAAAAAGGGGGAGGATTATATTAAAAAATGTTTTACTTTCAGGGATTTTATTAGCTTTGATTTACATCGCAATCATATTAACTCTTATTCTATCTCATGTAGAAGTTATCGATATTAAGATACCATATACAGGTTAAATTTATTTCACTAAAGGGAGCGTTTCGGGAACAAGGATGAACGCTTATTATGCCATCGGAGCAGTAATATTGAAGATGAGAGAACTAATGGGAAAGGGGAAGACGATGAAACATTTCTTGAGATTTTTAGGCGTACTTGGCATTCTATTTATTTTAACTAGTTGTTCTTCTAATACCGTTCAAAACCAGGAAATAAGCATTATGGAAGAATTGAAGCAGGAAATAAGTAGCCAAGATATCACTATTGATAAAATTTATCATGTTGAAATTATCAGTGATGGTGTGCTTGTTCTTTATAAGAAGATGAATAAAAACATGGTAAGAGAAGCATTTTTACGACAAAAAGATAATGAGTGGGAGTGGGAAATGGGTTATGGAGAGATAGCCATTAACCCAGATACTGAGAATTTTTTATGGCATGGAACGAATGATGAAGATACACAAGTATTTAAGATAACGGGTGTTACTTCTAATCCTGACATAGAAAAAATAATTACTCAAAAACCAGATGGTACTCGTAAAAAAACTGCAAAGATAATAAATACTGGAGAAGGATTTAAAATTTGGAATGTGTTTTATGAAAATCCAATCAATGCACCAGTTGACTTTACTGCCTATGATGGAGATGGTAAAGAAATATTAAAACAATAATTTGTTCTACTATAGGGGACGAATGTACAACAAGGATTAAGGATCAGCAGCTACTGATCCTTTTTCATAGACGAAGCAGTATAGCTAAAGCGTAAAAAACAGTTGTCTATCATAAAAGGGAGAGATAATTATTAAAAATCAATTTAAGAATTATATTATTGTTCTACTTTCGTTGGCTTTAACAGTAAGCTTATTCATATTATCTGTGGAAAAAAATAGGGAAGTTGAAACACCTGGTAAAATTGCAACTTCATTATCAGATGCACTAATTCTTGATAATTATAGTGATTTTAAAGGCTTATTTGCTCCCCATAATCAACCCTCTAAAAGTGACTTTGAACAACTCCAGAAAGAGATTACAGCTGGATATGGTATTAAAACTTATGCATGGGTCGGTTTGCAAGATGGTGACATGATGCTAATTGATGTTGGGGAAGTAACGCAAAAAAGAGATTTTAGTGGTTATTATATTAAAGATATTCAAATTTTATCTAAGGACCTGAGTGATTATTTTGAACATGACTAATGGGATAATGAAAGAAATTAGTTAACCCAAAGATATAATATAATTTTTTCTTGTTAAATTAACAGGATGCGTTTTTAGAACAAGAAGGAACGCTTATTTTACATAGACTAGAGTCAGAACTCTTAAATAATGGGGGATAGGATGAAAAAATTATTATATGTTTTATTCGGTATTTTAATAATTTGTATGTCTTTACTTACAGGAGCTATTATTGCGCAACATGCTCATGTGAATGGTTTATCTGGTCCTGCTTTTGTATTAGTTATTGTGGTTTTAATAATAGGTGTTTCATTGTTATTTGTTAATAACATAGATGAGTCTAGTAATAATAAATAAAAAATTACAATTAAGTTGTTAAATTAACGGTAGCAAAAGTTGAACAAGGAATTGTCGATGCGGAAGCTCCTATTGTGTTAAATAAGCAGGAATGTTGAACAAGAAATATTCAGGGGGGAGAGTACTTGGAACTGAAAAATAAGATAGGGGCTATTATATTTTTTATAATAATAAGTGTGTTAGTAACTGTAATTTGGGTTACAAATACAAGGATGAACGAATATCAGTCAATAGTACATACATCAGTTTCAGAGTCATATCAACAAGTATTATTGTATTTGTTGGAAATGGAAGATTACACAAATCAACTATTAAATGAGAAAAAGGAATTACAAGTTCCAGACACAGTATTTTATAGCAATTTTTCGAAACAAACGGATAACTATTTATGGAATTTTTCAAGAAATTATGAAGGATTAACAGGTGATAGTGTAAAAGTTGAGGATTTATCTGAGTTTATAATGTCCTTTTATATAACATATCGTTCAATGGATGAACAAGCAGATTTAGATATGTATTCTAACGAAAAGTTGTCTTCAAATTTCAAAGATAGAAATAAAATATTACATCTCCTTGTAAAAGAGATAGAAAAAGAACATGATGTGAAACATTGGTCAGAAAACTATGATGTAAATAAAATGAGTAGGCTAATCACTAAGCTAAATAAGATAGTAGATCAAAATCCGATTTAGCATTATATAACGATTTACCTTGTTCAACAAACGGGATGCTTTCTATAACAAACAACAATAGGGGTTATTTTATGATAGGTTCATTTTTTATGTATTTTATTATCTTTTTTTTAATTGCTCGATTGGTTAGTCTTTCTGGATAGATAAGATGGATGCCTACAATAAGCAATTCGACGAGAAAAGACGCAAAAATTGCAGCAGTTCTTCCTTTATTGATAGTTATTATAATATTAATTTGAGGATATTAAACTAAAGGGAGCGAATGTACAACAAGGATTAAGGATCGGCGGCTGCTGATCCTTTTTAATAAAGAAGCAGCAGTTATGTGCAAGAAGAAATGGTAATTAAAACTCTAATGTAAGGTGATGCAATTGATAAAAAACGTAGAACTAATTACAAATGAAGTTCAAGATTTTTCTCTCATAAAAATTAAACTTATAACTAGCTTCTATGTTTCTTTTTACAAAGAAGTTGGAGAAAACAAATCCTTACTTGAAATTGATTTTGTTATTGATGATGATAACGGTAATAAGTTTATCGCAAATTTCCACTTCCATAATCCAGAGAATATTCGTTTTGAAAGTGGTGGTCCGTATCACCAAATATCAATAGATATTCAGGACATTAAGGATAAAGGTTGGGAAAATAAAAGGTATGAAGTGACTGACTATGAAGAAGACACTCTTCATTTTTATTGTTCTGATATTGAAGTGATTTCAATAAAAGAAACTGATTATGTCATATAAGCTTGTTGTGCTAACGAGATGCGAATGCACAACAAGGATTAAGGATCGGCGGCTGCTGATCCTTTTTCATAAATGGTGTAGTAAGCTTGAAGAAGGTAATTGAAATGTAAATATAGAAATAAAAGGATATTCTTGTTTTGGGGAGTGGATGAATATTATAAAAGCTGTTGTATTTGACTTAGATGGAACATTGTTAAACCGAGATGCGTCATTAAAGCTATTTATTGAAAAGCAATACGAACGATTAAATAAATGGGTAAATCATGTATCAAAAGATAAATATACAACAAGGTTTATAGAACTTGATAATCGGGGTTATGTTTGGAAGGATAAGGTCTATCAACAGTTAATTGATGAATTTGATATTACTGATTTGACTTGGGAAGAATTACTTCAAGACTATATTAGTCAATTTCAAGATAGCTGTGTTCCTTTTCCTAACCTCATTAGTATGTTAGAAACATTAAGTGAAAATAATATTGTTCTTGGAATGATTACTAATGGTAAGGGGCAGTTCCAAATGGATAATATTAAGGCTTTGGGTATTGAAAAATACTTTAAAACAATCCTTATATCCGAATGGGAAGGAATGAAAAAGCCTGAGCCACAAATATTTGAAAAAGCCTTGCATAACCTCAATGTTTTAACCTCGGAAAGTATATTCGTTGGCGACCATCCAGAAAAAGATATACAGACTTCTCAAAATATAGGAATGAAGGGAATATGGAAAAAAGATTATCAATGGGATAACGTTAAAGCAGATTTTATAGTTGAAGATTTAAAGGAAATACCTTTAATTGTAAAGGAATTAAACAATCAAAATATAAAATCTTATTAAGCTATCGGGGGCTTATCTGGAACAAGGGATACAGCCCTTATTTCGTTAAAGGGCAGTAATGTGGAATAAAAATAGTTTTGGGGGAGATAAGATGAAAAACAAATTTAATTTATTTATTGTCTTAGCGATTGCTTTAATCTTAATAACTGGTTGTAATAATCAAGAAGAAAATCTGAGTATAGAACAACAAATAGAAAATGCAATGTTAGAAGTTGAGATGGATTTTGATGAGATTTTACATAAAGAGGTTGTTAAAGATGGGATTTTTGTTTTCTACAAAAAGAATGACGAACTCTGGGGTGGGTTTATAAAACTAACAAATGAAGGGTGGGAATGGGTTAGAGGAAGTGGTGGTGCATCGTTTAATCCCGAGAAAGGTTATAACAACCAAGGTAGCAATTACGTTGAATCCGATTTTATGATTCAATATGGTATTATTACTGACCCTTCAATAGAAAATATTAAGCAAGAATTTGGTAATCGTAAGGCTAAAAAAGTGACAATTGATAGTGGTTTTCGGTTGTGGTTCTTGATAAACAAAGAATCTCGCACAGCAAAAGTTGAGCCTATTTACTCAGCTGAATGAACAGACCTCGATATTAAACTAACGAAGAGCTTATGTTGAAGAAGTTAGCTATATAAATTAGGACTTGAATTAAAGGGGTTTTTCAATGAATATTAAATACTTTTTTATAGGATTCTTAATTTTATTCTCACTATTAGTGGGGTGCAAAGCAGAAGATGAGGTTGACTCCTCTATTTACGAAGGGAGTGATTTGATTATTGGTGTAATAGGTAAATCACCCGAAGTACGTGAGAAGAATATTAATTTTAAAAGAATAAGGTTAGCCGAATTAGAATCAAATGTTGCAAAGGTTTCTAATGATTACGATGCTGTTTTCATTATGAAACAATACCTGGATCAAGCTGGGGAAAAACAATTTGCACAAGTGTTTAATGAATTGAAAATACCTGTCTTCTTCATTGAATCAAAAAAATCATATCTACCATTTATATATGATGATATGACCTATGAAGAAGCTCCTAATATTGAAGACCAAACATATGCAACAGGTATTATAAGTGAAGAAAAAGATACATTTAATTATTGGGGCTATGGATTATACAATGATACTGAAAATGAAACCAATATAAAAGATGTCTATTCAAGGATATTTACAACCATTGAGTCAGAGGTGAAATAAGCAATATTTAATAAAATTGCTTGTTCAACAAACGGGGGCTTTTCTGGAACAAGTAGGAACGCTCATCATTATTTGCAATCAAGAAAAATTTTAAAAAAGGGAGAGATTGTGTTGTATTTATTAGCATCAGTTGGTGGCGTAAACACTGGGGATATGATTTTTCAGTTATTATCATTTTTAATTTTATTAGCTATTCCTTTGGCAATTATCGTTTTATTTATTGTTTTACGAAAGAGAGGCGACAGATTAAAGCGAGTGGAAAAGAAATTAGATAAAATTATATCGGACACTGATAATAATAAATCGTAGAAAGTTACTAATCTAAAGGGTGTATTACCACAACAACGGTAATGCTACTTTCGTAGGTATGTGGCAGGAATGTTTAAGAAGAAAAAAGAGGAGTGAACTGAAATAAAAAATATAATTTGGATTTTTGCATTCATAGGAATGTTAGTAATGCTTATAGGGTGTTCAGCAGATAAGGTCATTAAGGTAGGGAGTCCTTTCAACGATGAGGGTACTGAAGGAGTTAAATTTGATAACGAAATTACAGATAAAGAGGCAATAACTAAATTAAGAACAATCATTGATAATTCAGAGGGTATTAATAAACCTAATATCGAAAATGAGGCAGAAGCTTTCTTTCAACTTGATAGACTTGATGAAAGTGTTTCGGAAATTCGGCGGTATATATGGTTTCAAGATGATGGCAGTGCAGTTTTATTTGATGGGGGTTCAAATTACTCTAGCTTGACTAAGGAACAAACGCTTGAGTTAAAAAGTATATTAGAACTTTAATTGTTTCTTATTGAAGGAACTGGCCCATTATGTTTAAGAAGTTAGCTATATAAATTAGGAGTTGACTTAAAGGGGTTTTTCAATGAATAGTAAATATTTTTTTATAGGGTTCTTAATTTTATTCTCACTATTAGTGGGGTGCAAAGCAGCAGATGAGGTTGACTCCCCTATTTATGAAGGGAGCGATTTAATTATGGTGTAATAGGTAAATCACCCGAAGTACGTGAGAAGAATGTTAATTTTAAGAGCATAACGTTAACCAAATTAGAATCAAATGTTGCAAAGGTTTCTAATGAGTACGATGCTGTTTTCATTATGAAACAATATCTGGGTCAAGCTGGGGAAAAACAATTCGCACAAGTGTATAATGAATTGAAAATACCTGTCTTCTTCATTGAATCAAAGAAATCATATCTACCATTTATATATTATGATATGACCTATGAAGAAGCTCCTAATATTGAAGACCAAACATATGCAACAGGTATTATAAGTGAAGCAAAAGATACATTTAATTATTGGGATGATGCTGAAAATGAAACCAATATAAAAGATGTTTATTCAAGGATATTTACAATCATTGAGTCAGAGGCGAAATAAGCAATATTTAATAAAATTGCTTGTTCAACAAACGGGTGCGAATATTCAATAAGGAGTTGTCGATGTGGGCAACTCCTATTGTGTTAAAAGGCAGAAATGTATAACAGGAAAAGAAAATACGAGTAACCTAATATTATTGAAAGGGCTGATTTTTTGCGTTTAGT
>NZ_SZNM01000044.1 GCF_005870085.1 Aquibacillus sediminis | reverse complement strand
CAAAGTAAATTGTAAAAACGCTTAATAGAACTTTCAAGGCTAAAAATAACTTATTACTTTTTCTATATATTTCTTGAATCCTGCTTACCATTTTCAACTTTAACTCACCCCTATTTGAGAAAGTGCCACTTTATCAAAATAAGAGTTGCCAACCGA
Organism: Aquibacillus sediminis; assembly: GCF_005870085.1. Lineage (GTDB taxonomy): Bacteria > Bacillota > Bacilli > Bacillales > Amphibacillaceae > Aquibacillus_E > Aquibacillus_E sediminis. The sequence goes on along the minus strand of NZ_SZNM01000044.1, from coordinate 10,418 downwards.
CAACTCCTTGTTCCACTTTTGCTCCCGTTTGTTGAACAATAACTATGTAAAAATATAACCAAAATGTAAGTATAGAAAATACAACAATTAAAATAGCTTTACTTATATTAGATTCTTTTTTGCTAATACCTAACTTCTTTCCCAAAAACCTTAAATACTCCGTTACGAATATAAAGCCAAACAAAACAAAGTTCAGTCCTAGCGTGTCGTTGAAAACTGAAATATACCTCATAGCTGCTAATCCAATTAGGAGAAGACCGATATATCCAATTGTCATATAGAAATAAAGACTTTTTTTCTCATCGTTCATATCAATTCCTCCTCAAAAACACTTAAACTAAGCTGCCCTTCAATAACAAAGGTGCGATCTCCTACTAGAAGAAACGCCCCCGATAGTTTAAATAACTTCTTTCACAACCCCGTATTTGCTAACTGAAGATTACCTTTCACAAGACTGACCAATTGAAAGCTAATAAATCTCTCTTCTGTACTAGTTCTATCACTTTCATAAAAGTAATTTTTGCCTCTGCAATTCCGTTATAGCTGGAGGAAATTCCGATAGTCAGCATAGCCATAACTATTAACCCAACTATCCCAGTCTAATGTTTGAGGTTTTGTTTTTTAATTTCGTGTTTCCATTTTATATAATTTTCTGTTAAACCCCAAAGAGCAAATAGCATTGAAAATACATAAGCCCAAATTGGATAGTTTGGGATGAAAATTGTAAATGATATTATTATTGCAAATATTAAACCAATGATTGTTCTTTCTTTGTATGATTGATCTTTATATCTTTTCAAATTTCTCCCCCCTCGTAAACTAAACTGCTTCATTACAGAAATGGATCAGCAGCTGCTGATCCATAATCCTTGTTGTACATTCGCTCCCGTTACTTTCATAAGAAATAATTAAAGTTCCAATATACTTTTTAACTCAAGAGTTTTTTCCTTAGTCAATCTAGAGTAATTTGAACCCCCATTAAATAAAACTGCACTACCATCATCTTGAAACCATATATACCGTCGAATTTCCGAAACACTTTCATCTGGTCTATCGAGTTGAAAGAATGCTTCTGCCTCATTTTCGATACTAAGTTTATCAATACCCTTTGAATTATCAATGATTGTTCTTAATTTAGTTATTGCCTCTTCATCAGTAATTTCGTTATTAAATTTAACTCCTTCAGTACCCCCATCGTTGAAAGGACTACCTACCTTAATGACTTCATCTGCTGAACACCCTAAAAGCATTACTGATATTCCTATGAATGCAAAAACTTTTTAATTTTAGTTCACTCCCCATATTTTTTCTTAAACATTCTGCCATGTTAATTGAAAAACAATTTATATAATATAATACTATCATAAAATTCAGTCATTTCTTTTTTTCCAAAAAAGAGAAGAACGTCACCTTAAATCTGACGTTCCCCTTGTTGTGTTAATGCATCCCGATAGTTCAAAACTAAAGAAATATAATATAGTCGACTAACACATTTAATTCACCATATCGGGATAAACCTGTCGATAATCCCTGTCTTGAACCGCCAAGGCTATAATCTCACCAAATTCCTCTACTGATATATTAGGATTTTCTTGACCTGTATCCTCTGAGTATAACTGACTTTGAATTGAAGTTAATTTTTCTTCAAGGAATTCTAAATATCTCATTTCCTCTGCCGTTAATTCACCATTTTCAGCAAATTGATGAACAGGTAATGTAAAAAAAGTAAATTTATTCATTGGGATATCTCTACTAACAAATGACCTTCCAGCCTCTAAAGTCATATTGGTTTTCTCGAGTCGCATCCCTAATTCGGTCATATATTTTGTTAATGAACCTTCTTCTAATTCCGTGTATTCATCATTCTCCATATAGGACAAGGTCAAATTTACATTGTCATAAAATTTATTCAAAAAAAGTTTGTACTGATTATTGTTTTCCTCTCTCTCTTGATACAACAAAAAGCCAGTAATTATAAGACCAATAGATAAAAATACTAATAGTATATTTTTCATTTTATGTATTGTAATTTTAGACAAAGCTAATCCCTCCTTATTTTACTACCCTGCTTCAGTAAAAAAAGCGACGGCTTGTTTCGCAATCGCTCCCTATAGTGGAAGAATGATCAAACTAATTTATACATAAGAATGTCATCAGCATATTCATTTTCATTTAATTTAATTTCTTTATTTTTCCGTCCTTCTTCTATAAAACCCATACTTTTGTACAAAGATATTGCTCTTTTATTTGTTGAAAAAACTCCTAAACTTAGCTTTTCAATTAAAGGGTTCTTTTCTGCCCAATTTAATAGTTCGTAAATAAGCATTTTACCAATACCTATCCCTCTATAATCTTTATGTATCATCATTTCAAATGAACCAGTATGAGATAACCTTTTACGGTTTGGCGATTCGAATACTAACCACCCAATAACTTTTATATCTTTTTCAGCTATAATTATTATTTCCCGTTCGTTCACTAAAACTTTCTGTAACCAAATTCTTTGTTGCTCTAGTGTCTTATCAAACTCATCTGGAACTGAAATTAAATATTTATTTTCCATTACAACGTCTCTTTCAATATCCAGAATTGCTTTGGCATCATCTAACTGACCTGTTCGTATGTGAACTTTGGAATCATTATCAGACATAGACAACTCTATCCTTTCCACCTTTAATTCTGGTAATAAAACCATTTTAAAGTATATTACTAAATTAATTGAAAAAGAGGTGTAATCCCTTGTTTTAAGAAACGCACCTGTTTGTTAATAAGCATTACTCGCCAATTTTTGCACCTTCCTTAATGATTTCGTTAAATTCTTTAACAGATAAATCTTTATTTTCCTGACCAGTTTGTTCCGAATACAATCCCTCTTTCATATATTCAATCCCTTTTTGTACTTTCTCCAATTCACTTCTTTGTTCGTTCGTTAATCTTCCATCATCATTAAGTGGATTAGGCATTATTCTTCCTACAAAGAATCTTGGATGAGAAGTAATGTTACTGTCCACTGTTCTATCGCCCATACGCAATAATAAGTTGGTGGTTTCTAAATTGTGTTCTATATTCATTAAGTTACCTGTTATATCCATTTCTTCTCTATTAGATAAAAGATATTGAACAGAGTAGACTGTACTATCTAAATGGGCATAAAACTCGTTTAAATATGCTTCATATTGCCTTTTCTCTTCATTGATTTTCTGGAAATGAAGCGAAAAAGTTATTACAAGTATAACGCTTAACAAAATAAGTGCATAAGTTTTAATTTTCTCTTTTCGGTTCACCTTATCTCCCCTCATTTTAGCATTTTGCGCTATCTTGACTAATAGTGAAACAGCATATCTTTTTGCTCCAGATACGGACTCGTTGTTGAAAATGTTTAATGATCTGAGGCAAAACTGAATTTAATTCCTTTTATTAACAAAACAATTGCTGTAACAATTAACGGCAATACGATACTCCATGAACTTAAAGAAACAGAAGAATGATATAACCCCGAAAAAACAATATCCGTAATCATTGTTAATATGAGTGTCACTAATGGTGCTAACCACCACTTGTTTGTTTTAAAATATACTATAAGTGCAGGTACAATCGTGATGATAGGAACTATGATTAACTGCCATATAAACCCGTCAATTACAAAGTCGCCCATATAACCCCCCCTTCAAAATATTAATTAACTTAATCCTAACATATATTTTTCATGTGCTTTTTTACTACATTTTGAACTGCTCCATACCTACAAAAGAAGTATTACCGTTGTTGTGGTAATGCCACCGTTTGAATAAGAAAAAATTATTTAGATATGTATCCTTTTAAAATAGCCTGAAGCATTGCATAACAAAGTTCTGAATCTTTAATAATGTTTTCTTTAACTTTTTTAAGGCAGTCATCTATATTTATTCTATAAATCTCAATTGTTTCGTGAGATTCAAGCTGCTGTCCATTACACTGTTCAATTTCTTCTGTATAGAATACATGCGTAATTTCGTTGCTTATCCACGATGCAGGCAACAATTCCCCAAAATAATGAACCTCTCCGCATTTAAACCCTGTTTCTTCCAAAAACTCTCTTTTTGCTGCCTCTTCTAAGCTTTCTCCCCGTTCAACCCCACCGCCGGGCAACTGAATAGTATAGGTTCCAATCGGTTTCCGAAACTGTTTAATAAGTATAAAGTCTTCCTTTTCTCTTGCAAGTATTACAACTGATTCATTTTCTTCAGCAGAAAAATATGTACGACCATACGCATCTTCGATAACCTTAGTCTCATTTTTATCCAATATTATTTTGTCATCTTCCATCAATATACCTCCTGAAAAAAGCAGCTATAGTTTAACGAAATAGTTTTAATTCATTACACCTACATCATTAAATGGATAAAACCGAAACTTGGCTTCGCCGACAACTAAATCATCTGTGATAAATCCGAATGCTCTACTATCGTTACTTCTAGTACGATTATCTCCTAAGACGAAATAATGATCATCTGGTACAACGGAATTATCCGTGATTTCCTGTAAAGTAAAATCATTAGTTTTTGGTTCTACCTGTCTACCATCAACTTCAGTATTAACATAAGGTTCGCTATAAGGTTTTCCGTTAACGTACAATACATCATCTTTCACCTCTACACTGTCCCCAGGTATTCCTATTATCCTTTTCACATATTGTTGTTCTTCATCTGGTGCATTGAAAACAATCAAATCAAATCTTTCCAATGGAGTTGTTTTCGTCACTATAAGCTTATTATTATCCGTAAGTGTTGGAAACATTGATTCACCTTGAACAACAACAGGAGCAAAAAGAAATTGACGACATACAAGCACGATAATAAAAGCAAAACAAATTGATTTTATCCAAGACATAATTTCATTTTTTGTTTTTTGTTGCATCTTTTCTCCTCCTAAATAATATTACAGAATTAAATTGCGCTATTACATTTTACTAGAAAATAGTATGTTCTCGTTCTTCAAGGTAAGCTCCCTTTTGTTGAATAACAAATTAAATCAGTTTATCAGTATTTCAATATCATCTGAGTGCTTTACTAGTAGACTATCGACATAGTCATTTACTTTTTCAGTATATTCATCAGCAGTATCTTCTTCATTTAATTGCCCAACCTCTTTTTCTAAATATTTCGTAATATAAGCACTTCTCTCAGTGGATACATCTAAATATTTTTTATAATATTCTTCTTCTGTGACACCTAATTTTTCAGCCTTTGCTTTAGCGTACTCTGATTGTTTTTCTGTTTGTTCTTGTGGGAAAGGAGAGTTAATTGCTTTAAGTTCTTCCACTTCTTCAGATATGTTTATTCCCATTTTCTTTGCTTCCTGAACCATTATTTCTTCTTTTACATAATCTTTTACTGCTTCATTTAATCCTTTTTCTTCAGGGTTATAAAATAGTCGTACGTCTGCAACAGTAATCTCCTTATCGTCAACTACCGCTATAACCTCTTCATTATTATATTGATTTGAACAACCAGCGATAATTACAGAAATAAGAATTATAAGCATTAAAACTATTTTTTTCACTTAAAACATCCCCTTTTGAAAAATATCTTATTAAATAAAACTGCTCATTACAGAAAAGATCAGCAGCTACTGATCCAAAATCCTTGTAGTATATTCGCACCGTTGAATAAGATATTCGTATATATCACAAAGGTACTATGAACATAGAGATAATAATAATTAATCCCCCTGAGTAACCAAGTAAATTAATAACCATTTTATATTTTGGATTTGTATTTTCGTCTTCTTCTTCTCCATACTCTTCATACACCTTATGTTGTAAATGTTCATCGGGAATAATAACATCTGCATGGTTAACTCGACTTCCAAAGAATATCAAACGATGAATTTTTATTGAGGGTAAAATTAGAATGAACCCTATAATAGTTCCTCCTAAGCCAATTACCCCTCTGTTAAGGCGGGATGTAAATATAAAGGATATAAGAGATAAGAGTATAAATATTCCAACAGTAATATATATAACAGTCTTTAGTTTTCTCAAAATTCCCCCTCCAATATATATACCAGTAGTCATCCTTTATATATTTTTTACGAATGATAGTCATGTAATGTTTCATATTCATACAAGAATGCAACCATAAAACAAAATAGGAGCTGCCTCATCAGCACAACTCCTTTTTCAACTTTTGCACCCGTTTGTTTAAGTGTGTTTTTTCACAAACTAAAATTAGAACTATGTTTTATCTATTATTTGCTGTAATATCTTTTTACTTTCTGCGTCTTTTAGTCTTGGTGTTCGACCAATTTGTTCATAAACCTCTTTCTCTTCCAAAAGTTGCGTTGGATTTAATGTATGGGCTGATATACCATGCAACATAAAAGTTTGCAGAAGCAAAGAATCTGGTCTCCACACCCATTCAGGTAATCCATTCAATATAAGGTCTCCAGTGTCTGAACGGGTTATATAGCTAAACGTAATTTCTACATTCCCCTTACAAAAATCAGACTGCCTATCACAAAATTCTTCTTTCACTTTTGTTTTTTCGTAACCTTTTTTTAATAGTTCATTTTCTAATCGTTCTCTATGTTGTACCCACATTACTAAATCAATATCGTCATGTAACCGAGTAACTTTACCAAGTAGAAAGTCAATTGCCCATCCGCCTCGCAACCAGAATTTAATACCTAACCCTTCAGAAATGGCACTAATTTCACTCAATACTTTTAACTGTGACTTGGTATGCGTCTCAATAACTTCATGTGTCATGGGAACATCTCCTTTCTCCCAACATTTTTAAAAAAGTAGCCGATTAAAGTAATCTCCCCAATAGCACCATAAAAGTTTAGCGAGAGTTTCTTAAACTCTCGCTCGCCGTTTATTAAACAAAACTTTATTATTATCATTCAATCTGACAAACTCTAGGATTAGCCCATCCACATTCCCCAAACAAAGATGGACCATAATGAAGTCGGAATACCTATAAGAGCACTTGTAATCAGATAAAAAGCAAACAATTTCTTTTTGTCATTGTTTTGAAAAACAAATTGTAAGGGGATAAAAATATACAAACCTATGCTAATAAATGTTACTAAAGTTATAAAAGTAGTAGCCTCTATAACCGAATACGTATCATTCAGAAAATAAGAAATATCTTGAGCGTATACCCCTAAGATAGTAGCAATAACAAGACCTATGATTGAGAAAATATTACGTATTATCACGATTCCCCCCCTTTTGTTCTACGTTAATTCCTTTTTAATTATGCTGCTTCGTTAGTTTATTAACTATTGAGAAGTTCTTATTGTAGGATTCTGCCCTTTACTCCAATAAGAAATAGGAGCTGCCAAATAATCCTGCCCTTTACTCCAATAAGAAATAGGAGCTGCCAAATAAACAACTCCTTGTTCCACTCTAGCTCCCGTTAATTTAAGTGTATAACTTCACAATTTAACAAGATTATTATCATAAATTTTAAAATTGATTATTTTTACGTTTTGAAAAATACAGTACACCTTTTCCAACTAAGGCACCTAATAAACTTATAATTGTATATACAATTATCCAAATCCAGAATGTTAGATTCATAAAAATAAGCACACTTATAATGCCACCTAATAATGTAACAGACGGTCCTATCCATAATTTTTTAAACAGGATAAAACTCAATAAACCAATGAAAAATGTTGCAATAGGATAAATCATCAAAATCGATTGAAACTCATTTATATTCAAGAACATCATTGAACCATAAATACCAACAAGAACACCAATTAAAACCGCAATCAACATCATATTATTTATTTTACTTTTAATGCCTTTGATTAGTTTTTGATCATTTTTTTCTGCACCAATATCAAGTGAATCCATATTAGGTAAATCCCTTTTAACATTTTTAATATAATTCTTACAGTCTTCACAAGAATTAAGATGTTCCTTAACAAATTGATTGCTATCTTCGCTTGTAAGATTTTCTACATATATAGGGATTAAATCCTTTACAATATCACATTTTTTACTCATGCTTCCTCACCTCCATAAATAATTGAAGTCAGTTTATTTTTGGCTCTATAATAATTAACCCTTGCCCATGTATCCGACTGATTAAAAATTTCCCCAATATCTTTAAAACTTAATTCGCTATACAAACGTAAGATAATTATCTCTTGTTGTGGTTGTTTGAGTTTCCTTATAGCATCTAACATACAAATCGCTTCTTCTTTTTTCTCATATATATCTTCTGGAGTTTCCCTGTTAGAAGCCTGATCTTCAAATTGAGATACATCCTCCTCTGCATGGACTTTCTCATTCTTTTTTAAATAGTTATAAAAAGTATATTTTGCAATCTGAAATAGCCAAGTAGAAACTTTACTGTGTCCCTTAAAACGATGAATGGATTTAAAGGCTTGAAAAAATGTTTCTTGTGTCAATTCTTCTGCGATAGAATTTTTTCCTGATAAATAAACCAAATATTTATAAATCTGTTTGTTGTATTTAATGTATAACTGTTTAAACTCATCCAATTATTTACCTCCTTTCGAATGTATTCAGTATGTAAGTGTCTGTATAAGGTAAAACGTTACAATTATTTTAAAGAAATTTAATAAGGGGTAGGATTTCCCTACCCCACTGTGTTAATGCTCCCGATAGTTTAAGTAACTTCTTTCACAACCCCGTATTTGCTAACTGAAGATTACCTTTCAAATACTACCAATTGAAAGCTAATAAATCTAACTCTCTTCTATAATAGTTCCATCACCTTTATTAAAAGTAATTTTTGCCTCTGCAAATCCGTTATAGCTGGAAGCAATTCCGATAGTCAGCATAGCCATAACTATTAACCCATCTAGCCTAGTCTAATGTTGAGTTTTTTTAATTTCGTGTTTCCATTTTATATAATTTTCTGTTAAACCCCAAAGAGCAAATAGCATTGAAAATACATAAGCCCAAATTGGATAGTTTGGGATGAAAATTGTAAATGACATTATTATTGCGAATATTAAACCAATGATTGTTCTTTCTTTGTGTGATTGATCTTTATAACTTTTCAAATTTCTCCCCCTCGTATTTAACTAAACTGCCTCTCATCATTTCATCATTCTCATCCGTTAACGCAATAAGTGTACAGCTTTATTAGCTGGTTTACTAAAAATAGTAGTCAATTCGCTTATTGACTTTTTATCTATTTTTAATATCAATTATTTCTTTTTCCTTTTTCTAAATTTTCAACTCGGTTTTTCAAATCCTTATTAGTTTCCTTTTTAGAACGGACATACTTTGTAAGTAATACTATTTAATTTTATATATCACCTTTAAAACTGTTTACTTTTTTATTTCTCATCTTTAATAAAATGAAGTGTTTCAGAACGCCGATTATCTTTTTCTCCCCATTCAAATGTTATACTACTATCTTTTAATAATTGCTTCATTTCTGACAAACTCATTCCTTTGCTATATCCTATTTTATTTACACGATTTTCAATTTTATCAAAGGATATAATTGTTCCGTTTTTGCCCAAATTTTTTCTCTCCCATATTGATAAAGGTTCAGCCATATCAGTTTCCATTGAAACATTTAACATTTTTTCATTAGGATCATTGATAACATAAGTTATATTAATGTACCATGAAGAAAATTCATCTTGTTCCATTGTATATTCTAAAGTCCAATACTCTCCTTCAACTACATTTTTCCAACTTTTGATGGTATCTTGTTCACTACAAGATACCGTAAATAATATTCCTAAAAACAAGAACACAATAGTGATGTTTCGGATGATATCCCCCCTCATATAGATAAATCTCTTGTTTCACTAACTCTGCTTCTTTAACACAAAAAATGACTGTATCCCTTGTTCCAGATAAGCATCCCGTTAATGGAATACCAAAAAACTACCCACCATATTGAAGAATTAACTGATAAATAGCTATGCAAAGCCCTAAAATACTTGCTTTCATTTTAGATGGATGGTTTCTTTTGCTAAGAAACAAGTAAAAGAAAACCATTATAAATCCCAAAGGTATCCATAGCTCTCGAGAAAAAATCGGAGAAATGTAACAGCTAATCAGAAAGTAAAAGAAAACTGTGGAGCGTCGTGTCTCTAATTGCTTACTCCACCTTACTAATAAGAAAATAATAATTATTGCAATAATTGTAATGTGTAATGGGGGGAGAACAATGGCAAAGTCTCCAAATCTAAATAATTCCATACTGTATAATCCTCTCTTTACAATTTAAAAATAAATTGATTTCACCTTCCTCCATTAACCTGCTCCAATAGTGAAATAAGCGTTTCTGCTTGTTCCAGAAACGCACCCGTTAACGCAATAAGAAAACAGCTACTAACAATCCTTTATTTACTAAAGCCTATTCTCTAATTTTGATAAATCAATTTACCATCAGCTGAAATTCCAGAGACATGACTTTTTAGAATGTCTT
>NZ_SZNM01000043.1 GCF_005870085.1 Aquibacillus sediminis | reverse complement strand
CAAGCGGGCTGGGCTTGACGCTTCCACGGCATCATCTATGATCTTAAAAAGTTAAGAAAAGTCTCTGCACGACCAATATTAAACAACTTTTCGTTATTTTGGTGTCCACTTTCTTGACAGAGGTCCATCTAGTGCGTTATTTAATAAAAATTCTGGCCATTTGGGTCGATTTAAGTGACATAACGGAACAAATGTCCGTCGCAACCGATCTGCGTTGACAACAAGGCAGATCGTAAGAATGTTTTCGCTACAAAGAATCTCGTTTCATTACTTCCAAATGCTCTGTTTTATGGTATTGTTGATAACTCTTGAGCAGTTTCTGTAAATGTTTTAAGTGTTGGTTGTATTCCATTAACTGTGAGGCAAGTGGTAATAGACTAAGTCGATTACGCTCATCCTCATGGTACACTTGAATTAAATTATCCACTAGTTTGTGAATGTTTGGTTCATCAATTGCTTGCAGTGTTTGCTTATGTCTTTGTTTGATTCTTCCCATGGAACTTAAGATTAACTTTTCATGAGAATGAATCACTTTATCCAATTCCTCTACTAATATTGTGTGGAAGGAAGTTGGGATTGTTTCGATTTTCTCATTTAACTGATGGAATGTTTTTAATACCTCAAATGATTTTTTCGTCGTGGCGATTAGTTGCCTGAAAAGAATCAGCTTTCTTGCCTTTGATAAACGCCGCTTCTTTAAATAGGTGCGTTCTTCAGAAAAGAGTAAGTACGTTTGATCAATTTTCGTCATTTCTTCCTCAATTCGAGCTATTTCCCCTTTTAATGCGGGTTCGTCAGACAAATGTCTTGTCGTTACCCGGAGCCATTGCAAAATATCAGCATTCGCCCGATCAATACGTTGGAAAAGCTTTGTTTCGTACTTTGGTGGTAAAAACAATAAATTCACTATAAAAGCGGAAAAAATACCGAGTGTTAAAGCAGAAAATCGTAATAAGGCAAAATGAATAATTTCCATTTCTGTCGACTCCATGACGGCAATGATCGCAACAATTGCTAATGAAATCGTACTTTCTGTCATTCTAAGCTTCATACAAATACCAATGATTATGACGATGGTAAATCCAATCACAAACGGGTCGTTCCCAAGTGTGAACACGACGATCGTCGCTGCTGTGACACCAAGAATATTGGCTTGCAATTGTTCAATAATCGTTTGGAAGGAACGATAGATGGATGGCTGAATAGCAAAAACTGCCGCAATCCCAGCAAAAACGGCTGACGCAAATCCGAGCAATGTTGCTAAGTACATGGCAGCTGCTACAGCAAGTCCTGTTTTCAGCATGCGTGCTCCAAGTTTCATGATGATCATCCTTTAACCGAATCTGTTTTGTTAGGTTATTCAAAAGTATAGCAAATAATGTCTGATTCGTCCTCGGATGAGCAAATAAAATAACTTTCCAACGATAGAAATTAGGGGAAACTAGCTAAATAAAAAAAGGCTTTTGCAATCATCTGCAAAAGCCAAAGTCTCATACTTCGAAGGGAAGTCATGGTATAAAGTATGAGTGAAAATTGATAATTTTCAGAACTATACTAGCATGAATGATTCTTCTTTTCAATTATTCTGGATGGTATACTAGTAGAATTAATAAATTTAATCTTAACTCGCTAGGTTTGCGGCTCAATTCCCACTACATAAACCCTGTTAGTTCAGCCCAACACTGGTAATGACAAGGAGAAAATAACCAATAAGTGACATTTCCCTAAATCATGACAAAAGTGTGAAAAAATCATTTTGTTTGTTCATTTAATGGACAAACTAAGTTTCGAGTGTTAATATATACATGTAAACCGTTACAAAACACATTAATTTTATAGGTTGATCGGATAAAATTGTACAATTTTTAATAGTCGAAACCATCCAAGTATTTTGTTCTAAATACTAGTACAGGGCCTTTTTTGTCCTGTATCTAGTAAATGTGAGAATCTCATATGTAACAACATGTAAAAAAATGAACTAAAACTGAAAGCGTTTAATTTGAATAGGTGGGATTAAAATGGAAAATTACAAATTAGAATCATATGAACAGGAAGGACAACCGTCACAGCATCATTCACGTCCAGGAAAAACACCGAAACTGAAAATGATGGAGAAATTAACGTTTGGTTTAGGTGATTTTGGGGCGAACTATAGTTGGACATTTATTGCATCATTTATCACGATTTATATGACGGATACAGTTGGAATGAGTGCTGGTATCATTGGTACAATTATATTGCTAGCTCGAGTATTTGATGGATTTAGTGATATTTTTATGGGAACTGTTATTGATAACACCAAATCTCGTTGGGGAAAAGCAAAACCATGGGTAGTCATCACTGCACCAATTCTTGGTTTGTTAACGTTCTCACTATTTAATGTACCGGCTGGATTAGGTCAAACAGGAAAAATTGTCTATGTATTTATCATCTATTTCTTAATTTCAGTTATTTTCTATACAGCGAATAATGTTGCCTATTCATCACTAACATCATTTATGACAACAGACGAAAAGGATCGTGTATCACTAGGGAGTATCCGCTTTATTTTTGCAAACATTGCCGTATTATCGATCAGTTCCTTTACAACCGTTTTAGTAAGCGGATTCGGTGGCGGACAGCAAGGTTGGACATGGACAGCAGCGATTTATGCCATTTTGTGTGCGGTTCCATTGATGATAACTGGCTGGTTTGTAAAAGAACGAAATGTCGCAGAAAAGAAAGACAAAACGCAAAAAACATCCTTTATTCCGATTATCAAAGTGTTATTCTCAAATAAATACTTTAACCTTTCAATCGTATTATATTTACTATGGTATTTAAGACAAACGGAAACAGGTGCAAGAATCTACTATGCAACATATATCTTTGATAACCCAGACGTGATGGGGATTCTTAGTACAGCATCACTTTTACCATTAATCATTGGGCTGTTCTTCGCGCCTAAAATTGTTGGGCTATATGGATTAAGGCAAAGTGTAAATGCAGGATTGCTAGTTTCTGTACTAGGAACCGGTGCGATGATCTTCTTTTCTGAACACCTAATTGGACTTGTTGTTGCAACCGTCATCAATGCACTTGGACTTGTTCTGTTGCAGGCTGGACTTAGTGCAATTGTAGCGGATGTCGGTGACCTCGTTTATTGGGAGTCAGGAGTTCCGGTTCAAGGTTCCGTATTTAGTTTAACGAGTGCTGGTATGAAGATTGGACAAGGTTTAACAGCTGCCTTAGTCGGCTGGGCACTACAATTTGGTGGATATGTAGCCAATGCATCCGTGCAACCAGATGGTGCGATTTTTGCCATTAAGTCGATGTTTATCTACTTCCCGTTGTTAATGATCGTTCTAATGTTTATAACGGTAACGCTATTAAACTACGAAAAATTCATGCCTAAGATTAGAGATGAGATTGCATTAGGAAATGTTGGTGAAGATAGAGATCATTCGTTAATGAAAAAATAAATAGAGGAAACAGAGTGCGTGGTTGTTGCACTCTGTTTTTTTGTTTTTTGGCGGGAATAGAGGAATGAGGCCCCGCGAAGTAGTAATAGAGAAACGAATCGGATCCTCATTCCGCTAAAGCGCCTAAAAAGACCCAAATAGGGTTGCAAACGGATCGAGGTTCCGTTATATGTGGAAAAAGACAGGAATTGTAGCGTTTTATAAGTAAATAACGGAATGAGGACCCACTTGGTCGTGGAAAAAGGTGTTTTTGAGTTAAATAGAGGAATGAGGAACCACTTTGTCGCGCATAAAGTGTGTTACTGACTAGACCGAAGCTTTTTTGAACGAAAAAGAGACCATCCTTCATTAGGATCGTCTCTTTAACACAAGGTTAGTTGTTCATCTGTTTAAACGCCTCATTAACAGCTTTTAATGTTTCTTCAATATCTTGTTCCGTGTGTGCGGTTGTAAGGAACCACGCCTCGTATTTAGAAGGGGCTAAATTGATGCCTTGATTAAGCATCAGTTTGAAAAATTGCGCAAACTGATCACCATTGGTTGCTTCTGCTTGGGCGTAGTTTTCTACTTTTTCATCTGTAAAGTATACGGTTAAGGCACCTTTTAGACGGTTAACCGTTACAGTGATGTTGTTTTCTGCCGCATGTTTTAAAATGCCTTCTTCTAACATCGCGCCAAGACGGTCTAACTTTTCATACGTACCTTCTTGTTTCAATACTTCTAAGCAAGCAATTCCTGCAGACATGGAAGCAGGATTTCCTGCCATCGTACCTGCCTGGTAAGCTGGTCCAAGTGGTGCAACTTGTTCCATGATTTCCTTTTTACCACCATAAGCACCAATCGGAAGGCCGCCACCAATGATTTTACCCATTGCTGTCATATCTGGTTCTACACCAACGATTTGTTGGGCACTTCCATAGGTGAAACGGAACGCGGTGATCACTTCATCATAGATTACTAATGCTCCAGCATCGTGTGTTAGTTCATTAACCTGCTCAAGGAACCCTGGTTTCGGTTCGACAATCCCGAAGTTGCCAACGATTGGCTCAACAAGCACGGCAGCAACCTGATCTCCCCAAACAGCTAGTGCTTCCTTATATGCTTCAATATCATTGAACGGTACTGTGATGACATCTTGCGCGGTCGTCTTGGTAACCCCAGCTGAATCTGGGCTCCCTAGTGTTGATGGTCCTGAACCTGCTTGGACAAGTACTTGGTCGAAATGTCCATGATAGCAACCGGCAAATTTAATGACTTTGTCGCGGTTGGTATATGCTCGTGCGACACGGATCGTTGTCATAACTGCCTCTGTTCCCGAATTAACAAAACGGACTTTGTCCAATGACGGAATCGCTTCTTTAAGCATTTTAGCAAACGTGTTTTCAAGTACGGTCGGTGTTCCGTACAGAACGCCATTATGAGCCGCCTTGGTAATCGCCTCCGTAATATGTGGATGAGCATGTCCAGTAATAATCGGACCATACGCCCCAAGGAAATCGATATATTTATTACCATCGACATCCCAGAAATATGCCCCGTCGCCTTTTTCCATATAAACAGGTGTGCCACCACCAACGCCTTTAAAGGCACGCGATGGAGAATTCACGCCACCGACGATATGTTCTAGTGCTTCTGTATGTAACTTCTCAGAGTTAGTAAAATTCATTTTATTCCCTCCATAAAGTGAAACTTCACTCAGTGGGGTTCTTGCTCTTTCCCCACTGAGGTTAGTTGAACCAATCGGGGTGTTAGCGTCCGTTAATTCCCACTTAAACATCTCTTTGTATATCATGTTTTTGAAGTGGGAGTCTTACGGACGGTTGCACCGGGGTAAATTGACTCTAGAGCTTATTATAGCACTTGTTAACAGGAAACAAAATCGAACAACTAGTTAGAGAAGGGAGAAGTAGAGTGTTGTTAACAATCGTTGAAAACGTGTCCAGGATTGAAGCGAAAAGCCGAAACCGGTAAAAGAAAAGCGTTAAAACGTGCCCTGGATTGCGGTAAAAAGCCGAAACCAGTAAAAGAAACGCGTTGAAACGTGCCCTGGATTGGTGCGAAAAGTAGAAACCGGTAAAAGAAAAGCGTTAAAACGTGCCCTGGATTGGGGTGAAAAGCCGAAACCGGTAAAAGAAAAGCATCAAAACGTACCCTGGATTGAGGGAAATATCCGAAACAGGCGTGTAATGACAATTTGCAAATGACAACAAAAAAGCATAGAAAAAAGAGTTATTAGGCATCACTCGGAAAGGTTTGCCGTAGATATAGAAGTAGAAAGGGAAACAAGCTATCCTAGAATGTCTGTGAGAGGAGAATTGATTTGGTTGCCACAGTCTCCGTTATTTTAATTTTTATCTTATTGGGAATTAGTTTATATTCATTTGTATTTGAGAAATCCTACCAACGAAGTTATTTTTCATATGAAATATTTTATACGTTAATTCTTGTTTATTTCATTGTGTTAATTAGTTTTGGGTTGCTCTATTTTGTTTTATCGTTTAATGGAGTCATCTTAATCGAAGGTGGTGTATTGCAGGATATTAGTGCATTGGAATCTTTATCCCATTCCCTTTATTTTAGTGGTGTTACCTTGATGACAGTGGGATATGGAGATATTACACCGATTGGTTGGGGAAGGTTGTTAGCGTTAATAGAAGCAATGATTGGTTATATCTTACCGACGGCATTCTTTTTAAAGATATGGGAACGTTCCAAGCGTTCGGACGATGATGATAAAACGTATCGACAGCGCGGTATTGATTATTTGTAAGTTTTCCGTTGTTTCGTTACTCTAATAGTAACAATAGAAATTTGGAGGGACTATGATGAGTATTGAAGTAGGAAAACCTGCACCAGATTTTGAATTAAAAACAAATAATGGAGAAACAGTAAAACTTTCAGATTATAAAGGTAAACATGTCGTGCTTTATTTTTACCCTAAAGATAATACACCGGGTTGTACGACAGAAGCATGTGATTTCCGTGATCACCATGAAAGTTTTGCCGATTTGGATGCGGTCATTTTAGGTGTTAGCCCTGATTCGGAAGAAAGCCATAAGAAATTTATTGAAAAGCATGACTTACCGTTCCAGCTATTAGTTGATGAAGATCACAAGTTGGCAGAGGATTATGGTGCTTGGAAATTAAAGAAAAACTTTGGCAAAGAATATATGGGCATCGAACGTTCTACTTTTATTATCGATAAACAAGGTGTCTTGCAAAAAGAATACCGCAAAGTAAAAGTGAAAGGTCATGTGGAAGAGGCGTTACAATTTATTCGCGAAAACTTAAGCTAATAGTTTTGAAAAAAATCCGCTTAAAAAATTCCTTATGACTAGGCAAACTTTCTATACAAACAGGAGGGGAGCTACATATTAATAAACTATAACCCTGAAACCTCCCCTCTTTTTTTCGACACAAGGTTTATGCCTTGTGTCTTTTTTTGTGCTTTAAACACATGTAGGAAAAGCCGCAAAATATACGTTAACGAAAAGAAGCAAACTATTATAGTCTAAGGGTTTGTTATTCGGATACAGTTCCTTTTGTGGTAAAATAGGTTTGGTTTTTCAGTGATCAGTTAATGGAGGTATTACAATGCGTATATATACAAAAACAGGGGACGAGGGAACCACATCGTTAGTGTATGGCAAACGTGTCGCTAAAAACGATATTCGTGTCGAGGCGTATGGAACATGTGATGAAGCGAATTCGATGATTGGTTTAGCGATTAGTTATCTTCATGCAGAAGTGAACTGGGAAGACAAGCAGGAGTTTATCGATAGTATGCACCGGATCCAGTCTGTTTTATTTCATGTTGGTGCCGAACTTTCCACGCCTAGTGATAAAGAAGTGAAGTGGAAACTAACAGAGGCGCATGTTCAAGACTTAGAAAAACAAATCGATCAATGGGATAGCGAGTTAGCGCCATTAAAACAGTTTATCCTGCCATCTGGCCATCCAACTGCAGCGGGATTACATACAGCGAGGACAATTATTCGACGAGCGGAAAGAACAGCAGTGGTATTAAAAGATGAATTGGGGTCATCCCTCGTGTTAGCTTATTTAAATCGTTTATCTGACTTCTTATTTGTGGCAGCAAGGTTTGTTAATCAGAAGTGTGGAGGTAAAGAGATTCCTTTGCGCATAAATGACTAGTATAAATGATTCCTTATCTTAATATACTTTTATTGACATAAAGTTTCTGCTACGGTTAGACTAATTGTAAGAATTATAATATAATAACAGTATTAGAAAAATAATTAGAAGCGTATATGTAAAACCTATAGCTGAAAGTGAGGTGCATGACGGTGACGGATAGTAGACTTCAAGAAGCGGTTGGGCAACTAAAAGAAGCTGGAGTTAGAATAACCCCACAACGTCATGCGGTATTAGAATATCTTTTAAATGCAGAGATCCATCCTACCGCAGATGATATTTACAAGGCTCTAGAAGGAAAATTCCCAAATATGAGTGTTGCCACAGTATATAATAATTTACGCGTGTTTCGCGAGATTGGTCTCGTTCGCGAATTAACCTATGGCGATGCATCCAGTCGGTTCGATTGTAACACATCAAAGCATTATCACATCATATGTGAGTCTTGTGGAAAGATTGTTGATTTTCATTACCCGAGTCTTGATGAAGTAGAGTCATTAGCAGAGCAAGTGACAGGCTTTAATGTAAGTCATCATCGAATGGAAATTTATGGTGTGTGTAAGAGCTGTCAAGAAGAAAAGCAAAAGGTTACTCAATAACATAAAAGGATCCCTTTTCTTCCTGAAGAGGGACCCTTTTATGTTATTTTTTTTGTTTTTGGTATTGTTTCGAATTATATTTTTCGTCGAATTCTTCACCTTCAAGATCTTTATCTAATGTTAGGGGCTGTCTACAGTGCATACATGCATCGACACGTCCTATCATTTTGGTCGGCTTATCACAGGAAGGGCAGACGATTTGAACCGCCTTTGTTGATAACATCCCAATCCAGAAATACACAACGGTACTAAATACAATACATAGCATGCCAAGAATAAAGAATAATACCATTAACCATTCAACGCTTTTGGATAGGATCCCAATATACATGACCCCAAATCCAATAAAAATCAAACTCAAAGCAAATGTACGGATTTTATTAATTTTGTTCGAGTACTGTAAAGCCATCATCCCACCTCGCTTGTATAAATCCAATCCCCAGTTGACGAGTTATATAGTTGTTAAAATTAAGTGTACAAAAAAATAACGATTTAAAAAAGGATTTTGATTATAATTATCGAAATATAGTGTCTAACTTGTTTTTTCTATAGAAGCAAAAAGGAATTTAAAATAGAATGATTGCTTGAAACTGTTGATTCAATTTTGGTTATGAACGATTAGTTTTTTTGAAAAGGTGTGCCATACAGCCGTGTGCGTGTAGAAATGTAGAACAACTTCAACTAAAGGATTGGTGCGAATATAATTTCGGTGCAATCGTCCGTAAGACTCTCACTTCATAACGGAGATTTTCAAGTGGATTTTAACGGATGCTAACACCCCGGATGGTTCAAGGGCCTGCGGATCTCCTTTGAGTTACGAACACTCAGTAGGCAGAGAAAAAACACTGAGAGAAGTGTCAACTTTAACTCACTTGTATTTAAGTGAATGATAAACCTTTTAGCCAATTGACGTTCGGCTACTAGTAATTACTTTAATGGGGGAAGTACAATGGAAGATTTATTACGTCCTATTTATCAGGAAAGAGCTAGTAATCCTAATACATTAGGAATATTAATCATTGAAAAGAATAAACCGATCAGTCCGATCACGGATAATTTTGATGTCATATTACTGGTCATTATGTCAGAAGCTGAACAGTCTTGGCTTGTAAAACATTATGAGTTTGATGGAAAAGCAGCTGCTATGCATGTGGTGGATGAAGAACAGTTAAAGTGTTGGATTGATACAAGTACCTACCGACGTGCGGTTGAATGGGTGATCAATGGGCAAACGGTGTTTGATCGGAATGAATATGTATCGAATTTAAAACAAACACTTAGCAATTTTCCTACTGATAGGCGAAAACTAAAATTAGCAATTGAATTCGCCAAATTGACTCGAAGTTACCAAGAAGCAAGAGATTTATATGAATCCAAACAATATTTAGATGCTTATAGTAGAATGCTTCGTTCTTTACATTATCTAGGACGCTTATCTATCATTGAAAAAGGGTATCATCCGGAAGTGATTGTTTGGAGCCAAGTGAAACGGATTGATATTGAAACTTATAAATTATTTGAAGAACTAATAAATAGTGATGAGGAAATAGACAAAAGAATCGAGCTAATGTTGTTAGCAACTGAATTTGCAGTTAGTACACGCGCCAAAGAATCAGCGAAACATTTATTAGAGATAATGAATACGTCAGATGAGCCATGGAGTTTTGGTGACTTGAAAGTACATCCTGACATAAGTGCATATGCGATGGATCTTACTTCGATGGTTGAATATCTAGTTAATAAGGGTATAATTGATGTAGTTCGTGTTGAAACAAAAGGAGAAGGAATTTACCATAGAAAGTATAAAGTGAGTAGGCAATAAAGGAACAATGTTTTAAGTATTGTATTTAAGCGGAGATGAATAGTTCGATGTAGTGGTTAAGGCTAATGGCATTTACGTTTTTGTCTTCGCCTTAACGCTTATCAGTTAGTTAATAAGTTTTTTTCGAAATGTTGTTGACTCTTTATTTGATGCATGGTATATTTATATCCGTCGTCAACACGACAACGTAAATTTGTTTTTGAAAAAGAATTGTTGACATATCGTTGGGATACATGATATATTAATAAATGTCGCTTCAACAAGCGGCTAAAAACAAATTAAAAAAGTTGTTGACTTAACAACAGCAACTTGATACAATGTAAAAGTTGTTGCGAAACAACATTTGATCTTTGAAAACTGAACAAAACAACCAGTATGAAACAGATCGGGTAAGACGTTTCATTTATTTGAAACAGACTACCTCGAATCAATTTTTAAAAGCTAGTTTTTGAAACGAGCAAGCAAGCTCATTATTTTATGGAGAGTTTGATCTTGGCTCAGGACGAACGCTGGCGGCGTGCCTAATACATGCAAGTCGAGCGCGGGAAGCAAGCAATCACCCTCCGGGGTGTGCGCTTGTGGAACGAGCGGCGGACGGGTGAGTAACACGTGGGCAACCTGCCTGTAAGATTGGGATAACTCGCGGAAACGTGAGCTAATACCAGATAATACTTTTATTCGCATGAATGAA
>NZ_SZNM01000042.1 GCF_005870085.1 Aquibacillus sediminis | reverse complement strand
AGCGGGCTGGGCTTGACGCTTCCACGGCATCATCTATGATCTTAAAAAGTTAAGAAAAGTCTCTGCACGACCAATATTAAACAACTTTTCGTTATTTTGGTGTCCACTTTCTTGACAGAGGTCCACACGATCCGCTTTCCCTCCATTTTTGGTCTTTTTTAGCCATTTAACGGAATGAGGAACCACTTCTTCCCAACTCGCGGTCTCTCATTCCGTTATTTCATCCATGTATCCCCGCCAATTCAGCACTCGTTCCACAGCTTTTACCGAAAACCGGCTTAATGTTGGAATCATCATTCACTCCTGCTTCAAAAACTCCATTGCATTCTTTATTTCATTTAAATACAGAGCTGCTTCTTCATAGTTCCCTGTTACGACGCTAACGAATAAAAGGTCAATCATATGCAATTGGGCCAACCGTGAAGAAGTAGCTCCACTTCTAAATGGGGCAGGTACTTCTCGTGAGGCTGAAATATATAAATGAATGTCCGAATGCTCTACGATTGAAGAATTGCCATACCTTGTTAAACTGATCGTTGTTGCCCCTTTTCGTTTAGCTAGTTCCATAATCTTTACCGTTTCCTTCGTTTCACCTGAAAAAGATATCCCAAATACCACATCATCTTTTGTCACGGTCGCAATATCCATTGCGGCGTTATGAATATCTGTAAACGCTGAGGTTGCCTTATTCATACGGAAGAATTTTTGTTGAGCATCTTGAGCAATGATACCAGATGCTCCAACACCAAATAGGTAAATTTTGCTTGCTCGCTGTAAGGCCTTTACCGCTTGATCAAGGGTTTCATAATTTAAGAATTCGGTTGTCTCCGTGATCGCTCGCAAACTATTATTGGTCACTTTCTCGACAATAGATGTTTGCGATTCCCCTGGTTGAATATCTCGGTAGTTTTCCACCTCCGTTGCTTTATGCAAATCACCAGATATTCTCAGTTTTAGTTCTGGCAACCCTTTTAATCCAAGTGATTTACATAAGCGGATCACTGCGGCACTACTTGTTGAACTTAAATTCCCTAACTCATTGGCTGTACAATGGATGGCTTCATCTGGTTGTTCTAAAATATACGTGGCTAACTTTTTTTCGGAAGGCGGTAATTGATCGATCACTTCTCGTAACATTGCTAATCCACCAGATAGAGATTTTTTTGTTTTTCGTTTTTGTTTTGCTGTCATAGTCTCATCCCTTTACCCTTTAATTGCACCTTCTGTCATTCCTTTGGCAATTCGACGTTGGAAAATCGCATACAAAATAATAACCGGTATTACCGCAATTGTTAGACTCGCAAATAATGTTCCCCAATTATTCGTATATTGCGCTTCATTACTTATAAAATCGATTGCTAATGCTAATGTATAATTCTCTTCGCTTTGTAAGAAAATCAAGGCCATGAAATATTCATTCCAAAACTGAATCGCATTCATGATGGTCACAGTGATTATTCCCGACATGGAAAGCGGCGTAATAATACGGAACAAAATACCATACGGACTCATTCCATCAATCGCGGCCGATTCTTCTAGCGATTTAGGAATCGTCCCCATAAAACTTGTTAACACAAAAATACTGAATGGCAATTGACTAATCGCATAGACGATAGCTAAGCCAAAGATGTTATCTAGTAAATTTAGACGCATTAACAAAAAGAATAGTGGGATCCATCCAAGTACCATTGGAATCATCATCGCAGAGACATATATAGTGAACAACAGGTTACTCCCTCTAAACTTAAGACGCTCAATCGCATACGCTGTTGGAATGGCTAAAACTAATGTTAAAAGCGCACCAACAACTGTCACAATTAAACTATTAAAAATACTTATATTAATATTATATTCCGACCACGCTTGAACAAAATTTTGGAAACCAAATGACTCTGGAAGTCCCCAAGGGTTTGCATATATTTCGGCATTTGTTTTAAAAGAGCCGATAAACATCCAAATAATCGGATATAATACCGCAATCGACCAGATGATTAATGGAATTCTAATACCAGTTTGGGTAATGATACGTTTCACTGCATCTCCCCCCTTACAATTTTATAGAAAACTTTACTTAGTACTCGACTTTTTCTCTGCGCATGAACAATTGCAAAATCAATACCGTAATTAAGGATAAAATTAAAATCATAACCCCAATCGTGGCACCATACCCAAAGTTATATTGAACAAATGCTTGTTGATATAAATAAGACCCCATCACATGTGTAGAATTATTTGGTCCACCACCTGTCATGACTTGTACGATAATAAACGAACCATTTAGAGTGGTAATCACTATATAAAGGATGGACACTTTAATTTGTGGCCAAATAAGCGGAAGTGTCACTTTCCAGAATTGCTGCCATTCGGAAGCACCATCCAATTCTGCTGCCTCATAATAACTTTTGGACACATTTGAAATCCCGCCCATTAGTAATAACAAAAACAAACCAATCCCAGCCCAAACAGAAGGTAGCACCAAACTCGGTAATGCCCATGTTTCATTCCCTAACCATGGTCTTGTCCAGTCTTCTAATCCGAGAAACTCCAACCCTGAGTTCACTAACCCTAAGCTTGGATTGTAGATAAACATCCACAAAATCCCAATCACAACAACAGACATAATATTCGGAAAGAAAAAGATAATTCGATAAAATGGAGCCTCTTTCAGTTTTAATTGTGTTAAAGCAACAGCAAAAAATAAAGCTAATACCATAATGCCAATTACTTTTGTTGCAACGAGAAAATAATCATGGATGATCGTATCTGGAATGATCGAATCATTTAGCAGTTTAATATAGTTACTAAAACCAATGAACTCTTTATTAGCAGAGGAGCCAGACCATTCAAAAAAGGAGTAATACAACCCACTAAACAAAGGATAAAGTGTAAAAATAGAAAACATGACAAGGGTTGGAATTAAACAAAAAGCGAGGAATGTATATTTTTGTTTGTTCGACTGTACCATCCAATCACCCTCTTTCGGAAAAGTTATATTTTTGTTGCTTTTTTATACGTCCGAGTTGATAGAACACCGACGTAACTAATGGTTTTCTCGCTCACTCTTACAAAATGAGTGCTAGTATAGAGCTCCGGAAATACACTACGCTTTCCACGGGCGGCTGATGAGCCTCCTCGCTCGTCCCTCGCTGCGGGGTCTCACCTAGGCCTTTCCTCCCGTAGGAGTCTCCGTGTATTTCCTCCGCTCTTGTTGTGTGCATCGTAATTTTATAGCTTTTTGCTTGATTATACGTACAGAAAATCCCTTTTCTCATAGATAACAATGCACTCAGATTCAGCTATTGGTTTAGGTATTTTATCTGACGTTAAACAGAACACCACTAATAGCGTAGGTAGAATACGTAGACTCCTATGGGAACAGCACGAGCTGAAGATCCACTTGGTAAAGTAAGGAACGTAGGCTAAGTTCGCCACGTCCTGTGGCAACGCCTGCGTGACCAACATCCTATTGGCCCGAGGCCGTGCCCATGGAAAGCGGAGTATTCTACCGAAGCGGTTGTATTACACTCAATTCAAATCAGGATATAAGATAATCATATTAAACTTACGTCGGATTCTATATTTCTTATGACGAAGCATTGCAGAAAACAACCTATTATAGAAAAAGCGGAATGCAAAGACTCACCCTTTGCCTTTACATTCCACTTCGTTCAAATAGTTAGTTATTCTAGTTCACTGCGATATTCTGCTGCAGCCGCTTCTGCTTCTTCAACGAATTCTTCAGCAGTGATATTGCCTAGCATTAGAGAAACAAGAGCATCACTAATTGGTGTTTCAAGATCCGAACTCATTGGATGTGGTTTATGATAAATTTGAACTTGTTCTGGGTCGTTAATCATTTCATTTGCATCGATCAGATATTCTGGAACATTTTCATTTGCAGAGAGATCCACACCTTGAAGGTTCATAATCGCACCTGTATGTTCAGAAAACAATCTTGCATACTCTTTTGTAAAGACAAACTCAACAAATGCTTTCGCTGCTTCTGGATTTTCCGCTTGTTCGGCAATTGCTAGAGGACGCAGGTCTGGAACAATTGCTGCCGGCTCCCCAGCATCATGCATTGGGGACGGGATAAATCCATATTCAAAATCTTCTGGAGTATCATTCGCCATTTCATTCGGTAACCAGAAACCTACCGGGATAAATGCATTGTCATGTAGAAGGAAGTTCATTTGTGACTGTGTATGGTTTAGTGCACCAAAGCCATCATCAATGAAACCTGCTTGTTGCATTTCTTCTACATTTTTCATTACATTTAGGACGGCTTCACTCGTCCATGCCCCTTCTTCCCCTTTAATCACATCAGCAAGAAGCTCATCACCACCTGCAGCACCAAATGCCGGATAAAGGTATCCACGAAGGAAGTAGTATGGATATTGACCAGTCGTTACAAATGGCGCAATCCCTTCTGCATCTTGAATTTCTTCCATCGAATTCATGAAGCTATCAAAATCAGTTGGCACTTCATACCCTTCTTGATCAAACAATGCTTTATCATACCAAGTTCCCCAAGTATCAAATACAAGCGGTAAACTATAAATCTCTCCATCATAGTTAGCTGGTTCAACAATGAAGCTATCTGCAAGTGGTGTACCATCTTCTAACTCTACACCTTGAAGCCAATCTGATAGGTTCATCAACTGGCCATCCTCTACCATTTGTGTTTCACTAGAGCCTGCACCATCAATATAGACGACATCAGGTGGATCTTCAGATACCCAACGTGATCTCATCTCATCATTAATGTTAGGTCCAGCATGTTCGGTAATCGTGACCTCTGGATATTTTTCTTGGAAATCCCCAATCACTTCTTTCCACCAAGAGTCACCATACCCACCAACAAAATATTGAATTTCCAGCTCGCCTGAAATCTTATCCGAACTTCCTTCATTTTCTGTTGTGTTCTCTTCATTCGTGTCTTCTGTTGTTGGATCTTCTGATTCACTTGGCTCCTCGTCATCTGCAGAATTAGATGAGCACGCTGCCATTAATCCGAGCATAAGAATGACTGCCATTAGGAACAACAAAGACCTTTTCGAAAACTTTCTCACATTACTTCTCCCCTTTTTTTTGTTACATGTTTTTTATATTGAAACCAATAACAGCACAAACTGTTATTGGTACTCAAACTTAGGAATGTTGTTGTTGTTTAGCAACTTGAATGGCATTTCGAACATAGCCATTACTTGCTTCAATCGCCTTTCTCGCTTCATCTAAAGAAACCCCCGCTTCAATCATGACAATAGCTGGTTTCACTTCCTTATTAGCACGTTCAAGCATTTCTCCAGCTTTTGAATAAGAAACATTAGTAATTTCCATAATGATTCGCTTGGCTCTTTCCCTTAACTTATGATTACTGGCATGTAAATCCACCATTAGATTTTCATATACTTTACCTAACTTCACCATGACCGTTGTGCTAATCATATTAAGAACCATTTTATGGGCAGTTCCTGCTTTCATTCTTGTTGAACCTGTTAGCACTTCAGGTCCTACCACTACCTCAATTGGACAATTTGCCCACTGACTTATTTGGGCATTTTCATTACAAGATAGTCCTACCGTGTAAGCACCGATACGTTGTGCATATTTCAAAGCCCCAATTGGATAGGGCGTCCTTCCACTTGCAGTTATTCCAATGACAACATCTTTGTCCGTAATACTTTTTTCCTTTAAGTCATTTGCTCCCTGTTTTTCATTGTCTTCCGAGTTTTCAATAGCGTTCGTAAATGCTTCGATCCCACCTGCCATCACGGTTTGCACCAATTCTGGGTCTGTCATAAAAGTTGGCGGGCATTCTGACGCATCTAACACACCTAATCTGCCACTTGTTCCTGCACCGATATAAAACAGTCGCCCCCCTTGACGAAGTGACTGGTAAATATGATCAACAGCAATTTCCACTTGTGGTAACACCGCTTCTACCGCTGCTGCAACTTTTTTATCTTCTTGATTAATCGTTTGTAATACTTCTATAGTAGATAATTGATCCATTTGCATCGTACGTTTATTACGTTTTTCAGTCGTTAGCTTCGATAATTGTTCTACCACGTGTATCCTCTCCTCTTTACGATGTATCAATAAGGTCATTAGATTCAATTATTGCCTAGTGATAAAGTAAAACTTCACTCAGTGAGGGATTTTTGTTCTTCCACCACTGAGTGTTAGTTGAACCATTCGGGGTGTTAGCGTCCGTTTCACTTCATGTTTTGAAGTGGGAGTCTTACGGACGATTGCACCGGGATAAAGTCTAGTCTTCTAAATGGTTGTTTTACATTCTATGTGCACTGAAATTTTTTATTATTAATTTTTTTATTTTTTTGTCACAATGTTTCAATCTACAATCCGCAGTTTGAGATCTATGCGCAACTAATAAACGAATCCAGTTCCATACAGCAAAAAATCCGAACTGTGATTCAAATTCAATCGTAGAATTTGAATCACAGTTCGGATTTTAAAATGTGAAACTTCAATCAGTGAGGAGGTTTTCTTCCCCACTGATTGTTAGTTAAACTGAACCGGACATACACCGGCCCCACTTACCTTCTTTGTTTTGAAGTGAGGGGATTACTGCTAGTTACATGCGCGATCATCTAAATTTATTTATTAGCCGTTTCTTTTCGATCTTTCACCCAATTAATTAAACCGCCTTTCAGCATGATTTCAACTTGGCGGTCTGATAAAGCATGCCGAACAGGTATCGATTGCCCTTTACCTTTCATTTGAACTGAAAACTCATATCCATTTCGAATGTTGTTACGCAAGTTGGTAAATTGGAGAATATCCCCTTGTTCCAACTTCTCATAATCTTCTTCATTGACAAATGTGACTGGTAAAATGCCAAAGTTTACTAAATTTTGCCAATGAATACGAGCAAAATCTTTTACCAAGGCGACGCGAAGCCCTAAATACCTTGGTGCAAGCGCGGCATGCTCTCTGCTCGATCCTTGCCCATAGTTAAAACCTCCAACAATCGCATGGCCACCTTGGTCTCTTAATTTCATGCTTTGATCATAATAGCTGTCATCAATCATCTCAAAGGTAAATTTACTAATTTCTGGTAAATTACTTCGATATGGAAGAACCCGCGCACCACCTGCTAATATTTCATCAGTAGAGATGTTATCACCCATTTTCAATAAAACCGGTACTTCTAATGTACTTGGCAATTCTAACATCTCAGGGATGGAAGCAATATTTGGTCCCTTTTCTAACGGCATTTGCCGGGCTTCTTCGATTGCTAATGGTTGATCTAATAAATTCGTGTCCACTTTAGGGTTTTTCGGTAGTTTTATGTCTGGGTACTTGATCTTTAACTTCCTTGGGTCTGTAATTTCACCCGTTAACGCAGAAGCTGCCGCTGTCTCTGGACTAGATAAGTAGACACTATCTTCTTTGGTTCCAGACCGCCCAGGGAAATTACGCGGTGTTGTGCGTAAACTGTTCCTTCCTGTCGCAGGTGCCTGCCCCATTCCAATACAACCATTACAACCTGCTTGATGCAGACGACTTCCTGCAGGAATAAGATTTGCCATATATCCCTCATTGACTAAATTTGTTAACATTTGCCTTGAAGTTGGATTAATATCTAATGATACGCCATTAGCCACCTGTTTATTTTTCACCATTTCCGCAACAATGGCAAAATCACGAAATCCTGGATTTGCCGATGAACCAATATACGACTGATAAATTGGCTCCCCTTCGACCTCACGCACTGGCACGACATTACCAGGACTTGATGGTTTGGCTACAAGCGGTTCTAATTTAGAAAGGTTAATCTCTTCTTGTATGTCATAGGTTGCACCAGGATCTGCTTTCAGTTCGATCCAATCCTGTTCACGATTTTGTTGCTTTAAAAACTTTCTTATCTTTTTATCGGAAGGAAAAACCGTACCTGTTGCACCAAGTTCCGCTCCCATGTTCGCGATGACGTGACGATCCATCGCCGATAATCTTTTTACACCTGGACCGTAATACTCAATCACTTTACCGACGCCACCTTTGACGTCATGACGGCGTAACAATTCTAATATGACATCCTTCGCACTAACCCAATCTGGTAGGGAACCAGTTAATTTAACTCCCCACACTTCAGGCATTTTTACGTAAAACGGTTCTCCAGCAATCGCCATTGCTACGTCAATACCACCGGCCCCCATTGCGAGCATCCCCATACAACCATTGGCACAGGTATGACTATCCGATCCGAGTAATGTTTTACCTGGTTTTGCTAGACGTTGCATATGAACAGGGTGACTAACCCCATTTCCTGGTCGACTATAGTACAGTCCAAATCTTTTGGTTGCACTTTCTAAAAATAAGTGATCATCAGGATTTTTGTTATCTTCTTGGATAAGATTGTGATCGACATATTGGGCAGAAGCCTCTGTTTTGGCATAATCCAATCCCATTGCCTCTAGTTCTAACATTACCAGTGTACCTGTTGCATCTTGTGTTAACGTTTGATCAATTGTTAGTCCAATCTCCTCACCAGGGGTCATTTCCCCTGCTACTAAATGATCCTTTATTAATTTTTGTGTAACATTTAAAGCCATTAAATAGCCTCCTTTTATTCCCTAGTAGGAAATGATTATGAAAATGTTCATGGTGACTAAGGGCTTCCTTGGACTACACTTTCTTCACACAATTTGTATACCTCTTCAACCATTTCATTAATCTAATAATTTATTAATTTAACAAACTAGTAATGAGTGTATGGGGGAAAATGCCTAAATATGTATTTATGTGATTATTATTCTGCTGATTTTCTTCCTAACTGATTGATCTTGGTACACCGTTTATCTAAGATTCGGTGGGTGTATACCCTGCGAGTCTTCTCTCGGTCGATTCGGAGTATTTTTCTGACTGAATCTACCGTGACGGGGGCTCTCTCGGTTGATTCGTTCACTTTTTTCTGCTGAATCTACCGTGACTGGGCTTCTCTCGGTTGATTCGTTCACCTTTTTCTGCTGAATCTACCGTGACTGGGCTTCTCTCGGTTGACTCGTTCACCTTTTTCTGCTGAATCTACCGTGACGGGGGCTCTCTCGGTTGATTCGTTCACTTTTTTCTGACTGAATCTACCGTGACGGGGCTTCTCTCGGTCGGTTCGATCGTTTTCCCTTATATGTAATTCTACTCAGAGTGGAGCAAACCGCACGTTAACAAAAATAAAACGCTCAGAAGCATCCTGAGCGTTCAATTAGTTTTATATTTTGTTTCACAATCAGACAGGGATAACTATCCACCCTTATCTGTAGAGCTTATTCAACCACATCCGTCACACACCGAAAACCTATATTTCCTGTCGAACTATCCGCGGTATTGGACGTGCGTGCTGCGACTCTGTATCGATTACAATAGGATTTATGGCAAAGATAGGAGCCGCCTCGCATTACTTTTGACTCACTCTTATGTTTTGTTTTTGTGACTGAATGGTTTGTTGACCAATCGTCAATACACCATTCCCACACATTTCCTGCTACTTGATACAGTCCGTATCCATTCGGCGGAAAAGCTGTCACAGGTGCTGTTCCTATATAGCCATCCTCTTCGGTATTTTCGCGTGGGAAATCACCTTGCCAAATGTTACAGTAATGCTCACCATTTGGGGTCAATTCATCCCCCCAGGCATAACGCTTTTGTTCTAGACCACCACGAGCAGCGTATTCCCACTCTACCTCTGTCGGTAACCTTTTTCCTGCCCATTTACAATAAGCTAAAGCATCATTCCATGATACATGAATAACTGGATAATCCATGCGATGGTCAATGGTTGAGCCTTCCCCTTCTGGTTGATACCAAAAAGCACCTTCTAAGGCAAACCACCAAGGCGTTCCTGGGACCTGTTGAACTTTATGTTTATGCTTGGGATCAATAAATTTATAAAACACAAATGACCAACCAAATTGCTCTGCTTCTGTTTTATAACCTGTTTCAGTAATAAATTGAGCAAATTCAGCGTTAGTTACGGTATGTTGATCGATATAAAAAGGTCTGACTTTCTCTTTTCTCACTGGACCTTCCCCATCTTGTGGAAAGCCTTCTTGATCATCCGTCCCCATCAAAAATTCGCCACCAGGTAAATAAATCATCTTTTCTTTAAACCGGATCTCATTGCTAGTTTGCTTTACGAATGATTCCGGTGTCTTGTGTTTGTCCATATTTGATTGTTCCCTGCTTGCAGCACAGCAAGAGCACGACTGTTTGTCTGCATTCTTCATCTTCCCACCCCTTTTTATACACTTACATTAAAAAACGTATCAAAGATTAATACAGATGCTCCTATTGCAACTGCATCTTCTTTCAGTTCCCCTTTCCCAAACGAAACGTCTTCAGGATGATATCTATAAATATATTGCTTAGCTGTTTCCATTACTTTTTCATAGTATGGAGGAAATTCATGCATTAATATACCACTTAAAATAACTCGATCAGGATGCAGCACATTGATAATATTGGCTAACCCAACCCCGTAATAGTAGGCTGATTTCATAATGACTTCTCGAACTAGACGATCATTCTGTTTTAAAGCCATAAGTACATGTTCTATTTTACTATTTTCCATCTTTCCATTAACGAGTTCCAGTAACATAGATTTTTTTCCTTGCTCAACCTCGTCTTTCACTTCTTCTAAAATTGATTCTAACGAGATAAAGGAAGATAATGTCTCACCAATGGAATCTGATTCACTACCTGTATGTATGATCATTTGTCCGAACGAACTAGCATCACCTGTTTTATTTTGCACAAATTGCCCATTATTTAAAATGCCACAACGCAACCCTATTCCACTTATACAATATAAAATATTTTCGTGCGGGATTGTACTATGATAATACTCACCAATCGCAGCTACATGTGCCCCATTTTCTAACAATACTTTTTGAGGAAACACCTTTTTCAACTCATCAACAATCGCGACATGTTTCCATCCTGTAGCAGGAAAATAATCTGGTTCTAATATAATGCCATTTTCTCGATCTAATGGCCCTACTGCTCCAATCCCAATTCCTAACACATCATCGTCTGTTAAACGATGCTTCTGCAACATTTCCTCAAGCGTACGTTTGATCAAATCAATGGTATAGACTGGGGTATGTTGTGCTGTCATTGGAAATGATACACGATCAATCGGAGTGAGTGCCAGATTAACTAACATGATTTTTGTATGGGTTCGCGACAGATCGATTCCGATCATATAGTGATGCCGCGGGTTAATTTGATATAATGCAGGTGGCCTGCCCCCACTTGATTCATCATACCCATTCAACTCAATTAAATCCCATTCAAGTAATTGTTCCAAAATACGAACCATTGTTGTCTGTTTCAAGTTGGTGCGTTCGATCAACTTCCCTTTCGTTATCGGACCATAGCGATGTATCGTTTGATAGACATGTTTAATATTTATATGTTTACTTGATTTTCCTTGTAAAAATTCTTTCAGCACTTGGATCACCTAATCATTTATTTTTAATTGAACGTCTACTTTTTCGAACTGGTTTACTGCTATTTTTTTGCACATAAGCTGCATACTGCGCAGTAACGTGTACTGGTTTATGCTTTTGAACAGATCCAGGGCACGTTTAGCCCGTAATCGTGTACTGGTTTGATGCTTTTGAGCTGATCCAGGGCACGTTAGATCGTAATCGTGTACTGGTTTTATGCTTTTGAGCAGATCCAGTGCACGTTTAGCTCGTAATCGTGTACTGGTTTGATGCTTTTGAGCTGATCCGGGGCACGTTTAGCCCGTAATCGTGTACTGGTTTTATGCTTTTGAGCTGATCCGGGGCACGTTTAGATCGTTATCGTGTAGTGGTTTTATGCTTTTGAGCTGATCCGG
>NZ_SZNM01000041.1 GCF_005870085.1 Aquibacillus sediminis | reverse complement strand
CAAGCGGGCTGGGCTTGACGCTTCCACGGCATCATCTATGATCTTAAAAAGTTAAGAAAAGTCTCTGCACGACCAATATTAAACAACTTTTCGTTATTTTGGTGTCCACTTTCTTGACAGAGGTCCACAGGAACCGATTCCTCTTCTTTTAAAGGTAATATTTGTGAAATAACGGAACCACGGACCGGTGCACATCCTTGATGCGGATCCTCATTCCGGTATTTTGCCAAATGACCACCTGAAATTGACCACATGCAACTAACTCGCCCTTTACCTGTACGCCATAAAAAAATCCGAACGAATTCAAATTCTACTCGGAGAATATTGAAGTCTAGTTCGGATTTTTTAATGCGAAACATATTATCCCGTTGCAACCGTCCATAAGGTTCCCGTTTCAAAACATGTTTAGTGGGGGGATGAAAGCAACCCCCACTGAATGAAGTTTAACTTTCACCGCAGTCTGAATGAAATTGTCCGTTTAGGCTGGAAGTGGCGTCTGCTCACGCCGTAACGCTTAAACCAACATCATCGTGTTTTCAAATATTCATAATATGCTTTTGCCGAATGGGCGCGGGTTGCATGGTCTTGTGGTCGAAAGTTACCGTCTGAGCCATTCATAATCTCTAGATGGCTAATAATCGAAATTACACCAGGACTGTCGGCTTGATCAATATCATTAAAGTTGGTGACAAACATTTCATCGATCTCTGCTAACTCTTCATAGCCTAATGCCCTGACAATCATTGATGCTAACTCTTCACGCGTAACTGGTTCATCAGGATTAAATGTTTGTTGGGATCCATCTATCCATCCTTCGCGTACAGCTGATTCTACATATGGGAAGTAGGTGGAATCTGTGCTTACATCATCAAAGGATGCTTCCTCGTTTGATAGACTCATAGCAAATTCGCGATAATAATATGGATTTGGATTCGTGGATAACATCATCATTTTTACAACTTCTCCACGCGTAATCGTCTTGTTTGGATTTACTTTTCCATCATCTGTGATGTTTAATGCCTGGTATTCTAGCATTAATCGAAGTTCTTCTTCGGCCCAATGGCCAGTGAGATCGGTTGGCTCAAGATTATCAGCTACCGGTTCACCCGTTCTTGCTGATAGCCAATTACCTTCTACTGCATCAAGGTAGATAGGATCGTCTGTTTGTTCGATGTCAAAGGTGTATGCCAATTTCACATGTTGTGCATCTTCCTGTCCTACATCCGGTGATACGGGAATGAATGGTTGCTCTTGTTGTGGGGTGACGTATTCTAGTTGGATGTCTGCAGCATCTAAATAGATTTGTTTTGCTTGTTGTTCACTTATTATGTTGGTTGGATCGGCAAAATCAGCTTCGTTTTCCCAGTCTTGATAAAAACGTGAAAGTGTACCATTCTCTGCGTTGATGGTTACCGTAATCGTTTGGTTCGGTACAGGTATACCATTTACTAATTGTTGGAAATGATACGTGAACTCTCTCATTTTGTCCGCATTGTCAGGCTCTTGGTGATGGCTTGGGTTTAACGCAATTTGATCTGTTTTCCATGGAAGAAGCTGCTTCACCGTCTCGATCGCTTGTTGTTTTGCTTCTTGATAGGTTGAGGATTGTTCAATATCTTCCTCGTCTCCTGGGCGTGTATCGTAGTTGTGGTTAGAATAATTTAAAATTTCCCCTGTTAAGGCATCAATTCTTCCATTAATTGTATTGTCGTTTTCTTCATCTCTCCATGTAAATGACCAATAGGCATCATTGTGATTATTGGATTGTTCACGGTAATTGACATGTTCCAACTCCATTTCTGGTAAATCAAATACGTCCTGAAACACATCGATTGCTTGTTGCTGGGATAATGCTTGAGAGTTTTCAGTGGGTGCTTGTTCCAAAGGTTGCTCTGTAATCGCTTCAAATGTTGTTGCTTGGTCAAGATCTAGCTTATTACCATCCGCATCGACCCATGTTCCTTGCTTTGCATCAAAATAAATTCCATTCGAGACATTCGCGTAAGCATATTCGAGTGCATATTGATTGTTTTCTTGTGATGAATTCCCTGCATAGGGCTCCATTCCTTGAATTTGTCGATACTGTAATTGCAAAGGAAGTGTCTCTATCATTTTCTCTGTTGCGTTTTCTTTTGATATAACATCGTCGGGATTTTCAAAGGACACATTTTGATCCCAGCGGTAATCAAGTCCAACGAAATCACCATTCCCATTGATCCGTATCGTTAAACCGTTGTCTTTAAATGGTATGTCTTGTTTCGTTTGATGAAAATGTAAGTCATAGACAACATTTCCTTCCAGTGGTGTCTTTTGGTTATCCTCTTGATAGTCAACTTGGTCGACTAGGTTTGGAAATTGCTCTTCAATAATCGACATAGCCATGTCTTTGGCCTCGGATCGATCAACCTTTGGTGGATAGGAAACTTCTAAGTCCGGACCTGAATGGGATCGGTTCATGCCAACAATATCGCCAGTATTAGCATCTAATGTGACATGAACATAGTGGTAGTTCTTATCTTCTTGTTTTTGCCAGCGTACGGTCCAAACACTGTTGATCTGCCCTTGCCAATTGGTTTGGAAGCTAACATTTTCTTGCGTGAATTCATCATCTAGATTAACAAAATCTTTGGCAATGTTAATGGCTTGTTGTTTTGTTATGTCTGCTTCCTCTCTTAGTTGTTGCTCTTGGGCATCACTAATGATTCGGTCAGAATCCAAGTTGTCCGATACTTGTAAATCAGTCGGCTGTTGTTCTGTTGAGGCATGTACACTTGTTCCAGCGTATCCTCCTAAAAGTCCTGGTACGGTAAGTGCAGTAACAAGTAATGAAACCGTTCGTTTTTTCAATCGAACATTCCCCCTTCAAAAATAATCCTATTATGGAAAATATATCCAATTAAACAGACGAATATGAAAAGAAAAAAGTTACAGATACGTCTGATTTGGTGATAGACACCTTTATCATCCCGTTAATAAACGTAAAAAATATGGTATGATATTCGGAGGAGGAGATGGAATGGAAATGGATACGATTATTTTTGATGTAGATGATACGTTGTATGATCAGGCATTGCCTTTCAAAATTACATATAAAAAGTTGTTTGATCAACCACTTACTGAAGCAGAGTTAAATCAGTTATATACTGTTAGCCGTAAGCATAGTGATGTGCTTTTTGACAAATGGGAAGCGGGAGAAATTCCTGTACAGGAGTTGCAAATACGGAGAATGACGCAAGCTTGTGAAGAGTTTGGCATTGCCATCACCGAACAAAAGGCACTAGAGTTCCAAAATGCATACGTCAAAGAACAACGAAAAATTGTTCTATTTGATGAAGTGAAACAGCTATTGGACGATCTTTATCAGCAAAACAAGCAACTTGCAGTATTAACCAATGGGGAAACGGACCATCAATCGATGAAAATCAAACAGTTAAATCTGACAAACTGGATTCCTGCAGAACATCTGTTTATTTCTGGGGCGATTGGTTATGCCAAACCAAAACAAGAAGTGTTTAACGTATTGGAGGACCAGCTTCAACTAGATACAAGGAAAACAATCTACATTGGTGATTCCTTCCACCATGATATTGTTGGTGCTAAAAAGGCAGGCTGGCAGGCGATTTGGATGAATCATCGCAAACGCGATATGCCGGAATCTTCGTACAAGCCTGATCTGGAAGTTCATAGTGCTAAAGAATTATACGAAGCATTATCCCGGTGTAACCGTCTGTAAGATTCCCACTTCAATCATGAAGTGAAACGGAGAGGTTTAAGTGGGAGTAAAATTTTCGCTAACACCCCGATTGGTTCCACTAACACACAGTGTGGGAAGAGCAAAAAAACTACTAAGTGAAGTTATACTTTATAGATAACACCTGTTTGTTAAACGGGTGTTTTTTATTGCGCAAAAAATATTTTTACCCAAGAATGTTGAGGCTTGTTTCTTCCTGCAGATACGATTTCACAACCGCCTAAGTTCCCTAGTAGTTCAACTTATTTGTTTACTAAAGTAGTCAAATAGTAACGATATAAATGACAGTCTCTGTGAGTTTTTTGATAACAAATAATTCATTTTGCTTAGAACATTCAAAAAAATCTATGGAAAATCACTCAAAACACTAGTAAAATAGTAATGGTTCTTTGCTGTTATGCAATTGAAAAGAGCATCTAAGAAATAGCGGTAGGAGGGGGAAAGATTGGATCTATTCTATTTTTCAATCGTTGTACTAGTCATGGGGCTATTAGTCAACGGCTTTTGTCAAACAAGGGGATTTAGTCTAGTAAAACTACGAGAAAAATCGATAAATGAAAAAAGAATCTATGACTTGGTTGAGTCATCGCAAGATATTGTCTATTATTTTGACGTTGTCGAGTATCAATTTAAGTATTTGAGCCCTTCTCTTGATAGCTATTTCGGGGCAGGTCATTTAGAGCAGTGTATGGAAGATTCTCTGTTGGCATTTAGGAATCTTCATCCTGATGATGTCCATATCATGAATGACAAAATGTCCGGAAATATCGATTACAGCAAGCCAATTCTACAACGGTGGCGAGGTGTGGATGGGAATTATCAATTATTTGAAGAGTATGCCAGCCCTATTTATAAGGACGGTGAATTGGTTGCAGTTCAAGGAATTATTCGATTACAAGGAGAATCATCACCGACGACAGGCACTTAAAAAAAGCGACAGGTACCGTTGAAATAACGGTGCCTGTCACTTTTCGTTTTCCCTATTTTAATACTCCTTGTACGACCTGATTCGTTAGGTTTGGTACGATTTCTAATGAGTAGGTCATTTCCATTCGTTCATTTTTTTTGTGTGCATCATAGCCATATGGACCGATGTTGATCACAGGCACATTAATGTCACGGATGTCTTGGAAGTTGACATAGTGCTTTGTTTTCCAACCAGGATTATTGTTTGCGACGGCCTCTGTTCCTTGTTCATCATCAGTTAAAGCAACAAAGCTCATATCCGAGATATATGGGAAAAAGTTACGTGTCACAATTGGATGCTCATATTGTGGTTGAACGGTATCTACTGCTTGGTCCAAGGCGTCGAGCAAATGTTTGTCTGCCTCATTTTCTTCGTTTAATTCAATACTTGGCGAATACAGTGACGAGTAGAATAAAATCATGGCTGGTGATTTATCTTGCATCCATTTCCATGCTTCTTCCACCACACGAGCTGCATACATACGCATGTCAAGACTCGTATCTAACAGTAGTTCCTCTTTAAATGCACGCATATGTTCTGTATATGCATCCCCATTTTCATCTGTCAATAATTGATCCATTTCTTCATAGGTCATTACTTTAGCAGACCAAGGGATCGCTTGCTTTGGTTCACCACTAAGGTTACAAAATGTATCATAACGATCTTGGTATAATGCTAATGCATTGTTGAATGCAATTGTCGCTTGTTGTTTTAATTTTTCCAGCACTTCTTTTGGTGACCATGAATGAATAAAGAAATTGTAATACACATAGGATGAAAGTGCGGTTTGTACCGTATAAGATGGTTTTAGGTCCGTTTGTTTTAACGATACTGGTGGGACTGTCGTTTCTCCTTTGGCCTCGTTTGAAAGCTCTGGATTGTATTCAATTTGTCTAGTCAGTTCAGCGGCAAGAAAGTTCGGATCTAATCCTTCAAAGGCAGAGCCAACATGGGTTTCGGCACCAGTAATATAGAAGGAGGGAAGTAGTTTTCCGATTGTTCCTTTATAGATATAGCGATTTGGGTCTCCATCATAACGTGGTGAAACAAAGTCTGCATTAATAGCAGCAACATATTCGAAGCCATGTTCTTGTTTCCACTGTTTTAAATCTTTTAAAGCAGAAAGAATACCGTGGGAGCCATCCTCTTCGTCACATTCAGCCACAAATACAAGGTTCCCGTCTAGTTCTTCAGGATGTTCAGCGTAGTATTTTAATAAATACAAATGACTCGCTACACCACTTTTCATATCTAACACACCACGCCCAAATAACCAGTCATCGGAGTGAAGATGTTCGGAAATAAGATCAGGTTGTTCATCCTTGAGCAACTCTTGCATAAGGGTATCAGGATCTTGAGCAAATGCTTGATGTTGGTTGAAGTCATCTGTTCCAACTGTATCTATATGTCCCATCAAAATAACGGTTTTGTTACTTGTTCCTTTCGTGCCTTTCACACAAGCTAGGACATTATAACGTTCTTGATCATCGTCAATTGTTTGTGACATGTTTAGGAATTCTGGATTTTCTGTAAAATAGGGGATAGAAGAAAGCATTGTATAAATAACCTGTGCCATTTCCTTCTCCCCGTTTGTATTGACTATACTTTCAATATTAACTAATTGTTTTGTTAACAATAATACATCTTCTCTGCAATCAAACATCGTGAGGTCTCCTTTAGGTGGTAATATAGCAATGTAATAAAAAGTATCTCATTTTTCTCAGAACGTCAAGCAAATTTTTTTCCTGAAAATATGCTTGCAATCTCTTCCTAATCAACTTATAATAAAAAACGTCTTGAGAAAATTTCATACGTAACCTCATCAACATGGTGAGGTAGAGGTTGCGATTTATAAGAGTACTAGGCACGAGGTTGTGCATAACCGAAGAAGGTCTAGAAAAGGATAAATCGCCGAAGTTTTTATGACTAGCACGTCTTAAAAACTGGGGCTGTTCTCGAATAGGGGCAGAACTGTCACGATTATTTTTTAGAATAATCGTGGAGTACTATCTTCGCGGAAGGTATAGATGAGGTGTGATGCAAACACCTAAATAAGGTGTTTTTTTATTTGCCAAAAATCGAACGCGGCCTGATGGTACATACGTATACAAATACAATACAACAGGAGGAGACTGAAAAATGAAAAAAGGAATGATGTTTTTTAGCATGATCGCCCTATTGATTTTAGCGGCGTGTGGATCGGATCAAGCGAGTGGTGAAAGTGAGGACGCTAGCTTGGAATTAGTGGAAGATGGAAAGTTAACTTTTGCCATGACGGGGCAATATCCGCCATTAAACTATAAAAAAGATGGAGAGCTTACAGGTTTTGAAGTGGAAATCGGAAACGAAATTGCCGAACGGATTGGATTAGAACCAAATCCGGTAACAAACCCATGGGAAACGATTATTCAAGGGCTAAAAGTGAACAAATATGACGCGATTATCGGTAGTATGACAGCAACTGAAGAACGTGATAAGCAAGTAGACTTTACCGAGCCGTATTATCTATCCGGTGCACAAATTTTTGTAGCGGAAGGAAACACAGAGATTACTTCTCCAGAAGATTTAAGAGATAAAACGGTAGGGGTCATTCAAGCGAGTACATGGAAAGACATGGCGGAGGAATTATCAGACGACGTCAAGTCATATCCAACTGATGTCAATGCATTACAAGATTTAGAGATTGGTAGAATTGATGCAGTGATTACCGATAAAATTGTAGGGTTGGATGCTAGAAATGAAAAAGGACTTGCCATCGACACTACGGCAGAGCTATTGAATGAAGATCGCATTAGCGTTGCGACGAAAGAAGGCGACACTTTATTAGTAGAGAAAATTAACGAAGCCATTCAATCGATGGTTGAAGATGGTACGTATGAAGAAATTAGTATGAAATGGTTCGATGAGAATGTACTAGAAACAGAATAAAGGCTATGTTGGGAGCACGGGAACGGTTCTCGTGCTTCTTTTTTTCTGGAAAGTAGCTTGTTGTGCGGCATGACAAATTAAGTAACGCACACAGACAGGTCAATAACGGATAAGCCCCTTTTAATTAACCCACTATTAAATAGGAAGAAAGAGGTACAAACATGGAATTTTTCACAAACATCCTTAGCATCTTTCAAGAACATGGGACAGCCTTTTTAGAAGCAACCTGGCTAACTGTAAGTATTACAGCCGTCTCCCTTCTGATTGCAACCTTAATTGGGGTTGTGGTTGCTGGATTAAAACTATCTTCTATTAAACTATTAAACCTTATTGCTGATCTCTATATTGGGATCATCCGCGGAACGCCATTAATTGTTCAGATTATGTTTCTCTACTACGGAATTGCCAATTTTATTATGCTAGATAGTTTCACAGCTGGTGCCATAGCGCTTGGTGTTCATTCTGGAGCATATATTGCAGAAATTTTTAGAGGTGCGATCCAATCGATTGATAAAGGACAATTGGAAGCTGCACGTTCGCTTGGTATGCCAACAACGTTAGCGATGCGACGAATTGTTTTTCCCCAAGCATTTAAACGAGCCATTCCTTCGTTGGGAAATCAGTTTATCATCGGCTTAAAGGATTCGTCACTTGTAGCTTACATTTCTGTTACCGAGTTGTTTAACACGGCTTTATCTGCACAAGGGGAAAATTATATGCCGTTTGAAACATACTTTGTCGTTGGAATCTATTACTTGATTCTTGTACTAATCTTCACGCAAATTATGAATAGGGTAGAAAGAAAATTTGATGTAAATCGACCGAAGAAGGTGAAAGTGGCATGATCCAAGTAAA
The DNA here is from genome assembly GCF_005870085.1 of Aquibacillus sediminis. Lineage (GTDB taxonomy): Bacteria > Bacillota > Bacilli > Bacillales > Amphibacillaceae > Aquibacillus_E > Aquibacillus_E sediminis. The sequence goes on along the minus strand of NZ_SZNM01000041.1, from coordinate 9,892 downwards.
GCAATTATCCAAATCATTTGCTGATTTAGAAGTGTTAAAAAATATTGATCTCGAAGTAGAAAAAAGTGAAGTTGTCGTGTTAATTGGCGGAAGTGGTTCAGGCAAAAGTACCTTATTACGTTGCTTAAACTTCCTAGAAATTGCTAACAGTGGGGAGATCTTACTTAATGGGAAATCGATTGATGACAAGACAAATTTAAATAAAGTAAGAGAAAAAGTCGGGATGGTGTTCCAACATTTTAACTTATTCCCACATAAAACCGTGTTGGAAAATGTGATGGAAGCACCCATTTATGTGAAAGGTGTGGACAAACAAAAAGCCAAACAACAAGCGCTTAATTTACTAGAAAAAGTCGGATTGAAAGAGCATGTCCATTACTATCCAGACCACTTATCTGGTGGGCAAAAACAACGTGTGGCAATTGCTCGTTCACTAGCGATGGAACCAGATGTTATGTTGTTTGATGAACCAACCTCTGCACTTGATCCAGAGTTAGTCGGGGAAGTGTTGCAAGTAATGAAAAACTTAGCTGAAGAAGGGATGACGATGATCGTGGTCACCCATGAGATGGGCTTTGCTAGAGAAATGGCGGATCGCGTGATCATGTTAGCCGATGGCGTGATCATTGAAGAAGGCCACCCGGATGAATTCTTTACCAACCCGAAACACGATCGTACCCAACGTTTCTTGAAACAAATTTTGTAAAAGGTAACAGGTACCTGCTTAATAGGTGCCTGTTACTTTTGCATATTTTGCAAGCCTTCTTTCATAGTTATAGAAGTATGACGTGAAAGAAAGGGTGTAATGCATGCCTGTGATGTTTGGAACCCATATCCTTCATACAGTAAAGCCGGGAGATACGGTCGCAAATCTCGCTAATCAGTATCAAAGCAATGTCGATGCAATCGCTAATGCGAATGGATTATATCCGCCATTTGTTGATCCTTATACGATCTATGTCAATCAGGTGCTTGTTATTCCTAAGCAGATGTCCACCCAAACCTATACATTATATGCGATTCAATCAGGTGATACAGTTCGTTCGATCTCACAACGTTTTTCCACGAATCCGCAGCTTTTAGTTGGCATTAATAAAACGATTCATAACCCAGATTTTCTTTTTCCGAATCAGCAGATTGAAGTCCCAGCCGTTATTTATGCGGTTAGGCCAGGGGATTCCCTCTCATCAATAGCAGACCAAACAGGGATTGATTTGTCGGTGATTACCCAGGCTAATGCCCGCCGTCCTTATGTATTATCGGATGCACTTAGGGAGGGGATGCGACTGATCATTCCAGTCCCAACTTCAGAAAACATTGTTGTCACCCAGCCTTTTCCAGGGTCTGTCATTCGTGATAATCAAACAATAAAAGGCTATGCACGAGTGTTTGAAGCAACGGTGCTATATCGTGTCGTCGATACGACTGACGTTGTCGTGATGGAGGAAAGCTACACGACTGCTGAATATGGTGCCCCAGCTTATAGCCGTTTTAGCGATCAAATTCGTTTTGACAGGCAACCAACCACGGATGCAGGTGTATTGGAAGTATATACAAGAAGTGCCATGGACGGATCGATTCAAGACCTTGTTCAGATTCGAGTGTTGTTTGAATAGAGTAACAGGCACTGACTGTTCGGTGCCTGTTACCAAATCCACCTGCAAACTTTCCTTTCTATGATGTCGATTAATTTAAATAAGAAGTAGCCGAGTATGCTGAGGGCGAGGATGCCACTGAACATTTCGACGTAATTGACTTTGATCCAACTGTCCATAATAAAGTAGCCAATCCCATAGGTGGTGGCAAAGTTCTCGGCATAAAATAAAACGGAGATACTGACACCAATACTGATCCGTAATGCAGTAATCATTTTCGGTAATACCGCCGGAATGATCAGGTGTCGATATAATTCTTGCTTGTTTACTCCCAAGGATTGCACTGAATAGAATAGTTCCTTAGGAATTTCTTTAACCCCATCCTTTACGGCAACAATGATTTGAAAAATAACGATTGTTATAATCAGGACAATCTTTGGCGTGTTTCCCAGTCCGAACAAGATCATTAAAACGGGTAGGAAAGCAATTTTTGGTAATGGATAAAGAATATACACAATTGGTGAGATCAATTCATTCGCCTTTTTACTCATGCCAATCCAAAGTCCAATCAAACTGCCAGCTATTAAGGAAATCACTATCGCAATGGTGATGCGTAGTAAACTGACGAGTAAGTGTAAGCTTAGTTCTCCAGGAAGAATCATGACAAAGTTCATCAACGTTTCGTGAGGAGATGGGATGGCAGCTGACCGTAACCCGAAGTGCAACACATACCATGCCACCACGATGACAAGTACACCATAAAGTGTTTTGTTAGCCAGCAACCGTCTTGTCATTCGAGCCATGCTCGTAGCTCCAAACAAGTGCGATAGAATGCGAGACTACTTCGAGAATTCTCCAAACCAAATTGTGGATTATCCATGATATGACGTATGTTTCCATTTTGCATCACAATGATTTTTTGCCCAAGAAAAACCGCTTCCTCAATATTATGTGTCACCATTACTAAGGTGAGCAGTCGCTGCTTATAGATCGATAGAATCAAGTTTTGGATATGTTCTTTGGTCATCGCGTCTAAGGCTGATGATGCTTCATCCATTAATAACAGATCTGGTTCAAGTGCCAATGTCCTGCCAATCGCAACGCGTTGTTTTTGCCCGCCGCTAAGCTCACCTGGAAGTTTGTTGCTATAATTTTTCATCCCTAAACTTTTTAAGAACGCTCCGACTTTTTGAACGATTTCATGCTTGCCGAATCCTCTTGTTTTCAATGGAAAAGCAATATTATCCCATACCGTTTTCCATGGCAGTAATCCATAATCTTGTAAAATTAAACCTGTACTTTGACGAATGCCTGTTAGTGGTTGTCCATCAATTGTAATCGTTCCAGATGTGGGCTGCTTTAACCCTGCTAAGGTATAAAGTAGCGTTGTCTTGCCACAGCCGGAAGCACCAATTACAGCGTAGGTGCAATGTTTCTCCAAGGTGAGTGAGACTTGATTCAACACCTTTTCCTGCTGATAGTGCACATCAATTTGGTTGACTTCAATCATGATGGATGAAACTTTCATCGACTAAATCTTGGTAACGAACATTCACCTGTTCACCAAGCACTTGTTCGTTCCAATCGATGACTCGGTTGAGAAAGGCTTCACTTGGTACTCTTGCTTGGTGATAAGTTGGCATTATGATATCGTCTTTAATTTCTGACTTTAGATCAAGGACTTCGATCAGAATTGTCCGCGCTTCTTGATCATCTTTAGCAATTTCTGCCACAGCCTTGTTATATGCTTGGTGGAATCGTTTAATTGCTTCTGGATTTTGTTCAATCGCATCACCAGTAAATACCATTACATCAGGGGAGAATTCATCCTCATTTTCAATTAATTGTTTATCAAGCCCAGTCAACGCTCCTTGAGAAGCCATTGGTTCAGGGATTACTGCCATATCTAGTTTGCCAGTACTAATCATTTCTAACCGGGCAGGAATTTCATTGATATACACTTTTTCAAGATTATAGGAATTTCCTAAACTACGATCTGCTAAATAGTTAGAGACACTGACTTCCATCATGCCAACTTTTATGTCTTGTTTTTCTTGAAAATCTTGATTGATCAAAAATGGGAAAGCTCCATCCGTACTTGTCGTTACTTTTATATCAAAGCCATTTTCGACATTATTAACTAATGCGATTACATCGGTCATGGCCCCGTCAAGCTCACCTGTTTGTAGGGCGCTTTGTCTGTTCATTGCATTCGTATAGATTTGTATCTCAGCATCCAGTCCAATTTCCTCAAAATAACCCTTTTGGTCAGCTAAAAAAATTGGTGCAGAATCTACCGCAGGCATGACGCCAATTTTTAGACTTTCTCTGTCTGATTGGTCAGAGGGATCTTCTGCTTTCGTTTGCTGACTACATCCAACCGTAAAGGCAATTAAAGCGACAAAACTAATCGTGAAAAAGGTTTTCAAATTGTTCATTGTCATTTCTCCTAACGTTTGTTATATTTTTCACATAAATTGTTAAACTTTTCACATACTTAATTTTAGTCTTAAAGCATTGAATAAGCAATGTCTAAATCGTGTCTATTATTAGAAGATGGTGGGACATGGGGACAGGGCACTTGTCCCAGTTGCAGAGGTGCTTAACGTGTTTAGCACGTATAACTTGGTAACTACGCGGACATTTGGTTCGTTATTTTAGGAAAAAAAGGCGATTGTGGGGTGTCTGTGGACATCTGTTCCTTTATTTGCCAAAAGTTAAGCAGTTCACCTGGATTTTTTAGCAAATAAGGTATCGAATGTCCGCCAACTCCTTTAAAGTACAGGTTTTTGGGCAAATAGCGCACCAAATGTCCGCGAAAATGGTTTTTACTCCAAAAGAGAGCCAGCCCCTCAGGGTTGGCTCTCTTCTAACTATATGATTCATCTACACCCTGTTGTTTCTCCGTTTTATTAATCACAGACGTCCCGACTAAGTCACCAGTGACATTCAGTGCGGTTGCACCCATTCCGACAAGCGCATCAATCGCAGTTAGTAAACCGACAGCTTCCATTGGTAAGCCTAACTGTGCAAACACCGTCGCAATCATGACAATACCTGCACCAGGAACGCCTGCTGTCCCAACAGATGCTAGTGTACCGATCAGCACGACTTGGAACATGTCGGTAAAACTCAATGGTTCGCCAATAATATTTGCAGCAAATACGGCAGAAACTGCAATCCGAATCGCCGCACCATCCATATTAATGGTTGCTCCTAATGGCAGGCTAAAGCCATATAAACTTTTCGATAATCCCATGTTCTTCGCAGCATTTAAGGTCAGTGGGAGCGTACCTGAACTACTTTGCGTCACAAACGCAGTGATCATCGGTGTACGTGCATGTTTGAAAAACTGTGCTGGACTGACTTTTGTTAAAAGCATTAAGATAACATAAAACACGATCTGTACGATCAACGCAATATATAGAACAACAACCATATCCCCAAGTTCTAACAAGGTATCTTTCCCTTGACTGCCGACAGTTTTAGCGATAATTGCAAAAATCCCAACCGGTACATATTGTAAAATCACTTTCATAATCGCAAGTGTTGCTTCATTTAAACCGTCGATCATTTTATAGACGTGTTCCCCAAGTTCGCCAAATTCTTTTGATGAACGTAAGTAGGAAATAGCAATACCAAATGCAAACGCGGTAAAAATAATCGCCAAAAGATTCAGTTCGTTGAAGGCAGTAATAATATTATCTGGCACGATGTTTAGCAATACACTAATAATTCCAGGATTATCAGGAACGTCAAACGCTTCGTTCGTATCAAGTGTCATCCCTGTACCAGGTTGAAAAACACTCGCAACGGTAATGCCGATCGTGATGGCCACAGCGGATGTTAGGAGGTAAAAGACAAAGACCTTTCCACCCATCCGGCCTAAATTAGTAAGCTTGGTCTGATTCACCCCGACAATTAGTGTGAAAAAGATCAACGGAATGATGAGGAATTTAAGTAATTTAATTAATAAATCTCCTAATGGTGCTAAAGCGACCGCATCCTCACCAAAAATAAAGCCAACGATTATACCTAAAATTAATGCAATCGTCACTTTTAAAATTAATGACGCATCTAAGTAGCTTTTCCAAATGCTTTTCATAGCTTTACCTCCTTTTAAATGTTATTTATCCTCGAATCCAGATACATTTGCTAGATTCTACCATATATGGAGCGCATGTTGTTAGAAGGAGAGGGACTACTAGAAGAAAAATATATTAGCCCTCGGGTGCAACCGTCCATAAAACTAACACTTGGTTAGGTCAAGAGCAACCCTCTACGAGTGAGGTTTTACCTTATTTTAACGATTAACCTTATTTGCATGAAATGATTTACATCAATTTTGGGTGGTGCAATGATAAAGGAGACACCATCATACTATTCTGTCCTCACTCGATCGACACATGTCATTCTGTAACTGTCATCCTTAAAATATTCCTATAATTATATTTTTGTAAAAAGATAGCGTTTTTGAAAGAAATAGGGGATAAAATGAAGGGGAGTAATGCCTGGTTAAAAACGCACCATTTTTCTGATTGTAGTATAGTAATTGTAAGTGATTAAACAATTGACTAATTAGAGTTAGTGTAAGAGAGGGTTATGGTCTTGAATATAACTGAAGCTACGATTTATCAAAAAATGATGGGTGAATTTAACAAAACATTAAATCGAAAATTAACGGAAAAAGAGAAGGAATTTCTTAAATGGCTTTCTACAAAAGGTTAGATGTCAATATATTCAATTCCTCGTTTTTTCATTTCATGTACAAGTAACATGACAAAATCAGACTCCAAATTTAAATCTATCGCTTTATGATAAGCTTCAATTAACATTTCATTACTTAAGTATTCTAAACTATTCAACTTTTCCATCTCCTTTTTGAATTAAAACAGACAGTATCTATTTTCTGATAATAGTTTCCTAAAATCAATAAAATTTTGCTGAAAAGTAGGTAATTAGAAACAAATGGTGGGAATCTGTTTACAAATACCGTTCATCGTACTTGAAAACCACAGGTGGTGATGCAAGAAAGAAAAGCACCAAAAAATCGGTGCTTCTTACTAGGCTTTATGTGTGATATGGTAAGTTTTCTTATTGGTGGCTAGCAGTATACTAGTCGTGACTATGAAAGTCTCAAATGATAAGATAGAGGTAATAAACCAGTTTCTTCAATAATTCCTCACTTGATCAATGCTTCTTTAAATTGGATATATTCCTCATTTACTATCTTTACATATGGTAGTTTATCCTCAACAGTAAATATTTGCATCGACTTTTGAAAGAACGTCTCTGCTTCTGGATCGTCACGTTTTGCTAGACATCTAGCTTTTTCATAGTAAAGTTCTCCTAATAAATAAAGTGATTCATTGTTTCGGCATAAATGGATCCCTTTTTCACTAAAGGATAATGATTTTTGTATGTTGTCTAGCTTTAATTGTTGTTTTGCTGCACCGTATAATAGTCGTAAATAGATCGTGATATCTTTTAACTTTGGAAGTTTCTCAATATAATAAATCGCCTCTTCATACAATTGTAGAGACTGGACAAAATCCTTTTCCTCGTTATAAATAATCGCGATGCTATTGAGTATTTCTATCTCTCTTTCTGTATAAAACTTACGCTGCTGATCATGTGTCAATGCGATCGCTTCGTTTAGTGTCTCAAGCGATTTTGATTTATTTTTTTCAATATAATAGATGCAAATTCCTTTGTGCCATAAAAGAAACTGTTGATATTCTTTATTCGATTGAAATAAGTCATTTTTGAACTCATCATCAATTAGTTCCTTTAATAGAGGATAATTTTTGTTTCTAATATATTTTCGTGCAAGTGATTGCACCTCTTCTATGTAATCTATTCGCTCATTATCGATCTCACGAAAAAAGTACTCCACATCTACCTCAAGTTTTTGAGCAATTTGATATAACGTGATACTGGAGGGTAATTCTTCTTGGTTTTCCAACTTGCTTATCTGTGCCTGTGTACATATACCCTCAGCCAATTGTTTTTGTGTCATTTTTAACTCTTTACGAAGTCGTTTAATTGCTTCACTTAGTTTATACCATTTCAATCCGCTCATCCTTCTTACACTTTTCTATATACTATCATCACAACGAGGTGCCTGTCACTGATAAGGTACAGAAGAATATTTTAAAAGGATTTTCCTTGTGAAGAGCGAATCATTTCAATAGAGTGATTTAATGAAGGTCTTTGTCTGATATGTTGTAGATAATCCGACATAGAGTAGCTACATACAAAACGATAATTCAATGGACGTGTACATCTGATGAAATTTTAATCGCAAATATCCACGATAACCTGAAAAACGTGCACATTAAGGTCAGAATCTGCTCTAAATATAGATGATAATGAATTAAACGTGTATATCTAGCCAAAATGTAACCGCAAATATCCACGATAACCTGAAAAACGTGCACATTGAGGTTAGAATCTGCTCTAAATATAGACGAAATGACTGGGTCTAGGTATGATACGCCGGAATCTATAATTAGTGTGCCAAAAATTCTTTACAGAAAACATACTTAATGAAAGTAGGGGATTTGAATGAAGGTAACCTATTCGTATACGGAAAAAGGTAACGGGGCGCACAATGAAGATGTGGCTGGATCGTTTGCCAATGTTGCTTGGGTGATTGATGGTGCGACACCGCTTTTTCCAAACCATCCGATAACAGGAGACAATGATGTGGTTTGGATTGTTCAACAATTACAAGATTGTTTACCAAATTTTATAAACGACTCGGATACGTTAGCTACGATCATAACGGATGCATTACAATTTGTAAGGGAGGAAGCATTCAAGCTAAATCCAAACCTGGATTGCTCTAATGCGTATGAACTACCTACGTTCACGATTGCAATGGTGAGGTGGGCGAATCAAAAGTTAGAGTATTATGTGTTAGGGGATAGCGGTATATTCGTGAAGTCTCAGGGAAAGGTAAGCTATTTCACCGATCAACGTCTTGATCGATTCAGTCAACAGCAAGAAGTCGTAATGAAAGAAATAAAGGCTTCAACACTTGATCCAGATGAGAAAGAGTCTAAAATGTTGGATACACTACAACAGACCCGAAAACTGCTTAACACACCTGAAGGGTATTCGATCGGATCATTGGATGCGAAAGGAATTCCTCACGGATACACAGGAAACGTACCATTAGATGATGGTGCCAAAGTTCTCTGCTTCAGTGACGGGTTTGCACGACTGTTTGAGCTTTACCATGCCACTGATTGGAAAATGATCGAACTTGATGTTGGATCCATTAAAGATTATATTGATCAAATTAGACAGATAGAAACAAACGACCACACATGTACCAAATACCCAAGAGCAAAACAACAAGACGACCTAACTGTGATGTTGATTGAAAATTGACAAACAGAGAAAAAACCCTTCTCGTTGGCGAGAGAGGGGAGGGAGATAGATAGGACGTTTTCATTTTAATTAATGTCGTTTGCTTGGTAGTCTTTTGGCTTTGTTTTTATTTCCTTGACGTTGTTTATTTAGACGATCCTTCTCTTGTGTTTCATGGAGCTTTCTTACATATTCGCTAGTATCCATTATGTAACCTCCTTGAGTAATGAACTTAACCATTAGTCTAACCAATTTATTGGAAAACATTCGTATCGATTATCGTGATTGATATTGACGTTGACGGACAATTATCCCGGTGCAACCGTCCGTAAGACTTCCGCTTCAAAACGTGAAGTGAAACGGAGATGTTTAGTGGGAGTGAAACGGACGCTAACACCCCGAATGGTTCAACTAACAATCAGTGGGGGAAGAGCCAAGAACCCCCACTGATTGAAGTTTCACTTTATTCCTTATTTCTGAAAAAGGACTTGATTTGGAGCTTCTGCGGACATCTGTTCAAAAAAGTAGGCAAATACATTGTTTTCTGGTCAAATAACGTACTAAATGTTCGCCCCCCCCTGTTACGAAAGGCTCATCTATATAGAATGAAGGAACTAAATATCCGATTTGCACGTCCGCCAATCCATGTACTGTCTCTGGTTGCCAGAAAAAAAGCGTATAGCCGTTTGTGGCTATACGCTAGTTGGTGCCTGGCACCCTTACTTATGCTTCTACTGTTTCTTGAACTTTTTTATCTGCTTTATTTGTAAATAGACCTTTCAAGTATGGCATCGCATAGCGGTCTAGGCCGAATTTGCCTGCGTTAGCACCTGCTACTAGTACGAACATGCCAAGTACAACCATTTGTGCATTGGTACTTACGGTGCCACTGAATAGGAAAGAGAAGTTCATTACAAGTC
>NZ_SZNM01000040.1 GCF_005870085.1 Aquibacillus sediminis | reverse complement strand
GTTGAAAATGTTATTTTACTCATGTTGTCCTCTTTTCCCCATATCTTGAAACTTAAGTATATAAAAAAATACCTGTAGTTTAAACACTCTTTTTCAAGTGTCCTAACTACAGGTACCATTTTAGTTGGAATCCCCTACTTCAACTCTTTTTCCATCACTACATATAAACGACCACCTTTTTCAAATCGATCGTCCGTTTTATTTAAACCAAATTTTTTATAGAAAGTTGATTTATTTTCCCTAGCATTACACCATATTTTCCCCACACCGTGTTGCTTTGCTTCCTTGAACACAAACTCTAATAACTTCGTGCCAAATCCTTTCCCTTGCTCTTGTTGTTGTGTCGCAAATTTTCGAAACTGACAGGTGTTCCCATTTATAAACAAAGATACAACGGAAACAAGCGTGTCTTCCTTAAATAGACCGTAATGGATTCCAATCTCGTCATCTTGAACTTTAATATAATCAAGTGGCTTATCAGGCCACATTACTTGATGGCGCAATGTCCATGCTTGTTCTTTGTTTATTTTCTTGATCTTTATTGTCATCATAAACTCCTTATCATTCTGGTTTTATGTTGGTCTTATAATCAAATACCTAACTATCCAGGTTATTGCTACTCTCACAATACTACCCTAAATTAATTAACGCCATCTATCAAAACTAAATCATAATAAACAAGTTATTATAAAGGAATAGCACTCTGATTAACATAGCATATCATCATCCTATCAAGTGGTAAATTGTATATCCTTGTAATCCCCTATATCAGCGACAAGTATTTCGTCATAAAAATTTCATGAATACTTAACACTTACTCTAACGCCGATAAAACCAAATAATTAGGGAAAACTTAAAAAGTGTCTATACAGCCGTATCCTACTTAAGAACGGAGGAAAGATCATGTCCTTAGACATGACGGAAAATCAACTTACACTTTTGGAAAGAAATTAACGTTTCAAGAATTAATGAATGAATTACAGCCATATGATATGATGCAACAATACCATCACATTCCTGCGAAACATCGAAATAAATTTCTACTTTATTTATCAATTGAACAACTCAAAGATTTAATGCAAGAACTAGATAAAGAAGATCAGTTAGATGTATTACCTAAGTTGGGTATTGAAAAGTCTACACAAGTATTTGACCTAATGGAAAATGATGAATTAGCATCCTTACTTTCGGACTTAGAACCTGAAAAAATAGAAGAACTTGTATCAGAAATGAAAGAAGAAGAATCACAAGTCGTCCAACATTTAATGAAATATCCTCCAGAAACAGCGGGTAGAGTTATGAATAATCGCTTTGTGTGGATTCCAAAGCATTATACCGTTCGTGAAGCAGTTGATAAATTAAAAGACTTTGCAGAATTAGCGGAGTATTTGAACTATCTCTATGTAATTGATGAACAGAAAAAACTGGTCGGTGTTATTTCCTATAAAGATCTAATATTAGCAGATTTACAAGATAAAGTGGAAGAAATTATGTACACTAGAGTGGTAAAAGCTGATGTACATACAGATCAAGAAGAAGTTGCCAAATTAATCAGTCGGTATGATTTTGTATCCTTACCTATTATTAAAGAAGATGAAACATTAGTTGGTGTCATTACCGTTGATGACGTTATTGATATTGTTATGCAAGAAGCAAATGAAGACATTGAAAAACTGTCCGCCTCAGGTAAAGCGATTGACTTTAATACGCCGTCAATAGTTGCCGCTTACCGTCGTCTACCATGGTTGATTTTATTATTGTTTGTAGGATTGATTTCAGGCGGGATTATTAGTGGATTTGAAGAAACATTGGAAGCTGTTGTTGCACTAGCATTCTTTATGCCTATGATTGCTGGAATGACTGGAAACACTGGCACACAGTCACTTGCTGTTGTTGTCCGTGGATTAGTATCAGAAGACCTAACATTTAAACAAGTCATCAAACTCATTATACGTGAATTATGGGTAGGGATTATAATTGGTATTACGTGTGGTATATTAATTTCGATTATTGCCTATGTTTGGCGAGGAAGCTTTACTTTAGGCCTAGTTGTCGGTAGTTCACTTTTGATCACATTAATTATTGGGACATTAGCAGGAACGATCATTCCATTGATTTTATACAAATTTAAGGTGGACCCAGCTGTTGCTTCTGGACCACTTATTACAACAATCAATGATATATTATCACTGCTTATTTACTTTGGCATTGCCACTGCTTTTATTACAAGATTATAATTAAAACGAACGATCTCCTTAAAAACAAAGAAGTATCCAGCCATCAACACAGCGATGATGCCTGGATACTTCTTTTCAATTTATATGATCCGTGTTGTAACAATACCCTCAATTTGATTAATTTTCTTTTCTAAACTTGGCGTAATATCTCCATTAATCTCATCTTCAATATCCACCATTGTATAGGCGTATTCACCACGACTTCTGTTCACCATGTCCGCAATGTTTAAGTCGTAGTTGGATAAAGCTGACGTGATTTGTCCAACCATGTTCGGTACATTGCGATGGAATGCTGTCACACGACGTCTACCGGTATAAGGTAGGGATGCACTTGGAAAATTAACTGAGTTTACAATATTTCCAGTTTCTAAGAAATCCTTCACTTGACGCGCAGCCATCACCGCACAATTTTCTTCTGATTCTTTTGTCGATGCTCCTAAGTGTGGAATTGGTATAGCATTTTTCATTTTTAACACATTTTCATTAGGAAAATCGGTAATATATTTCCCAACTTTTCCACTTTCAAGCGCCTCAGCCATATCCGCTTCATTTACTAGTTCTCCCCGTGAGAAGTTCAAAATATGGACACCAGACTTCATCAAATTAAAGGATTCTTCATTGAACATGCCACCTGTCTCATCAGTGTAAGGAACATGCACCGTGATATAATCCGCTGTCGCAAATAACTCCTCGATTGAATTAGCACGTTGTACATTACGAGATAAATTCCACGCTGTATTAACAGAAATGAATGGGTCAAAACCAATTACATCCATATCTAATGCTAGCGCATCATTAGCTACTAATGCACCGATTGCACCTAGTCCTATCACACCTAATGTTTTGCCCTTGATCTCTTTTCCAACAAATTGTTTCTTGCCTGATTCAACTAGTTTACCAACCTGTTCCCCTTCCCCTTCTAACGTTTTCGCCCAAGCAATCCCATCAAATACATTTCGGGACGAAGCCATTAGCGAGGTGAGCACCATTTCTTTTACGGCATTTGCATTGGCACCAGGTGTATTGAACACTACAATTCCTTGCTCGGTACATTGTTCAACAGGAATATTGTTCACCCCTGCACCTGCTCTAGCAATTGCTTTTAAATTATTACCAAATTCCATTGAATGCATATTATAACTACGTGCAACAATCGCATCAGGATTTTCATGTTCGTCATCAATTAAATAATCCTCATTAAATACATTTAATCCTCTTTCCGCAATATTATTTAACGGTTTAATCTTCTTTTGTTTTTCTGCTGTAACGGTACTCATGAAACCATTTCCTCCTTCAAGTTATAATTTAGAATTTCACTGACCCCATTCTTATTCATCCACGCGTAATAGCAAATGAACTGTTTTGATAACGCCCCCTTATATAACAGAAAAAGGCAAGGGATACTTCCCTTACCTCTGCCCAGGCGAACGGCTCCGACACTATGTGCTCCCTCGCGGTGATCCGCGTTCGCCAGTCACACATAGTTTTGTCGTTTTATTTTAACATAAAGTACTCCGCAATTAGATTACTATTTTCTTCAATTGATTACATGGTTAATATAGCAAATCATTTCTGAATATTCAATAAAAAACGTCAAATTTTTAATAAAATTATTTGAGTTTATACCAAGCGGTTATAGGATGACCGTGTGATCAATCGGACAAAAAAACAAATGAGACTTACAAGTACAATCCGAAGAACCAAAACCAGAACATGGCATGGAAGCATTGTTTTGTTGGTAAAGTCTCTGGAATAATCGACATTCCTCTTCGTTTCCTGCATATGTCTGTACTTCTTTTATTTCAAGATAAGATCGTAAATAATCATAGTGCCAATGAAGTTTCTTGTCAATCTTCAGATGTCGCTCGACTCTTTTTTGTAGATAGCGTTTCGCACTACCGACATAGACATATGTTCCTGTAAGAAAAGTAAATGAACCAAGTTTTCCAATCGTTATCGTTTGATCTTCAGGCATGTTCGCCTTAATCGCATAAAGTGTTGCATTTGATTGGTAAGTTATGAATGGTTTCATTGTACCTTCCTTTCTTATCACGGTACTTAAAGTCTATCACCGCTTTGCACTGTTTACCATACTTTTTTAAAATATTAGTAAAGGGACAAGATATCTCTTGTCCCTAGTAACTTAATAGATTAAATATTGTTTGCGCACTTGATTAAATGTTGCCAATTCCTCTTGCCATTGTGACTTTATTTCTTCAACTGACTGCCCCTCTACAATTGCTTCACGCACCCAACCATTTCCAATTAAATTATCGAAAAAGGAACGAAACTCCATCTCTTCTGGATACCTATCATGCATGGTCTTTACAATATGCAACCCTGTTTCAACTGGTTGAAATACTTCTTTATCTGTTACATGAATTTGGATCCCATGATTTAACTCTCCAGCATTTTTCGAGAAGGTTGGTGTGAATGATGCTGCCCGAAACAGGACCCCAGGTAATTCTAGTTCATTCAAGGTTTCAGCAAACTCCGTACTATTTATAAATGCGGCACCTAACAACTCAAACGGTTGTGTCGTACCACGGCCTTCGGAAACATTTGACGTGCCTTCGATCAATGCTGCACCAGGATATACCAGCGCGGTATCAACAGTTGGCATATTTGGTGATGGTGCAACAAAATCTAATGGTGTATCATCATAATACATATTACGCTCCCAACCATTCATCTCGACAACGGTTAAGTCTACCCCAATCGCGAACTCTTCATTAAAAAACTTAGCTAGTTCCCCAACCGTCATCCCATGTCGAAGTGGAATTGGATAATTACCAACAAAAGATGTATAGTCAGGATCCAATACAGGACCTTCTACTTTCTCACCACCAAGTGGATTGGGACGATCTAATACGATAAATGGAATATCATTCTCCTCGGCAGCCTCCATCGTATACGCCATCGTGTAAATGTACGTATAGAAGCGCGTACCGACATCTTGGATATCAAATAAAAGTACGTCGATGTCTTCTAACATTTCAGTTGTTGGTTTTCTCGTCTCTCCATATAAACTATATACAGGTAATCCTGTTTGTTCATCTGTATAATATTCTACATATTCACCTGCCTGCGCACTTCCTCGCACCCCATGTTCAGGGCCA
Organism: Aquibacillus sediminis; assembly: GCF_005870085.1. Classification (GTDB taxonomy): domain Bacteria; phylum Bacillota; class Bacilli; order Bacillales; family Amphibacillaceae; genus Aquibacillus_E; species Aquibacillus_E sediminis. The sequence continues at coordinate 13,781 of NZ_SZNM01000040.1, read as the reverse complement.
TACAGTGCGGTTAAATCTACATCTGGATCTTCATGCAATAAATCAACAATACTAGTAAGCTCTTGGTCGACACCAGTTGGATTAGTAATTAGTCCCACTTTTTTCCCTTCAATTAAATCCTTATGATCCGTTAATAACGCTTCGACGCCCAATTGAAAATCATGTGGATTTCCTTCCCCTTTTTCATGACCATATTGATGGCCATTGCCATTCCCCATAGCAAATACTGCTGAAAAAGAGGTTAAAACCATTACAAGTACCAATAAGCTAATAAGCCATTTTCTCATTATGTTACTCCTCTCCCCAATATAAACCGTTAATAACGTAATCCATGGCCAAATTCATATAATCCTGGTATCGATACTGGCAATTTACCTGTTGGTTGGTTATTGCCGAAAATGGTTGCTGCTGTAGCATCAAAGCTTGCCGTTCTAAATCCATACTGTGCAAGATAGGCATCTACTTCTGGATAAGCTACAACATCATAAGGATTACGGATTCCAATACCAATTACTGGTGTATCCGTTTCCTCTGTTATTTGATTGACCATCCGCATTTGGTCACTCGTTTCCGATCGACCGGCCACGTTATAGGTATACGTACCAACTATTACTGCTTCTGCTTGTTCAAGCAATGCAAGTTGAGCAGCAGACATTGTAGATGCTTGATTAATATATTCGGTATTTTGGTGCTGTGCTGCTACTGATTGATACAAACCAGAACTATTACTTCCACCCACTACAACAATTTTATCTTCTTCCTCAACTTGCAATGGAAGTGTGTCATCATTTTTTACTAATGTGATCGACCGTTCTGCTGCGTCTTTTTCTACTTGTTGATGCGCTTGGGAACCAACGACTTCTTCAGCATTTTCAAGTTTTTGTTCGATCGATTGTGGGCTTTCTTCTTTTATTATGCCACGTGCTACTTTTAAGCTTAAAATTCTTTCGACAGATTGTTCAATCCGTTGTTCGGAGATTTCTCCCGTTTTCACAGCATCTACAAGTCCCTCAGCTACATCAGCTAACCCGACAGGCATCAACACAATATCGGTCCCTGCTTTAACGGCACGTATCGCCGCATCAACTGGCCCAAAATGGTCCGCAATAGCATTCATATTTAGTGCGTCTGTAATAATGATGCCGTCATACTTCATTTCTTCACGCATTAAACCAGTTAACACCTTGTGAGATAGTGTTGCAGGAAGTGAGATTTCTGTTCCATCTTTTTGAGAAATTACTTTTGTATCGTCAATATTTGGAAATGTCACATGGGCTGTCATTACCGCATCAATTCCAGCATCCATTGCTTGTTGGAATGGTGCTAATTCTACTTCTAATAATCTTTCCTTATTATGTGGAACTTCCGGTAAACCTAAATGGGAATCAACCGCTGTATCCCCATGCCCTGGAAAATGTTTAGCCGTTGCTGCAACACCAGTTTGTTGCAATCCATTAATGTATGCTACTCCCATATCACCGACTAACTGTGGATCACTACCAAAGGAACGTACTCCAATAACAGGATTATCAGGATTATTATTGACATCAAGGACGGGTGCCAAGTTCATATTAATCCCTAAGCTTTCAAGTTCCTCTCCGATTGCCTCTGCTACATTCTGAGAAACCTTCGTTGATCCTGTAGCACCGATAGCCATGTTGCCAGGCATATCTGTACCAGATTGTAGACGGGTAACAATTCCACCTTCTTGATCAATTGTTACGAACAAGCCTAACTTTTCTGCTGCATCTTGATAAGCAGATACTAGCTTTGCTGTTTGTTCTGTTGTCACCACGTTTTCTCTAAAGAGAATCACTCCACCAAGATGATAGTCTTTAACTATTTGCTCCATTTCAGGGAGCATTTCTGTTACATCTTCCCCATCCCAAGTTCGGAAATCAGGCATTAACATTTGGCCTATCTTTTCTTCAATCGTCATTTGTTCGATCGCCTTGGAAATAATGTCATATCGATCGCCTGTTTCTTTTACTACAGTTACTTTTGATTCGGATTTCCCTTTTGATTGGTTTGCATTTGTTGGGTCTACTTTATAATCTAAGGCAATTCGGTCACTAAATTCACCATCCGAAACCGTTATAAATGTGCGACCATTTTTCCCTGTAAAGGTAACCTTTCCTTCATCATTAACGGTTGCCACATTCTGGTTAGAGGACTCCCATTTAAGATTATCTGAAATATATAAGAATTGACCTTGTTCATATACGTGAAGTGCTTGTAAGTGTACCTGCTTATTCGTTATTTGAGGTTCGGCCTGAGGAATGTTTTGATAAATTAGTAAATCTGATACAGCAGGTTCATCTTCTTGTGCATTTGTACCTATACTTGTTGAAACAACAAGTAATAATATTAATAAAAGCACAATAAGAAAAGCGTTTAAACTAATTTTAGTTTCTTTGGTCATGAAATACCTCCTTAAAACCATTATTTTGTCCTTCTGATTAAATCTGATTTACTAAATTTTCTAGCTATGAAGATGCCTTCTAACGATATGTAGAATTAGTGGGAACAGTTGAAGTTTTTAGAGGTACTCGCATTAGGATGCTTAATTAACCAGACTTAACCACCGTCTTACTTGATTTGATTAATTGTATAAGTTTTAACTCCCACCTCCCTAAAACCTGCTTCAATTAAGTGCATCTCCATCTTACCTTTTTACAATTATAGATGTCTATACCACTTTTGAATGATACTCTATACGAGTTTCAACAAAATGTAACAAAACGAGCCGTCCTTAATAGGTCTATCGATGGAATACAAAAGAAACACTTCTATTAAGTGGAAAATGGCGGTAACATTCAAATATTATGCTACAAAAAAGACTACTATTAGTATGACCTAATAGTAGTCTTAATATAATGGAGCCTAGCGGGATCGAACCGCTGACCTCCTGCGTGCTTTAACCTTTCCTTGATAAGTGTCTGAATAACAACCGTTTGGTTAATAATTGACCAGCCTCTACCGTCTTATCCCCACCACCATGGGCAAATGATTCTGTTCCTTCGGTTACAAACAAAGAAATGCTAATTTTGATGCATAAACTTCAAACTATTACACCAAAAACAGCACCCGTTTGAAAACGCAATCAACATTTACTTATAGGCTATCTTTTCCAAAGTGTCTTTTTCTCCCCCTAAAAAACCACGTCATATTTTCTTACACAGGATATGACAGTAAAGAAAATACCATGATATTCTTACACAGATTGTATATATGGTACTTACTACAACTGGTGGAGGTTTTATAGCATGCAAAAACAAAAGCTCATTGTTATTGGAAATGGTATGGCTGGGCTACGCTGTATAGAAAATATTTTAAAAGAAGACAACTCCATCTACGACATTACTATTTTTGGCAGTGAACCGCATGTGAACTATAGTAGAATCATGCTATCTTCCGTACTTCAAGGCGGTACAACATTTGATGATATAACAATAAATCATCTGGAATGGTATCAGGCGAACAACATTCGTCTTTATACGGGTGAAACTGTTATCGAAATAGACAAAAACAAAAAGCTTATCAAAACAGATAAAGAAAGGGAAGTCCCTTATGATAAATTAATTCTTGCAACCGGATCACACCCGTTTATGCTACCGCTCCCAGGTGCTGAAAAAGAAGGCATTGTTTCGTTTCGGACGATCGAAGATTGCCAAAGAATGATGGAAACAGCAAAGCACTACAAAAAAGCAGTCGTAATCGGCGGAGGGCTACTTGGATTGGAGGCTGCAAGAGGCTTACTCAATTTAGGAATGAAGGTTGATGTTGTACATAATTCAGATCGCTTAATGAACAAGCAGCTTGACCAAACAGCAGCACACATGCTGCAAGAGGAGCTAGAAGCACAAGGTATGAATTTTTTATTAGAAAAAGATACCGAAAGAATTGTTGGAAATACCCGCGTTGAAGGACTTCAATTCAATGACGGAACTCATACCAAGGCAGACTTAGTCGTCATGGCCGTTGGAGTGAGGCCAAACATCACCTTAGCCAAACAAGCTGGCATTGAAACAAACCGTGGTATTCTTGTAGACGATTACTTACAAACACAAGCTCAAAATATTTATGCGGTCGGGGAATGTGCAGAGCATAACGGCATAGTATACGGGCTTGTGAAACCACTCTATCAACAAGGCGCTGTTCTTGCTCGCCATCTTTGCAAAAAAAACACCAAAGGTTACCAAGGTTCTATTCTGTCTACTCAACTAAAAATATCAGGAGTTGATGTGTTCTCTGTTGGACAATTAACAACCGATGAAACTACTAAATCTATCTATTTCCATGATGAAATAGCCTCAACCTACAAAAAAGTATTTTTTCGAGACGACAAAGCAGTCGGGGCGGTCTTATTTGGTGACACAAAAGAAGGACCAAGACTGTTAGACATCATTATGAAGCAAAAATTTGTCCCTGATCAGGAGAAAGCTGACCTACTAAGGCCAACAGACCCAGCAGATTCATACGTTGCAACTTTACCCAAAAAAGAATTCATTTGTACATGTAACAGTGTTTCAAAAGGAGCGATCATCGATAACGTTCTAGCGCATAATCTATCCAGTGTCAATGATGTCAAAGCATGTACAAAAGCATCTAGTTCTTGTGGTGGCTGTAAACCCGCTGTTCGTGAACTATTGGACTACATATCTAGTGATCACTTTAACGAAACTACAGAAAACAAAAGTTTTTGTTCTTGTACAACGTTAACAGAAGATGAAATTGTAACAGAAATTCAGACGAGAAACCTTGCCAGCGTACACGAAATTACAGAAGCACTTGGTTGGATAAATAAAGAAGGCTGTACGACTTGTCGTCCTGCTTTAGAATATTATCTTGGAATGATTTATCCAGAATATGAGCAAAATCAAGAAACACTCTATTTAAATGATAAGATGAATGCGATCGTTCGTAATGACGGCACATATTCAATTGTGCCACAACTGTACGGCGGTATCGTACAAACAAATCAGTTACGAAAAATTGCAGATGTTGCCGATAAATATGGTCTCCCAACCCTAGCAATAACAAGTGACCAGCGTATTCACTTAAAAGGGATCAGACAAGAAGATCTGTCATCGGTTTGGTCTGATCTGAATATGCGACTCCATTCCACAACAGCAAACACTGTTCAAAGTATCAAAACAAGCAATGGGGATTATTTATGTGAATGCAATAAAGAACTAGCTTCCCAAATGGCATACGATTTGGAAAAAAGAACTGAATTTCTAAAAACCCCCTACCGCATTCGCATGGGGGTCTCAGCCTGTATGCATAATGGCGCCGGTTCAACAACAAAAGATATTGGACTTATGAAGGTGAATCGTGGCTGGGAAATTTATGTCGGGGGAAGTAGTGGTCGTAATGCTCGTTCTGGTGAATTACTAACTGTAGCTACTACGAAAGAAGAAGCAATCCAACTATCGATAGGTTTTATTCAATATTACCGGCAATCAGCTAATTACTTGGAGCGCACATGGCAATGGATGGAACGCGTTAGTTTAGTACACATCCGAGAAGTACTGTTTGACCAAGACCTTCTCCAGTTTTTAATAGAAAAACTAAAGACAGATCAAGCTCAACGAAAGCGTCTATTAGTGAGAAAATAGCCTAACATCCCAAATATCATGTAATTCCCGTACACAACTAGGAGCTACTTTTACATGTTGTTGATCATTCTACGGACAAGTGAGGGCACTCCCCATGTGGTGGGGGCATGGGTTTGCGTGAAAGCAATTTGTCCCAATGGCAATGGAACCCCGTCTTTTATAAAGTGAAACTCCCATCAGTGGGGTTTTCTTCATCCCCACTGATGGTCAGTCCGAACGAATGGACCTTTACAGGCAGTTGATCCCCCACTTATCTTTTTCGGTTCCCCTTAAATCTTGAAGTAGGGGCTTACTGCCTGTTAAGGCTGAATAAATTTCAACAACATTTTTTAACAGTAGCCAAAAATTTATAGAGCAAAGGATGAGACATTTTGACAGAGCTAATGTTGAAATATTTTCGCGATAAACAACAAAAGGTGCAAGCAGAGAAAGTGTATGATTCCCAATGTCCATATTGCAGTATGCAATGTAAAATGCAACTGATAGAACAGACAGTTGTTTCAAGAAAAAAGTATAAAACGATCGGTAAAGATAACCCCACTTCAGAAGGTCGACTTTGTATTAAAGGCATGAACGCCCATCAGCATGCCCTGCACCAAGGCAGACTAAAGCAACCACTATTGAAGGTAGATGGAGAATTCGTACCTGTCTCCTGGGACGTAGCTCTAGAGACAATTAGAGATAATTTTTTAAAAATTCAAACACATGACGGGCTCGATGCTCTGTCTGTTTACGGTAGTGCTTCGATTACAAATGAAGAAGCTTATCTTCTAGGGAAATTTGCACGTGTAGCACTACAAACCAAGCATATTGATTACAATGGCAGATTATGTATGGGGGCAGCTGCAACAGGAGCTAACCTTACCTTCGGGATGGATCGTGGATTTACAAATACGATAAAAGAAATTCCACATACTCGTTGTATTATTCTTGCTGGTACAAATATAGCGGAATGCCAGCCGACGATCATGCCTTATTTTGAACGAGCAAAAGAAAACGGAGCTTACATCATTGCAATTGACCCACGAGAGACTGCTACTACTAAAATAGCAGACTTGCATATAAAAAATAAACCTGGATCCGATCCCGCTCTTGCAAATGGACTATTAAAAGTAATTACGGACAAAAATCTACTAGACAAACACTTTATAAACGAAAGAACCAATGGCTTTGAGGAAGTACAGCAACACGTCACTTCCATGAACTTAGAGGATATCGCTATAACAACAGGAGTCACCACTAGCGAGATCGTACAAGCGGCAACTGTATTTGGCCAAGAACCCTCAGGAATGATTTTCACTGCCAGAGGAATCGAACAACAAATAGACGGCACAGACACTGTTCGAGGATTTTTGAATCTTCTCCTTGCGACAGGAAAAATAGGAAAACCCTATTCAGGTTATGGAGCTGTTACCGGTCAAGGCAATGGACAAGGAGCTAGAGAACATGGTCAAAAAGCAGACCAGTTACCAGGTTACCGTTCGATCGAAAACCCTGAGCATCGATCCTTCATCTCTGATGTTTGGGGCATAGACGAACAGGACTTACCAAGAAAAGGGGTTTCTGCATATGAAATGTTTGAAAAGGTCGATGAAGGACTGATTACTGGCATGTTTGTGATGTGCTCAAACCCGGTCGTCTCCAATCCAAATGCTAATTTCGTCAAAAAGGCATTAAAAAAACTTAAATTCTTAGTTGCTGTAGACATGTTCTTATCAGAAACTGCCAAACTAGCAGACCTCGTCCTCCCTTCTTCTTCTTACTTAGAAGACGAAGGTACGATGACGAATGTAGAAGGTCGCGTCATGTTAAGAGAAGCGAGCTTTCCTCTACCTGGGGAGGTAAAACATGACTGGCAAATTCTTTGTGAAATTAGCAAAAAACTCGGAAAAGAACACTATTTTCCATACCAATCTGCTGAAGAAATATTTGAGGAGCTTCGGATCGCAAGTCGCGGTGGAAAAGCAGATTACTTCGGCATTACATATGATCGATTACGAAAAGAACAAGGCATCCTATGGCCTTGTCCTAGTCCTAACGACACTGGTACCGAAAGATTATTCGAAACTTCTTTTGCTCATGAAGATAAAAAGGCTAAAATGGCGGTTGTAGCGAGCCAACCGAATACACCAAAACCAACAACTAGTACAGAATTTCCTTTACTACTTACAACAGGACGTGTCATGGCACATTATTTAACTGGAGAACAAACGAGAAAAAGTCCATCCTTAGCAGCAAGAGATTTCGAAGCTTTCATGGAAATACACCCTGACACAGCTTTGATGTATGGACTAAAGGAAAATGCACTTGTCAACATAGAGTCTACCAAAGGATCAATTGTTGTTAGAAGTAGATGGTCGTCCACAATTCGTAAAGACACTATTTTTGTCCCCTTCCACTGGACAGAAACCCAAAATGTTAACCGGTTAGTCGCAGATCAATTGGATCCCTATTGCCGGATGCCTGGGTTTAAGGTCAGTGCTGTAAGGGTTAGTGCTCATAATTAGTGAATTAGAGTTTAAACTAGTTACTTTTTTCAAAAATAATTCATTGGAGGACTCTAGACATGAATGAAGTCGAAAATTACCAAGGCAATAAACAAATTCTTATGCTTTCAACGATCGCTTTTTTTGTAAGTGTGATGGTCTGGTTTAATATGGCCCCCTTCAATTCTACGATCATGGAACAACTCGCAATTACAGAAGACCAGATGGGTGTCTTAATGATTGTCAACCTTGCATTAGCTATTCCAGGAAGAATTGCAATGGGGCGTCTAGTTGATCGGTATGGTCCAAGGAAAGTCTTTACTCTATTACTAGTCGTTTTGAGCATTCCATGTTTTATCTTTGCTTTAGGAACGACATATTGGCAGCTACTTATCTCGCGATTATTTCTCGGAACGATAGGCGCAAGCTTTGTTATTGGTATTCGGATGGTTTCCGAATGGTTTCCAGCAAGTCAGAGTGGATTTGCTCAAGGAATATACGCAGGTTGGGGGAACTTTGGTTCTGCATTTGCAGCCTTTACTTTACCTACATTAGCTCTACTATTCGGCGGGGAACATGGTTGGAGATACGCAATCGCATTAACCGGTGTAATTGCTTTAGTCTACGCTCTTATTTATTACCGAAATGCAAAAGATACACCGGATTGGAAAACATTTCAACGATCAAAATCAACTGGAGGCTTAGATGCTACTAGTTTATCTGATTTAATTCTTTTAATGCTTACTTCCTTCCCTATTTATGGAGGGTTAGGCGTGCTCGTATGGTCCCTTCAATCCACTTCGGTTTTACCCATCAATTTCGCTATTATTATCTATTGTGCCTTAGCACTGCTTTATATCGTTAATATGGGGAAAATGTGGAAAAGGAATCGCGATTATTTAAAAACTGATATTCCTAAAAATGAAAAGTATTCCATGAAACAAGTAAGTATATTGAGTTTTGCTTACTTTACGACATTTGGTGCAGAACTTGCAGTTATTTCAATGTTGCCTATGTTTTTTCAAAGTACATTTACACTAGGAGCCGTAGCTGCAGGTATGATTGCTAGCAGCTTTGCTTTTACGAACTTAGTGGCACGCCCCGCAGGAGGATGGCTAAGCGACAAATTTGGTCGCAAAAAAATGTTGGTATCGTTATTATTAATCCTATCAATTCTTTATCTTTGTATGTCTTTCTTATCAGAAAGCTGGCCGATCATTCTTGCTGTAGTGTTAACGATGAGTTGTTCCATGATTGGTCAGGCTGCTTCTGGTTCTGTGTTCTCGATGGTATCATTCGTTAAGAAAAATCGTACCGGACAAATAGCAGGAATGGTCGGTGCCTATGGGAATATTGGTTCAGTTTGTTTTCTTGCTATCTTAAATCTATTTTATCCAACGATATTTTTTATTGCGATTGGTATAGGTGCTTTCCTGTGTTGTATTGCATCTTCCTTTTTCATTCAGGAGCCTGATGTGAAAGTAAAAGAAAGAACCTCTATTAAAAAACCGTCAACAAAACAACAAACAGTTATCCAATAAAACCGAATCAGGAGCTTTAATTTACGTAAACAAAAAAGAAGACTTGGAGATCCCTAACAGTTCCGTTAGGGTGCACTCCTCTTGATACGCATAGAGAATCATACTGTTATGCTCACAAAAATCACAAGGCCACAATCATTATTGTAGCCTTGTGATTTTTTATGTTTTTCTCTATGTTTACTTCAAATTATTTTGTGTGGACAATTTATGTAATCTCATCTGGAGATTCTTTATAATAACTCCAGCCTTCCACAAAAGAAAAAGAAGTTACCACTTGTGACATCTAACCTATTCTCTTCAAATATCCCATGATCATCCGCAGCGTAAACACCACCATTTGTTGCTTAAACACTCTGGATCCACCTACAATGTACACACGAATCTTCTTCCTTTGCTTTTTCCAATGTAATATTTTGAGTGCTCCTATCTGTCCTGTGGAATCTGGATGGGTACCACCACAGCCATTGTAATCAAACTGATCAATGATAACGAGACGAATGTTCTCTGTAACAGAAAGTTTCTTCCTCAAATTGTAGTCTGAAAGTTCATCCTTTGTTACCCATTTGGTTTCAATCGAGCGATTCTCTTGGATTACAAGATTCACCCTTTGCTCTATAACACTTGCTTCTTCCCTAATAAGATTCTTAGTATCTAGATCAATTGAGCAAATGTCCTTTCCTAAATGAAAACTAACGGTTTTATAGCCAAATACGTCTTCAAATGTTGCAGATAACATATGCTGAGCCGCGTGTTGTTGCAAATGATCGTAGCCGTCGATCCCAATCAACGTCCTCTTCAGCAGGGGTATCTATACGTAGAGGCTCTTCTATGTAATGGCGAATTTCTCCTTCTATTTCCTCGACATCATAAATAGCGACACCATGTAACGTTCCCGTGTCATGAGGGTCCTGTTGGATAAAATGCAGTTGCCTCTAATACAGCATAGTGTCGCCCCTTTTCATCTATTTCCAGCTTATCAACGAAGAACTGTATGAATTAGAAGGTATTTCAAGAATCCACAAGCTTCCCTCGATGCGCCTCGGTGACAATGGGTGGAAGGTAAGAAATTTAAGGTTGAGGGATAAAAGCCCCACTGATGGAAGTTTTATTTTATTTCCTTGTTAGATATCCCTACAAGAAGATTGATAACTTCTTATGTATCTCGTAATTTAAATAACATAACCTTTGACAGCTAATTGGGAAGAATAATAATGAACTATCGATATTTTTATCGAAAACAATAGATTTGACAGTTGAAAATGTAGAGCAAGAGGAGGTCCATTTGCTGCAATTGTGGTGAATAAACAGGTGAAGTAGTTGGAGGCGGTACAAACAGAGTGACACAAGACCATGATCCAACCTCACATGCAGAAATTAAAGCGATACGACAAGCATGCGAGAATCTTAACCATTTCCAGCTAGATGATTGCATTTTATATACAAGTTGCGAACCTTTCCCTATGTGTTTAGGAGCTATTTATTGGGCTAGAGTTAAAGATATCTATTACGCAGCCGATCAACATATTGCTTGTAATGGAGGCTTTGATGATGCATTTATTTATGAAGAGATTCCTAAATCATATGAAGATAGAAAAATACCATTCTATTCCTTATCTTTAGAAAATCGTAGTGAACCCTTCGAAAAATGGAACAATCACGAAACAAAAGTAATTTATTAAATTAGTGGCTGCTTAAACCTCTGCATATTTATTATAGGAGTTCACGTTGTTTATTGCCCCCTTCCCTATATAACTATAACTCGCTCTTTCAGTTTTTACTAGCGGCTTATACTTCAACGTATAAAAAAAGCTACAATTACATATGCTTAATTGTAGCTTTTTAAGTGGATCCTAGCGGAATCGAACCGCTGACCGCCTGCTTGCAAAGCAGGCGGTCTCCCAGCTGAGCTAAGGCCCCAAATTAAATAATATGTATTGTGGCTGGGCTAGCTGGATTCGAACCAGCGCATGACGGTACCAAAAACCGTTACCTTACCGCTTGGCTATAGCCCAAAAACAAATGGCGGTCCGGACGGGACTCGAACCCGCGACCTCCTGCGTGACAGGCAGGCATTCTAACCAACTGAACTACCGGACCAGATTTTTTAACGATAGTTAAATAAATATCCTTAATGGATTTATGTTTAATTTAACGACGGTTAAAATTTATTGAAATGGTGGAGGATGCAGGGCTCGAACCTGCGACCCCTTGCTTGTAAGGCAAGTGCTCTCCCAGCTGAGCTAATCCTCCATAATAATGTGAGTTATTTTCACCTTTGTGAAAATAACTCTGATGACCCGTACGGGATTCGAACCCGTGTTACCGCCGTGAAAGGGCGGTGTCTTAACCACTTGACCAACGGGCCATAAATAATGGCGGAGAAGGAGGGATTTGAACCCTCGCGCCGCTTACACGACCTACACCCTTAGCAGGGGCGCCCCTTCAGCCACTTGGGTACTTCTCCTACAAAATTCAATTCAAACATTTCATTAACCAAGCTTACGCTAGGTTAATGGGCCTGAGTGGACTTGAACCACCGACCTCACGCTTATCAGGCGTGCGCGCTAACCAACTGAGCTACAGGCCCATAATAAATGAATGGAGCGGGTGAAGGGAATCGAACCCTCGACATCAGCTTGGAAGGCTGAGGTTTTACCACTAAACTACACCCGCACTTAATTTTGCTTAGGTCTTAATAATATACTCGATCAAAACATGCTCGTCACGTTGCAAGTATTTTCGGCGAAGCCTACGCTCTTCGCAACTCGCTGTTAATTCGATGAAGCTTTTGCTCGTGGCTGAGGTTTTACCACTAAACTACACCCACACGAAAAACAATATGGTGGAGGGAGTAGGACTCGAACCTACGAACCCGATGGGAGCGGATTTACAGTCCGCCGCGTTTGGCCAACTTCGCTATCCCTCCAAGTTTAAAAGATTACTAGAATATAAATTTTAAATTTAATGGCGGAGGAGGAGGGATTCGAACCCCCGCGAGCCGTGAAGCCCCTGGCGGTTTTCAAGACCGCTCCCTTCAGCCAGACTTGGGTACTCCTCCGTGTATTATTCATAATAATTTTATATGGTGCGGGTGGAGGGAGTCGAACCCCCACGTCCGAAGACACTAGATCCTAAGTCTAGCGCGTCTGCCAATTCCGCCACACCCGCTTGAGTGGTGAGCCATAGAGGATTCTGACGCCGTAGGCTAGTCCTTGTTTCCATTATAAGTTAATAAAAACAAGGAGAACCGTAGGTGAGAATCCATAACATAACTTCTTTGATGAGCCATGGAGGATTCGAACCTCCGACCCTCTGATTAAAAGTCAGATGCTCTACCAACTGAGCTAATGGCTCTTGATATATTAAATATACAATTCATTACCTTGCTATGTGTATATCTTATTCTTTGTATGAGGCTTATTCTATTGGTGCTTGTCACGTTGCAAGCTATTTCGGCGATGCTTACGCTCCTCGCAAAACCTACAATGATGTTATCCAAGAAGTTTACGGTTTCTCTACCAGTTGAGCTAGGCCGGCTTATATGGCGGTCCGGACGGGACTCGAACCCGCGACCTCCTGCGTGACAGGCAGGCATTCTAACCAACTGAACTACCGGACCAATTTTTTTATAACTATTGTTAAATAGATATCTTTAATGAATATACTCTATTCAACAACAGCTAAACTATGATTTAAATGGTGGAGGATGCAGGGCTCGAACCTGCGACCCCTTGCTTGTAAGGCAAGTGCTCTCCCAGCTGAGCTAATCCTCCATATCATTTAATTAAAAGTTATGAAGAATTATTTTCGCTTTAGCGAAAATAATTTAATGACCCGTACGGGATTCGAACCCGTGTTACCGCCGTGAAAGGGCGGTGTCTTAACCACTTGACCAACGGGCCAGTTGAAGAAGTTATACCTTCAAAACTAGATAAGAAAGGCTCAAGACATTCAAACATTTTAAATTCAAATATAGATAAGTCCTCGATCTATTAGTATCCGTCAACTACACGTGTCACCACGCTTCCACCTCGGACCTATCAACCTCATCGTCTCTGAGGGATCTTACTCATTTAAAATGATGGGAAGTCTCATCTAGAGGTGGGCTTCATGCTTAGATGCTTTCAGCACTT